>CP016490.1:608415-1216830 GCA_002966495.1 Halomonas sp. GFAJ-1
CGCTTATGCGGCTATCGCCTTTCTTATCGGCCTTTCCAAAGGCACGGCAGCAGGCAGCGCCGTTTCAGCTATTTTGCTTAACACCCCGGGCGAGCCATCCTCAGCGGCTACCTGCCTGGACGGCTACCCAATGGCCAAAAATGGCCAGCCCCGCAAAGCACTCAAGGTTGGGCTGCTAGCCTCGGTCATTGGCGACTTACTCTCGACCTTACTGCTGATCGCCGTGGTGATCCCTTTTGCCTCTGTGGCGCTCAAATTTGGCCCCTATGAGTTAGCGGCTATCCTAATTTTTGCGTTGGTGTTCATTGCTGGCATGGCAGGCGGCTCGTTCCTAAAAGGCATGGCGGCTGGTGGAATGGGCGTTATTTTGGGAACGGTGGGCCTCGACCCTGAAACGGGGGCGATGCGCTTAACCTTTGGCTTCGCTGAGTTGATGGAAGGCGTCCCTATACTTCCTCTGGTGATTGGCACCTTAGCGCTCTCGGAAATGTTTGTGCAGTTAGACGAGTACCGGCGTACTAAAGGGGGCAGCTCGGTGCGTCTTGGCCATAACCCTGATGACGACCTCTCTTACGGTGAATTTAAAAAGACGCTACCTACTATTTTTAAAAGCACCGGCGTAGGGGCCTTTGTAGGTGCGTTGCCCGGCCTTGGGCCATCAGTGGGTTCCTTTATGGCCTATGGGCTTGCTAAACGGGGCTCAAAAGACCCCCACAGCTTTGGCAAAGGCAACCCAAATGGCATTGCCGCCGCGGAAGCAGCCGATAACGCGGTTATCCCCGCCAGCTATATTCCACTCTTCGGTTTAGGCATTCCTGGCAGCGTTTCTGCTGCCCTGCTGGTAGGCGCCTTTATGATTCACGGCATTCAGGTGGGGCCGCTTATGCTGCGCGACCATCCACAAATGCTGTTTACTATTTTTGCGGGCATGGTAGTGGCAAGCCTACTTATGCTCGCCGTGGGCTGGTATGGCCTACGCATCTTTGCCAAAGTCACTAATGTGCCACAAAACATCGTCATTCCGGTGGTTATATTCCTGTGCCTAGCGGGCATACAGGTGCAGGGGTACGGCACCTTTGGCTTATTAACCGTGTTCGGTTTTGCCATTTTTGGTTATTTCTTGAAGAAGCACGATTACTCCTTCGTGACGTTCTTGGTCGCTTTCATTGTGACCCCTATGCTGGAGATGAATCTGCGCCAATCGGTGATTCTATCCGGCGGTGAAATCAGCATTTTGCTGCAGCGGCCTATCGCGCTGTTCTTCGTGGTCGCCACGGTGCTGATGATGCTACATCTTGCTTGGAGCAGCTACCGTACTTACCGACAGCGCCGCTCGGTCTCTCTATAGCCCTGCGGTGCTCAAACTAACCAACATCTGGAAACTATTTTTATAAAGCGACATATAAAAAATCAAAAAACTATTCTTATAAACGATTGAGGAAATGGCACCATGAAAAAAACACTTCTTAGTACAGCGATTCTTTCTGCGGCACTGGCTGTCGGCATGAGCACCGTTCAAGCAAGCGACTTCCCTAACAAGCCTCTTACGTTAGTGGTTGGTTTTGGCGCGGGTGGCAGCACCGATATTCAGGCGCGTGTACTTGCCAACGTACTGGAAGATGAGCTGGGGCAGCCCGTTAACGTGGTCAACCAACCCGGCGCGGGCGGCGGTATTGCATTAACACGCTTGGCCAATAATAGCGATGAGGGCTATACCTTCGCTTTCGGCACTTCAATGACCATTACTTACGGCCCGCTGGCAACTGAAACCGCCTATCAGCTGGACGATTTCCGCTACGTTGCAGGCGTTACGTTAGGGCAGTCGGCCATTGTAACCGGTGAAGACCGCCCCTTCGGCGACAGCTGGGAATCCCTGGTTGAGTTCGCGCGGGAAAATCCCGGCACTAGCTACGCCACGCAAACCGCCCTTGATCGCATGATCATTGAGTACATCTCTCAGAAAGAAGGCCTCGACCTTCGCATCGTGCCGACAGCTGGGGGAGCCGGCATGGCGCCACTGATTCTTTCCGGCGATGTGGATTTTGCCTACAGTGGCGGCACCCACTCAGGCTATGCCGAGTCTGGCGAAATGCCCGTACTGCTTAGCCTAGCGGAAGAGCGTTTAGTGGCGTTCCCCGATGCCCCAAGCATGCAGGAAGCCGGCTATGACATTAACCCGGCGGAAATCCGTGTGGTAATGGTGCCCAAAAACACGCCTGACGCCCACGTTGAACGCTTGGCCGAAGCACTGGAAGCCGCTACCCAGGATGAGCGCTTCATTGAAATCACCGAAGAGCGCATCTTAATGCCGGTGGTTTATCTCTCAGAAGATGAAGTTACCCAAACACTCACTGAGCAGACCGAAAGCTACAAAGCGTTGATTGAAGAACTAGGCGGCGTACCCGGCGCAAACGAATAAGCAACACCTAAGCCACACTAAAGCGCCCGCTGCTAAGCATAAGCAGCGGGCGCTTTTTTATAGATCACTCGCGACCACGCAGTTACGCCCCTTCGCTTTAGCGCAATAAAGGTGCGCATCTGCTCGTTTGAGAACTTCCTCGCTGGTTTCCAAGGCCTGGGGGCAGGCCACGCCTATGCTGTCCGTTACAGGCACCGGGTGGCCGTCATGATCAAACAGCGTTGCAGTTTCAACCGCCTCACGAAATAGATAAAATCACGGCTTTGATGGCGAGCCGCCAGCGTATCGCGCGTGACATACGTCACTCTCTGGTGCTTAAACGCTTAATGCGGTGTTATCACCCCTCATCGGCTAGCGCGGGCAGTAGCGTTTTTAGTTTACGGGTCAGCGTATTGCGCCCCCAGCCCAGCAGTTCCGCAGCCTCTCCTTTGCGGCCTCCGGTATGCTTCAGCGCTGTCTCTATTAAGATGCGCTCAAAATCCGGCACGGCTTCTTCCAGCAAATGGGTATGCCCTTCTGCCAAGGCGCGGTCGGCCCACTCTCTGAAAGCCGAGCGCCAATCGCCGTGGGCGCTGTTTTCTGTCGTGCTTAACGTACGTAGCTCCGGCGGCAGGTCTTCAATGAGAATCTCACGGCCCGAAGCCATGACCGTTAGCCAGCGGCAAATATTTTCCAGCTGACGCACGTTGCCCGGCCAAGGCAAACGGGTAAGGTGAGCCTCTGCTTCTGCGGTAAGCACTTTGATATCTGTTGCCAGCTCTTTCGCCGCCTCGGCCAAGAAATGGCGCGTGAGGCGGGGAATATCTTCCCGACGCTCTGCTAGGCACGGCAGATGCACACGGATCACATTTAAACGGTGGAACAAGTCCTCCCGAAAGCGCCCATCCTCTACCAGCGACTCCAGGTTTTGGTGAGTGGCCGCAATAATGCGCACATCAACTTTTACCGGCGTATGCCCACCCACGCGGTAAAACTCACCGTCAGCAAGCACTCGCAGCAGCCGTGTTTGCGTTTCAGCGGGCATATCGCCGATTTCATCTAAAAACAGCGTACCGCCGTTGGCCTGCTCAAAGCGCCCCTGACGCTGCTGGGCCGCGCCTGTGAAAGCGCCTTTTTCATGACCAAACAACTCAGACTCAATTAAGTCACGGGGAATCGCCGCCATGTTAAGCGCGATAAACGGCTTACCCGCCCGGGGACTGTGTTGGTGAAGTGCCTGGGCAACGCGCTCCTTACCCGTGCCCGACTCCCCATTAATTAATACCGTAATATGCGAGTGAGAAAGGCGGCCGATGGCGCGAAACACTTCCTGCATAGCAGGCGCCTCGCCAATAATTTCAGCGCTTAAGCCTTCTGGAACCGTTACCGGGCGCTGGCGTTCCCGGGCATGGGCAACGGCTCTACGCACTAGGGCAAGCGCCTCATCCACATCAAACGGCTTAGGCAGATATTCAAATGCCCCCCCTTGGTAGGAGGCCACCGCGCTATCTAGATCGGAATGAGCGGTCATCACGATAACGGGCAAATCGGGGTGGGCATCGCGCACCCGCGACATCAGGTCAAGCCCATCAATACCCGGCATACGAATATCGGTCACCAGCACATCGGGCGGGTTCTCTAATAGCCGGGCTAAGGCGGTGTCGGCCCGCTCAATACACTCGACTTGCAGGTCTGGCTGCGCCAGCGCGCGCTCAAGCACCCAGCGGATAGCGCGGTCATCGTCGACAATGACCACCCGTGCAACATCGGTACGTGTCGCCTCAGTCATGACGCTTCTCCGGTGAAATTAATAACCAATGGAATCAGTAAACGAAATTCGGTGTGGCTGGGTCGTGAATCGCATTCGATCAACCCTTGATGTTGGTGCAAAATTGACTGAGCAATGGATAGCCCCAGGCCGCTGCCTTCAGCGCGCCCAGAAACCATGGGGTAGAAGAGCGTTTCGCGTAATGCATCAGGAATACCAGGGCCGTTATCAATCACGCCTACTTCGCTCACTAACCGGTGGCGCTCGGCCCCCAGGGTAAACTGGCGCTTGGCACGGGTACGCAGGATGAGTTCTGGCGCGGGGGTGCCTGCATCGCTCATGGCCTGAACCGCGTTGCGGGCGACGTTAAGCACCGCCTGAATCATCTGCGACTCATCGCCAGAAAGGTCAGGCAGGCTAGGGTCATAGTCGCGGGTGACCGCTACGTGAGGGTGCTCGGCGATGAGCAGCGCCCGCACCCGCTCCAGCACTTTATGAATATTGACCGGCTCATGTTTCACGATGCGGTTGGGGCCAAGCATGGAGTCCACTAGGTCACGTAGGCGGTCCACCTCTTCGACGATGATATGGGTAAATTCACGCAGCGCTGGGTCGTCTAAATCTCGCTCCAGCAGCTGTGCTGCTCCACGAATCCCCCCTAGTGGGTTTTTAACTTCATGGGCCAAGCCGCGGGCTAAAATTTTGATGGTTTCCTGGCGGGTGGTTAACGCTTCTTCCCGGGAAATTTGCATCAGGCGGTCGCGGGGTTCTACTTCTAACAGCAGCTCATCTTCTGAAAGGGGGGTAACGGTGTAATCCACCGTGAGGGGCTCGCTATTTAGCGGCGTAATGCGCGCCTCACGCTGGGTAAAGGGGTGAAACGCATCCCGGGCTTTGGCCAGCACGTCATCAATGCTATCGCCACTGCCCAGCAGGGTATCCAGACTGATATTCTGTACACGGCTTAGGCTAACGGCCAGTAATGCTTCAGCAGCAGGATTCATCCAGCGAACGCGTAGCTCGCCATCCAGCAACAGTACCGCCGTTGTGAGATGTTCTAACAAACGTTGATACATGGCATACCCTGACTAAGTGAGCTGACGTAATACGCTAAAACAGTGTGCTGAGAATCTTCTTTCGGGCATACGCATGATTCAGCATATAAAGGCGCGCTGCCGATTGTGCAGGAAGAACTGCAAAAAGCACGCCAACTATCGGCAAGCGCCGAGTTGCACGGCTTGAGGGCATCGTTTCCCAACATGGCGAGACGTTCTAGCGCAATGTAGCGGTTTCTTCGCGATGTCAATGCACCACTATAGTGCATAGCTACTCGTCAGTAACGGTAATGCTCACCGGATCAGTGCGGTGCTGCACCCGGCCGCTGCTATCGAGCAACTCAGCCTGAAGCCGGTGCTGGCCCTGGGACAGGCCCGTCAACCAAAATGCATCGCTATTCAGCGCTGTCTGGCTAAGCTCACCGTTCACCAATAGCTGAACTTTGTGATCTTCCCGCAGCGGGGGTGACACGTGCAGCTCGACGGCGGTCATGCCATCGCGAATAGCTGCCCCACCCTGGGGCGCGCTAATCACAAAGCGGTCGTAAGGCATAAAGGGCTGCCCAGGGCTACCCTGGCGACGCGGCGCCGATGGGGCAGCGCGGGGAGACGTGGAAACGCTCGGCAGCGGTGCTAACGTCAGCGCTTCGCCGCCGCGCTCCGGGTTATCGGTAAAGGTGACCCTGCCCTGCTCATCCAGCACTCGGTAAACCGTTTGTGCTTGCGCAGCGCTTACCCACATGCACAGCACGAGCAAAGCGCCTGTGAATAAACTCTTTTTTGCCTCAAAACGCCGCCCAAACGCCATCGCGCCCCATCCTTTACAGTGTTTGTACCAATAAAAAACCCCGCCGAGGCGGGGTTTCAGTGCTTATTACAGTGCTGATAGAAGTACTGATAGAAGTACTGATAACAGTACTTACTACTGTACTTGTTAGCGCACTTACTTCGCTACTGACAACCACCGCCGGGGTGATAGTAGCAGCTAGGTATTAATAACGCTGATTAGCAGCTGTAGTACATGTCGAACTCAATGGGGTGAGTCGTCATGCGGATACGCTCAACGTCTTCCATCTTCAGTTCGATGTAGGCGTCGATCATTTCGTCGGTGAACACGCCACCTTCGGTTAGGAACGCGCGGTCAACATCGAGTGCTTCCAGCGCTTGATCCAGGCTGTTTGCAACGGTCGGCACTGACTTGCCTTCTTCTGGCGGCAGGTCGTACAGATTCTTATCCATCGCATCGCCAGGATGGATCTTGTTCTTGATACCGTCGATACCGGCCATCAGCATGGCGGCAAACGCCAAGTAGGGGTTGGCCGTCGGATCAGGGAAGCGCGTTTCGACACGCTTGCCTTTCGGGCTAGCCGTGTACGGAATACGGATAGAAGCAGAACGGTTGCGGGCACTGTAGGCCAGCATTACCGGCGCTTCAAAACCAGGTACCAAACGCTTGTAAGAGTTAGTCGACGCGTTAGTGAAGGCGTTCAGAGCGCGGGCGTGCTTGATGATGCCGCCAATGTAGTAAAGCGCCATTTCAGACAGGCCAGCGTACTCGTCACCGGCGAACTGGTTCTGACCATCTTTCCAGAAGGACTGGTGGATGTGCATACCTGAACCGTTATCGCCCACCAGCGGCTTCGGCATAAAGGTAGCCGTTTTGCCGTAAGCGTGAGCCACATTGTGGATCACGTACTTCATTTCCTGAACTTCGTCAGCCTTCTTCACCAGCGTGTTGAACTTAACGCCGATTTCGTTCTGACCCGCGTTGGCAACCTCGTGGTGATGAACTTCCACGGTCTGGCCAATCGCTTCCAGGGTGTTACACATAGCACCACGAATATCATGGAAGCTGTCTACCGGAGGAACCGGGAAGTAACCGCCTTTCAAGCGTGGACGGTGCCCCAAGTTGCCGCCTTCAACAACGTTGTCGGTAGCCCAGGCGCCTTCGTCAGAGGTGATTTTGTACATAGAGCCCTGGATATCGGACTTCCAGTGCACTTCATCAAAAATAAAGAATTCAGGCTCAGGACCAAAGAAAGCCGTATCACCCAGGCCGGTAGACTGCAGGTAGGCTTCTGCACGCTTAGCGATAGAACGTGGGTCGCGGTCGTAGCCCTGCATAGTAGCCGGCTCGATAATGTCGCAACGCAGAATCAAGGTAGCGTCTTCGGTGAAGGGGTCCAGGAAACCAGTACCGTCTTCTGGGCGCAGAATCATGTCGGATTCATTGATGCCCTTCCAGCCGTTGATGGAAGAACCATCAAACATCTGGCCGTTTTCAAAAAACTCCTCGTTCACATCCCGAGCAGGAACAGTAACGTGCTGCTCTTTACCGCGGGTGTCGGTGAAACGCAGGTCTACCCACTTAACATCATGTTCTTCAATTAGCGCGAGAGTCTTGGCTGACATAGTGTCCTCCGGTATGAGCGTGGCTTAAAGCGTAAAACAGAAAGCTATCGATAAAAATGTTATTCGACAAAACATTCAACACGCTAAGGGCATGTGTCACGTTTGTCATTCTGCTTCGCTCAACGTTTGTCTGGCGATAAAGAGCAAAACGTCCAGCGTTATTCCAAACCGGCTATCGTTGTAGCACGCCACAGGGCTTCTGCCTACGACACGCTAGCCGCTAAACAACTGTTTCCAAAATATAAAGCATAGAGCATGCCAACTTTGCACCAATATGGCATTAAAAAATAGCAAGCCATTGTATTTATTAATTTAAAACTTCTTTAACCATGCCTCTTCATGTGGCATGACGCCTATAAGAGCAGCCCTGCCTTGCCATCAATCCAGAAAAGTGCACCAAAAGCACACAATCAAGCACCAATTTGCATCAAAGTGGTGCATGAAAAAACCATAACCCTCATTTTTATTAAGCAACTTTAGCTTGCTACTTAAAGAAACCAAGAACTACAATAAATTACAATTCAATAGGTTTTATAACATGGGAAGCCGCCTTCATGGGTACGGTCTGCTTTATTATTGACGCGCTGGTAACGGGTGCCCGCTTACCACGCCACCTCCACTCCATTCGGCAGTCCGGCCATTCAGACCATCTAGTACCCATTATTGTCACTCATACTCGTGCTGATAATCGCTTGGCAGACTTGGAGCAACGCTACCAAGTGCACTGCGTAATTACCCCCTCCCAGCCACTAGGTGCACGCCTGAACCAAGCTGCTTATATCAGCCAAGCGGAGTGGCTGTTTATCGCGCTAAAGAAAAAAACCATCGCCCCAGAGCAGTGGGACGAGATTATTGCCCAGCTAGATACCTCTTCTCTCGACGCATTGATCATTGTAAGTGCGCCGCCGCGCTGTTCTTCGCGCCTGCTGCAACGCTTTATAGGCTCTGCTATTACGGTGCCACCTTACATCGCGATTCGACGCGCCTGGTTAGAACGCTTAGGCAGGTTTGACCCCGAACTGGATGAGCCAGCGTTGGTAGACTTACTGCAGCGCCTTTATGCCTGCCCCACACGCCTAAAAACCATCAGTAGCAATACCCTACGCTCACAGCACGGCTTATTTGCTAAAGACGATACACGTTACCCACTCCACGCTTCACACCTAATCCCTTAATTCCCGCGTTTATACTTTTAAACGTTTGCCAAAAAGCATGGCGCCCCAGGTAGTCGTATTCGCCAATTTGTTGAGCGCTATAGAGCCGACACCCCCCACTACAATCAGCAGCACAGCGTATATAGGCAGGGGAAGCGCTGTGGGCCCGACAAAAAAGTCTGTGATTGCAAAAAACATCGGGTGGGCAAGGTAGATACCAAACGAATACGCATTGATATAGCGTACCCAAGGCGGCGCTCGGCGCCCCTTTAAGTAGCGCATTGCCCACAGCGTGAACAACACAAAAAAAGGAATCACCCAGACCTCTTTGGATGAAAAGGCCAGCCATCCCGCAAAGGTGGCCATCACAATGCCAACCACTAGCCCCATCAGCCATCCTGGCCGAGCCAACACACGTATCCAAGCGGGCAACTGAACCGTTTCCGTTTGAGACACTGCAGACGGCATCAAAAGGTAATAGCGCACCAACGCGAGCGCCAAAAAGAAGAGATACACCCAGCCCAACGGGGCAATCCAAAGCAAATAGCCAGGCGGCGCTACCTCTAGCCAATAAGCTACCCCCCAGTAAGCCATGCTTACGATGCAACTACCCCATAGCCAGAGCATAGGGTCAAAGCGCCATAGCTGCCAGCGGGTAAACAGCCAGTAGGCCGTGTAAAACTGCATAGCAATAATCAAGAAGTACCCATGCCAACCTGCAAAAACAAAATACTCCGTTGCATTGCTAATAAAGCCAACCGGCTCATCGCTGTTTTGTAATCGCACCCATTCAGCCGTCGAATAAATGAATCCATATACCAAATAGGGCAGCATGACGTACTTAACCCGCTGCCCTAGGAACCCCGACGGCACTTGTTTGTTGTACCGAACGGCAAACACAAATATCGAAATAAACAAAAAAATAGGCGTGCCGAGCACCAGCGGAATACGCATCAGATCGGTAAATACATTATCAACACGCTGATTTATATGGTCGAACCAGTGAAATAAGAAAACAGCGATACACCCATAAGCACGCAACCAGTAAATTTCCTCAACCTTCTGCATCCACCCTCCCAATGAGAAAACACCCTGCTAGGCTAAGATATGCTGCATAACCCTAATGCTATGGCGTACGACGTTTGTAACGTAATTTAATTCCTGGAGGACACGTGCTCATCTCTCCTTTAGCGTATTTTTTTAAGCGCGTTTGGCGCAGTTTAATTGCTTTTACCATCGGTTTGGCGATAAGCAGTTACACGATGGCTAGCGATATATCCCGCGAGCAATTCACCTCACCCACGCTAGGTCACGACTACCCTTATACAATTTATTTACCCCGGGGTTATGACAAAGATGCTCAAGCTCCCTACCCCGTTATCTATCTACTCCACGGCTCGTTTGGTAATGAGCTTGACTGGGCCACCCAGGGTAACCTTCCCCAAATAGCCGACCGACTAATAAGTGCTGGCCACATACCCCCTACAGTATTTGTCATGCCGGGCAGCCGAAGCTGGTGGGTAGATGGATATAACGAGCCCGCTCGCAGCGCCTTTTTCGATGACCTGTTACCGTATATCGAAAGCACTTATAACGTTGGTAACACTCGCCAACTGCGTGGGGTTGCCGGGCTATCCGCCGGTGGTTACGGCGCACTGAACTTCGCCCTAGAGCGGCCCGATATGTTCGCGGCTGTAGCGGCATTAAGCCCAGCAAGCTACGTGCCCACGCCGCCCGCAAACTCCTCAGCCAAACGACATCCCGCGTTTCAGAATGAGCAGGGGCAGTTCGACCAAGACCTGTGGACGCGGCTCAACTATACCGCTCACTTAGAAGAGTACCGCTTTCTTGTTACACCACGGCCAAGTGCGACTACCAGCGATATTCCCCCCGTACCGCTTTACATAAGTGCGGGGCGCCGTGATGTATTCGACGCGGAGTATCACGCTCGGGTACTACGCCAAGCGATGGAGCGTATTCAGCCAGGCTACGTGCGGCTCGATTTATACCCAGGCGGCCATACTTGGCGCGTATGGCGAGCAAGCCTGCCAGCAGCGCTAAACTTCATGTTTCAATATGTAGGGCGGACCGAGGAATAAGCCACAGCTGGGCTCCCTCTGCTAGCGTTGGCGGTGTGTTAAGTAATAAGGCAAGCTTCACCTGAAAATGCCCTCTCAGCATTGAAATACTGCATTGGCGGAATGACACCTTCACTATCTACACTGAAGATAGGCAACTATTTTTTATCCATTTTCTCACTCACTACTAAGGATACTGCGATGCATAAGCATATCGAATGGGATGACCCAGGCAGCGCCAGCGTAGCGGAATACTTTAAAAACGACCCGGATCACATGCCGCCCTACCCAGGCGCCATTCTTTCAGCCCGCTACATGGGCAAAATTATACGCGTGAAAGTTGAAACCTACCGAGAAGAGGATGCCGTCAGCATTGGCAGCGTCGCAGCTATCCTCGACAAATATGGCCACCGCTTTCAATCCCATCAGAAACTCGACATGGGCGATATAGTGCGCCTGCCCGATGACAAACGCGCGATGGAGCACTGGCAAGAAGACGAGGACGATAAGGAGGAAGAGAAAGAATAACCCCACCAACGCCGTCCAGAAAACTCAACTAAAAACGCCTGGGCGGCGTAAGCATTAGCGCACTTACAGCGGTGGCCCGGTGTGTAGCGATGTCCTACAGTCAGTTTCAAAGCTACCTGGGCGGCAGCGAAAGGCGAACTGTTTCACCAGACTCTCAACTCAAAGCTTCTAGTTTTCATCAATACGCTAGCGTGAACGCGTCTTACAATACTACTGATCTTCGTCATACTTAGCCTCCTCTATTTGCACGCTAATTTTTCGCCTACACCGTGCTACGCTTAGCGCTACTGCTCCTCTTGATAGGCTTTCGCCATGCATGCTTTTCGTCTTATTGCCACCTTGGTTACCACCTTGGTGATCGCCCTGCCTGCGCATTCACAAACCCAGGCAGATTGGGCGGCTTACGACGAGGTATTTGAAAACGGGGCGCGCCACGCAACGTGGTGGGATGCGGGCTGGACGGGTATTTACGCAACTAGCTTAGTGGTCAATGCTTATCAGTCCAGCGAGGCGAATAGCCGTAACGACCGCTTTGATGCGCGGGTGGGCACTATAAAGTCCGCCTTGGCACTGGGTGGGATGTTGGCTGACCGCCAGCCACACCAAGCGGCACTGGTTGAGTATGAGCGTTTAAAAGCACGTGGCGAGCTAAGCGGTGTACAGGCGTTAGGGTTGGAGCTTGCTCAAGCTGAACAGGCACGCTACGGCGTTGAGGCGCGCATTAGCTCGCTAGTAGTCAACACCCTTGCCGGGGCTGTGATTGCCGCTGATGGCCGCGAGCGGGACGGTGCGGTGAACTTTGCTACCGGCATGTTAATCAACGAGCTGCAAATCTGGACCCAGCCCAACCAAGCATCAAGCGCGATTAACCGCTTTCAGCCTGCCCGCATGTCGTTAGGGCCTGTTACGCTAAATGGCGAGTACGCACTGCTTATCTCCCCGCAACACATTGGCGCCACATGGCGCTACTAGCACTTTTCCGGCACTTCTCTACCGTTAGTGCTTTTTTCACACCATATTTGCCATTGTCAGTACGGTGGGGGCGCGTAAAATACGCGCCAAACTTTTTTGTTTTATTAAACGTTATGTTATAACTTATTAATCGTAGACGGAGTCATCCATGAGCGAGCGAACGCATCGCCATAATCGCGAAGGGCCCTGCCACTTTTCACTGATGTCACTTTCCGCCACCAAACGGCTTGGCTTAGTGGTTCTGCCGCTGCTGGTGCTGTGGGGGTTGGTGGTCTGGGCGGGTGGGTGGCCATTATGAGCAAGCCCACCCTTTCACGCTTGGAACTGCATGACCTCCACCTTGCCCAGGGCGGGCGCACCGTACTCGAGCATGTAGACGGTGATTTTAAACCCGGCGCGATTAGCGCTCTGATTGGCGCCAATGGCGCCGGTAAAAGCACCCTGATTCAAGCCATTATGGGCGAGTTACGGCCTACCAGCGGCAAAGTAGTGTGCACGGTTGATAAAGCCCGCCGTGCGTGGCTACCTCAACAGTTGGCGCTAGACCTGACCTTCCCCATGAGTGTGGAAGAGCTGGTAATGACCGGCAGCTGGCCAAGCCACGGGGCGCTAAAAGGCTACTGCGCGGCGCATTATCGTAAGGGCCGCGAAATTATGGCGCGGCTGGGTATTTCCCACTTGGCCCACCGGCCGCTAGGTGAGCTTTCCGGTGGCCAACGCCAGCGGGCCCTGATTGGCCGCACCCTCATGCAGGAAGCTGAGCTACTACTGCTTGATGAACCGTTTGCCAACGTGGATAGCGATACAGTGGATATTTTGATTCGCATTTTGCGCCAAATGGCCGACGACGGCACCACGATTATCGTGGTGTTGCACGATATGGATCATTTGCGCCGCTTGGCAGATGAGGTGCTGATGCTAAACGGTGGGCATGCGCGTTGGATGGCGCCAAGTGCGCTTAACCACCAGCATGCGCCAGCACAGGTGGTGCCATTTACCTTAGGGGGGCATCATGCTGGCACTGCTTGATGCGTGGTTTATTGCGCCCTTCGATTACGGGTTTATGCGCCGTGCCGTGGTAGGTGGTTTAGCGCTTTCATTAGCGGCCCCGCCCCTTGGGGTGTTCTTGGTGCTGCGCGGTATGAGCTTGATTGGCGATGCCATGGCCCATGCCATTCTGCCCGGTGTGGCGCTAGGTTTTCTGCTGGCGGGCTTTTCGCTCCCCATTATGAGCGTTGGGGGCGTGCTGTTTGGGCTGCTGGTGGCACTGCTGGCGGGGGCGGTTTCCAAAATGGGCGGGCAGCGGGAAGACGCTGCCATGGCGAGCTTCTTTATTATCTCGCTGGCCGCTGGGGTAATGCTGATCTCGATTGGCGGCAGCAGCGTGGATTTAACCCACGTGCTGTTTGGCTCAATTTTGGCGATTAATTCCACGGCGCTGGTGCTGATTGCTTCGATCAGCACGCTGATAGTGCTGACCTTGGCAGTGATTTTCCGCGCACTGGTGGTGGAGTGCTTGGACCCTCTGTTCCTACGTGGGCAAAGCGGCCGCAGCGGCTGGGTACACAGCGTGTTCTTGGGGCTGCTGGTGCTGAATTTAACCGCCGGCTTTCAAACCCTGGGCACATTGATGGCCGTGGGGCTGATGATGCTGCCCGCGACATCGGCACGTTTTTGGAGCAAGCGCCTAGAGGGCTTGATCGGCATTGCCATTGTGTTGGCAATGATCGCGAGCACAGGCGGGTTGCTGCTCTCGTTTCACCTGGATATTCCCTCTGGGCCGAGCATTATTTTGCTGGCAGGGGTGGGGTATCTACTGTCGGCACTGTTCGGCCGCTACCACAGCTTAGCCGCTAAGCTGCGGCGTAAAACAACGCCGCTTGCGCTTGAATAGGTGCCATCACGTTTATTACTTAAAATGGTAAGGAGTGTTGTATGTCGCTTTCCTCTTCCTCGCGCTGGCTCGTAGGTGTCTCCGCAATGCTGGCACTACCTGCGGCCATTGCTAACGAGCGGGTTAACGTTGTCACCAGTTTCTCTATTTTGGCTGACATGGTCGAAAATGTCGGTGGCGAGCACGTTAACGTTACCTCGTTAGTCGGCCCCGATGGCGATGCCCATGTTTACTCCCCTCGGCCTGGCGATGCCCGCGCATTAGCCGAAGCGGATGTGGTCGTTTTTAATGGCCTGCTGTTTGAAGGCTGGATGGAGCGATTGATCGACGCAAGCGACTACTCGGGGGTTTTAGTAACCGCCACCGAGGGTATTAACGCCCTTGCATATAACGAACACGATGAGCATGGTCATGACGATCATGGGCACGACCACCACGGTCATGATGATCATGACCACGGGCATGACGACCATGACCACGGACACGACGACCATGGCCACGGGCATGACGACCATGACCACGGGCACCACGATCACGAACATGGCGATGATGACCCTCACGCTTGGCAGGATCTGCAGCAAGCTAAGGTGTATGTAGCGAACATTCGTGATGCGTTAATGGAAGCCGATAGCGCTAACGCCGATACTTATCAGGCCAATGCCGAACAGTACCTCGCTGAAATGGCGGAAGCAGATGCTGAGATTCGCGCCCTGATTAGTGAAATCCCCGCCTCTGCAAGCGTGATTACCGGTCACGACTCGTTTGGTTACTTCTCTCGCGCTTATGGGGTGAACTTCCTTTCCCCAGTAGGGCTTTCCACCGAAGCTGACCCAAGCGGTGCGAGCATGGCGGCGCTGGTGGACGTGATTGAGCAGGAGAATGTTAAAGCGTTGTTCCACGAGAACATGACCAATCAGTCGATCATTGTTCAGCTAGCCGAAGAGACTGGCCTACCTATTGCCGGCACGCTCTACGCCGATGCGTTGGCAGCGGAAGGTGAGGCCAGTACTTACCTAGGCATGATGCGCCACAATGCGCGTGTACTACACGATGCGCTGGCCGAGCCGGGTCATGACGATCATGGTCATGATGACCACGACCACGACCACGACCACGACCACGACCACGACCACGACCATCATGGTCATAGTCACTAAACGTCACTGCACACGTTTAAAACCGCCGAACAGGCGGTTTTTTTTGCATTGCATTTTAGCCCTGGGATAAGGAGACTTGTCAGTAATCCCTCGTCTTCACCCCAGCAAAGAGCCCTTACCATGCGCCTGAACGCCGATTTTAGCCACTTTGCCTGTGTTACGCCGGAAGAATATCGTTGGGTAGCGTCTCCCAGCGCGGGCGTGGAACGGATGATGTTAGACCGCGTTGGCGATGAAGTAGCCAGGGCCACCAGCCTGGTGCGCTACGCGCCCAACAGCCAGTTTAGCCATCACACCCATGGCGGCGGTGAGGAAATCTTGGTGCTTGAGGGGGTATTTGCCGATGAGCATGGCCGCTACCCCGCTGGCAGCTATTTACGCAACCCGATTGGTACTGGGCATACACCCCAGATTGGCAACGAAGGCGCGTTAATTCTGGTTAAGCTGCATCAATTTGATAAAGATGACCTTCTGCAACTTGCCGTCCCCGCCCACCGCCTGCCCTGGCAGCCTGACCGCCGCGCTGGCCTTACTTATAAAATGCTGCATACCTACCACTCAGAACAGTATGGCCCAGAGCGGGTAAGCCTGGAGCGCTGGGAAGCCGACGTAACAGTCTCCTACCCTACTCTTAGCGGCGGGTTAGAGCTCTTTGTACTGGAAGGGTCGCTGTGGGAAGGCAGCACCGAGTACCCTGCCGGCAGCTGGTGCCGCTACCCCGCTGGCGCCGCACTTCAACTTCAAGCAGGCGGCAGTGGTGCACAGCTTTATTTAAAACGCGGCCATTTGGCCGCCGTTAATCTATCAAACCTATAAATGGCAGTAGCGTGATCAGGATAATCATCACAACGGCTACCATAACCAGCAACACTTGAAACGGATGCGCGGCCAAGCGCCGCCATAGCGTTGGCGCTTCTCCCCTGGCAGCGGCATCATCATACGCTTGCCGAGCCTTCACTTGGCGTTCAGCCTGGTACTCTGCCAACGCTGCCTCTGCTGCTTCACGTTGGTGGGGGTTGCGAAGCCAGATAGCATCTACCCCCAGGCGAAAAAAACCCGCCTGGGTTTCGTAGATGTCAAAGCCGCGTTCACCCAGTAGTTGGCGAACTTCCAGCGCCTCTTCATCCGTCACGTGTCGTAGCCGAAATAACAAATGGGCCATATTAGTCGCCCATCGCCGCCATGCGGTCTGCCTGAATCACTTCAATCCAGTAGCCATCTGCGTCTTTGACGAAAATAACGTCCTTCATTTTGCCCTGGTCGGCACGCTTAACAAAGGTAACGTTATGCTCGTCAAACCATGCTTGGGCGGCTTCCAAATTCGGTACGTTAAAACAGATATGCCCAAAACCTTGCGGCTCTGCATTGCCATCGTGATAAGCAAAATCTTGCTGGTTTTCGGTGCCCCAGTTATGCGTTAGCTCTAGCAGGCCTTTTTGGCTGAATGTCCAGGCGGTACGCGCCTGGGTCTCTTCGGGTACGTTATCCCCCGCGGCCACATTACCTAGAAAATAGAGCGAAAACTGCATCTCCTCAAAGTCCAGGCGCCTTAATACCTGCATACCAAATACCTTCGAGTAGAACGCCAGAGCACGCTCGGGGTCCTTCACCCGCAGCATGGTGTGATTTAAGCAAAACCCTTGGGTTTGCGGTGCGACGGGGGCAACCCCTGGGTGCTGTTCACCTTTAAACGACATGGGTCTCTCCTGCTGCTGAATTAACCAATACAAAATACCCTAGAGGGGCGTAAATACTTTGACGAAGCGGTTACTTTGCACAAGGCTTTAGAGTGCTGAACATCATCACCTCATAAAGCGCTTTTCTACCTCAACGATACTTTATGAAGGCAGCATTTAGCGAATTCTAGCCTTTACCAAAGGAGACCGCATGTCCCGTGACCGTAATGTACTGGGTGAGCCGCTAACTCCCTGCTGCCACTCTCCTAAAACTGGGTTCTACCGCGATGGTTTTTGCCGCGTGGGGGCCGATGATGCAGGCGTTCACTCAGTGTGCGCCATGGTGACAGAAGAGTTTTTAGCTTTCTCACATGCCCAAGGTAACGACTTAATCACCCCTCGCCCTGAGCATAAATTTCCCGGTTTAACACCTGGCGACCGCTGGTGCCTCTGCGCCCACCGCTGGGCCGAAGCCGCTCAGGTGGGTCTTGCGCCACCGGTGATTCTTTCCAGCACCCATGAGCGGACGCTAGAAATTATTCCGCTGATTAAGCTTCAGCAGCATGCTCTGGACGCAGTGCGTTAACCACAAAGCCGTACAATCGATATATAGTGACTGGAAATTTTATGCAAATCTTCTACACTTGCGTATCAAATGCTTTACAAAACGATTCTAAACCGGTCTCCTTAGAGACAACTAACTTTCTCTTTAACAACCGTTAGATGACCCGCGAGCGGGGTCAATCTGGAGCTTGTCATGACTGCAATCGATATGACCCTGGGCGACCGACTAACGCTGAAGCAGCTGTCTCATGTGCTGCAAAACGGCTTTTCACCGATAGTGGAAGTCGAGTCGATGGATGGTATCTACAAAGTACGCTTTCACCACGCTAATGGCGTCTCTGATTTATGCAACAGTGAAGGTCACGTCAGCACTTTTATGGGCACCGGTGAAATCCGCGATGCCCTTGGTCAACTAGGGCTAACACACGGTGTGCTTACCTTTGCCGACCAGTGCGGCGATGAGATGATCGGTGTGGAAGGCAAAGCGATAACGCCGGACGAGATGCTTACCTATGGAACGCGTATCTCCTTTCGGTAGTCACGTACTTAGCTAGTCTCGTAGCTGCCCGTTTTTGGAAAGCACTTCCGGCAACCCAAAGCTTTACAGATCCGTTTAAGCCAAGGATAGTAGGCCCGACGACAGGGGCGCCGTTATGACGGCTGAGAAGCACCCTTTGAACCTGAACCGGATAACACCGGCGTAGGGAGTCGTGGTGCCCCTACACCACCTCCCTGCCGGGAGGATGCTATGACCTCACGCTCCTTGAGCGATTACCCCCTAGGCGGTTATCTTGAAGCACTGCGTTCCTCTACGCCGCTAGTGCACTGCATAACCAACTATGTGGCGATGAACAGCACCGCCAACATACTGCTCGCCGCCGGCGCATCCCCTGCCATGCTTCACGCCATTGAAGAAGTCGCCGACTTTACGGCGATTGCTGGCGCGTTATCAATCAATATAGGCACTATCTCCTCTACCTGGGCGGACACCATGCTAGTGGCTGCGAAAACGGCCCATCTCCAAGACATCCCATGGGTATTAGATCCAGTTGCCGTGGGTGCCACACGCTTTCGCCAAACGCTATGTGCTGAGTTACTCACCTACCAGCCGACGGTGATTCGTGGCAATGCGTCAGAGATCCTAGCGCTTGGAGGGTTAGCTGGCCAAGGGCGCGGGGTAGATGCCACCGCCTCTACCCAAGATGCTTTTACCGGGGCTATTGCGCTTGCCCAACGCCATGGCTGTGTAGTGGCGATGACCGGCCTAGAGGACTTTGTGACCAACGGCCACCACCACTATCGCCTCACAGGTGGCCATGCGCTGATGCCTAAAGTAACCACCCTAGGGTGTGGCCTAAGCGCCTTGGTAGCAGGCTTTGTAGCGTCAAATCGTGAGCGCCCTTTTGAAGCAAGCATCGCCGCGCTAGCCTGCTTTGCCCTGGCAGGTAACCGAGCGGGAGAACATGCCACCGGCCCTGGCAGTTTTCAAGTCGCGCTATTAGATGCGCTGTATCAACTCACCCCCAATGACCTTTCTACCTTTGCCCAACTGGAGGCAGTGCATGCCGTTTGATCTCTCGCTTTACTTAGTAACCGACGCGAACCTTTGCGCCTCTTTTGGCCTAGAGCAGACGGTAGCGGCCGCGGTGCAGGGCGGTGTCACTATCGTGCAGCTACGCGACAAGCACGCCAGCGACGCGCAGATGATTGCCCAGGCTAAACGCTTGAAAGCGCTGCTTGCGGGAAGCGGCGTGCCGCTGATTATTAACGACCGCCTAAACGTAGCCCTAGAAAGTGAAGCCGATGGCCTGCACCTGGGCCAAAGCGATACAGCAGTGCAGGAAGCACGCCAAGCGCTAGGCCCTAACGCCATTATCGGCCTCTCCATTAATACGCTCCCCCAACTACAGGCCGCGCCGGTTGAGCTACTGGACTACGTGGGCTTAGGACCCGTATTCGCCACGGGCAGTAAGCAAGACCACGCCCAACCGATTGGCTTTGATGGACTGGCACAGTTGGCTGAAGTTTGCCCGCTGCCCAGCGTGGCGATTGGTGGTCTAAAGGCTGAGCACGCAGCGCACGTTAAAACCGCAGGCGCCAATGGCCTTGCGGTGATTTCAGCCATCTGTGGTCAGCCAGACCCGCGCCAGGCGGCGCAGGCGTTTTCAGCGGTGGAGCAGACTCAGGAAGCAGGAATTCCTAGCTGAACAGCGGGAATAGACGCCGCTGGCTTGAGATCGCGCATTAGCAAGGCAAACTCAAGCTGCTCAGGCTGAATGTCAGCCCCAGGTACCGGGATACGAACCCGGTGCCCAGAGCCGGGGGCGGCACGCAAGCCTTCGCCGCGCTGGTTCTCTATGTACTCAAGCGCAAAACGGCGATTGCCGCCGGGCAGCATTAGCTCCATGCTGTCGCCTGCTTCAAAGCGGTTCTTAACCTCTATATCAAGCATTTCCCGTGATGCATCGTAGCCGAGGACGTCGCCTACAAACTGCTGGTGCACACCGATGGAACTGCCTTGCTCATAGCTCTGGAACTCATCGTGTACATGGCGGCGATAGAACCCCTCGGTGTAGCCCCGATTGGCTAGGTTCTCAAGTTCATCCATTAGCCCCATATTAAAGGGCCGCCCGGCGACGGCGTCATCAATGGCCTGGCGGTAGACCTGGGCCGTCCGCGCGACGTAATAGTAGGATTTAGTGCGCCCTTCAATCTTGAGCGATGAGACACCCATCTCTGCTAGCCGCGCTACGTGCTGAACGGCGCGCAGGTCTTTCGAGTTCATAATGTACGTGCCGTGCTCATCTTCATAAACGGGCATCAGCTTGCCTGGGCGTGTCACATCTTCAATCAACGCCGACAACTCATCTTGATCATTAGCCGTTGCCGTTACCCCCTGATTGGCAGGCACCAAATCGCCCGTCTCGTCGTGAGTGGCGGCGACGGTGTTGTATTTCCAACGACACGCATTGGTGCAGGTGCCTTGGTTAGGGTCACGGTGATTAAAATAACCTGAGAGCAGGCAACGGCCTGAATAAGCAATACAGAGCGCTCCATGGACAAAGGTTTCGATCTCTAGGTCCGGGCACTCAGCACGTATTTCACCAATCTCTTCAAGGGAGAGCTCGCGGGATAAAATAATCCGGCTAATGCCCTGACGCTGCCAAAACTTAGCGGCCGCCCAATTTACAACGTTGGATTGTACTGAGAGATGGATCTCTTGTTCCGGCCAGCGATCACGCACCATCATGATCAAACCTGGGTCCGACATAATCAGCGCATCCGGCCGCGCTTCAATCACCGGCTCCATATCCCGCAGGTAGGTTTTTAACTTGCTGTTATGGGGCGCAATGTTAGAAGCCACATAAAACTGCTTTCCGCGCGCGTGGGCATATTCGATGCCACGGTGCAGATTATCGACCTTAAAATCATTGTTTCGCACACGCAGCGAATAACGCGGTTGGCCAGCGTATACCGCATCCGCCCCGTAGGCGAAAGCGTAACGCATATTATTAAAGGTACCAGCAGGGGAAAGCAGTTCTGGGGCTTGCATAAACAGTCACCGTTATCAGGACGATGGCCCGTGGCGCGTCAGCAATCACCAAAGCGCACAGGTTGAAAGGGCCGGATTATAAACAGCCCAAACGTACTGTCTTGTTCAGCTCTCTGCTTTGATGACCTGGATCAAAAAGTAGCGGCAACCAGCGCTATTTAAGCGCTTGGACGGCGCTTTAGCGTTGTGCGCCGGTCATGGTAAGCAATCGCCAAACCACTGCCCATAATCAGCGCACTGCCTACCCACACCCACAGGTCCGGTAGCTCGCCCCAGAACCACCAACCCAGCAGAACCGCCCAAAGCATCGCGGTGTAATCAAACGGTGCAGCGATGGCCGCGGGTGCGAAGCGGAACGCCAACGTAATAAACGCAGTGGCGCCAATACCCAGTACCCCGGCCGCTAAAAACCCAAGCCAGTGCCACGGCTGCGGCGTTTGCCACACCCAGGGTAAACTGACCGCCGTAATAACAAAGGGCACTAATGTCATATAGAACACCATTGCCCAAAGGTGCTCTCTGGCACCATAACGGCGCGCCGTAATCATCATAAGGGCATAAAAGAAAGCGGCCCCCAATAGCGTTAGCGTGCCTAGTTGGAACGCATCGCCCCCCGGGCGCACCACAATCAGCACGCCCACAAAACCTACCAGCGAGGCGATCAGCACAGGTGTGTCAATACGTTCACCCAGCAGTGGCACCGACAGCAGCGTGACAAAAAGCGGTGCAACAAAGGCGATGGCCGTCGCTTCCGCCAGAGGTAGCAAGATAAGCCCCCAGACGAAAAAGATCATCGTCGCGGTGTAGATAAGCCCTCGCACCAAGTGCACGCCTGGTCGCTTCGTGCTTAACTTTCGTAGCCCACCAGCGAAGTAGGCCATCAACGCAATCAGCGGTAACGATACCAGCGTACGAAAGAAAATGATCTGCAGCGGCGAGTGCACTTCGCCAAGCCATTTTGAGACAGCATCGCCCAGTGCTAAAAACAGTACTCCCAGGCACATGCAGAGTATGCCTTTTAACGATGTTGTCATTTGCGCCTCCTCATTTCATCGGGCTCTGGGTAGCCACTAACCAAAAAAAACCCGCCAACACAGGGTTGGCGGGGCAGTATGTCATCAGTGCGATTACAAACTAGCGTTCACCACCATGCAGTCCATGCCCTGAGCTTGAAGCGATTGACAAGCTTGCCTTGCCCCTCCTTCATCTAACGCCACTACACGGGCACGAAATACCGGTGTCTGACCCTCTAAGGTGTCAATTAGCACACGGCCACCGACGCTGTTAGGTAAGCGTTGCGCCGCTTGGTGAGCAAGCTGTTCAGCGTGAGATGCTTGGCTAAAGGCACCTACTTGAATACCCCAAACACCACCTGAAGCTTGCTCTGCCGCCGGTGCAACCGTAGCCATCACACGCTCTCGCTCAATAAACGCTTGCAATGGATCTGGCTGTGCCGAGGCGGGGGTATCAGTGCTCTGCTCTGACGAACGGGAAAGCTGCTCTTCTACTGCCACTGCTGCCGTTCGCGCAGGAGACAGCGTCGTCGCGACGTTAGCAAGCATAGGCTGGCTAGGAGCTGCAGGCTGATTGATGGGCTGAGCTAACCCTGGAAACGTCATAAACTCACGGGAGATATCGGTATTGGCTAACCATGTACCATGGTCACGCAGTGCTGCACGGCTAAAGCTGCGATCTAACAGGTTCGCCATATGAGTATCACGGGACGCCCCTGTAAAACCGCCCATCACAATGCCTACCAAGCGCCGGTTGTTATTTACGGCAGTCGTGGCCACGTTGAAACCTGAGGCGCGAATAAAACCCGTTTTAAGACCATCGGCTCCAGGATAGTTACGCACTAACCGATTATGGCTGGTATGCCGCGTTCCACGGTAAGTAAACTCTTGAAGGCCAAAATAGTGGTAATACTGAGGGAAATCCTGCATCACTCGCACAGATAGCGTCACCATATCCCGCGCGGTGGTAATTTGTTGGTCATCCGGCAAACCGGAAGCATTGCGAAAGGTGGTCGAATTCATACCCAGCTCACGGGCTTTTGCAGTCATTAAATGACCGAAGCGCTGCTCGCTACCACCAAGCGCCTCAGCAACTACCACCGCAACATCGTTAGCTGAACGCACAGCTAATGCACGGATCGCGCTATCCACAGAAATCGAGCTACCTGCCGCCAGCCAGAGCTTAGTGGCCGGCATCGCAGCAGCCTGCGCCGAAACAGGCAACGCTTGGTCTAGAGTAAGCTCACCCTTTTCCAGTGCTTCAAACAACAGGTAAAGCGTCATCATCTTGGTCAGTGATGCCGGGTAGCGTCTTTCGTCAGCATTTTCTGCATACAGCACTTCACCATTTTCCAGATCCACCACAATACCGGCGTAGCGCGGATTGGCGTGAGCCTGGGTAAACGCCCCCAGCATCAGCAAAGAGAGCGTGAGCGGCACCCACCAAAGCGCCACACCCCTTGCGTATATTCCTATTGTGGCCATACATGCCCCTTGCTTATTAGACGTATGTGAACACTCAATAGCAGCCCGCTTGCCCCTCAAAAGGCTAGCACGCTTACTTGGTAAAATGATGCTTCTAAAAAGAGTATATAGGTTAACTATAAAAACAGCAGACATAAAAAAACCGACCCGCTAGGGTCGGTTTTCATTTTTGCTCGAAAAAGGGTACAGAAACTTACTCTGCAACCGCTTCTTCTTCAGCAACCGGACGATCAACTAGCTCAACATATGCCATGGGCGCGTTGTCGCCGGTGCGGAAACCGCACTTGAGAATGCGGATGTAACCACCCGGACGCTCGGCGTAACGCGGACCTAGCTCGTTGAACAGTTTGCCGACGGCTTCTTTAGAGCGCGTGCGGGAAAACGCCAAACGACGGTTTGCAACGCTATCCTGCTTGGCTAGGGTGATCAGCGGCTCGATAACGCGACGCAGTTCCTTAGCCTTAGGCAGGGTTGTCTTAATGACTTCATGCTCGACCAGCGAGACAGACATGTTCTTGAACATGGCCTGACGATGCGAGCTGGTACGATTCAGATGACGACCACTCTTACGATGACGCATGGTTGTAATTCCTTACCAAACTGGGACTCAAGTCGACGCTTACGCGGAGGCTTTGTCGTCCTTCAGGCTAGCGGGTGGCCAATTTTCCAGCCGCATACCCAGGGACAGGCCGCGCGCCGCCAATACATCTTTGATTTCATTCAAAGACTTTTTACCGAGGTTCGGGGTCTTCAGCAGCTCAACTTCAGTGCGCTGGATCAGATCTCCGATGTAATAAATATTCTCGGCTTTTAGGCAGTTAGCGCTGCGAACGGTCAACTCAAGATCGTCTACGGGGCGCAATAGGATAGGATCAACATGATCCTCTTCCTCTTCGACTTCCTGTTCTTTATCAGCTTCCAGGTCGACGAAGGCGGCCAGCTGCTCTTGCAGAATGGTCGCACTGCGACGGATAGCCTCTTCCGGATCCAAGGTACCGTCGGTCTCCAGATCGATAATAAGCTTATCGAGATCGGTGCGCTGCTCTACACGAGCGGCCTCAACCGAGTAGGAAACACGGCGGACAGGGCTGAAGGTGGCATCCAGCTGCAGGCGGCCAATAGCACGTGTCTCTTCATCAGAGCCACGAGCGTCAGCCGGCTCATAACCACGACCCAGCGCGACCTTAAGCTGAATTTTCAGCTCGGCACCTTCATTAACATGCGCAATGATGTGGTCCGGGTTGACGATTTCGACGCTATGATCAAGCGCAATGTCGCCAGCGGTAACGACGGCTGGGCCCTGCTTGTTCAGCGAGAGCACCGCCTCATCGCGGCTGTGCATCTTAATCGCAACATCTTTCAAGTTCAGGAGGATTTCGATGACATCTTCCTGCACCCCTTCGAGCGCACTATATTCGTGCTCGACACCGGCGATTTCAGCCTCTACCACGGCAGCGCCAGGCATGGACGAAAGCAGAATGCGACGAAGTGCATTCCCCAGGGTGTGGCCAAAGCCGCGCTCGAATGGTTCGAGAACGATCTTGGCATGATGTGCGCTGATTTCTTCGACCTTGATGTCGCGGGGACGAAGAAACTCTGTCACTGAACGCTGCATATGAACACCTTTCTTCAGGCTGCCAAACGGATACTGAGTACTCTAAAGCACGATACTCAAGAGCATCTGGGCGGTTAGCTTTGCTATCCCGCCCAGGCCTCAAGAAGCAGAAATAAAAATCAGACTGCTTACTTGGAGTACAGCTCGACGATCAGGTTTTCGTTGATGTCGGCAGTCAGGTCACCGCGTTCAGGCAGAGCCTTGAAAGTGCCTTCCATCTTCTTGGTGTCGATTTCGATCCAAGCGATGTCGCCACGGTTGGCCGCAATGGTCAACGAGAGTTGAATACGCGCTTGATTCTTCGCCTTTTCGCGAACAGAAACAACGTCACCTGGCTTCACTTGGTAAGAAGCTACGTTAACGGTGCGGCCGTTCACGGAAATCGCCTTGTGGCTGACCAGCTGACGCGCTTCAGAGCGAGTCGAACCGAAGCCCATGCGGTAGACGACGTTATCCAGTCGGGATTCAAGCAACTGCAACAATACTTCACCCGTCGCACCTTTCAGGCGAGCGGCTTCTTTGTAGTAGTTGCGGAACTGCTTTTCGAGTACGCCATACATACGGCGTACTTTTTGCTTCTCGCGAAGCTGCAAGCCGTAGTCGGAAAGACGCTGACGACGCTGGCCGTGTACACCCGGGATTTGCTCGGATTTACACTTTTTCTCGAAGGGAGTCACACCACTCTTTAAAAAGAGGTCTGTACCTTCACGACGAGAAAGTTTGCACTTCGGTCCAATATAACGAGCCATGAATCTGTCTCCTTAAACGCGGCGTTTCTTAGGCGGACGGCAGCCATTATGGGGAATGGGCGTCGCGTCTACGATGCTTTGCACGCGGAAGCCGGCGGCATTCAGTGCGCGCACGGCGGATTCACGACCGGGACCTGGGCCTTTAACCAGTACGTCTACGTTTTTCACACCATACTCGGCTGCAGCAGTTGCTGCACGTTCGCTTGCCACTTGAGCAGCGAACGGGGTGCTCTTGCGAGAACCACGAAAACCCGAACCACCGGCTGTCGCCCACGAAAGAGCGTTGCCCTGGCGGTCTGTGATCGTCACGATCGTGTTGTTAAAAGAGGCATGGATGTGCGCTACGGCGTCCACTACCTGCTTTTTAACCTTTTTACGGTTACTACGCGGGTTAGCCATGTTGATGTCTATTCCTGTCTTAACGTCAGCTCTCTACTAAAGAGCCTGCGTGTTATTTGCGGATCGGCTTACGCGGGCCCTTACGGGTACGCGCGTTAGTCTTAGTCCGCTGACCACGCAGCGGAAGACTACGACGATGACGCAGACCACGGTAGCAGCCTAAGTCCATGAGACGCTTAATGTTAAGCGTAACATCACGACGAAGGTCGCCTTCTACGGTGTACTTACCAACTTCAGAACGCAGGGTATCCAGCTCTTCGCTAGACAGCTCCTGGATCTTGGTAGTCGGCGCAATACCGGCAGCAGCACAAAGGTGCTGTGCACGAGTACGGCCAATCCCGAAGATATAGGTCAGCGAGATCGCCGCATGCTTGTTGTCCGGGATATTGACGCCTGCAATACGGGCCATCAGCTTACTCCGAAATTTGAGCGGCTTGCTCGTTTATTCATCTACAAAAGGCGCAACAGCATACCCCTTTAAGAGCCCTAAGGCAAGGGGTATGCCGGCACCCGCTTAAAACAACTCAGGATTAGCCCTGACGCTGTTTGTGCCGCGGTTCGATGCAAATAACGCGGACAGCGCCATTGCGACGAATGATCTTACAGTTACGGCACATCTTCTTTACGGAAGCTCGAACTTTCATCGTTCTTTCTCCAAAAACGGCTCGCGACACGCCAATAAGTAAGGCGGCGCCTCAGCGCATGATGCCGCCGCTACCGTAGCCTTTCAGGTTGGACTTCTTCATCACTGAGTCATATTGATGCGACATGAGATGCGACTGCACCTGGGCCATGAAGTCCATGATGACCACAACTACGATCAGTAGCGACGTCCCGCCGAAGAAGAACGGTACGTTCCACGCTACGATCAAGAACTGGGGCATCAAGGAAACCGCAGTGATATACAAGGCACCGAACAAAGTAAGACGTGTCATCACTTTGTCGATATAGCGAGCGGTCTGCTCGCCGGGGCGAATGCCCGGCAGGAAAGCGCCTGACTTTTTAAGATTGTCAGCCACATCCTTGGGGTTGAAGACCAGCGCTGTGTAAAAGAAGCAGAAGAATACCACCGCCGCGCCAAAAAGCAAGATGTAAAGCGGTTGGCCAGGGCCCAACGCTTGTGATGCACGCTGCAACCACTCCATCCCTTCACCAGCGCCTACCCACTGACCAATTGAGGCCGGGAAAAGTAGAATACTGGAAGCAAAAATTGCTGGTATAACGCCAGCCATATTCACTTTCAAGGGCAGGTAGCTGCTTTGGCCTGCATACATCTTATTGCCCACCTGACGTCGCGGGTAATTCACCTTGAGTCGGCGTTGACCGCGCTCAATGAACACCACGAAGGCAACAGTGGCAATACCTAGCACTGACAGCGCTAACAGCGGAAGAACATTCCAGGCCCCTTCGTTACGAGCAAGCTCAAACGCTTGCCCCACGGCACTGGGCAGCCCGGCGACAATACCCGCGAAGATCAGCAACGAAATACCGTTGCCAATGCCCTTCTCGGTGATCTGCTCACCTAGCCACATCATAAACACCGCACCCGACACAAACGTGATGATGGCAGTGAAATAGAAGCTGAAGTCAGCGCTGTACGCGATGCCTTGGCTAGCCAGACCGACGGACATACCGGTGGCCTGGACAAA
This sequence comes from Halomonas sp. GFAJ-1, assembly GCA_002966495.1. Taxonomy (NCBI): domain Bacteria; kingdom Pseudomonadati; phylum Pseudomonadota; class Gammaproteobacteria; order Oceanospirillales; family Halomonadaceae; genus Halomonas; species Halomonas sp. GFAJ-1. The sequence continues at coordinate 636,535 of CP016490.1, forward strand.
TGCCAGCAACACCGTGCCGTAGCGGGTGTACTGGCTAATCTTGCGGCGGCCGGCCTCACCCTCTTTCTTGAGCTGTTCAAGATGAGGGGAGACCGCAGTCATGAGCTGCATGATAATCGACGCCGAGATGTAAGGCATAATGCCCAAGGCGAGGACACTCATACGCTCCAGGGCGCCACCCGAGAACATGTTAAACATGCCCAGGATGGTGCCCTGTTGCTCCCTAAACAAGGCAGCAAGCTGGTCAGGATTGATACCGGGAACGGGAATGTGGGCACCGATACGGTACACCACGATGGCGAGGAGCACGAAGCGCAAACGCGCCCACAGTTCACTCAGACCGCTGCCCATCGCCGGCATATTTCCTGACTTGGCCATTTAGTCCTCTACCTTGCCGCCAGCGGCTTCGATCGCTTCACGGGCACCTTTGGTGACCTTGATTCCACGAACGGTAACCGCTGTTTTCAGTTCGCCAGAAAGGATGATCTTCGCGTGTAGCGTAGCATCCTTCAGCACGTTGGCTTCTTTCAAAGATGCCATGGTGACTTCGCCACCGGCAACTTTAGCAAGCTCAGCCAGGCGCACTTCTTCAGATACCAGTGACTTAGCGGACGTAAAGCCAAACTTCGGCAAACGGCGCTGCAACGGCATCTGACCGCCTTCGAAACCAGGCTTGACGCTACCGCCACTGCGTGATTTCTGACCTTTGTGACCACGGCCACCGGTCTTACCAAGACCGGAGCCGATACCACGGCCAACGCGCTTTTCAGCGTGTTTGGAGCCCGGTGCCGGACTCAGGGTATTGAGTTTCATGGATTACTCTCCCTCAACGCGCACAAGGTAATTAACCTTGTGAATCATGCCGCGTACGGCAGGGGTGTCTTCCAGTTCAACCGAGTGACCGATGCGACGTAGACCCAGGCCCTTCATAGTAGCCTTGTGCTTGGGCAAAACGCCGATGGTGCTGCGGATCTGGGTAACCTTGATCGTTGCTGCCATGGTGTCTTACCCCGTGATCGCGTCGACAGACAGACCGCGTTTAGCGGCGATGTCTTCCGGTGCTTGCATGGCGGAGAGACCTTTAACAGTCGCTCGAACCACGTTAACCGGGTTGGTGGAACCGTAGCACTTGGCCAGTACATCGTGGACACCAGCAAGCTCTAGTACAGAGCGCATAGCACCACCAGCGATGATTCCGGTACCTTCAGAAGCCGGCTGCATGTAGACCTTAGAAGCACCGTGACGGGCTTTCACCGGATACTGCAGCGTATGGCCAGCAAGGTTAACCTTGACCATGTTGCGACGAGCTTGGTCCATCGCTTTCTGGATCGCGACCGGCACTTCACGCGCCTTGCCACGACCAAAACCGACACGACCTTTACCATCACCAACGACGGTCAGCGCGGTGAAGCCGAAAATACGACCACCTTTGACCACCTTGGCGACGCGGTTGACCTGCACTAACTTCTCTTGCAGATCACCGCTTTGCTGTTCGTTCTTCGCCATCGTAAAACCCTTTAGAATTCCAGGCCGCCTTCACGAGCGGCGTCGGCCAGAGCCTTAACGCGACCGTGATACTTAAAGCCAGCACGGTCGAAGGCCACCTGGGTGATGCCTGCTTCTTTAGCGCGTTCAGCAATCAGGGCGCCGACCTTAGAGGCCGCGTCTGAATTACCGGTCGCACCCTCGCGCAGTGCCTTGTCCAGCGTAGATGCACTGGCCAACACTTTGCCACCATCCGGCGAGATAATCTGCGCGTAGATGTGTCGCGGGGTACGGTTGACGCACAGGCGATACACGCCCAGCTCGCGGATCTTGGCGCGAGCGCGGCGGGCACGACGGAGACGAGATTCTTTCTTCGCGTTCATAACCCTGCCTTACTTCTTCTTGGCTTCTTTGCGACGCACCTGCTCGTCGGCGTACCGTACACCTTTGCCTTTATACGGCTCTGGCGGACGGAAGGCGCGGATTTCCGCGGCGCACTGGCCGAGCATCTGCTTGTCCGCGCTTTTCAGCACGATCACGGTGTTTTTCGGCGTTTCCGCTGATACACCCTTAGGCAGTTCATAGTCGACCGGGTGCGAGAAGCCCAGTGAAAGATTGAGCGTCTGGCCCTTTGCTTGGGCACGATAACCGACGCCAACAATTTCGAGAGTTCTTGTAAAACCCTCGGATACGCCCGTGACCAGGTTCTGAACCAAGGCGCGGGTTGTACCGGCCATTGCCCAGCTCTTGGCAGACTCACTCGGGGCGAAGGTCAGCTGGCCATCTTCTTGGCCAATCACCACGTCTTGGTGAATGGCGAGAGACAGCGTGCCTTGGCCGCCTTTGGCGGTCAGCTGACCAGCGTCGATTTTGATCTCGACACCGGCAGGCACTTTAACCGGATATTTCGCTATGCGGGACATTCCAGCCTCCTAGAATACGGTGCAGATGACTTCGCCACCGACGCCTGCTTGGCGCGCGGCACGATCGGTCATGACACCATTAGAGGTGGTGACAATCGCGATACCCAGACCATCGGCGACCTTAGGCAGGTTGTCCTTGCCCATGTAGCGGCGCAGAGACGGCTTGGAAACCCGCTGAATGTGCTCAATGACCGGCTTACCCTCAAAGTACTTGAGAGTGATGGTTAGCTCGGGCTTAACGCCTTCAGCCACCGTAAAGTCGGCAATGTAGCCTTCTTGCTTTAGCACTCGGGCCACTTCAACTTTCAGCTTGGAGGACGGCATGGTAGCCGTCTCCTTGGTGGCCATCTGCGCATTGCGGATACGGGTAAACATATCCGCCAGAGTGTCTTGCATGCTCATTTAATGTGCGCTCCTGATGATTCTACGTGGCGTTACCAGCTGGACTTTTTCAGGCCAGGAACGTCGCCACGCATGGCGGCTTCACGCAGCTTGTTACGGCCGAGGCCGAACTTGTTGTAAAAACCGTGCGGACGGCCAGTGACGCGGCAGCGGTTACGCTGACGCACCGGGCTTGAGTCGCGCGGCAGTTGCTGCAGCTTCAGCGTCGCCTCGAAACGATCTTCTTCAGAAGCGTTCACGTCCGAGATGATTTTCTTGAGCTCTGCGCGCTTAGCCGCATACTTCTCGACTAGCTGAGTACGCTTGAGCTCACGCTCTATCATACTTTTCTTAGCCATGATCCAACCCTTATTTCTTGAACGGGAAGTTCAGCGCTGCAAGCAGTGCACGACCTTCCTCGTCGGTGTTGGCGGTAGTAGTGATAGTGACGTCCAGCCCCCGAACGCGATCGATCTTATCATACTCGATCTCCGGGAAGATGATCTGCTCACGCACACCCATAGAATAATTGCCGCGACCGTCAAAGGACTTCGGGTTGAGACCACGGAAGTCACGCACGCGGGGAATTGCGATGTAAACCAAGCGGTCTAGGAAGTCCCACATACGCTCTGCGCGCAGTGTTACTTTAATACCGATCGGCCAACCTTCGCGCACCTTGAAGCCCGCGATGGACTTACGTGCCTTGGTCACCAACGGCTTTTGACCGGAGAGCTTCTCCATGTCGCCGATGGCATTGTCGATCAGTTTTTTATCGCTGACCGCTTCGCCGATACCCATGTTCAGCGTCACTTTCGTGATCCGGGGTACCTGCATTACGTTGGCGTAGCTAAACTGCTCTTTGAGCTGAGCCACGACCTCGTTTTGATAACGTTCTTTCAAGTTCGCCATTGTGCTACCCGACTCGCGTTAGGCGTCGATCTGCGTCTGCGTCGACTTGTAGATACGTACCTTGGTACCGTCTTCCTTAACTTGGAAGCCGACGCGATCCGCCTTACCGGTCTCCGAATTGAAGATCGCTACGTTGGACGCGTGAATCGGAGCCTCACGCTCGACGATACCGCCCTGATTACCCGCCATGGGATTTGGCTTGGTGTGACGTTTAATCATATTCACACCGGACACCAAGAAACGGTTTTCTAATACCCGCTTAACGGTGCCGCGCTTGCCTTTATCCTTCCCGGCGATGACGATGACTTCATCGTCACGTTTGATCTTTTGCATATCCGCCTCGCTCCTTACAGCACTTCAGGCGCTAGGGAAATGATCTTCATAAACTTCTCGTTACGAAGTTCACGAGTGACCGGCCCGAAGATACGCGTGCCGATCGGCTGTTCGTTGGTGTTATTCAACAAAACCGCCGCATTTCCATCGAAACGGATCAGCGAACCGTCACCACGACGGACGCCACTACGGGTCCGAACGACTACCGCTTTCAGCACTTGGCCTTTTTTGACCTTGCCGCGCGGAATCGCCTCTTTCACCGTTACCTTAATGACATCACCAATACGAGCGTAGCGACGGTGTGAACCACCTAACACCTTGATGCATTGCACCCGGCGCGCTCCGCTGTTGTCGGCGACATCCAGCATTGTCTGAGTCTGAATCATCGGTTTTCTCCAAACCTAATCTGACTGCACTGGTTGGACAGACCTGGGAATTAACCCTTGGCCTGCTCGACCACCTCGACCAGCGTCCAGGCTTTCTTCTTGGAAAGCGGACGGCACTCCTGAATGGAAACCGTGTCGCCTGCCTTAGCCTGGTTCGCCTCATCATGGGCGTGCAGCTTGGTGGAGCGCTTAACGTATTTTCCGTAGATCGGGTGACGCTCACGGCGCTCGATCATAACGACGATGGATTTATCCATCTTGTCGCTCACCACCTTGCCGGTGAGCGTACGTGCTTTCTTTTCTTCGGCCATCTCAATCACCTGCCTTCTCGTTGAGCATAGTCTTCACGCGGGCGATATCCCGACGGACCTGCTTGAGCAGATGAGTCTGGCTCAGTTGGCCAGTGGCCTTCTGCATGCGCAGGTTGAACTGCTCGCGGAGGAGCTCGAGGAGTTGCTCTTGGAGCTCTCCTACGGACTTTTCACGAATTTCCTGGGCTTTCATCACATCACCGTCCGTTTTGCAAAGGTGGTGGACAGGGGCATCTTCTGTGCGGCCAGCTCAAATGCTTCACGGGCCAGCTCTTCGGATACACCTTCAATTTCATACAGGACCCGACCCGGTTGGATCTGGGCTACCCAGTACTCAACAGAACCTTTACCTTTACCCATACGAACTTCGAGCGGTTTTTTGGAAATCGGCTTATCAGGGAAGACGCGGATCCAAATCTTACCGCCACGTTTTACGTGACGTGTGATCGCACGACGGCCAGCTTCGATCTGACGCGCAGTGATGCGGCCACGACCGGTTGCTTTGAGACCGTACTCCCCGAAGCTGATCTTGCTTCCGCGATGCGCAAGGCCACGGTTGCGGCCTTTCATCATCTTGCGGAATTTCATACGCTTGGGCTGTAACATCGACTCGCTCTCCCCTTACCTGGAACCTTTCTTCTTGGGCGCGTTGCCGGCAGGCTGCTGTTGCTTAGCCTTGGCACGTACTTCCTCGATACCACCGAGGATTTCGCCCTTGAAGATCCACACTTTGACGCCGATAACGCCGTAGGTGGTGTGAGCTTCGTAAGTGGCGTAGTCGATATCCGCACGCAGCGTGTGCAACGGAACGCGACCTTCGCGGTACCATTCGGTACGTGCGATTTCAGCGCCACCAAGACGACCTGACAGCTGAATCTTGATGCCGCCAGCGCCAAGACGCATTGCGTTCTGTACCGCGCGCTTCATAGCACGACGGAACATGACGCGACGCTCAAGCTGACCCGCTACGTTAGCAGCGACTAGCTTGGCATCCAGCTCCGGCTTGCGAACTTCTTCGATGTTCACATGAACCGGAACACCCATCATCTCGGTGAGATCGCGACGTAAACGGTCGACATCTTCACCTTTTTTGCCAATCACGATACCCGGACGGGCAGTGTGAATGGTGATGCGGGCATTGTTAGCCGGACGCTCGATGTGAATGCGGCTTAAGGAAGCGTTTTTTAAACGCTCTTCCAGGAAGCTGCGCACTTCGAGATCATTATTGAGCTTATCGGCATATGCGCCGCGCTCGGCATACCAGACAGAAGCATGGTCTTTGACGATGCCCAGTCGAATGCCTGTTGGATTGACTTTCTGACCCATCTGGTCGACTCCTACTTCTCGGCTACCTTGACGGTGATGTGGCAGGTGCGCTTCAAGATACGATCCGCACGCCCTTTGGCACGCGGCTTGATACGCTTAAGCGTCATGCCCTCATCGACGCAGATGGTCGAGACACGCAGCTCGTCGATATCCATGCCGTTATTTTCTTCCGCGTTTGCAATGGCGGACTGCAGCACTTTCTTGACCAATTGAGCAGCCTTCTTCGGTGAGAAGGTCAGCAGGTCGAGCGCCTCGGCTACCGGTTTACCGCGCACCTGGTCAGCCACCAAACGGGCCTTCTGGGCGGATAAACGAGCGCCACGCAGCTTAGCTGTGACTTCCATCTCTCAATCCTCTCTGGCTTACCGTTTGGCTTTTTTGTCCGCCGCATGCCCGCGATAAGTGCGAGTAGCAGCGAATTCGCCCAGCTTGTGACCAACCATTTCCTCGGAGACATGCACCGGGACGTGTTGGCGACCGTTATGGACAGCGATTGTGAGGCCTACCATGTTTGGCAGGATCATCGAACGACGCGACCAAGTCTTGATCGGTTTGCGATCGTTCTTCTCCACTGCAGCCTCTACCTTCTTCAAAAGATGAAGGTCAATGAAGGGACCTTTCTTTAGTGAACGTGGCACAGCCGTTACCTCTTAATGTCTTGGCAATTTAGATCAACGCGTCTTATTACGACGACGGATGATCAGCTTGTCGGTGCGCTTGTTCTTACGCGTCTTGTGACCCTTAGTCGGCACGCCCCATGGGGATACCGGGTGACGACCACCACTGGTGCGGCCTTCGCCACCACCGTGCGGGTGATCGACTGGGTTCATCGCGACACCGCGAACAGTCGGACGCACGCCTCTCCAGCGCTTCGCACCGGCCTTGCCAAGTTGACGCAGGCTGTGCTCAGAGTTGCTCACCTCACCCAGAGTCGCGCGGCATTCCGCTAACACTTTACGCATTTCGCCAGAGCGAAGACGCAAGGTAGCGTAATTACCTTCACGAGCGACCAACTGGGCGCTAGTACCGGCACTGCGAGCAATCTGCGCGCCTTTACCCGGCTTCAGTTCGATGCCGTGAACGGTAGAACCAAGCGGGATGTTGCGCAGTGGCAAAGCATTGCCTTTCTTGATGGGCGCATTAACACCAGATTCCAGCACGTCACCCGCGCTGACACCTTTCGGTGCAATGATGTAACGACGCTCGCCATCAGCGTACTTAAGCAGTGCAATGTGCGCACTGCGGTTCGGGTCGTGCTCCAGACGCTCAACAGTGGCCGGAATGCCATCTTTGGTGCGTTTGAAGTCGATCAACCGATAGTGATGACGGTGACCACCGCCCACGTGGCGGGTAGTGATGCGACCGTTATTATTACGGCCACCGGACTTGGACTGTTTTTCCAAAAGCGGTGCATACGCACGGCCTTTGAACAGTTCCTCACCAACGATCTTAACGACGTGGCGACGACCGGCGGATGTGGGTTTGGTCTTGACGATTGCCATTATCCGTACTCCTGCCCTTATTCGGCGCCAGAGAAGTCTTCGAGCGTTTCACCCGCAGCCAGGGTCACATACGCTTTGCGGTAACCCTTACGCAGGCCAACGCCGTGAGCAGTACGCTTAGTTTTACCCTTGACGTTCAATACTTGAACGCCACCGACCTTCTTGCCGAAAAGTGCTTCAACGGCCTTCTTGATCTCGGGCTTGGTAGCATCGCTTGCCACCTTGAAAACGTACTGGTTGCGCTCTGCTGCCATCGCGGCCTTTTCGGTCACGTGCGGTCCGAGCAGAACCTTGAATACGCGTTCCTGGTTCATGCCAGCTTCTCCTCGAATTTACGCAGGGCGGAGACGGTAACCAGGACCTTATCAAAGGCAACCAGGCTCACCGGATCAGCTGCAGCGACATCCACCACGTCAACATGGGGAAGGTTGCGTGCGGCCAGATAGAGCTTTTCGTCCATGTCTTCAGTGACGATCAACACTTTCTCAAGGTTGAGCTCTTTCAGCTTGGCAGCTACCTGCTTGGTCTTCGGCGCTTCTACGCTGAACTCTTCAATCGCGATAAGACGCTCTTGACGTACCAGTTCAGACAGGATCGAACGCATCGCCGCGCGGTACATTTTGCGGTTAACCTTCTGCGAGTGATCCTGAGGACGCGCCGCGAAAGTTACGCCGCCGCTGCGCCATAGCGGAGAGCGGATGGTACCGGCACGTGCACGGCCGGTGCCCTTCTGACGCCATGGCTTCTTACCACCACCACGCACGTCGGAACGGTTCTTTTGAGCGCGAGTACCTTGACGGCCACCAGCCAAATAGGCGGTTACCACCTGGTGAACCAGCGCTTCGTTGAATTCTTTGCCAAAAGTGGCGTCGGCTACTTCAACGGTACCCGTGCCTGCAGCAAGATTCAGATTCATTGGTAATTATCCCCTTCAGCCAGCTTTCACGGCGCTGCGAACGATAACATCGCTACCGGTCGCGCCCGGAACAGCACCTTTGATCAGCAGCAGGTTACGCTCGGCGTCGACACGGACGATCTCAAGGCTCTGCACGGTGCAACGGGCATTACCCATTTGACCGGCCATTTTTTTGCCTTTAAAAACACGACCCGGGGTCTGACACATGCCGATAGAACCCGGCGCGCGGTGCGACAGGGAGTTACCATGCGTGTTGTCTTGGGTACGGAAGTTCCAGCGCTTAACAGCACCCTGGAAGCCTTTACCCTTAGAGGTGCCAGTCACGTCGATCATTTGACCAGCTTCGAAGAGGGATACGGTGAGAGAGCCACCCACCTCTGGAGCTTCTTCGCCTTCTGCAAGACGAAATTCCATCAGTGAACGACCAGCCTCAACACCCGCCTTGGCAAACTGTCCAGCTTGCGCTTTGGTGAGGTGCTTGGCTTTACGAGAACCTGTAGTCACCTGAACCGCTGCATAACCGTCAGACTCAAGGGTCTTAACGCGCGTTACACGGTTAGGGTCAACTTCAATAACGGTCACGGGCACGGAAGCGCCATCTTCGGTAAAGACACGGGTCATCCCGGCCTTTTTACCGACTAAACCGATAGTCATACTCAGTCTCCTATAGTGTACGGGGCTATCACCCGCTATGGCTGCCCTTTCCAGAGCATTCCACTAGCACATTGTGTGGCGCCTCACGGCGCGGCGGCTGCTGCTTACCCTAAAAATTAGTAAGCGCTGGGCCGCAAGTGACTAGTGTAATTAGTCGAGCTTGATTTGCACGTCTACGCCAGCGGCGAGATCGAGCTTCATCAGCGCATCAACAGTTTTCTCAGTCGGCTCAACAATGTCGAGCACACGCTTGTGAGTACGAATCTCATACTGATCACGCGCATCTTTGTTAACGTGCGGTGAAATCAGGATGGTATAGCGCTCGCGGTTGGTCGGCAGCGGGATCGGCCCACGAACCTGAGCACCAGTACGCTTAGCGGTTTCAACGATCTCCGCTGTGGACTGATCGATCAGGCGATGGTCGAACGCTTTCAACCGAATGCGAATCTTTTGGTTCTGCATTTGCCCTAAACTCCAATGGATGTCGACGGCGCGAGCCGTCTACCCACGCATTCAAAGGATGCGCATTATAGGCACGCCAACAGCCCATGTCAAACATTTGCTATTGGTGCGCAGAAAAGGGGGCTCACAAGAGCCCCCTTGATCAGTCAAGTAAGCAGCTTACTTAACGATCTTAGCCACAACGCCAGCACCAACGGTACGACCACCTTCGCGAATTGCGAAGCGCAGACCGTCGTCCATAGCGATCGGAGCAATCAGGGTAACAACCATCTTAACGTTGTCGCCCGGCATAACCATTTCAACGCCTTCCGGCAGTTCACAGGTACCGGTTACGTCTGTGGTACGGAAGTAGAACTGGGGACGGTAGCCCTTGAAGAAAGGCGTGTGACGACCACCTTCTTCTTTGGACAGTACGTAAACTTCTGCTTCGAACGTGGTGTGCGGGTTGATGGTGCCCGGCTTAGCCAGTACCTGACCACGCTCGACGTCATCACGCTTAGTACCACGCAGCAGGGCGCCAACGTTCTCACCTGCACGACCTTCGTCGAGCAGCTTACGGAACATTTCAACACCGGTAACGATGGTCTTAGTGGTGTCGCGGATACCCACGATTTCCACTTCTTCGCCCGCTTTTACGATACCGCGCTCTACACGACCGGTAACAACAGTACCGCGGCCAGAGATAGAGAACACGTCTTCGATCGGCATCAGGAACGGCTGGTCGATAGCACGCTCCGGCTCAGGAATGTACTCATCCAGAGCTTTGATCAGATTCGCAACAGCAGTAGTACCCATGCCGTTCTCATCTTCACCGTTCAGAGCCATCAGCGCAGAACCAGTGATGATCGGCGTGTCATCGCCCGGGAAGTCGTACTCGTCGAGGAGTTCGCGAACTTCCATCTCAACCAGCTCAAGCAGCTCTTCGTCATCGACCATGTCCGCTTTATTCAGGAACACAACGATATACGGAACGCCAACCTGACGAGACAGCAGGATGTGCTCACGCGTCTGCGGCATCGGGCCGTCAGCAGCAGAACATACCAGGATTGCGCCATCCATCTGCGCAGCACCGGTGATCATGTTCTTGACGTAGTCAGCGTGTCCTGGGCAGTCAACGTGCGCGTAGTGGCGCTCTTCAGACTGATACTCAACGTGAGACGTAGCGATGGTGATACCGCGCTCGCGCTCTTCAGGAGCGTTATCGATGGTATCAAACTCACGCCAGTCGCCGCCGAAAACCTCAGCAGACACACGAGTCAGAGCCGCTGTCAGAGTCGTTTTACCGTGGTCGACGTGACCGATGGTGCCGACGTTGACGTGCGGTTTGGAACGTTCAAATTTTTCCTTAGCCACTGCTATAACCTCTTTACGTTAGCTAACGGTTAACCGTTTTGGTTGATGACGGCTTCTACGACGCTGGAGGGCGCCTCGTCGTACTTCGCGAACTCCATAGAGTAGCTCGCACGGCCCTGGGTCTGAGAGCGCAGATCGGTTGCGTAACCGAACATCTCACCCAGCGGCACCGTTGCGCGGATGACTTTTCCGGAGCTGGAGTCATCCATGCCCTGCACCAGACCGCGACGACGGTTCAGGTCACCCATGACGTCACCCATGAAATCTTCGGGGGTCACGACCTCGACCTTCATCACCGGTTCCAGCAGCACGGCCTTGGCCTTCCTGGCACCTTCTTTAACCGCCATGGAAGAAGCAATCTTAAACGCAGTCTCGTTAGAGTCCACGTCATGGTAAGAGCCATCGTACAGCGTGACTTTAACGTCGATCATCGGGTAACCGGCGATGACACCGTTCTTCAGCTGTTCGTAGGCACCTTTTTCTACTGCTGGGATGTATTCCTTGGGAACCACACCACCAACAATTTCGTTGACGAACTTGAAGAAGATTTCTTCATCGCCTTCGCCCTTCTCTTCAGCAGCAAGCGGCTCAATGCGCAGATGCACGTGACCGTACTGCCCACGACCACCTGACTGGCGCACAAACTTGCCTTCTTGCTCAATACTGCCACGGATGGTTTCGCGGTAAGCAACCTGCGGCTTACCGATATTGGCCTCAACCTTAAACTCGCGACGCATACGGTCGACAAGAATATCCAGGTGCAGCTCACCCATACCAGAAATAATCGTCTGGCCGGTCTCTTCGTCAGTCTTCACCTGGAAGGAAGGATCTTCCTGGGCGAGCTTGCCCAGTGCAACACCCATCTTTTCCTGATCCGCCTTGGACTTCGGCTCAACGGCAACCGAGATTACCGGATCCGGGAACTCCATACGCTCAAGGACGATTTTGTCGTCAATATCGCACAGAGTGTCACCGGTGGTGACGTCCTTCAGACCGATACAGGCCGCAATGTCGCCCGCCAGTACTTCTTTGATCTCTTCACGAGAGTTGGCGTGCATCTGAACGATACGGCCAACGCGCTCTTTCTTCTGCTTAACGGAGTTATATACACCGTCACCAGATTTCAGAACACCCGAGTAAACGCGGATGAACGTCAGGGTACCAACAAAGGGATCGGTGGCGATTTTAAACGCCAGCGCCGCAAACGGAGCACTGTCGTCTGCCTCACGCGTTGCAACCGTACCGTCTTTGTCGTCCAGCTCACCCTCAATCGCTTTAACTTCCGTCGGCGAAGGCAGGTATTCAACCACTGCATCCAGAACCGCCTGAACACCCTTGTTCTTAAAGGCAGAACCACAGGTCACCAGCACGATCTCGCTAGCTAATGTGCGCGCACGAAGTCCCGCCTTAATTTCCTCAATGGTCAGTTCCCCACCTTCGAGGTACTTATCCATCAATTCATCAGAGCCTTCAGCTGCGGCTTCGACCATTTGCTCGCGATATTTTTCAGCAGTTTCTTGTAGCTCAGCAGGAATATCGACAAGCTCATACGAGGTGCCTAAGTCTTCCTCACTCCAGAGGATAGCCTTCATCTCGATCAGATCGATAACACCTTTAAAGTCTTCCTCTGTACCCCAGTTAATCTGGATTGGCACAGCGTTAGCACCTAAGCGCTCCTTCAACTGGTCAACAACCATGAAGAAGTCTGCACCGGTACGGTCCATCTTATTGACGAAAACCATACGCGGGACTTCATACTTATTGGCCTGGCGCCATACTGTTTCGGTCTGCGGCTGAACGCCGGAAGAGCCGCACAGTACAACAACAGCACCATCAAGAACACGCAAAGAACGCTCAACTTCGATAGTGAAGTCAACGTGCCCCGGAGTGTCGATGATATTAATGCGGTGCTCATCAAACTGGTGATTCATACCTTTCCAGAAGGTAGTAACAGCAGCCGAGGTGATAGTAATACCACGCTCCTGCTCTTGCTCCATCCAGTCAGTAGTCGAAGCACCTTCATGGGTTTCGCCCAGCTTGTGGTTTACGCCAGTGTAAAACAAAACACGTTCTGTCGTGGTTGTCTTACCTGCATCAACGTGGGCAACAATACCCAAGTTGCGATAGCGATTAAGCGGTGTTTTGCGTGCCACGGTGAAGCTCCCGTTAGTTGGCAATGCTCGTTAATTCAGCAGTGTTCATTTTGCGTATCCCACCGCCGCCACCTATAAAGATAGCGGCAGTGTGTTGCAGCATGGCGAAAAAACTCTTTAGCGCAGCACAACCAGCAAAATCAAACACAAACTCAGAAACGCCGAGTTTAGAAACGATAGTGAGAGAAGGCCTTGTTGGCTTCTGCCATACGGTGCACATCTTCACGCTTCTTAACAGCCGAGCCTTTGCCTTCAGCGGCATCCAGCATTTCACCTGCCAGGCGCTGAACCATCGTTTTCTCACCGCGGCGACGCGCAGCGTCCACCAACCAGCGCATTGCTAGGGCTTGGCGACGCGAAGGACGAACTTCGACCGGCACCTGATAGGTCGCACCACCAACACGGCGCGACTTTACTTCGACCATCGGCTGGATAGTTTCCAGCGCCTTGTCGAAGATTTCCAGCGGCTCTTCATTACTACGCTCGGCAACCTTGTCCAACGCACCATAAACGATGCGCTCAGCTATGGACTTCTTGCCGCTGACCATCAGGTGGTTCATGAACTTCGCCAGACGCTCACTTCCGAACTTGGGATCCGGCAGGATTTCGCGTTTAGCTACAACTCTTCTTCTAGGCATGATAAGCCCTCAATTAAGGATCCTTCAGGTAAACCCGGAACTCAAACGTTTAAAAGCGCTGCCCGACCTTACTCTTATCAGACCGTCATATTCGTATAAAAGGTAACAACACAAACGCACAGGTGCGCTACGAACTAAGACGCCTTAGGACTTCGGACGCTTGGTACCGTACTTAGAACGACCCTGCTTACGGTTCTGAACACCGGAGGTGTCAAGGGCGCCACGAACGGTGTGATAACGCACACCTGGCAAATCCTTTACACGGCCGCCGCGAATCAGAACAACAGAGTGCTCCTGAAGGTTGTGACCTTCACCACCAATATAAGACGAAACTTCAAAACCGTTGGTAAGGCGCACACGGCAAACCTTACGCAGGGCCGAGTTCGGCTTCTTCGGGGTGGTGGTGTAAACGCGCGTACAAACGCCGCGCTTTTGCGGGCACGCTTGAAGCGCAGGCACGTCACTCTTAGTGACGGGGCGCTTGCGCGGCTTGCGCACTAGCTGATTAATCGTTGCCATGGTGTTTAGCTGACTCCAATGGTTGCCCTGCTTTTCAACAAGTAGCCTTTTAACAAGTACTGGCAGCGGATGCGGGCGCACCCACCCCACTGTTAAAGGCTGCGCATTCTAATAGCTGACCCTAGGTGACGTCAAGTCTTGCCGGCGGTTTAACCGACAAGATGGCGTCATTAAGGGCCAGAGTCTCGTTTTTGCTCGTTGTTACTACCGCTACTTACAGCTCGTCGTCTGAATCAAGAGCGGTCAACTGAGCACCAAGCTCTTGCTCTACCTCGGTCGCCGAGGGGTTGAACAAACGCTCAACGTCTTCGCGCTTGCGACGACGCTCGGCGTGGTGAGTCAGACCGGTACCTGCCGGAATCAGACGTCCAACTACCACGTTTTCTTTCAGGCCACGCAAGTAATCGCGCTTGCCGGTTACCGCTGCCTCGGTCAGTACGCGGGTCGTTTCCTGGAACGATGCCGCGGAAATGAACGATTCAGTGGCCAAGCTGGCCTTGGTAATACCCAGCAGCATACGTTGATACTTGGCTGGGAATTTCTTCTCTTTTTCAAGACGTTCGTTCTGCTCCAGCACACGAACCAGCTCTGCCTGATCGCCCGTGATGAAGTCAGAGTCGCCGGAGTCGGTGATCTCTACCTTACGCAGCATCTGACGCACAATCACTTCGATGTGCTTATCGTTGATGCCTACACCTTGCAGACGGTAGACGTCCTGTACTTCGGCCGTAATGTACTTCGCAAGCTCCGCGACGCCGAGTAGACGCAGAATGTCGTGAGGGTTACTTGGACCATCAGAGATGACCTCACCCTTCTCAACAGCCTCGCCCTCGAAGACGGCAATTTGGCGCCACTTCGGAATTAGCGCTTCAAACGGGTCGCCAGACTCCGGGGTAATCGTCAAACGACGCTTGCCCTTGGTCTCTTTACCAAAGCTTACTACACCGCTGATTTCGGCCAGGATCGAGGACTCTTTCGGCTTACGCGCCTCAAACAAGTCAGCAACCCGTGGCAGACCACCGGTAATATCTTTGTTCGCCGACGCCTCTACCGGAATACGCGCGACCACTTCACCAACGCCGATGGTCGCACCATCGTCGACAGAGATAATCGAGTTACCCGGCAACAGGTACTGTACTGGCGTATTGGACCCGGACACGGCTACATACTCGCCCGACGCGTCCTGCAGCATTACCATTGGGCGCTTATCGCGACCCGCCATCGGACGTGCTGCCGACTCGATAACTTCGATAGACGAAAGACCGGTCATCTCATCGACGGTACGGTGCATGGTGACACCTTCGTCAAGATCAATGAACTGCGCTTTACCCTCTACTTCGGCGATAACCGGGTGAGTATGCGGGTCCCATTTTGCGACGACAGCGCCGGCATCAACGACTTCACCATCACGTACGGAAAGCTCAGCGCCGTAGGGCAGTTTGTAATACTCACGCTCACGACCGTGGTCGTCGGCAACGGCCAGGGCGCTGGAGCGAGAAACCACCACCAGCTTACCGTCGGCACGCTCAACGTGCTTGATGTTGTGCAGACGCACCTTACCGCCGTGCTTAACTTGAACGCTGTCAACAGCTGAAGAGCGCGACGCCGCACCACCAATGTGGAACGTACGCATGGTCAGCTGGGTACCTGGCTCACCGATGGACTGGGCAGCGATAACACCGACCGACTCACCGATATTCACCTGATGACCACGGGCCAGATCACGTCCATAACAGGAGGAGCACACGCCATGGGCGGTTTCACAGGTGATGGTCGAGCGAACGATAATCTCGTCGACACCCATGGTGTCAAGTTCAGCGCACCACTTCTCATCCAGCAGTGTGCCGCGCGGAATCAAAATATCATCATTGCGGGGGTCCACAACGTCGATAGCTACCACACGGCCCAGTACGCGCTGAGACAGCGGCACGATGATATCGCCACCCTCGATAATCGGGTGCAGCGTCAAGCCTCTTTCGGTACCACAGTCGGTCTCGGTGATGACCAGATCCTGGGCTACGTCCACCAGACGACGGGTCAAGTAACCGGAGTTGGCCGTTTTCAGGGCCGTATCCGCAAGACCCTTACGTGCACCGTGAGTTGAGATAAAGTACTGAAGTACGTTCAGACCTTCACGGAAGTTAGCGACGATCGGCGTTTCGATGATCGAACCATCCGGCTTAGCCATCAGACCACGCATACCTGCCAACTGGCGGATCTGGGCAGCAGAGCCACGAGCACCTGAGTCAGCCATGATAAAGACGCTGTTGAACGAGTCTTGCTCAACTTCGTTGCCTTCACGATCGATGACGGTCTCTTTAGAGATACCCACCATCATCGCTTTGGCGACTTTATCGTTAGCCTTGGACCAGATATCGATAACCTTGTTGTACTTCTCACCCGCCGTTACTAGGCCAGAAGAGAACTGGTCTTCGATCTCTTTAACTTCCGCTTCTGCAGCATCAACAATCTCAGTTTTCGCCTCGGGAATAACGAAATCGTTAACACCGATAGAGGCACCCGACCACGTTGCTAAACGGAAGCCGGTATACATCAACTGATCAGCGAAGATAACGGTCGGCTTCAGGCCGGCGCGACGATAAACCTCGTTGATCAGGCTGGAGATCGCCTTCTTCTTCATCGGCTGATCGATCAGCGCAAACGGCACACCTTCCGGCAAAATGCGGAACAGCAGCGCACGACCTACCGTGGTGTCGTAAATACGGCGATGGAAGCTGCGCGCACCGGTTTCTTCTTCGATATCAATTTCGTCCAGACGCACTTTGACGCGAGCGTGCAGCGATACAGATTGCGTACCAAACGCGCGCTCTACCTCATTGAGGTCAGAGAACACCATGCCTTCGCCTTTGGCGTTGATCTTTTCGCGGGTCATGTAGTAAAGACCCAGAACAACGTCTTGAGACGGCACAATGATCGGCTCGCCGTTAGCAGGCGACAGCACGTTGTTGGTGGCCATCATCAGCGCACGCGCTTCAAGCTGGGCTTCCAGGGTCAGCGGTACGTGTACCGCCATCTGGTCACCGTCGAAGTCGGCGTTGTAAGCGGCACATACCAGCGGGTGCAGCTGGATCGCCTTACCTTCGATCAACAGCGGCTCAAACGCCTGGATGCCCAAACGGTGCAGCGTCGGCGCACGGTTAAGCAGTACCGGGTGTTCGCGGATAACGTCAGCGAGGATGTCCCACACCTCCGGCAGTTCGCGCTCGACCATCTTCTTCGCGGCTTTAATCGTGGACGCATGGCCCAGCGACTGCAGCTTGGAGTAGATAAACGGCTTGAACAGCTCCAGAGCCATTTTCTTCGGCAGACCACACTGGTGCAGACGCAGCGTCGGGCCTACGGTAATAACCGAACGGCCTGAGTAGTCTACGCGCTTACCCAACAAGTTCTGACGGAAACGACCCTGCTTACCTTTGATCATGTCGGCGAGCGATTTCAGCGGGCGCTTGTTAGAGCCCGTGATCGCACGGCCGCGACGACCGTTGTCCAGCAGCGCATCCACCGCTTCTTGAAGCATGCGCTTCTCGTTGCGCACGATAATATCCGGCGCATTCAGATCAAGCAGACGCTTCAGACGGTTGTTACGGTTGATCACACGACGGTAAAGGTCGTTCAGATCAGAGGTCGCGAAGCGGCCGCCGTCCAGCGGTACCAGCGGACGAAGATCCGGCGGCAGCACAGGCAGCACTTCCATGACCATCCACGCTGGCGCATTGCCGGAGTGGTAGAACGCTTCAAGCAGCTTCAAACGCTTAGAGAGCTTCTTGATTTTGGTTTCGGAGTTAGTCTGCGGAATCTCTTCACGCAGATGATTAATCTCTTCTTCCAGATCAATGTCTTTGAGCAGTTCTTGAACGGCTTCAGCACCCATGCGGGCGTCGAAGTCATCGCCGAACTCTTCCAGCGCCTCGAAGTACTGCTCATCGTTCAGCAGCTGACCACGCTCCAGCGTGGTCATGCCTGGATCAATAACCACAAAGCTTTCGAAGTAGAGCACGCGCTCGATATCACGCAGGGTCATATCGAGGAACATGCCGATACGCGACGGCAGTGACTTCAGAAACCAGATGTGAGCGACCGGCGATGCCAGCTCAATGTGCCCCATGCGCTCACGGCGCACGGCGGCTTTAGTGACTTCAACGCCACACTTCTCACAGATAATACCGCGGTGCTTCATGCGCTTATATTTGCCGCACAAACACTCATAGTCTTTCACTGGGCCAAAGATCTTGGCGCAGAAAAGGCCATCCCGTTCCGGTTTAAAGGTACGGTAGTTGATGGTCTCGGGCTTCTTCACCTCGCCGAAAGACCAGGAGCGAATCATGTCCGGCGACGCCAGGGTAATCTTGATCGCGTCAAACTCTTCGGACTGAGATTGCGATTTGAGTACTTTCACCAAATCTTTCATGGAACGGCTCCTAGCTCTCTAACTCGATATCGATGCCCAGCGAGCGGATTTCCTTCACGAGTACGTTGAAGGATTCCGGCATGCCTGCCTGCATGGTGTGGTCGCCATCCACGATGTTTTTATACATCTTGGTGCGACCTTCGACGTCATCCGACTTGACGGTGAGCATCTCTTGCAGCGTATACGCGGCACCGTAAGCTTCCAGCGCCCACACTTCCATCTCACCAAAGCGCTGACCACCGAACTGCGCCTTACCACCCAAGGGTTGCTGGGTAACCAGCGAGTAAGAGCCGGTAGAACGGGCGTGCATTTTGTCGTCTACCAAGTGGTTAAGCTTCAGCATGTACATGTAGCCAACGGTGACTGGGCGATCAAACGCATCGCCGGTACGCCCATCATACAGCGCCATTTGGCCTGACTCAGGAATGTCCGCAAGCTTCAGCAGGTGTTTGATTTCATGTTCTTTAGCACCATCAAACACCGGCGTTGCCATCGGCACACCGCCCTTAAGGTTCTTCGCCAGCGCGATCACTTCTTCATCGCTCAGCGAATCAAGATCTTCGGAGCGGCTACCAGGCGTATTGTAGATCTGGCCCAGGAAGTCGCGAATTTCAGCTACTTGCTGGCCACGGGCATCGCGCAGCATCGCTTCAATTTTCATGCCCAGACCGCGGGCTGCCATACCTAGGTGGGTTTCCAGGATCTGACCCACGTTCATCCGCGATGGTACACCCAGCGGGTTTAGTACCACATCGACCGGCTCGCCCTTCTCGTCGAACGGCATATCTTCAATGGGCATAATCGCCGAGATAACACCTTTGTTACCGTGACGACCTGCCATTTTATCGCCGGGCTGGATGCGACGCTTAACCGCCATGTAAACCTTAACGATTTTCAGCACGCCCGGCGCAAGATCGTCGCCCTGGGTTAGCTTGCGCTTCTTATCTTCAAAGCGCTCGTCCATTTCTTTACGGCGATTTTCTAGCTGCTCGTCGGCCTGAGCCAACAGCTCGTTATAGGCTTCATCCTGCATACGCAGCTTGAACCACTGCTGACGCGGCAGCTCGTCGAGGTAAGCCTCGTCAAGTACGTCACCTTTCTTAAGGTTCGGGCCGCCGTTAACGGCTTGGCCTTCCAGGGTACGCTTTAGACGCTCAAAGGTAGCTTCTTCGGCAATACGGTAGGTCTCCTGGAGATCCTTACGCACTTCGTCCAGCTGCATCTGTTCGATAGCAAGCGCACGAGAGTCTTTCTCAACGCCGTCACGGGTAAACACCTGAACGTCGATGACCGTGCCTTTCATGCCTGTCGGGGCACGCAGCGAGGTGTCTTTAACGTCAGACGCCTTCTCACCGAAGATAGCGCGTAGCAGCTTCTCTTCCGGCGTTAGCTGGGTTTCACCCTTAGGCGTTACTTTACCGACCAGAATGTCGCCGGGGCCAACTTCAGCACCAATATAGACAACGCCTGCCTCATCCAGCTTGCCCAGCGCCGATTCACCTACGTTGGGAATATCCGCAGTGATCTCTTCTGGCCCTAACTTGGTGTCACGCGACACACAGGTCAGTTCCTGGATGTGAATCGTGGTGAAACGGTCTTCCTGTACCACCCGCTCAGACAGCAGGATGGAGTCCTCGAAGTTGTAGCCGTTCCAGGGCATAAAGGCGATGCGCATGTTCTGACCAAGCGCCAGATCGCCCATATCCACAGACGGACCATCGGCAAGAATATCGCCACGGGCCACGCTATCACCAGGGCGCACGATGGGGCGCTGGTTCATACAGGTGTTCTGGTTTGAACGGGTGTATTTGGTCAGGTTGTAGATATCAACACCGGCTTCACCGCCAATGATTTCATCTTCGTGAACCCGTACAACAACACGACGCGCATCAACCGAGTCGATTACACCGCCACGGGTGGCTACGGCACAAACGCCGGAGTCGCGGGCGACGAAACGCTCCATCCCGGTACCTACTAGCGGCTTATCAGCACGCAAGGTGGGAACCGCCTGACGCTGCATGTTCGCACCCATCAAGGCGCGGTTAGCATCATCGTGCTCAAGGAACGGAATCAATGCGGCCGCTACTGAGACAACCTGGCGCGGAGACACGTCCATCAAGGTGACCTGCTCAGGCCGCATAAACGTGGTTTCACCACGGTGACGCACCTGAACCAAGTCATCGCTCAGCTTGTTAGATTCATCAACAGCTGCCGACGCCTGGGCAATAACGAAGTCACCTTCCTCGATCGCCGACAGGTGGACGATATCGTCGGTCACCTGGCCAGCGTTCACCTTACGGTAAGGCGTTTCGAGGAAGCCGTAGCTGTTGGTATGGCTGTACGTCGCCAAAGAGTTGATCAGGCCGATGTTTGGGCCTTCCGGCGTTTCGATCGGACACAGACGGCCGTAGTGCGTAGCGTGTACGTCGCGCACCTCGAAACCAGCACGCTCGCGGGTCAAACCACCCGGGCCGAGTGCAGAGACACGGCGCTTGTGGGTAACCTCAGAGAGCGGGTTGTTTTGATCCATAAACTGAGAGAGCTGGCTTGAACCAAAGAACTCTTTCACCGCCGCCGCTACGGGCTTGGCGTTGATCAAGTCTTGAGGCATCAGGCCTTCGCTTTCCGCCATGGAAAGACGCTCTTTCACCGCACGCTCAACGCGCACTAGACCGACGCGGAACTGGTTCTCAGCCATTTCGCCAACACAGCGAATACGGCGGTTACCCAGGTGGTCGATATCGTCAACATCGCCGAAGCCATTACGGATATTGATCAGCTCGCGCAACACATCCAGGATGTCTTTGCGATCCAGTACACCAGAGCCTGTATCAGTATCACGACGCAGACGACGGTTGAACTTCATACGGCCAACGCCCGACAAGTCGTAGCGGTCTTCGCTGAAGAACAGGTTGTTAAACAGCGTCTCAGCAGCCTCTTTGGTAGGCGGCTCGCCGGGTCGCATCATGCGGTAAATTTCCACCAAAGCTTCAAGCGCGGAGTTCGTAGAATCCAGCTTCAAGGTGTCGGAAATAAATGAACCGCAGTCAAGGTCATTGGTGTAGAGCGTTTCAATATCCGTGATGCCGCCCTGAGCCATGCGCTCAAGGACTTCAGGCGTAATTTCCGTATTGCAGGGGCAGATCAGCTCGCCAGTTTTGGTATCGATCTGATCTTTTGCCAGCGTCTTACCGAACAGATACTCCATCGGCACTTCCAGACGCTCAAGACCGGCTTTTTCAAGCTGGCGAATGTGCTTCTGGGTAATCCGACGCCCCTCTTCAACAATCGTCTCGCCGCTGCCATCTTTGATATCAAAGGTGGCGGTTTCACCGCGCAGGCGCGAGGGCACCAGCTCTACAAAAAAGCCGGTTTTCTCGATATGGAAGACGCTTGTTTCAAAGAATTCGTTAAGAATCTCTTCGGTGCTCATTCCCAGGGCACGCATGAGTACCGACGCCGGCAGTTTGCGGCGACGGTCAATACGTACAAAGACGTTGTCCTTGGGGTCGAACTCGAAGTCTAGCCAGGAACCACGGTAAGGAATTACCCGGGCTGAATAGAGTAACTTGCCCGACGAGTGGCTCTTACCTTTATCGTGATCGAAGAACACACCGGGCGAACGGTGGAGCTGGGAAACGATAACCCGCTCAGTACCATTGATGACAAAGGTACCGTTCTCGGTCATCAGGGGGATTTCCCCCATGTAGACTTCCTGCTCTTTAATATCCTTGATTGCCTTGTTCGACGAGTCGCGATCATAGATGATCAAGCGAACCTTGACGCGCAGCGGGGCGGAATACGTCACGCCACGCAGCTGACACTCCTTCACATCGAACGCCGGCGTGCCAAAGCGGTAGCTGACATATTCCAGCGCCGCATTGCCGGAGAAACTTTCAATCGGGAACACGGACTTAAACGCCGCGTGCAGGCCGATTTCGTGACGCTCGTCAGGAGAACGATCCTGCTGGAGAAAGTCGTAGTAGGAATCAAGCTGGATGGCCAGCAAGTAAGGCACATCCATCACTTGGGGCAGTTTGCCGAAATCCTTGCGGATGCGTTTTTTCTCAGTATATGAGTAAGCCATCTGTATTCCCCAGCTTGTTCACCATGGGTGACCGATGCGTGGTCATCTGCCCCGCGGGCGTTTCAGACGCAGACAGCAAGCTCCTAAATCGGTAGCTCGCCGTCAAAAATCTTGATAGATAACAGTGTTACAGTAGTGCTGTTCACGCTTCGCTATCGCTTACGTTTACCATCACTCGCGCTTCACAACTTACGCTTCACAACAACGGTCTTACTGTGTTTACTGCTATTTCGCAGCTTTCCTGCTCGTCCTGCACTGCGTGAACAATACATTACAACAGAAAAAGGCCGACAGCGGGATATCCCGCCGCCAGCCGTGGAAGCTTACGCAGCGCGTAAAGCCATCAGCACAAGAATTACTTGAGCTCGACGCTTGCGCCTGCTTCTTCCAGCTTGGTTTTAGCTGCTTCAGCATCTTCTTTAGACATTGCTTCTTTGATCGTCGCTGGTGCGCCGTCAACGGCACCCTTGGCTTCTTTCAGGCCAAGACCAGTGATTTCACGAACCGCTTTGATGACGTTAACTTTCTTGTCACCAGCAGAGGTCAGAACCAGGTCAAACTCGGTTTGCTCCTCAGCAGCTTCGCCAGCAGCAGCCGGGCCAGCCATAACAGCGGCCGCAGCAGATACGCCGAACTTCTCTTCCATCGCTTCGATCAGCTCGACAACTTCCATTACGGACATGTCGGCTACAGCATTGATGATATCGTCTTTGGTCAGTGCCATTGTCTCATTCCTAACTTTGCGGGAGGCTCGGTATAACGAGCACTCAGGGTTCATTGCATGATTCGAGCAGCATTATTACGCTGCGGACAAAAAGGCCTGCTTATGCGGCTTCTTCTTGCTTCTGGTCGCGCAGGGCGGCCAGGGTACGAACCAGCTTGCCAGCGGAAGCTTCTTTCATTACCGACATCAACTTGGCAATTGCTTCGTCGTAAGTCGGTAGGGTTGCCAGACGGTCGATGTCAGCAGCCGGAATCAGCTCACCTTCGTAGGCCAACGCCTTCACTTCGAAGTTCTGATCTTGCTTTGCGAACTCTTTGAACAGACGAGCGGCAGCGCCCGGGTGCTCAGTAGAGAAAGCCAGCAGAGTAGGACCAACAAAGCTCTCATTCAGGCACTCCCACTGAGTACCTTCGAGGGCGCGGCGTGCCAGCGTGTTACGAACAACACGAATCTGGACGCCATTCTCACGCGCTTGCTTACGCAGATCGGTCATTTTACCGACCGTTACGCCGCGAGAATCGGCAACTACGACGGAGAGTGCGCCTTTGGCCGCTTCACTGACCTCGGCAACAATCGCTTTCTTGCCTTCAAGTGCTAGTGGCACAGTGATCACTCCTTCGTGCCGGAACCCACAACAGGCTCCGGTGGTTACCATCTCTTCCAAGCCATTAACCACCTAGCCTGAAAGCCTTAGGGGATGGTGCTCACCAGAAAGCGGTTAGCTAAAAAGCGTTAACCAACTGGCGGCCACACCATCTGCGCAGGCGCTGTTAAGGCAATTAAGCCGCGCTCAAATACTGCGCGGCACCTGCGGTCTTTGACGGCGCCCCGTTGGGCCTAAACCTAAACGGGGGACCGCAAAGTTCTTGCTCGGCTCTTACTAAAAACCTACCGACAACCCGCTTATACAAGCGCAGAGTGGTCGATGGTTAAACCCGGGCCCATCGTAGTGGACAGGGTAACTTTCTTTACGTAAATACCTTTAGAGGAGCTCGGCTTGAGCTTCTTCAGGTCAGCAACCAGCGCTTCCAGGTTGCCCTGTACCGCGGTTACGTCGAAATCAGCTTTACCCAACGTCGTGTGGATAATGCCGTTTTTATCGGTACGGAAGCGAACCTGACCGGCTTTGGCGTTCTTGACCGCAGTCGCCACATCAGGCGTTACGGTGCCAACCTTGGGGTTCGGCATTAGGCCGCGCGGACCAAGAATCTGACCCAACTGACCCACAACGCGCATCGCATCAGGAGAAGCAATGACCACGTCAAAGTCCATCACGCCTTTCTTAACTTGCTCAGCCAGATCTTCCATACCTACGATGTCAGCGCCTGCTTCTTTTGCAGCATCAGCGTTAGCACCTTGCGTAAAGACCGCTACGCGTACGTCTTTGCCAGTACCGTTAGGCATAACGGTAGCGCCACGTACTACCTGGTCAGATTTACGCGGATCAACACCCAGGTTGATCGCAACATCCAGGGACTCCTTGAATTTAACGGTAGACAGCTCGGCGAGCAGCGTAACCGCTTCTTCAAGAGAGTAAGCTTTGTTCGGGTCTACTTTCTCGCGAATGACCTTCGCGCGCTTAGATAGTTTAGCCATGATCAAAGACCCTCCACGTTTAGGCCCATGCTACGAGCGCTGCCAGCGATGGTGCGCACCGCGGCATCGAGATCAGAAGCCGTCATATCAGGCTCTTTGGTTTTGGCGATCTCTTCAAGCTGCTCACGAGTCACTGTGCCTACTTTCTTCTTGTTCGGCTCACCAGAACCCGATTTGATGCCGGCCGCTTTTTTCAGCAGAACGGCAGCAGGCGGTGTTTTGGTAACGAACGTGAAGCTACGGTCAGAGTAGACAGTGATCACGACAGGCGTCGGCAGGCCAGGCTCAATTTCTTGAGTGGCAGCGTTGAACGCCTTACAGAATTCCATGATGTTCACGCCGTGCTGACCCAGTGCTGGGCCTACGGGCGGACTAGGATTGGCTTTACCTGCAGCAACCTGCAGCTTGATGTAAGCCTGTACTTTCTTGGCCATGGTAAACACTCCAGTTGGGTAATAGCGCCTTCCGGCTCCCCGGTACGCGCGAAGCAGCGCTTGGCTGCTTCACATAAATCCAGGGTGGCACACTATGTGCACCACCCTGTTACTTTATAAGCTTTACTCTTTTTCCACCTGGGAGAACTCAAGCTCCACTGGTGTCGCACGCCCGAAGATTAATACACTAACCTGCAAGCGGCTCTTGTCGTAATTCACTTCTTCAACAACGCCGTTGAAGTCGGCAAACGGACCATCAACAACGCGGACGGACTGACCCGGCTCAAACATTGTTTTGGGCCGCGGCTTATCGGTACCGTCTTTCACCCGGCGCAGAATAGCATCTGCTTCACGGGTAGTAATGGCAGCTGGCTTCTCTTTGGTTCCGCCAATAAAGCCCATTACACGCGGCGTTTCATTGACAAGGTGCCAAGTTTCGTCAGCCATTTCCATCTCGACCAAAACATAGCCGGGATAAAACTTGCGCTCACTCTTACGGCGCTTACCGTCGCGAACCTCAACCACTTCTTCCGTCGGCACTAAGATTTCACCAAAGCGATCTTCCATGCCATACATTTTCACCCGCTCGATAAGCGAGCGCATGACATGCTTCTCGAAGCCGGAATAGGCGTGGACGACGTACCAACGTTTGGACATGAAAACTCCTAACCAATGACGCCGGACATTGCCCAGCTAAGAAGAGTATCGATCAACCACAGCATCAACCCAACCACTAGCACCGCGACCAACACAATTGCCGTGGTCTGAACAGTTTCGGGGCGGGTCGGCCACACAACGCGCTGAATCTCTTTCTTAGCGCTTACGGCAAGCTCTACCAGATCGCGACCTTTGGCTGTGGTCAGCGCGATCAAGCCTGCAATCGCACACAGAACCACCACGCCCAGCACGCGGTAGAGAAGGCCAACATCAGCGAAATAGGTGTTTCCAACGACTGCAACGACAAGCAGCGCTACAACCGCCGCCCATTTGAGCCCGTCATGGCGCGACTGTTGCACCTCTTCGCCATGTTTTAAAGAACTAGGCTTCATAAAAACGAGACTCCCAAGGGTGCAGCGAGCGACAAAGGAATTCTTGAAAAGACATACCAACCTGGGGAAGGCTGGCAGGCCAGGAGGGAATCGAACCCCCAACCTGCGGTTTTGGAGACCGCTGCTCTGCCAATTGAGCTACTGGCCTGTATCGTCATTTGCGCAGACAAATGCCTACGCAACAGCGGGCGCCATAATAGCGGAGAACACTCCACCTGACAACCCTTACACCTAACCTTTGGCGCAAAACACCAGAGGCGAAGACAAAAAAAGCGAGCTCTGCTCGCTTTTTCTGCAATATGGAGCTCATGGACGGAATTGAACCGTCGACCTCACCCTTACCAAGGGTGTGCTCTACCCCTGAGCTACATGAGCTAAATACAAAACAAAAAACTTGGAGCGGGCGGCGGGAATCGAACCCGCACCATCAGCTTGGAAGGCTGAGGTTCTACCATTGAACTACGCCCGCCGAACTCGCCTTTAGAATGACAGCCCGTTACACGAGAAACAGTAGCTAATGCCCGCTTACCGGCTTTTCATTCTCAAGCAGCGCACTATCATTGCTGCTCGACAAAATTGGTGGAGAGGGAAGGATTCGAACCTTCGAAGCTTTCGCGGCAGATTTACAGTCTGCTCCCTTTGGCCACTCGGGAACCTCTCCAGCTGTGGCGGCACATTATGCCAGCCTCCAACGCGATGTCAAGCCTGCAAACCCGTTATTTATCATAGCTTGCCGATAACTTAACGTGCTGGCTATTGCGCTATCTAGGACGCGCCTTCCGCCTTGGAACGCGCTGCATTCTGTCAAAGCAACATGGAGAATGCAAGGCCCGCGCGAATTTTTTCTAGCGACACTGGCTCAGGTACCCGCGGGGCACCCGACATTTTACCGGCTCGCTCAGCAAAGGTCAGCGGGAAACTGGCCTCCAAACCACCGTACACCATATCTGGCCATACCGCATGGGGCACCTGCACGCCTCGCGAGATTACTCGCGCATCACCACCAGTGAGCATCATTGGCAGCGCAACCCCCTGCTGATCACACACTTCGCTGTAAATGCGATTGATTGCACTCACCGCCGCCATATAGATACCGTGGTTAACCGCATCGACGGTGCGGCGCCCAGGCTCTAGCAGCGCATCGGCTTCGCTTTCAGGGTCGATCGCCACATTTTGGGTGCCAAGCTTTAAGCTCTCTTTCATGAGACGTAGGCCAGGAACGATAAACCCGCCGAGGTGCGCCCCACCAGGCAGCACAAAATCGATGGTAATAGCGCTACCGCAATCCACCGCGCAGCAGCCGCCTGCCAACTGGTAGCCCGCTAGCGCTCCCATCCAGCGATCAACCCCTAGACGGCCGGGTTCATCATAGCCATTAATTACGCCTAAGGCTTCAGCCGTAGAGTGCGCCACATGCACATGGCGCACCTGACGACGCAGCAGCGTGACGGTATCCTCTAATACTGCTGTTCGGGCAACGCTTGAAATGCGCACGGCCTCTACAACGTCTAAATCAGGAATGTCTGCCCCAGGGCGCCACTCGTCTCGCGTCCAGACCGCCCCCCGCGAGCGTATTTCGCTGCTCTCGGCATCTTTTAGCCGCCATTTTGACAGCGTGTTGCCGATATCCAGATCCAAAATCATAGGCGCCTGCGTACACTGATCTCACCGCCCGATAGGCGACGCGAGTGGTCATTTTCGGTAACCCATAGGTTACCACTCTCATCCACATCCCCGGCGATTGCATCGCTGACACGCTCACCCTGGATGACGCGAATAGGCTCTCCTGCATAGGCATGGCGTTTGTTCCACTCATCACGCCACGGACCAAAGCCTACTCCCTCAAACGCCGCCAACATGCTAAGCATGCCCGCGACCACATCTGCAGCGAGCAGGTTGCGTGAAATACCCGCCTTAGCGTCAAAGAGAGCAGCAACAGGCTGGTCGATAGTCGCGCGCAGGCTATCCGGCAGAGACAGGTTCATACCGATGCCGATAACAACTTCGCAGGGCCCCACAGCATCCCCCGTCACATCAATTAGAATCCCTGCCAGCTTACCAAGCTCATCGCCTTGCTCGGCGAGCAGAATATCATTTGGCCACTTCAGCTTTGGCGAAACGCCATACTGTTCAAGCACCTGGGTAATTACCACGCCTACTGCGAGGCTAAGACCTTCCAGCGCGTGGACGCCGGACTCAAAGCGCCACCCAATTGAGAGCATTAAACTTTGCCCCCAAGGCGTTGACCAAGCGCGCCCTCGGCGACCACGACCTGCGGTTTGCAGTTCCACCAAGCACACCTCTCGGTGACCAGCTCCTTGCAGAAAACGCTCACGCAGATACTCATTACTAGAAGCAAGCTGATCTTCCACAAACAGACGCGCCAATAAATGGCGTGCTTGGGAAGGCAGATGCTCTACGATCCTCGCGCCCACAAGGGGCTCTAAAGGATGGGCCAGCCGATAGCCTCGACCTTTGACGGCAACCAACTCTACGCCGAGCGCTTCTAGTTTCTTAAGCTGCTTCCACACGGCGGCTCGTGAAACGCCTAACGTCTCACCTAGCTGTTCACCGGAATGAACCTCGCCATCGCTTAACAAACGCATCAAGTTACCGATGGTCATGTGCCTGCCCTACCAAAAAAAACAATCTTACCGGATATATAAAAGTGTCGGAAAGCGTTGAGATTTCGATTTTATTTTTAGCGTCGAAGTCAACCCCTGCTGAAAGGGTCGTCTTTTTAGGCTTTATGTCTATCATAAGAACCAGGGTACCAAGCTCCATTTTATCGTTATGAAGCACTTGGTTACGCCACCATTTTTGTATCTATTAACAATCAGGGGAAAGCGGAATGTTTAATAAGAAAACACTTGCTACTGCAACACTTGCACTCACGATGAGCTTCACCGCCCAGGCTGACAACCAATTCCCTTCCGGCCCTCTTACGCTGGTGATCGGATTTGCCCCAGGGGGCAGTACCGACATACAGGCTCGCGTCTTGGCTAATGTGCTATCCGAAGAGCTTGGCCAACCGGTTAACGTGGTTAACCAACCAGGCGCTGGCGGTGCGATTTCGCTGACGCGTTTAATGCACAACCAGGATGAAGGCCATACCTTTGTCTACGCTGGCACAAATGGCACGCTCACGTTTGCCCCGCATGCCCATGACACTGACTTTACGCTCGACGACTTTCGCTACGTTGCCAGTATAACGACAGTGCAACATGCATTAGTGACGGGCAAAGATCGTCCGTTTGGTGACAGCTGGGAAGACTTGATCGAATACGCGCGGGAAAATCCAGGCACCAGCTACGCCACTCAGCACGCGCTGGACAGGCTGGTGATTGAGTACATCATGGAACAGGAAGGACTCGATCTACGCATTGTACCCACCGCTGGCGGCGGCGGCATGGCGCCGCTGATTCTGTCTGGCGACGTTGACTTTGCGTACAGTGGCGGCACCCACTCGGGCTACGCTGATAGCGGAGAAATGCCTGTTCTCTTGAGCATGGACGGTGAGCGCTTATTCGCTTACCCCGACGCCCCCACCGTTATGGAAGCTGGCTACGATATCGACACATCTGATTTTCGTGTTGTGGTCGTTCCTAAAAACACACCCGACAGCCATGTTGAACGACTAGCAGAAGCCCTTGAAGCGGCAACACAAGACGAACGCTTTATCGAAATCACCGAAGAACGGATATTGATGCCCGTGCATTTCCGCGGCGAAGAAGAAGCCACCGAGATGCTTTTCTCGCAGTCAGAAAACTACCGCGAATTGCTAGAGCGCATGGGTGGCGTACCGTCTGACGATTAACCCAACTCACTGAATATACGTTGATACAGCGCCCTCGGATATCACTATCCAGAGGGCGCTATGCCCTTGTTATGCTTATATTATGCTTATATAAAACGCTAACTACGTCTCGAACATGCAAAGAAACTATCCCGCCAGCAGGTTAGTAGGTACAATGCTCGCCCATTTTCCCTAACCGCGCCTAGGGACTCTTAAAAAATGTATCCATAGGTGCCAATCTAATCGATAGAGCTTCCCTATGAGCATTACCCCGTCAATTGATAATCTTCGCAACATTGCCATCATCGCTCACGTTGACCACGGTAAAACTACCCTGGTAGACAAACTGTTAAGCCAGTCTGGCACGCTCGACCGCAAGGCCGAAGGCCAAGAGCGCGTTATGGATTCCAATGACCAGGAAAAAGAGCGCGGCATTACCATCCTAGCCAAAAACACGGCTATTCAGTGGCAAGATGGCAACGGAAAGGATTACCACATCAATATCGTAGACACCCCTGGGCACGCCGACTTCGGTGGCGAAGTCGAGCGGGTTATGTCCATGGTGGATTCCGTTCTGCTGCTGGTCGATGCGGTTGATGGCCCCATGCCGCAAACGCGTTTTGTTACTCAAAAAGCGTTCTCCCAGGGTCTTCGTCCTATCGTGGTCGTTAATAAAATTGACCGCCCAGGCGCACGCCCTGATTGGGTTATTGACCAGATTTTCGATCTATTCGACAACCTAGGCGCAACCGACGAGCAGCTCGACTTCCCTATCATCTATTGCTCGGCACTAAACGGTATCGCCGGCATGGACCCGGAAGAGCTGGCCGACAACATGGACCCCATGTTCCAAGCAATTGTTGATATTGTTGAGCCGCCCGCAGTTGAGATCGACGGTCCCTTCCAGATGCAAATTTCCGCCCTGGATTACAACAGCTACGTAGGCGTTATCGGCCTTGGCCGCATCAAGCGTGGCTCGGTGAAGCCTAACCAGCAGATTTCAGTCATCAGCGTTGACGGCACTACGCGTAAGGGCAAAATCGGTCAGGTTATGACCCACATGGGCCTTGAGCGTGTACAAACCACCGAAGCCACCGCGGGTGATATCGTCTGCGTTACCGGCATCGAAGATCTATCAATCTCTGACACGCTGTGCGACCCGAGTGCGATTGAAGCACTGCCGCCGCTGTCCGTTGACGAACCGACCGTTTCGATGACATTCCAGGTCAACGATTCACCGTTCGCCGGTAAAGAAGGCAAGTTCGTCACCAGTCGTAATATTAAAGATCGTCTGGAACAAGAGCTTATTCACAACGTGGCGCTTCGCGTTGAGCAGGGCGAAACCCCGGAGAAATTTAAAGTTTCCGGCCGTGGTGAGCTACACCTGTCGGTACTGATTGAAACCATGCGCCGTGAAGGCTTTGAGCTAGCCGTTGGCCGCCCAGAAGTCATCATCAAAGAGATCGACGGCGTTAAGCAAGAGCCTTACGAAGAAGTCATCATCGACTGTGAAGAGCAGCACCAGGGCTCAATCATGGAAGAGCTTGGCTACCGCAAAGGCGAGATGACCAATATGAACCCGGATGGTAAAGGCCGCGTTCGTTTGGACTTCATCATTCCTGCTCGTGGCTTGATTGGCTTCCGTGGCCAGTTCCTGACGCTAACCTCAGGTACCGGCATTCTGACCAGCCGCTTTGATCATTACGGCCCGCTGAAGCCCGATGCGTCTATCGAGCGTCGCAATGGCGTCTTGGTCTCAATGGTAGGCGGCAAAGCCCTGGCGTATGCGCTTTACGCTCTGCAAGAACGCGGTAAGCTGATTATCGATCATGCCACCGAAGTGTACGAAGGCATGCTTATCGGTATTAACAACCGTGCCAACGACATGGTGGTTAACCCGACCAAGGGTAAAAAGCTCGATAACATGCGCTCAACGGGTAACGATGAAAACATCGTGCTGACGCCGCCGATCAAGTTCACCCTTGAGCAGGCCATTGAATTCCTGGATTCCGATGAGCTGGTAGAAGTCACACCGACCCACATTCGTCTGCGTAAGAAGCACTTGACGGAAAACGAGCGCAAGCGTTCTAGCAAGAAATAATCTTTAGCAAATAAGCGTTAAGAAAGCCCCCAGAAACCCGCCTTAGTGCGGGTTTCTCTTTTATAGACTATTTACCTGCCCACCTAGCTTTTCCATACCACGCCAAGTAGTTCAATTAACGCAGCCTAAACGCTAGTGGGCTGGAAAGCTTATCCGTTCTATCGCAAAGTAGCGCTAACTTCAGCACGGCCCCGGCCCGCTGGCATCTTGCAATTCATACAGGTGTTTGGTTTAAGACATCTATCCAACCACCAGCACATGGGCACACCTTCACATGAGCGGTCACAACGTCTGGACTCACAAAGGCACCTTTTTATTGGCAGCAGTTGGCTCTGCCGTCGGCCTTGGCAATCTCTGGCGGTTTCCTTACCTCACCGGTGAAAACGGCGGCGGGGCGTTTATTTTAGTTTATGCCTTAACGATTTTTGCTGTGGGCATACCCATTTTGATTGCCGAAACCATGCTCGGCCGTACCAGCCGCCAAAGCCCGATTATGGGCATGCGACACTTAACCAAAACCCATAAAACCTCACGCGCATGGGAATCCATTGGCTGGCTGGGGGCAGCATCGGCCTTTCTGATTCTAAGTTTTTATTCGGTTATTGCAGGCTGGGCACTGCACTACACTTGGCTGATGCTGACAGGCGAGCTAGTGGGGGCGGATGCACAGACCATTGGCGACGGCTTTAATGCGCTGCTGGCGTCACCCGGGTTAATGACGCTCTACCACACGCTATTTATTGCCGCCTCGGCCCTGATTGTTGCCATGGGCATCCACAAAGGCATTGAAGCGGGCCTGCGGATTATGATGCCAGCCCTGTTTGCCATTTTAATTCTGGTGCTTATCTACGGGATTATTAACGGTGATGTCGGCGCAGCAGCCAGCTTCCTGTTTACCTTCAACATCAGCGACCTAAGCCTTGAGGGCTGGCTACAGGCCATGGGCCAATCGTTCTTTACACTCAGTCTTGGTATGGGTGCCATCATGGCTTATGGCGCATACATGTCCAGCGAGGCCTCGCTAACCCGCACCGCCATTGCCGTCGCATTTGTGGATACTGCCGTGGCGATGGTGGCGGGTCTGGCGATTTTCTCGCTGGTATTTGGTGCAGGTCTTGAGACTAGCCAGGGCCCGGGGCTAATGTTTGTCACGCTACCGCTGGCCTTTGCCGATATGCCGTTTGGTGCGTTGGTGGGCGGCGTCTTCTTTATCTTGGTGCTGGGCGCTGCGATCAGCTCGTCTATCTCGCTGATTGAGCCGGTGGCAGCCTTTTTAGTCGAGCGCTTTGATATGACTCGCCCCCAAGCGGTCACGATCATGGTTATCGCGGCCTGGGCGATGGGGCTACTCACCGTGGTGAGCTTCAACGTATGGGCTGAGGGCACTATCTTCCACACCCTGTTTGGACGCAGCGCGTTTGACTTCATTGAGCTATTAACCAATATCTTTATGCCGCTGGGCGGGCTGATGATTGCGCTCTTTGCAGGCTGGGCGCTTACCCAAAGCGAAGTCATGAAAGAGCTGGGCACCAATAAAACCTGGTTCATGGTGTGGCGGTTTTTGGTGCGTTTTGTTGGCCCGGCAGCCGTCTCGTTTGTTTTTTTACGCACCATTCCTTACGTGGAAGGCTACGTCATCCCCACACTTGGGGCGCTCATCATTGTCGGTGCATTTGCGCTTAGCCAACGGCTGCGCAACTCGGCTTCCTAATACAATACGAATAACGCAGGCGGCGGCACAGTCGCCTGCAGCGCGAGGACACCATGAAACCGCTTATCGAAGTACAACATGTTAATAAAGCGTTCGGTGGGCTACAGGTCATCAACGACTGCTCAATTCGCGTCGAAAAAGGCTCAATCACTGGCATGATCGGCCCCAACGGTGCCGGGAAATCTACCCTGTTTAACTTAATTGCGGGCGCCCTCACTCCCGACAGTGGCCGTATTTTGTTAGACGGCGAGGATATAACGGCGCTAAGTGCTGACCAGCGTTTTCACAAGGGCTTACTACGCACCTTCCAGATTGCCCACGAGTTCAGCCAGATGAGTGCGCTGGAAAATCTCATGATGGTGCCGCCTAACCAGGCAGGTGAGCGCTTATTCAACACTTGGTTTAAACCTGGGCTAGTGCGCCAGCAGGAAGCTGACGTGCGCCAACGCGCCCTGGAGGTGATTGAGTTCGTCGGGTTACACCATGTGCGAAACGAGCTGGCCGGCAACCTTTCCGGCGGCCAGAAAAAGTTATTAGAGCTTGGCCGCACCATGATGACCGACGCCAAAGTGGTGCTGCTAGATGAAATTGCGGCGGGTGTGAACCGTACGCTGCTAGGCGACTTGATGGGCAACATTGAGCGGCTTAATCGCGAAATGGGCTACACCTTCCTGGTCATTGAACACGATATGGACATGATTTCCCGGCTGTGCGACCCCGTCATTGTGCTGGCCCAGGGCAGCGTCATGGTAGAAGGTCATATTGAAGAGATACAGAATAACCCTGCGGTCATCGAGGCTTATTTCGGCACCGATGCTGCTTAAATAACACGGCTAAACAGCGCGTTAAACGATAAACAAAACAACACGGTCGCCTTGGTTATCCCGTAGGCGGCACTGCTGAGACACTCTCACAGAGACGCTTTCTATGTCTTCAACGCAATCACAGCCACTGCTAGAAGCACGCGATGTGCACGGCGGCTATGGCAGTATGAATATTTTAAACGGGGTTAATATGACCCTGTACGCCGATGAAGTGGGCGTGATTGTTGGCCCTAACGGCGCTGGCAAATCGACCATGCTTAAAGCCGTATTTGGGCTGTTAAACGTTAATCAAGGCGAGATACTGCTCGACGGCCAGCCGATCCATAACCTTCCCCCTAACCAGCTGGTTGAACGCGGGATGGGCTTTGTACCCCAGGAAAAAAACGTCTTCCCCAGCCTTTCCGTTAAAGAGAACCTGGAGATGGGCGCCTACCTCAAGCCGCAAAACGTGAAGCGTATGCTAGAGCAGGTGTACGACTTCTTTCCACCACTGGTGGAAAAGCGCCACCAGCCTGCAGGCGAGCTTTCTGGTGGCCAACGCCAGATGGTGGCCATGGGCCGCGCGCTAATGGCCGAGCCCAGCCTGCTGCTGCTGGATGAGCCGACTGCCGGGCTTTCGCCGCTCTACATGAACGAAATTTTCGACCGGGTGAAAAAAATCAACGCCGCAGGCGTGGGTATTTTAATGGTCGAACAGAACGCAAAGCAGGCGTTAGCCATTGCCGACAAAGGCTTTGTGCTGGCGGCAGGCCAGAACCGCTTTACGGATACCGGGGCTGCATTGCTTGCCAACCCTGATGTTGCTAAAAGCTTTTTGGGCGGCTAGCCCGGGGGATAAACGCGTGAACGAACTGGTCTTTTTTATTAATAACGTGGTGATTGCAGGCAGTGTCACCGGCTCTATTTATGCCATTGGTGCGATTGGCGTGACGCTGATTTTCAGCATTATGCGCTTTGCCCATTTTGCTCATGCCGACATGATGACCTTTGGCGCTTTTATGGTGCTCCTGCTCACCACGGCCTTTCCTGCCGCAGGCGCCAGTATCGGCGTGCCTACGGCGCTAGTTATGTTGCCACTGGCCATGGTATTAACCGCAGCGCTGGCGGTGGGTATTGATAAGGCGTTTTACAAGCCACTGCGCGCTCACGGCGTTAAGCCCATCGTCATGGTGATTGGCTCCTTGGGCGTGACGCTGATGCTCCAGGGGCTTATTCGCCTATTTGCAGGCACCAGCGGGCAAAGCCTTTACGTGGATGATCGCAAGGAAATTTTCCGCATTGCGCTGCCCTTTGAAGGCGTACGAGCGCCGATCGTGATCACCGAACCGCAAATTTATCTGTTTGTGATTACACTGGTAGCCGTCATCGCCCTGCACCTGTTTCTTAACCGCTCGCGGCTGGGCAAAGCAATGCGCGCTATGTCTGACAACCCCGAGCTCGCCCAGGCATCAGGTATTAACACCAACACCATTGTGGCCGTCACCTGGGTAATTGCAGGGGGGCTCGCGGCCATTGCTGGCACCCTACTCTCACTGGATGTGACCTTCAAACCTGACCTTAGCTTCTTCTTGCTACTACCGATTTTCGCAGCGGCCATTGTAGGCGGCGTTGGTCACCCCTATGGCGCCATTGCCGGCGGCTTTGTGGTGGGCTTTGCTGAAACCCTGGCGGTATTTAACTGGAATGTACTGCTGCGCCCTTTCCGCGACAGCTTCCCGGCTTGGCTTGAGCTGCCTAACAATCTCGCCTTCGTGGGCACCGAGTATAAGATAGTGGTGCCATTCTTTATTCTGGTGGCCATCCTGGTGTGGCGTCCTACCGGACTGTTTAAGGGCAAGGTGATCTAATGAGCCATTCCACACAAACGCGTAACCCTGATTACACGCCCAAAGACTCCACCACTGGGCGCCGTTTTCCGCTGCGGGAGCTAATGCTGTTTGGTGCGCTATTGGTCGCTGTGCTGGCGGTATACGCCATAATGGGCGCCGCCTACAGCACGCGCATGCTGGTAGAGGCTGCCTGCTATGCCATTTTAGCTTTGGGGTTAACCATTCAATGGGGCTACGCCGGGCAGTTCAACGCAGGGGTAATGGGCTTTGTAGCGTTAGGCGGCTTCTGCGCCATGCTGTTCAGCGTGCCGGTGAATGACGCTTTCTGGGGCACCGAGCTACCCGGCGAACTGGGCCGCGTACTGCTTTACGGCATCGCGGCGACGCTGGTGGTAGTCGGCGCTACCAAGCTACACCGATTGGGCGTTCCCAAAACCTTGCGTACCATCATCGCCGTATTACTGGCAGTGGTGCTCTATTTAGTGGTCATCAGCTTACTGCGCGATGTGACCAGTCAAATTCAGTCACAAGCCGGGTTCGTGGGTGGGTTTGGCTTACCTGCCTGGACGGGCTGGATAGTCGGCGGCGCGTTAGCCGGTGGGGTTGGCTACTTTATTGGCCATGTGTGTCTTGGCCTGCGTAGCGACTACCTCGCCATCGCCACCTTGGGTATTGCCGAGATCATCAAAGCCTTTTTGAAAAACTCCGACTGGCTAACCCGCGGTACCGCCACCGTTTCCCCACTCCCCTGGCCCACCCCCGGCCCGGCTGAGCTAGGCTTCACCCTGTCGCGAGCAATCTACCTATCGGTTACGGCGGTGGTGATCGCGGTGATTTTCTTTCTGCTCCACCGCGCCTATAACGCTCCTTGGGGTCGGATGATCCGCGCTATCCGCGATAACGAAGTCTCATCAGCGGCCATGGGTAAAGATATCAATAAGCGCCGTCTGGAAATTTTCGTATTAGGCTGCATTTTGATGGGACTTGGCGGCGGCATGCTGGCTACGTTTAATAGCCTGTTCGACCCTCAAGGCTATCTGCCGCTTAACCACACCTTTTTGGTACTGGTAATGGTGATCCTGGGCGGCCCTGGCAACAATTTAGGCACCATTTTCGGCGCAGTGGCGGTCTACATTATCTGGATCATGTCGGAGCCGCTGGCATTAGCTCTAATGCAGATGGCGGTCTTTATTGGCGAAGGCTGGTTTGGCTGGGAGCCGCCGCGCGGCTTAGAAAGCCGAGCACTCCAAGCACGGGTATTTGTGATCGGCCTGCTCATTACCCTGGTGCTGCGCTTCGCCCCCAAAGGGCTGCTGCCTGAGAAAATATCGCAGCACGGTTAACGATCGCACTTACCTCTAACCAAAAAACGCCCTTAAGCTAGTGGCTTAAGGGCGTTTTGCTATTAGGGGGCAAAAAGCGCTCAGTGGCTAGAAGTCATCGCCCGCGAGCAGCAAATCGTTTTTAGGCGAATTGCCAGCAAGAGCACTACGCGAAGGCTGACCATTGTTGGGAAGCTGCCCCACTGTCGGAGTGGCATCGCCCAATACAAAGCCGCTTATCAAGGTATTAAGCTGCTCTGCCTGCTGACGCATGCGGTTGGCGGTGGCGGTACTCTCCTCAACTAACGCTGCGTTTTGCTGAGTCATGCCATCGAGCTGTACAACAGCCGTGTTTACTTCGCTCACCCCGACACTCTGCTCTTTAGAGCCAGCGCTAATATCAGCGATGACGGTAGCCACTTGATGCACGCTGCCTAAAATCTCTCGCATTGTGTTACCCGCCCGCTGCACGATTTGGCTGCCCTTTTGTGAGTGCTCAACCGAGGTGGCGATCAGCGTTTTAATTTCTTGAGCCGCCTCTGCAGAGCGCTGAGCCAGCTTTCTTACCTCTTGGGCAACAACCGCAAACCCTCGCCCATGCTCGCCCGCTCGGGCGGCCTCTACCGATGCGTTGAGCGCCAAGATATTGGTCTGAAAAGCGATCGAATCAATGAGCGTGACAATTTCACTGATTTGACCAGAGGAGGCTTTGATATCGGCCATCGTTCGCTCGACATCTTCCATCGCTGTTTGCCCCTGGGTGACAACACTAGCGCTGTCTTGCACCATTCGGTCAGCTGTTTGAGCATGCTCGGCATTATGCTCAACGGTTGACGTAATCTCTTCCATGGCCGAAGAGGTCTGCTGCAAGCTGGCTGCTGCTTGGTCGGTGCGCGTCGCTAACTCCTCACTACCCTGCGCGATATTATCTGCCGCTTGATAAACCGTTAAGGCGCTGTGCCTAACATCGCTAAGCATGGACTGTATGTGCG
Organism: Halomonas sp. GFAJ-1; assembly: GCA_002966495.1. Taxonomy (NCBI): domain Bacteria; kingdom Pseudomonadati; phylum Pseudomonadota; class Gammaproteobacteria; order Oceanospirillales; family Halomonadaceae; genus Halomonas; species Halomonas sp. GFAJ-1. Next base: position 675,680 of record CP016490.1, read on the forward strand.
CTAAAAAACGGTTGAAATCCTCTGCCAGCACACCTACTTCATCACGGCTGGTGACCTGTAGGCGCTGGGTAAGATCGCCACGACCAGAAGCCACCTCAGCAGCGACTGCCTGGATGTGATGAGAAGTGTGGCGGATCCGTTTAACCGTGCGCCGCGCTAACCAGATCGCCAATGCCGTTATGGCAAGATTAATGACCGTGGCAATAATCCAAAGGCGAATAAAGGCCATTTTCAGATCAGCCATCGCCGCAGCTTCAACCGCCGCCATCGTCGTATCAATATCCGTCACATAAACACCAGCACCGACCACCCAACCCCATCCATCGATGGCCTCGGCATAGGAGTATTTTGGCTCGGCATTGCCTGTCACCGGGTGCGGCCAATCGTACTGGTAGAAACCACCCCCTTGCTGCGCCAGCACCGCCATATCACGAATCATTTCGCGCCCGCTTGCATCCCGCGCATCCAGCATATTCGTGCCGACGCTTTCAGGCAGTGCCGGCTGCACCAGCATCGTGCCATCCATCTCATAGGCAAACACATAGTTGTCATTTTCAAAGCGCATGCTGCTAAGAAGCTGGACAGCCTGCGCTTGAGCGCGCTGGGTATTGCTTACCGTTGCCTGAATCTCTCGGATCATTGAGCTTGCCAACTCAACGCTACTGCGAACGCCCTGCTCCCTAGCTTCAACTAGCAAGGTACGCTGCTGCTCAACCTGCACCTGATTGTTGCGGTAACGATCAACCCCCTCTAATACCAACAGGCAGCCAGAAGAGAGCACCAGCGGCATGAGTACGAGCAGCATGATTTTGAACTGTAGGCTACCTTCCATACAGTGAAATAGGCGGGTCAGTGGGCCCCGTGTTGTCTTCATTTTTATTTTTCCCCGATCAAGATCGTCCGTGTTGTTGGGACAACGCTCTGTTTGAAGCGCGAGAGTAGCGCGCCTGACAAGAGCAACAGGTGATCTTCATCAAGTCTGTGCGACATAAGCACACACCCAGTAAACGGGCTGACATTGGCAGTAAAAGACAGACAGTAAAAGATAGGCAATAAAAAGCCCTTAACGCCTTACGGCGTTAAGGGCTCAGAAAACAACTCGTTAGTAGTTAGAGCTCAACCAAGCCCTTGCTGGTAAATGAGCCGTTCTCTACGACCATTTCAACCACAACGCCGGGCACATCACCGTTCTCGTCAAACTCGTGGGAGCCAGAGGCGCCTTCGTAATTGATTTCGGTACCTGCGGCAATCAGCTCCACCGCTTTTTCCCACTCTCCCGGTAAAATAATTTCACCCGGTGCGCTGGAGACGCTGCGCAACGCTTCGCTTAACCCTTCGCGCTCTGCGCTACCGTTTTGCTCAATGGCCAGCGCCACCAGGAAGGCAGCATCATATGCCTGGGCGGCAAACACTGCGCTGGGGTCGATACCGGCGGCTTCAGCCGCTTCATTGAAAATCTCGGTACCTGGCAAGTCGGGGCTGCCGGGGCGGGTAGCGATCATGCCGTCCAGCACGTCAGCGCCAATGGCGTTGATAAGGCTATCACCCACCATGCCGTCGGCACCCACGTACTGGGTAAACATACCGCTTTCATAGGCCTGACGCAGCACGGTTTGGCCAGAAGTATCCGCGTAAGCCAGCACGACGAGAGTATCAGCACCGCTAACGGAGAGTGACCCTAGTTCAGAGCGGTAGTCCGCACGGTTATCTTCGTGGGCGAGATTGTCAGCGATCTCACCGCCGCCCTCTTCAAACGCAGCGCTAAACGCATCCGACAGGCCGCGGCCATAGTCGTTGTTAACGTAGGTGACGGCGACGAAGTCGATGCCTTTATCAAGCAGCAGCTTGGCCAGCATTTCGCCCTGGAAAGCGTCTGAAGGTACGGTACGGAAAACCAGGTCATTGTCATCCAGCTCAGAGACCGCTGGCGCAGTAGACGCCGGTGATACCATCAACACGCCGCCAGGAATTGCCGCGTTATTAGCCGCTGCAATAGTGGCGCCAGTGCAAAGTGCACCTACAATCGCCGTGACCTGCTCGGAGTTCACCATGCGATCGGCGGCGTTAGAGGCCGCCGAAGCATCGGAGCAGGTGGTATCTCCTGATGGCATCACCAGCGTTTGGCCGCCTAAAATACCGCCCTGCTCGTTCACCTGCGCCACCGCAAGCTGAGCACCTTCAAAAATCGGTGGCGTCAGGCTCTCAATACCGCCAGTAAAGCCGCCCAAGAAGCCAACTTTGACTTCCGCCTGGGCCATGCCCGTTAAGGCCAGTGATGAGGCCGCCACGGCGGTGGCTAATGCGCGCTTATTAATCATATTATTGGTCGCTCCCAGTATGTTAAGTGCCCCAACCGTCCAGCGTGGGACTCCTCTTAATCTGGAACCGCAACGCAAAAAACACAAGCAACGGTTTCTAACGCTAATTTACAATTTACTTAAAGCTGACGCCTGGGAAGCGCGTTTGCCTTGCCACGTATCCCGTGCCTCCACTGATCAAGACGAACCCACGCATAGGAGCACCCCGCCATCAAGACAGCCCCCATCGCCACCAGTAGCTAACAGCAGCAGGGGTAACAGCGCCCAGTGTTAGTCATCGTCATGGTCAGCAAGCCGCTGCGCCTGCTGCTTACGCAGGCGATTTCGGCGGTAAAGCCTTACCAGCGCAATAGCCAGCGCGGCGGCCACCATAATGGCAAGCACAACACCCTGCCAGGGGCGGGCGGCATCGCCCATCACCGTTTCCAAGGTAATAATCAGCATTAATCCCAGCGCTTGCGACCCAATGGCCAGCGCCCGCAGCATGTCAAAGGCGGGTTGCGACATAGACATCTCCGTCATGTTTAACGTACGTAATGTGGTTGACCAGTGTACCTGTTTAACGGGATAACCCTGAACGCGACAGGTCGCTACTGCCACCAGCCAAACCCTAATACCGGCATTGCAAGCGCAAATACCGCTACACAGATAACCCCAACGGCAACCAAGCTCATCACTACCCCGGCACGCAGCATATCAATCACTTGCACTTTACCACTGCCGAACACAACGGCATTGGGCGGCGTAGCGACCGGCAACATAAAGGCACAAGAGGCGGCCATGGCAACCGGTACGGTAAGGAGGAGTGGGCTTTGCTCCATACTCACCGTCAGCGCGGCTGCTAGCGGTATAATAGCAGCCGCGGTGGCGGTATTACTGGTCACGTGGCTCATCAGCATAACGGTGACGACCACCATGAAAATCATCGCCCAAATAGGCCAGCCTGCAAACATGGCCATCATGTTAGCCACCTCCTCGGCTAACCCTGAGCTTTCGATGGCGCTGCCTAGACTAAGCCCACCGCCCACCAGCAGTAACACGCTCCAGGGGAGGTTCTGCGCGCTTTTCCAGTCGAGTAAAAATTGGCGCTGTCTCCAGCGGGCCGGAATCACAAACAGCAGTAACGCGCCCATCACGGCAATACCGCCATCGCTGAGCGGCAAGCCGGTCAAGTTTTCCAGCACCGGACGCCCCATCCACGCCAACGCTACCAATGCAAATACGGCGGCAACGCGTTGCTCAGGACGGGTCATCCGGCCTAGGTCTTCTGACTGCTGCGACAGCACTGTAGCGATCCCCTCTAGCGGTGAACGCGGCACAGGATAAACCCAGCGTGTGAGCAGCCACCAGCCAGCCAGCAATAGCAGCGCCGCAGGCGGCACTCCGACGAGCATCCACTGGGCAAAGCCGATCTCGATGTCGTAGTTATCTGCCATAAAGCCCGCTAGTAACGCGTTAGGCGGCGTACCAATCAGTGTCCCCATTCCACCAATATTGGCTGCCAAGGCAATACCCAACAGCAAACAAAGCTCCATGGGGCGCTGATCCAAAGCGCTGCCTTTGCGTTCAAGCAGCGTAAGAACCGACAATCCAATCGGCACCATCAGCGCCGCTGTCGCGGTATTGCTTACCCACATGCTAAGGAGCGCTGTTGCCCCCATAAATCCGGCGACTAGATGGTCCGGGCGCTTGCCTGCCACGGTCAACACGCCCAAGGCAATCCGTCGATGAAGGTTCCAGCGCTGTATCGCCTCCGCCAGCATAAAGCCGCCCAAAAAGAGAAATATCAGCGGGTTTGCGTAGGGGGCAGCCGCTGCATTCACATCGACCACGCCCAGCAGCGGTAATAGCGCTATGGGCAACAACGCGGTCACCGGCATCGGCACTGGCTCCAGAATCCACCATACCGCCATCCACGCCGTAAGGGCGACGACACGCCATGCAGCGACTGGCATGCCGTCGGGCGCGCCCAACACCAGCAATATCACCGCTAACAGGGGGCCGCCCAGCAACCCTACGGTGATTTTGCGTCGCTGCCAGCGTAGGGCGTTAGTCGGCGCGTCCATGGTCGTTACCTCCTTAATAAAACGGCTCGCGTGAGCGTTTTTAACTCATCTCTATCGGCAAACCAAACCTCGGCAAACCACTGTACCTGCTGTTGTCGCAAGCGATTACGCCAGCCAAGTCTTGCTAGCGAAATGCCATGGTCTCAAATGGAATAATCAGCATTAAATATGGCGCTTACGGCCCGCTGGCCAACGCCCGAAGCATGTTAAAGGCGGATTGCGGCATAGACATCTCCGTAATGTTTAACGTGCATGGTATGGTTCACCAGTCTACCTGCTTAATGGGAAAACCATGAACGCGATTGCCCTCGGCCCACTCCTCATCTCACTGCCGCGGCTATATGCCATTGGCTGCGCGCTGCTGCTGCTGTTGGCCAGCCGCTATTTACTGGGCGTATCGGCGCGCCAGCACGGCCGCTGGTTCAATGGGCTGATGCTAGTGTGGCTAGTGGGCGCGCGGGCGGCCTACGTCGCGCTTAACTGGGAAAGTTTCAGCGCCGTGCCGCTAGACGCCTTAAAGCTGTGGCAACCCGGCTATCACGGTTTGGGCGGGTTACTCGCGGGATTACTCTGGACGGCCTGGTCGCTGCGCGCACACCTGCTGTCAATGATAGGCGCCCTAGCGATGCTCGTCGGCGCTTCTAGCCTGTGGCTTGTGGTGGTAACACTCGCCCCCCTTGGCAATCAGTTTGCCGTTGAGGCGCTGCCGGATGTCACCCTAGAAGATGTCGACGGCAATCCGGTGCATTTGCCATCGCTGACTGAAAGCGGCGACCTGATTATCGTCAACCTATGGGCCACCTGGTGCCCACCCTGCCTGCGGGAAATGCCGCTTTTGGAAGAAGCCGCCCAACGTGACGACGTCAGCGTTGTTATTGCGAACCAGGGCGAAGATTTGCTACCGATCGTGCGCTACCTGGATGAGCAGGGGCTAATATTTCGCTACGCGCTGCGCGACCCAAGCCAAACCTTAATGGCGCAGTTCCAGGCGCCTGGCTTACCCACCACGGTGTTGTTTGATCGACAGGGCAACACGCTGGATGTCCATGTGGGCGAACTCACGCGTACGCAATTAGCCCGCTGGTTGGAAGATTGACGCCAATAGACCTTAATCCCCCCGCTGCTTTGCGTTAGAATCCCCCGCCCTGTGTTGCCACCGGTGAATCTTCCCGGTGGCATGCGCCCCCGTTTTGAAGACTTCCCTGAGGCATCATGAGCGATTTTTCTCCCGGCCAGCGCTGGATTAGTGACGGCGAGGCTGAGCTTGGACTCGGCACCGTGCTTAACTGCGACGCCCGTAGCGTTACCATTTTGTTCAGTGCCAGCCAGGAAACCCGTACCTACAACACACGTCAAGCACCGTTAACCCGCGTGATGTTCGGCAGCGGCGACCGCGTGCTCTCCGCCGATGGCTGGCAGATGCTGGTGGATGACAGCAAAGAGTCTGGCGGTTTAATCACTTATATTGGCGAAGACAGCGAAGGTAACCCGCGTGAACTGCCGGAAGCTAAGCTGGCCGATACCATGCAGTTCGATCAAGCCCGGGACCGTTTATTGACCGGCCAAGTAGACCGCAACGACTGGTTCGATCTGCGCTTTCGTACCTTGCACCACTACCAGCGCATCGAACAGCACAGCGCCCTTGGCTTTGCCGGGCCACGTATCGACTTGATTCCTCACCAGCTCTATATCGCTGATGAAGTCGCTGGCCGCCACGCGCCTCGGGTACTGTTGGCCGATGAAGTCGGGCTGGGTAAAACCATCGAAGCTGGCCTGATTCTGCACCGCCTGCTGCTCACTGGCCGCATAGAACGGGCGCTGATTCTGGTGCCAGATAGCCTCACTCACCAATGGCTGGTCGAGCTTTTACGCCGCTTTTCGCTCAACGTCAGCCTGCTGGACGAGCATCAAAGCCAAGCCCACGGTAGCGCTAATCCGTTTGAGAGCGCCCAGATCGTGCTGGCTAGCCAAGGCTGGCTGTTTGCCAACATTCACCGCCAGGACCAGGCGCTGGCCAGCCGCTTTGACCTGCTGATTGTGGATGAAGCGCACCATCTGGACTGGAGCAGCGAGGGAAGCGGCCCGGGTTATCAGTGCGTTGAACAGCTCGCCGCCGAGATTCCCGGCCTGCTACTGCTCACCGCCACGCCAGAACAGATGGGCGTTGAGAGCCACTTTGCCCGCCTGCGTTTGCTGGATGCCGAGCGCTACCACGATATCGAGCGCTTCAAAGACGAAGAGCGTCACTACATTGGCGTGGCCAGCGCCATTGATGCTCTGGATGAGTTGCCCAGCGCCACGCAAGCGCGCAGCCGCGTAGAAGCCGTCGCGGATGACCGCGACAGCCAAGCCCTGCTAGCGACCCTATGTAACCCAGAAGCCAGTGCCGAGCAGCAGGATGCCGCCCGCGCCCAGCTGCGCGACGCGCTGCTTGACCGCCACGGCACGGGCCGGGTGATGTTCCGCAACAGCCGTCGTCATGTGGGAGGCTTCCCCGAACGCCGCATGCACCTTGAAGCGCTTGAGCTGCCCTCCGCCTATCGACGGGTAGTGCGCCGCCTTGAGCGCGATGAGGATTATCTGGATGAACTGCTGATCGAAACCGGCATGGATCATCCCGATGTGCTGATCTACCCAGACGCCATGTACCGGGAATTAAGCAACGACCCGCTAAACAGCGAGCCCTGGTGGCACATTGATCCACGCGTCAATTGGCTGCTTGAGAAGCTCAGCGACGATAGCGAAACGGGCTTTGCCAACGACAAAGTACTGGTGATTGCCCACCACCGCGAAACGGCAGAAGGGCTTGCCGAGGCGCTGCGCGTACTCGGTGGCTACCAGGCCCCCGTCTTCCACGAAGGCTTATCGCTGGTGGAGCGCGACCGTGCCGCAGCAGCATTTGCCGATGAAGAGGAGGGCTGCCAAGTGCTGGTGTGCTCGGAGATTGGCTCCGAAGGGCGCAATTTCCAGTTCTGCCGCCACTTGGTAATGTTTGATATGCCCCAGCACCCCGACCAGCTGGAGCAGCGCATTGGCCGTCTCGACCGTATTGGCCAGCGCCACGCTATCGAACTTCACGCGCCGACCTTTACTGGCAGCCCCGGCGAGCGGCTGCTGCGCTGGTATCACGAAGGTATGGACGCGTTCAGCGCGCCCCACGGTATCGGTAGCGAGCTCTTCGATGCGTTTGGCGATGCCCTTGCCGACGCCCTGCTTGACGATGAAATGCTCGATGAAATCATCGAAGAGACGCGGCAAATGTTCACCGCCAAACTGGCCGAACGTGACGCCGGTCGCAACCGTCTGCTGGAGCTAAATGCCTGTCGCCCTGCTCGCGCCAAGCAGGTGAGTGACGCAGTGCGCGAGCTTGATGAAGACCCTGCACTGCCCAAGTTTGTGGAACGGGCGCTGGATATTTTTGGCGTCGACAGCCAAGAGATTGGCAACGGTCTGCTCTACCTCCAGCCAAGCCAACACATGCTCGATGGCCTGCCCGGGCTAGTGAAAGGCGAAGAGGGCTTCTCGGCGACCTACAGCCGCGCCCTGGCACTGGCCCGAGACGACGTACAGCGGCTCTCCTGGGAGCACCCACTACTGCGCGAAATGATGGAGCGCATATTAGATGGCACCATGGGCAATACCGCGCTGGCGCTGCTGCGCCATCCGGCGATCCCCAGCGGTCGACTAATGGCCGAGCTGGTGTTCCGCACCCACTGTCCGGCGCCAAAATCGCTGCACCTTAACCGCTTCTTACCGCCGACGGCGATTCGCGTGCTGCTGGATGAGTCAGGCGCCAATCTAACCAGCAAAATTTCCTTCACGGGCCTTGGCAAGAACCTGCAGAAGGTTAATAAATCGCTGGCGCGGGACCTGATCAAGAGCCGCCATGATCAGCTGCGCGACCTGTTGATTCAGGGTGAGGGCGAAGCCGAACGTGAGCTGCCTAGCATTATAGAAGCGGCCGAAATCCGCATGCGCGCCCAGCTGGACAGTGAGCTTGCCCGCTTGACCGCCTTGGCGGAGCACAACCCAGCGGTGCGCACCGAGGAGCTTGAGGCGTTGAAACAGGAGCGCCAGGCATTGAGCGATGCGATTGAGAACACTCGCTTACGGCTGGACTCCGTGCGGGTTGTCATCACCGTTGACCCCAATGCCTAACGTCTCCTAAAACAGCCTGCGATTAGAAGATGGCGGCTAACGCTTTGTCGAGAGTCGGATACTGGAAGGTAAAACCGGCCTCGACAAGGCGCGAGGGACGCATATCTGCACCGGTGAGCAGCAGCTGCGACATCTCACCAAAACCTGCTTTAAGCACAAAGGCAGGCACCGGAAAAATGGCGGGGCGATGCAGCTGCTTAGCCAGCGTTTGGGTAAACGCCGCATTCGTCACCGGGTGCGGTGCGCTACCGTTGAAGGCCCCAGAGAGCGCCGACTCATTCAGCAGGAAGATAATCGCCGCGACCAAGTCATCGCGGTGAATCCACGGCATAAACTGCTTGCCATCACCAAAGCGGCCCCCCAACCCCAGCTTAAACGGGGGCACCATTTTCTGAAGCGTGCCGCCGCCAGCATCCAGCACCAGGCCAATGCGCAGTAGCGCTAAGCGAACGCCAAGCGCCTCCACGGGCTTCGCCGCCGCTTCCCACTGCTCGCAAAGCCGATGGGCAAACTCGTCATTTGGCGGCGTTGCTTCATCCACCACCTTACTACCCTGGTCACCGTAATAGCCCATCGCCGAGCCGCTCACCATCACCTTGGGCAGTGGCTGGCCGTTGGCTTGCAACTGCTCGCAGAGCATCACCAATTGCGCTGTACTCTCCACCCGCGAACGAATCAACTCGTTTTTTTGACTGTCGCTCCAACGTTTGGCAGCAATCGACTCACCCGCTAGGTTGACCAGCGCATCCGGTGGCGTATCCACAAACGCCTGAGCGCTATCGCGGATATCGCAGGTCGCCGGCAGCCGGTCCCGCACGTTATGAGGCGCGCGGGATACCACTTGAACGTCGTGGCCTACCGCTACAAGCTGCTCGGATAGTCGTTGACCAACAAAGCCGCTGCCTCCAGTTATTAGTACCCGCATCGTGTCGCTCCTGTGGATGAAAGGAAGTAGGCGCCGCCTGGCGTAACACTGGTTAAGCGCACAAACTTATTGTACGATATTTATACACAAGTGCTACAATCAAATACTTAAAAGATTTTCAGCGTTCAGCAGGCGTTAGCTTCTTACTCTTTATCGCTTTATTCATTTTTAGCGCTGCGAGGTTTTATGGCTGCATCACCGTCGCTTCTTACTCTTTCGGCGCCTTGCGCTGTGGCCGTTATTGGCGCAGGCGTATCGGGACTTGTCTGCGCCCATGAACTGGCAAAAAAGGGCCTTAGCGTCTCACTATTTGATAAGGCGCGCGGCCCCGGCGGCCGTATGTCTAGCAAGCGACGGCCTCAGGCAACGCTCGATTTGGGTGCCCAAGCTTTTACCGTTCGTGACCCGCGTTTTGCGCAAGCGGTAAAAGAGTGGCAGCTTGCTGGCTGCGCAGCGCTTTGGCCTGCCAACCGTTATCAGGCTAGCTCAAGCGGTTGGCAAACGCATAACGATGATCAGCTGCGCTACGCCGGGGCTCCTCGGATGAGTGCCATTACCCGCCATATGGCGGAAGCACTCTCTTCACTGCCCAACACCACGCTGGCCTTTGAAACCCCAATTGCAGCCTTTGAAAAAACATCGGACGGCTGGCAGCTCATCGATCAGCACGGCGCCACCTACGGCCCGTTCGCGGCAGTGATCATCAGCGCACCACCGCCCCAGGCTTATGCGCTCGTCGCCGACTGGGACGACGCCCTGGCAGCGGCCTGCAAAGACAAACCACAGCGCGGCTGCTGGGCAGGCTGGGCCATTTTCGCCTCTCCCCTCCCGCCTATTGAAGGTGTCGTACCTAATTGGCACACCGTAGAGACAGGCCATGAAGCGCTGCGCTTGGCGACACGCAATAGCAGCAAACCTGGCCGTGAACAGCAGCCAGAGAGCATAAGCCTGCTGGCGCAAGTGGCGTGGAGCGATACAAATATTGAATTGGCAAGTGATGTCGCGGCCCAGCAACTGCTCTCGGCTTTTACGGCGCTCTTTCCAAATGGCACGGCGTTGCCTGAACTGATTGACTTAGGCGCCCACCGCTGGCGGTATGCCCAGCCCGCAGAGGCTGGCCAGCAATCATACCTATACAGCGAGCAGGGCTTAGCGCTCTGCGGCGACAGCTTTCGCGGCAGCCGTGTAGAGGGTGCTTGGCTTTCTGGTTTTGAGTTAGCCCACGCACTATTAGCCCGGTCGGTTCAATAGTGCAAGGCCAGCATACTCATCAGTAAGCACAGCAAAGGTTGTACCTACTAGCTACAAGTTGTACAAAGGGGCCTATAATAGCGTGCAACTATTTAATCGATTACTCGCTATCCGATTTTGTGACAAGACGCTCTATCCGCGTTATGACCTTGTTACGGCAATTATAGACAGACCCCTGCGGCACCGGCTGCAGGCAACCAAGAGGCAATGGCGCCCATGAGCAACAAGGCGACCCACCCACCCGATACCCCTCTCTATCCGATACGGGAAGTTTCCCGTTTAACGGGTGTGAACTCGGTCACCCTTCGTGCCTGGGAGCGACGCTATGGTTTAATTCGACCGCAACGCACCCCCAAAGGCCATCGGCTTTATGCCCAAGACGATATAACCCGTATCGAGCGCATTCTGCAGTGGCTCAACCGTGGGGTACCCGTCAGCCAGGTCGTGGATTTGCTTGACCAGCCGGAAGCGGTGGAAACGCCCGCCCCAGCAGCAGGCGACTGGACCAGCCAGCGTCAACAGCTCCAGTCAGTCATTGAAGCGGTTGACTTGCCCAAGCTAGAAGCGCTGTATTACCAAAGCTTGGCACTCTACCCGCTTAGCGTGGCCATTAATGAGCTATGGCAGCCGGTTATTCTGTCCTTGGAAGCAAAATGGGCATCACAACCCGATGATCTTGTGCGCCGCACCTTTGAAGCCTTTTTACGCAGCCAGGTCGGTATTCGGCTCCACTATGCCAACCAGGCTACTCGCGGGCCGCTGATTCTGCTCAGTGCTATGCCTGACGATCCAGGCCCGCTGTGGGTATTAATGTGCGCGCTGATGGCCAGCGAACAGGGCTACCGCGTACAGCTGCTCGATCACTCTCTGGCGCTGGCCGACCTTCCCCAAGCGGTGGCTCGGCTTCACTCCTCCGTGGTGCTGCTCTCCAGCGGCCAGCGGGAAAGCGATGACTATATTCGCCAGGCGCTGCCACAGGCGGCTCAATCATTGAATGTGCCCATTGGCGTATGCGGTGAAGTAGCGAGGTTAAGGGAGGGTGAATTAAACGACGGCCCTGTTCACATGCTAGGGGATGATCTACCCCAAGCGATCGCACGGCTGCGCCCGCTGCTGCGTGAATCTGGCATTCTTTAAGTGGCGGTGTTAAGTCGCTGAAGTATTTGTAACGTCGCATTAATAATATGGCCGCTTACCCGATAGGGCAGCGGCCAATTTTTTAGCGCAATTTTGAGCCCTTTGCAGGAGCCGCTATGAACGTACAGCTAGTATGGTTGCGCAGCGATCTGCGTATTCACGACAACTCAGCGCTCGCGGCTGCCGCGGCCAAGGGGCCGGTTGTCGCCATTTTTTTGCGCAGCGTTAAGCAGTGGCAATCCCACGGCCATGGCGCTAATAAAATCGACTTCTGGGCGCGCGGCGTGGCGGCTATCAAAGAGTCGCTTAACGGGCTTAATATTCCCTTACTGCACCGCGATATTGACGCGTACGAAGAGGCACCACAGGTATTGCTGGATATTGCTCGCGAGCATAACGTAGAGCAGCTCCACTTCAACATTGAGTACCCGTTGAACGAGCAGCATCGCGATCGGGCCGTTAGAGAGGCCTTCAAGCAGCACGGAATTAACGTTCAAGCGCACCACGACGGGATTGCCTTCGCCCCCGGCAGCCTATTAACCGGCAAAGGCGATTATTACGGCGTTTTCACCCCATTTTCCAAAGCTTGGCACAAGCAGATTACCGCCGAGCAGCTAGCGCTCCGCGACACCCCTAACGTGCAGACGCCATTAGCCATCGAAAGCGACCCGCTACCCGAGCGACCAACGCTTGATGACGAACCAGTGGATGCGCGCTTGTGGCCAGCTGGCGAAAGCGCCGCCAGCGATAACCTAGAGCGCTTTTTACGTTTTCGTGGCCGTCACTATAAGGCCCAGCGCGACCTGCCCAAGGTACACGGCACCAGCGAGCTTTCACCCTACCTAGCGCTGGGAATGCTCTCCTATCGTCAATGCTTACAAGCGGTAATGAGCGAAAACGGCGGCCATTTAGCCGATGGCGATGCGGGCCTAACCACCTGGGTGAGTGAACTTATTTGGCGGGAGTTCTATCAGCACGTGGCGGTGGGGTTTCCTCAAGTGTGCCGCTATCAGCCGTTCCAAGCGCATACCCAGCAGCTACAGTGGCGTGATGACGACGAGGACTTTAAGGCGTGGTGCGAAGGGCGTACCGGCTACCCGCTGGTAGATGCCGCTATGCGCCAGCTAGTGGCAACCGGCTGGATGCATAATCGGCTAAGGATGGTCACCGCAATGTTCTTGAGCAAGCATTTGCTGATCGACTGGCGCCGTGGTGAAGCATTTTTTATGCGCCATTTAGTCGATGGTGAGTTCTGCGCCAATAACGGCGGCTGGCAGTGGGCGGCCTCTACTGGTACCGATGCAGCGCCTTATTTCCGCATTTTTAACCCCACTACACAGTCAACCCGCTTTGACGCAGAGGGGGAGTTTATCGCCCACTGGCTACCAGCGCTGGAAAGCTTGCCAGCGAAAGCGCGCCACGCTCCACCACGCGATATGCTTACTCAGCTGGACTACCCAGCGCCTATCGTTGACCACAAAGCCGCCCGTCAGCGTGCGCTGGACGCTTTTAAAGCGCTCTCTAAATAGCGGCTGAACCTCTGTGCCACAGGAAAGGAGAACCCCATGCCTAACGAGCAAGCCGTGGCACGTTTCTGTGCCTTTTTTAACAAACTAGACAAAACGTGTACAGAAAAGCTATACGAGGTATATACTGAGGAAGTTGTCTTCAACGATCCGCTGCATCACATTCAGGGGCGTGAGGCGCTATCGCGCTACTTCGCCACGATGTACGAGAACGTCGAGCGCTGCCAATTTACTTATCACACGCAGCAACAACAGGGTAAGCAGGCGTTTGTAACGTGGACCATGGAGTTCGTGCACCCACGTTTAGCCCGTGGCAAACCGGTTCGTGTAGCGGGGTGTAGCGCCTTAACGTTTGCTGATGACGGGCGAGTCACCCAGCACCGCGACTACTTTGACGCCGGGGCAATGCTCTATGAGCACTTGCCACTCATGGGACAGGTCATACGCTGGCTGAAACATCGCCTTAATTAACATCCCTTTTGCTTAAGCACACACTTTTCGTGCCAGCAGGGAGCACCAGGAGAGGCACGATGAGCACATGGAAAACGCCCCAGCGTATCTGGCTGACCGGCGCCACCTCCGGCATCGGCGAGGCATTGGCCAAAAAGCTCATCGCTCAGGGTCACCAGGTCGTTCTCAGCGCGCGTAATCAAGAAGCGCTTAATGCGCTATGTGACGGCCATAGCAATGCTTACTCGCTACCGCTTGATATAAGTGATCGGCAGGCTGTCCTTGACGCTGGCGAACAGATTCGACAATGGCTAGGTGCACTGGATATCGCACTATTTAACGCCGGCACCTGTGAATATCTCAATGCGCAGCATTTTGATATGGCGCTCGTAGAGCGTGTGTTCGCGCCAAATGTGTTTGGCACGCTATATGGCGTGGAAGCTGCACTGCCGCTATTACGGGCAGCGCGGAAAGAGGGCAAGCCTGCACGGCTAGCCGCCACCTCAAGCGCGTCAGCGTATTTACCGCTGCCCCGAGCAGAGGCGTACGGCGCCTCTAAAGCGGCGGTTAGTTATTTTTTAGAATCTTTGCGCTTGGATCTCGACCAAGAAGGCATTGATGTCAGCTTGATACATCCAGGTTTCGTTAAAACGCCGCTTACCGATCGCAACGACTTTCCGATGCCCATGCAAGTCTCCGCCGATGAAGCGGCCGATGCGATCATTGCAGGCCTTGTTAAGGGGCGGCTGGATATTCATTTTCCCCGGCGCTTTACCTACATCGTCAAATTTTTGGGCATTTTACCCCCCGCAATACGGCGCTATATCGGCCTTCGCATGACGCGCCGCCAAGAGGAACAGCAATGAGCGGCACAGCATCCCAGCGCATCGCCATTATTGGCAGCGGCATCAGCGGTATGGCGGCAGGCTGGTATTTATCCGCCCAACACGAAGTAACCCTGTTTGAAGCCGATAGTCGTTTAGGCGGCCATACGGCCACTATGGACGTTGAAGTCGACGGCAAGCCTTACGCCATCGACACCGGCTTTATCGTCTTTAACGACTGGACCTACCCTCACTTTCAGCGCCTGCTGGAAACGCTCGGCGTGCCAAGCCAGGCCACCGAGATGAGTTTCTCAGTGCATGAGACTGATGTCGACTTTGAGTACAACGGTCACACGCTGGGCTCGCTGTTTGCCCAGCGCCGTAACCTGCTGCGCCCGGCGTTTTATCGCCTGCTCAGGGATATTTTACGCTTTAACAAACAGGCCACCGCTGATTTAGAGAGCCAGCGCCTGCCTAGCGAAATGACGCTAGGCGAGTACCTGGATAAAAACGGCTACGGTTACGCCTTTCAGCGACGTTACCTGCTCCCTATGGGTGCCGCGATTTGGTCGGCAAGCATTGGTGACCTGCGCGCGTTCCCGCTGGCCTTTTTTGTACGCTTTTTCCGCAATCACGGACTATTGTCGGTCAACCATCGCCCACAGTGGTACACCTTGGTCGGCGGCTCTAAGCGCTATATACCGAACCTCACGGCCCCCTATGCCTCGCGTATTCACCTAAACACCCCGGTAACGCGTATTATCCGTTCCGATACGGGCGTTATGATTACCACCGCTCAAGGTACCCAGCACTTTGACCAAGTGGTGCTGGCCTGCCACGCCGACCAAGCGCTGGCCATGCTGGGCGACCCGACGCCCGCAGAGCGCGACATTCTCGGCGCCATGCCCTACCAGGATAATGAAGTGGTACTGCACACCGACACGGCACTGCTCCCCCGTCGGCAGCGGGCATGGGCCAGCTGGAACTATCGGCTGGATGGCCGCGGGGCTGAAGAGCGTGTTTCAGTTACCTACAACATGAATATCCTGCAACGCCT
This sequence comes from Halomonas sp. GFAJ-1, assembly GCA_002966495.1. NCBI lineage: Bacteria > Pseudomonadati > Pseudomonadota > Gammaproteobacteria > Oceanospirillales > Halomonadaceae > Halomonas > Halomonas sp. GFAJ-1. The sequence continues at coordinate 691,392 of CP016490.1, forward strand.
GGAGAGTGACACGACGTTCTGCGTTACGCTTAATGATTCTGCGAGTATCGACTCCGGCAAAGTATTGGGGCGTTATACCTATGCCCACCCTCAGTTCACCTTGGCAGGTCAAGCAGCCCAGCAGCGCCACTCAGACATCTCCTCGCCCGCCAGGCGAACCCACTTCTGCGGTGCTTACTGGCGCAATGGCTTTCACGAAGATGGCGTATGGAGCGCACTTAGGGTTGCCCAAGCGCTAGGCTGTGATGAAGCCGCCACACCGCTGGAAAGCCCCAGCGCGCTTCCTGCCCAGGAGCTAATGCCCAACAACAGCGTTGGGGAGGGGCTGGGATGATTACTGCGCCCCGCTCGCGCATTTATCGCGGCACGCTGCGCCACCGGCGCTTTACGCCCCAACACCACGCCTTTAACTATCACGTATGGATGGCGTGGCTTGACCTCGAAGAGCTGCCAACGCTGTTCGACAAGGTACCCGGCTTTAGCGCTCGCGGCCCAGCCCTGGCGCGTTTTCGTCGTGAGGATTATCTAGCCCCCACCGACCGTCCTTTGCGAACCGCTGTTCGCGAAGAGCTAACCCGCCAACTGGGCAGCGCGCCGGACGGTCGAATTTTTGTGCTTACCCAGCTGCGCACGTTAGGCAGCGTATTCAATCCTATTTCGGTTTACTACGCCTACGACCACGCGGGCAGATTAGCGGCGGTGCTTGGGGAGGTCACCAACATGCCCTGGCGTGAGCGCACGTGCTACGCCTGCAGCGTCGAGCCTTCACGGCATAGCCACCAGGCACACTTTCAAAAAGCGATGCACGTATCACCGTTTAACCCGATGGAAATGGACTACCGCTGGAAGTTTAACCGCCCCGGCGAAAAGCTCTACCTGCACATGGAAAACTGGCAAGACGGAGCACGTCACTTTGACGCCACGTTGATGTTAGACGCGGCACCCGCCACCCGTCGGGTACTACTCGCAACGCTGGCACGGCAGCCCTTCATGAGTATAAAAACAGTCGCGGGAATCCATTTTGAAGCGCTACGCCTGTGGCTTAAGCGCATCCCCGTTTATAACCACCCCAAGCGCAAGGAGACTTCAAAATGACGACCCTGCGTACCACGCCCCCGACTAGCAAAACGGCTCGTCAGGACCGCTTTACTCGCTGGCTTAAGCCTCGCTTAATGGCCCAGCTGAACGCCTTTCGGGGCGGTCGGATTACGCTGATTGAGGGCGAACAGTGCCACCATCTCGGGCAGGAAGGGCCGCTGCAGGTCACCGTGGTTATTCGTCACTCCCGCGCCTGGAAGCGCCTCGCCTTTGGCGGCACGGTAGGCGCTGCGGAATCCTACATGGATGGCGACTGGGATGCCGATGATCTCGTCGCTCTGGTACGCCTATTTGCCGCTAACTTGGAACAAGTGAACGGTAAAATGGAAAACGGCAGCGCTCGCATAGCACGCTGGCTGTTAGGGTTCGCCTACCGTTTCCAGCGCAATAGCGTTACGGGATCTAAGCGCAATATTTCGGCGCACTACGACATTGGCAACGACCTGTTCGCCACATTCTTAGACCAGCGCCACTGGATGTACTCCAGCGCCGTGTTCCCTTATCCGGAAGCCAGCCTGGAAGAAGCCTCCACCTATAAGCTCGATATCATGCTGGAAAAGCTTGATGTTCAGCCCGAGCATCACCTGTTAGAAATTGGCACTGGCTGGGGCGGGCTTGCCATCCACGCGGCGAAAACCCGCGGTTGTCGGGTCACCACCACAACGATTTCTGACGAGCAGTATGCCCACACTGCCCAACGCATTAAAGAAGAGGGGTTAGAAGCGCAAATCACGCTACTCAAACAGGATTACCGAGCCTTAAAGGGGCGCTATGACCGGCTGATCTCGGTGGAAATGATCGAAGCCGTCGGCCACCAATACCTCAACACCTACCTGGAAAAAGTCGACAGCCTGCTGACCGACGATGGTCAAGCCATGCTGCAGGCGATCACGATTCGTGATCAACGCTTTGAAGAAGCCAAGCGGGAAATGGACTTTATCAAACGCTACATTTTCCCCGGCGGCTTTCTACCTTCGCACCACGCGATGCTCGCCAGCGTAACGCGCAAAACCTCACTTAACGTGGTCGCATTAGACGAAATTGGTCAGCACTATGCCCGCACGCTGCGCGAGTGGCGACATCGCTTTGAGGCCAGCCTTGAACAGGTGCGGCAGCAGGGCTACGACGAGCGCTTCATCCGCATGTGGCGCTACTACCTATGCTACTGCGAGGGAGGCTTTATCGAGCGCTCCATTGGCACCTGTCACCTATTGTTAGCCAAGCCTGCCGCCAAGCCAGTACCGCTTATGGGTGCGCTGTAAGTGGCCACACAGCGCTGGCGCGACCTACTGTTCAACGCACTGCGCTTTGAGGCTGGCTGGCTGTTATGCGTGGTAGGGGGATCTTGGGTGGCAGCCTTCGCTGGCGCTGGATTATTAGGCTGGCATTTCTGGCGCTGCGCCAAACCCAGCGAATGGCGTTTTATTGGCACTCTTGCCTTGTTAGGGCTAGCTATTGATGGTGGCTTGCACTTAGCGGGAGGGTTTGATTTTAGCGGACATGCACTAGTAGCAGGCTTACTGCCGCTGTGGCTGTGGATGCTCTGGCCGCTGTTTGCAACGCTGGTGTTTCACTCCCTTGCCTGGCTCTGGCGCTACCCGCTGATTGCCGCTGCCTGCGGCGCCATCAGCGGGCCGCTCTCTTACCTAGGGGGCGCTGCGATTGCCGACGTGGGGCTAGCCCCCTGGCTACTGCCTGCCCAGGCGGTTATCTGGGCGGCTCTATGCTTTGGGATTAGCCGCTACGCAATCCGCCGCCCACCTGACTTTTCTAGCGCTTAGTTTTTTAGCAATTAGCTCAGATGGGGCTTTTTTCAGTTAACGCCGACGGCGAGTGGCAGTGGCGCCCAACGCTGCTCTAACTCGTAAGCGGGTAGCGGCCGTGCAAAATAGAAACCTTGCACCTGAGTACAGCCAGCATCAACTAAAAACTCGCACTGCTCTTTAGTTTCAACGCCTTCAGCTACCACCTCAAGACCCATCCCCTCAGCCATGGCAAGTACCGCCGTGACGATGGCTGCATCGGCCTGGTCGTTGGGTAATTCGCGAATAAACGCCCGATCCAGCTTAATTTTATCCACCGGCAAGCGCTTTAGGTAGCCAAGCGATGAGTAGCCAGTGCCAAAATCATCAATCGCAATGGCATAACCCAACCCGCGCAAGGTTTGTAACCGTGGCCCCATATCACCCGCCCGTTCGTCCAGCAGTACCGATTCGGTCAGTTCCAGGCCAATTTGCGCCGGCTGAAGCCGGTAGCGCTCTAAACAAGTGGCCAGCTGGGTTTCCAAATCACCTTGAAAGAGCTGGAGCGCCGAAATATTGATCCATACGGTAATTTTTGGCATGCCACTATGTTGCCAGTGCGCCTGTTGAGCACAGGCTTTTTCGATCACCCAGCTACCAAGTTCAGCCATTAAACCGTGACGCTCAGCGAGGGGAATAAACTCCCCTGGCGATATCATCCCATCTTTAGGGTGCCGCCAGCGCAGCAGCGCTTCCATGCCAATTAACTCGCCATTGCCAGGGTGGTGCTGGGTCTGATAATGCAGCTCTAACTGATCGCCTGATACCAGTGCCGCCCGCAAGTCGCTTACTAGGGCAAGCTGAGGGTTATCCTGTTTATCCAGCGCAGGGCGAAACCGCTGGCTATTATTGCGGCCTAGCCGCTTGGCGCTATACAGCGCGGACTCTAAACGCTGAAACAGCACGGCGGAGTCGCGGCCATCTTCGGGCGCTCGACAGGTACCAAATGTAAGCCCTAAGCGCAGCGACTGTCCGTTAATTTCAAACGGGCGGCACATGTGGTCACGCAGGTTGGCTACCCACTTATCGTGATCGTCAAACGTGGTAGTGCGGATCACCATAAACTCATCGCCCCCTAACCTGCCCACCACGCTTCCCGCCATATAGCTTGCTAGCCGTTGGCCAAAACGTGCTAGCAAACGGTCGCCCTGATCAACTCCCAGACTGTCATTGATTGATTTAAGCCCATCGATATCGAGAAGCACCATATCTAGGCTCTCTCCTGCACGTAAGCCACGCAGCCGCGATGACATTAATTCATGCAAACGGCGTCGGTTTGGCAACCCAGTAAGCGGGTCTTCATAGCCAATACGCCGCAGGTCATGCTCGCGGGCTTTTTGTGCGGAAATATCGGTAAATAGGTTAATAAAATGAGTGACATTACCGCGCTTATCGGTAACCGCTCTAACTTTCAACCACTCTGGATACTCATCGCCGTGCTTACGGCGATTCCACATTTCGCCCTCCCAGCGGCCAGTGGCCTTTAAAGTACTCCAAAAGGCTTGATAAAAGGCTTTGTCGTGACGTGGTGCGGCTAAGGTTTCGAGCTTACGGCCAATCATTTCCTGGCTTTCGTAGCCAGTAATGTCGGTAAACGCAGGGTTGACGGCAATAACGCGATTCTCCGCATCGCTAATCACCATCGCATCGCTTGCCAACCCCATGGCATCTTGAGCTAGGCGCAGGCGCAAACGCTGCTGACGCACTTGGCGCCAAGCATCCCATAAGCCCAACGCCACTAAGCATGCTGCGACGATACGCAGCGCAGCATCAGGGATCCACACACAGGCAGGCAGAGCCACCAGCGCTATCCACATCAGCGGTCGATTAAGAGAAACAGGCAGCCACATGAAAATTAATCGCTTCCTAATAAATGATCAAAATAGGAGATGAGTAGCAGGCACGCTCACCTTGTCGCTCAGTAAAACGTGCGTGTTGTATATTACGTCAACAGGACGTTTATTGTGCAAATTCGATAATTATGGAATAAAACATCTTGTTATTGGTTATCGGCCGCTAAACAAAAAGCTGTAGAAATACACGATAAGTTGCCTACGGCGTGCATTCAGCGGTTTCGAGAAGTAGACTAGGCTTAACAACCATTTTGATACTCGGAACGATTCAGTGACCAAGCAACATTCCTTTGATCGCGAAGAACTGCTGGCCTGCTCGCGGGGCGAGCTCTTTGGCCCCGGAAATGCACAGCTTCCGGCTCCTAACATGTTGATGCTTGATCGCATCTCGCACATCCATAAAGAAGGCGGTGAGCATGGCAAGGGAGAGCTGATTGCAGAGCTGGATATCACGCCTGACCTGTGGTTCTTTGACTGCCACTTTCCAGGCGATCCTGTGATGCCTGGCTGTTTGGGTTTGGACGCCATGTGGCAGCTCGTAGGCTTCTATCTGGGCTGGCTTGGCCACCCCGGCCGTGGCCGCGCGCTTGGCTGCGGCGATGTCAAATTCAGCGGCCAAATTCTACCCGACGCGAAAAAAGTGACGTATCACATTAATGTGAAGCGCATTATTACCCGTCGGCTTATTTTAGGCATCGCCGACGGCACCGTGTCCGTCGACGGACGCGATATTTACCAGGCTAATGACCTGCGCGTTGGCCTATTCACCTCCACTGCGAATTTCTAACAGGAGGCTCCCATGCGACGAGTGGTAGTCACCGGCCTTGGCATCGTGTCGTGTTTAGGCAACGACCAGCAACAGGTCTTAGACGCGCTCAAAAGCGGGCGCAGCGGTATTCGTTTTAAGGAAGAGTACGCCGAACGCGGCTTTCGTAGCCATGTAGCGGGTAGCGTTGACATCGACCTTGATACTCTTATTGACCGCAAACTGCGCCGCTTTATGGGCGATGCAGCAGCTTATGCGTATGTTTCCATGGCCCAGGCCATTGAAGATGCAGGGCTAACAGAAGAGCAGGTCTCCAACGAGCGTACCGGGCTTATTGCCGGGTCTGGCGGTGCTTCTAGCGCCAACCAAGTGGAAGCTGCTGATGTTATGCGCGAAAAAGGCCTACGCCGCGTAGGGCCTTACCGCGTTACCCGCACCATGGGCAGCACGGTATCCGCTTGCTTGGCAACGCCGTTTAAAATTAAGGGCGTTAACTACTCAATCTCTTCCGCCTGTGCGACCTCTGCCCACTGTATCGGCAGCGCCATGGAACAAATCCAGCTGGGCAAGCAGGACGTGGTGTTTGCAGGTGGTGGCGAAGAAGAGCACTGGACACTCTCCTGCTTATTCGACGCTATGGGTGCTCTTTCCACCCAATACAACGATACTCCGGAGAAGGCCTCGCGCCCTTATGACCAGGCTCGCGATGGCTTCGTCATTGCAGGCGGCGGCGGCATGCTGGTGCTTGAGGAGTTAGAGCACGCCAAAGCGCGTGGCGCCAAAATTTACGGCGAGCTGGTGGGCTATGGCGCGACGTCCGACGGACACGACATGGTAGCACCGTCTGGCGAAGGTGCTATGCGCTGTATGCGCCAGGCGATGGCAACCGTATCGGGTGATATTGATTACATCAATACCCACGGCACCTCAACGCCCGTTGGCGATGTAGCCGAGCTCAAAGCAATCCGCGAGGTGTTTGGCAATTCAACCCCCGCCATGAGCTCAACAAAATCACTCACTGGGCACTCGTTAGGGGCTACGGGCGTTCAGGAAGCGATTTACTCGCTACTGATGATGCAGCATAGCTTTGTTGCCGCCTCTGCCAATATTGAGCACCTAGATGAACAGGCTGACGGCTTTGATATCGTAACCCAGCGTCGTGATGACGTAACCATTGAGCGCGTGCTTTCCAACAGCTTCGGTTTTGGCGGCACCAACGCTTGCTTGGTTTTCCAGCGCTTTAACGATTGATATAAGCAAAGCAAGATGCGTCGGTCGACGCATAAACAAAACAGTAACGGCGCCATGAGGCGCCGTTACTGTTTTTACCCACTAGATGATGAAAAGCAGCGAGGTGAGCTAAGCTAACGGGAAGTGGGCCTTGGCACATCAGAAATCTCCTGCAGCTGCCCTTCAATCCACGCCTCTACGTCCACCAGCACCTCGTCGGGGGTGCGCCCTGCCGTTTCAATCGGTTTACCAATTCGCACCCGCAGCACCCCTGGTTGCTTCACCCAGTTACGCCCCGGCCAACGTTCGCCGGCGTTATGCGCCACCGGCAACACCGGCACTCCCGCGCGACACGCCACTACGCTACCGCTTTTGTTATAGCGCCTGCGGATACCAGGATCAACGCGCGTGCCTTCCGGAAAAATCAGCACCGAAAGTCCAGTTCCTAAACGCGCTACGCCTTGGGTCAGCACCTGTTTCATGGCTCTAGCGGGCTTTGATCGGTCTAAACTAATGGGCCGCAGCAACCTTAACCCCCAACCAAACACGGGTATTTTCAATAGTTCCTGCTTAAGCACCGTGCACACCGGCGGCTTCATCACCTGCAAAAATACCGTTTCCCACTCACACTGGTGATTGGCCTGAATAACGCAGGGCCCCTCGGGAATATGCTCACGGCCCTGGATGTCGTAGCGCACACCGCAGGCGATCTTAAACCACACCATCAAAAAGTAGTTATAAAGGTTAAGCAAGCGATAGCGGGCAGCGAGCGGTAGGAACGGTGCTATGGGCAAAAAAAGCACGCCAATCACCAGCATGGCGGAGAAGTAACCCAAGTAAAACAATAGGCTGCGAACCACATTGATCAAGCCGTCTCTCCTGTTTCAGCATCACTCTGCTGTTCACGTGTCAAACACCACGCATCCAACATGCGACCTACTTCAAGGCGCCACGGCTTTTGATGCACACCAAACACATCCAATACGCGACGACAGTTTAAAACTCGACGCAGTTTGGCATCATGATGGTGGTTTAACGCCTGCACATCGCCAAGGATGATCGACTCGCCACGCCCCTCTAAGTGAGTAGCTAACTGCGTTCGCACCATGGACGTAAATGTGAAGGCGCTCACCGGCTCCGTGCCTGCCAAATGGTAGGCTCCCCAGGCATCGGCGCCACAGACCTGCTGCTGTAACATACCCATTAAGGCCATGGCCACTGCATCCGCTGAGGTGGGGCAAAAGACAACATCCTCAGCCGCGCGCACATTTTGCCCCGTAATCAGGCTGTCGATAATTTCGCTTAACCACGCACGACTACCTTCAAGGGCGAACAACGGCCCTAGCCGCACAATCAAATGTCGTTGATACTGCGCCCGAATACGGTCGCCGGTTTCTACTAGACGCCGTAAGCACTCATCCCGCGGGGCGGGTACGACGTGCTCATCAATCGGCACATCAAAACCATCTTCGTAAAGTTGGTCGGAAACGCACCATACCAGCGCAGCCTCCTGGGTTTGGCAGGCCTCCAGGCAGGTATCCACTGCATCTGCATGAGCCTTGACCGCTGCTGGCGTCATGCTTAGTGGATGCGCCAGCGGCGGTATGATGACCGCATCAGGCGCAATTGCCTGTAATTGCGCCGCCGTTACCGTCGTGCCTTGTTCGATAACAAGCTCCGCGTCGGTGCGGCGGCTCGCCTCGCGGGCCAGTGCCAAGCTTAGGCAGTGCCCGGCATCTAATATCAGCAGCTTCACGGCAGACCCTCTCCCTCAACCCAAGAACGTGCTAGTAACTTACCAGCTTAAAACGGGATTTCGTCGTCAAAATCGTCGAAGTTACCTGGATCAGGCGCGCCGTAGTTGCTGTTCTGGTTGGCGGGGGCAGGCTGATTTTGCTGCGGAGCAGGCTGCGGGCTACGCTGGGCGCCGCCCTGCTGTGGGTAACCACCCGGCTGCTGAGGCGCGTTTTGAGCAGGCGGCGTCTGACCTGGGTTGCCTTGCCCATAGCTGTTTTGCGCAGGGGCATGTTGAGCCGGGGCGTTTTGGGGCTGCCCACCCTGTGCGGCGTTATTCTGGGCATAGTTATTCTGAGCATAATTATTCTGGGGATTATTCCCTTGAGAGTAATTACCCTGTGGCGCACCGCCGCCTTGGAAGTCGCCACTGCGGCCATCAAGCATCTGCATGTCATTGGCAACAATTTCAGTGCTGTAACGGTCCTGACCATTCTGGTCTTGCCACTTACGGGTTTGCAGGCGGCCTTCAATGTAGACCTTGGCGCCTTTTTTCAAATACTGCTGGGCAATCTCGGCAGTTTTATTGAACAGCACAATGCGGTGCCACTCGGTACGCTCTTGTCGCTGACCACTCTGACGGTCCATCCAGGTGTCGGAGGTCGCAAGGTTCAAGTTAGCCACGGCGGTGCCCGACGGGGTAAAACGTACTTCTGGGTCTTGCCCCAGGTTACCAATCAAAATGACTTTGTTAATTCCGCGCGCCATAGCTCGCTCCTTTAATAATCGGTCATAAAAATAATCAACCAACGATACGACGGTATCATCGGCGTCACTGCCGGCTGCCCCGACTTGAGCAGCTTAGCAGGGTTAAGTCTTAGGCGGCGAAATCAGCTTTATTAAGGCCGCCCGATCAAGCTGCTGTCGATTCACTTTTAGGTACATCAGGCGCTCTTCAGGCACCACCATTACATCTTCAACCCCCACGACGTCGGCCAGATGCTCCATTAAGAGGTCTAACGCGTCGGGCTGCGTGTCGTGTAGCGCAACGACCTCGCTGGATAACGGCGGCGGCGATGGCATACGCAGCATGGCCAACCACCATAACAGTGCCAAGCACGCGCAGCCGATAAACACCGCATTAAGGCCCCAGTTATGCGCCAACACACCGCCAAGCGTGCCGCCCAAGAATGCTCCTAAAAACTGGCTGGTGGAGTACACTCCCATCGCAGTACCTTTAGCACCGGCAGGGGCTAGCTTACTGAGCATCGAAGGCAGCGTCGCTTCCAGCAAATTAAAGCCGGTAAAAAACACAAACAGCCATACAAACAGCCAGTGTCCCTGAGAGAGCGTTAACCCCAAGCTAGCCAGACTAACCACAATAGCGCCGATGGCGAGCAGGCACATCAGCTTCATCCGCTGGCGCTTCTCAGCCACAATCACCAGCGGCACCATGGCCACAAAAGAGAGCGCCATGACCACTAAATAGGCCAAACCATGGTACTCAACCGCCACCCCAGCACTGAGTAGCCGAAACGGTATCGCCACAAAAATGGCCATCAGCACCAAATGCAGGGCAAAAATGGATACATCTAAGCGCCAAAGATCAGGGCGGGTAATGACACTTTTCAACTGCTGACGATCCATGCCTACGTCGCGGTGACGTAGACGCCGCGGCGCGGGAGGCACCCAGCGCCAAAGCACTAACAAGCTCACTAAGGTCAGTAGGGCCGTAAACCAAAATACCGCCGATAACCCTGCCCAAGACGCTAGCAGCGGCCCTATTACCATGGCGATCGCAAACGACACGCCAATCGATAAACCAATGGTGGCCATCGCCACAGTGCGCACCTGCTCCCGCGTTTGGTCAGCCAGAAGCGCCATAATCGCCGCCGCTATGGCCCCGCTGCCCTGCAGCGCACGGCCAAAAATCACCCCCCAAATGGTGTCCGCCAGCGCCGCTACAACGCTACCTAGCGCAAAAATGACTAACCCCATGGCAATAACACGCTTACGGCCAATACGGTCAGAGAGCAGACCAAACGGTATTTGCAGCGTCGCTTGGGTTAATCCATAAATACCCAAGGCCACGCCTATTAAGAGCGGTGTCGACCCTGTAAGCGTATCGGCATACAGCGCCAATACCGGCAACACCATGAAAAGCCCCAACATACGAGACGCATAGAGGCCAGCCAAGCCGCTGATTGCACGGCGTTCAGTGGCCATCAGCAGTGCAGAAACCTTGCGCATAATGCCCTTGTGTATGGTGGATGGGCCGAACGGCCTAAGATAACCGCCCATTCTAGCGCTTTGTACCCAGGCTGGAAACGCCCAGCGCCGCCGTTTCGCTGCAGGCAGTTTTGCCGGGAGGGGTACAGGAAACGTATAATTGCGCTTTTGCCACGCGATTCGAGGTGTTGATGGACAGCATTCTGGTCAGGGGTGCCCGCACCCACAACCTCAAGCAGATCGATGTGGAGCTGCCACGCGATAAACTGATTGTTATTACAGGGCTTTCAGGCTCAGGCAAATCATCGCTAGCGTTTGACACGCTCTACGCCGAAGGGCAGCGACGCTATGTGGAGTCACTCTCTACCTACGCGCGCCAATTTCTTTCGATGATGGAAAAGCCCGATGTGGACCACATCGAAGGGTTATCGCCTGCGATTTCCATTGAACAGAAGTCCACCTCCCACAATCCTCGCTCCACCGTTGGCACTATTACTGAGATTTACGATTACCTACGCCTGATGTTTGCCCGCGCCGGTACGCCGCGCTGCCCAGAACACGGCGAAGACCTTGAAGCGCAAACGATTTCGCAAATGGTCGACCAGGTAATGAACCTGGCCGAAGGCACCAAACTAATGCTATTGGCGCCGGTGGTGAAGGGCCGTAAAGGGGAACACCTGCAGCTGTTGGCCGAGCTTCGCGCCCAAGGCTTTGTGCGCGTGCAAATTGACGGCCAAGTGCTTGAATTAGACGATATTGCACCGCTGGATAAACGCAAGAAGCATGATATCAGCGTCGTCGTTGACCGCTTTAAAGTGCGCGACGACATCGCCCAGCGTTTGGCCGAGTCATTTGAAACCGCCATCAACCTCGCCGATGGCACGGCAATGATTCACTTTATGGATGGCGAGCAAGAAGATCTCGCCTTTTCATCGCGCTTTGCCTGCCCGGTGTGCGGCTACTCGCTCTCTGAGCTTGAGCCGCGTATGTTCTCGTTTAACAACCCTGCGGGCGCCTGCCCTACCTGCGACGGACTAGGCGTGCAGCAATATTTTGATCCTGAAAAGCTGATCAGCCATCCAGAACTTTCGCTGGCCGAAGGCGTTATTAAAGGCTGGGATCGGCGCAATATTTACTACTTTACCCAATTACAGGCGCTGGCCAATCACTACCGGTTTGAGTTGGAAACGCCGTGGAGCGAGCTTGCCCGCCACGAGCAGGAGATTATCCTCAACGGCAGTGGTGACGAACAAATTCCGTTTACCTATGTAGGCGACCGTGGCCGCAAGGTAACCCGCGAACACGCTTTTGAGGGCGTCCTGCCTAATATGCAGCGCCGCTACCGAGAAACCGAATCCAACATGGTGCGCGACGACCTAGCCAAGTATATCGCCGTGCAGCCCTGTGCCACCTGCAGCGGTTCGCGGCTGCGCAAAGAGTCCCGCCACGTTTATGTCGATGACCACACTATCGCCGATATTGTGCGCCTGCCCATTGGTGAGGCGTGGCGCTACTTTGCAGACCTAAGCCTACCGGGCCGTAAAGGCGAAATTGCCGATAAAATCGTCAGTGAAATCCATGCCCGTTTGGAATTTTTGGTCAACGTGGGGCTTGATTATCTGAACCTTGAACGCAGTGCCGACACGCTCTCCGGCGGTGAAGCCCAGCGAATTCGTTTGGCCAGCCAAATTGGCGCGGGGCTGGTCGGCGTGATGTACATTTTGGATGAGCCTTCCATCGGCCTTCACCAGCGTGATAACGACCGCCTGCTGAAAACCCTGGAACGGCTGCGCGACTTAGGCAATACGGTGATCGTTGTGGAGCACGACGAAGACGCCATTCGCGCCGCGGACCACGTGCTGGATATTGGCCCTGGCGCCGGTGTTCACGGCGGTGAAATCGTCGCCCAGGGCACCCCCCAAGACGTGATGGACAACCCCAACTCGCTCACCGGCCAGTACCTTTCGGGCACGCGGGCAATTGCAGTACCGCCCTACCGGATTCCCGGCAACCCGGAAAAGCAGCTGGTGCTGCGCGGTGCTACGGGCAACAACTTGCAAGACGTCACTTTAAGCCTGCCACTGGGGCTGTTTATCGCGATTACGGGCGTTTCCGGCTCGGGTAAGTCCACCCTGATCAACGGCACGCTGATGCCGATTGCGGCCCGGGAATTAAACCGCGCGACCACGCTGACCGCTGCGCCTTATGAGAAAATTGAAGGCCTGGATCAACTTGATAAAGTGATCGATATTGATCAAAGCCCGATTGGCCGTACGCCACGCTCTAACCCCGCGACGTACACTGGGATTTTCACCCCTATTCGGGAACTGTTTGCGGGCACTCAAGAAGCGCGTTCCCGGGGCTATAAGCCGGGCCGTTTCAGCTTTAACGTGAAGGGTGGGCGCTGCGAAGCTTGCCAGGGCGAAGGCATGATCAAGGTAGAGATGCACTTTCTGCCGGATATTTACGTGCCCTGTGACGTGTGTAAGGGCAAGCGCTACAACCGCGAAACGCTCGATATTCATTACAAAGGCAAAACCATCCATGAAGTGCTAAACATGACGGTGGAAGACGCCTTAGCATTTTTCAGCCCAGTACCCGCTATTGCCCGCCGCTTACAAACCCTTCTGGATGTAGGCCTTTCCTATATCCGCCTGGGGCAAAGCGCTACCACCCTATCCGGCGGTGAAGCCCAGCGCGTCAAACTTGCCCGAGAACTGGCTAAGCGCGATACCGGCAAAACGCTGTATATTTTAGATGAGCCGACCACTGGCCTGCACTTTGAAGATATTCGCCAACTACTGACCGTACTCCACCGGCTGCGCGATCACGGCAACACCATTGTGGTGATTGAGCACAATTTAGACGTCATTAAAACCGCTGACTGGATTATCGACCTTGGGCCTGAAGGCGGCTCTGGTGGTGGAAAAATCATCGCCGAAGGCACCCCCGAACAAATCGCCAAGCAGAAAGTTTCTCACACAGGGCGCTTCTTGGCCCCGCTACTGGCCCGGGGTAAAGGTACCGCTAAATCCGCCTAACCCCATGAAACAGGGCACGCCAGCGCTTGCCCTGCCAACGTTTAAGCCAGCCAAAAGGGCGAGCAACATTGGCACGTTATGTTTATATTGTGTAGCACCTAGCTTAACTACAATGGTTAGCTCTTGAGGAGAACGTAAGCCGTGGACGAAGATAAAAGCTGTATTATTCGTCACTTTAGTCACTACTGCTCGCTGACTGAAGAGGAGAAGCAGTTGTTAGACTCCCTTGAGCAGAGTCCGACCACTATCAAGGCTGGCGACTTACTGTGGGAAGCGGGCGCGTCAGCAGACGAATTCTGCACGATTAGAAGCGGCTGGGCCTACTCTTTTCGCCATCTTGAGAACGGTGACCGGCAGATTTTAGAGGTCTTTCTGCCTGGCGATATTATTGGCCTGCGTGAATTTGCTTTTTCACAGCGGTTAGATAGCGTCCGCATGATTTCTGATGGCGTGGTGTGTCACTTCCCCCATAGGCGTATGCTTGAAATATTTCGCCAGTCGCTCACCTTGACGTCTGTGCTTTTCGCCATCAGCAGCCGCCAACAGGCTCTGCTGACTGAACGACTCGTCAACATAGCCAGACGTACTGCTAGGCAAAAAATGGCGCACTTTCTCCACGAAATGTATCTTCGCCTGCGCCAAACTAACCGTGATATTGGCGGGCAGTTTCGTCTCCCTCTTTCACAGGAGCAGCTAGCTGATATTTTGGGGCTAAGCCCGGTACATGTTAGCCGTACCTTTAGTGCATTAAGTGAAGAGGGGCTGGTTTTCCGAGACCGTCACCATGTCACAATCCCTGACTTGGATGCCCTAGCCACTGAAGGCGAGTTTGACGACTGCTACTTAACCGATAGCGTTAGGCCACTGCTGGAGCAGTCCGCATAAAAAAGCCGCGCGCCTAGGGCACGCGGCTTGTTAGTTGCCTATTTTTAATCACCCACCTTTATTAACCACACTTAGACCAGCCGCAGCCTGCATAGCAGGTGGGGCAACCGTCCATCATGATTAGCTCACCGCGACACTCCGGGCAGTTGCCTACGCTGGGGGGGCCACTGCCTTCAGGCTTTTTTACCGATGCACCTGACCCGCCAATCGGTTCTACGGCGCCCTGCTCTACCGAGGCGGCTTCTGCTTCTTCAGGCTGCCAGGCATGGCCGTGCTGCATACGGTGCGCATAGCGCTCCACCAGCGTTTCTACCGGCACTTGGTTGCCATCCTGATCAAGAAAGCCACGGCGATAAAGAATTTGCTGAATCGACCAGGCAATTGCCGCGACTTCTGAGTCGTGAAACACCGGCTTGTTCCAACGGTTCATTCCACAGCGCACCAAGCCTTTATCCCAGGCCACCTTGCGAAGGTCGGCAACTGCCTGGGTCACGTAGCCACCACGGGCGGCCAGTGACAGGCTGCGCATAGTCGCCGTGATCCACTGGTGTTCGCTGGAGAGCTGGCCAGAGGGAAAGAAAAACTCAACGGGCCGTTCAATCACAACTCGCCGACCGCCCATCACGCCCTCTACGGGCATAAAGGAAACCAGCAAGTAGACTTTTTTACGCCCTTCAGCACCTACGTAAGAAATCTTTTCAGAGACGGCTTCCAGCGTTCCTTCCGGGCGAGAGGGAATCCGAACCGTCAGCGGATCTTCTTCGGGTAGCTCAGGGGCAGGCGCGGCCTGCTCCTGCTGCTTAATGCGATAACCAACTATTTTTGAAGTAATTTCAACAGCCATATCGTTCTCCACTTAGCAAAGGTGTGCGTGGTTTAGTCAGTAAGATGCTGCCCGCACTTACCATTTGCCGTAGGTGCCCTCTTTCAAGCCATCAAACAGGTTAGCGGCATTATGCTCTTCACCGTCGTAAATCACCGTTTCATCGCCGGTAAGCTCTAGGGTTTCACCATTTTCCAGTTCGAACACATAGGTGGTGTTTTTAAGGTCGTCTTCGCGTACCAGCACACCTTGGAAGGCTTCAGGGTTAAAACGGAAAGTGGTACAGCCTTTCAAGCGGCTTTCGTAGGCTTGCAGGTAGAGGTTCTGAAATTTTTCAAACGGAAAATCGGTAGGCACGTTCACCGTTTTAGAAATGGCCGAATCAATCCACTGCTGAGCGGCTGCCTGCACGGCCACGTGCTGCTCCGGCGACACCGAGTCAGCAGTAATAAAGTAGTCGGGTAGATCGCTCTCCACCGCATCAGCGGCGATAAAGTGGCGGTAGGCCGCCAGCTCAAACGACAGCACTTCGACCTGCTCTTTGGTTTTCTTGCCCGACTGGATAATGTTACGGAAGTAGCGGTGCGAGAACGACGGCTCAATGCCGTTAGAGGCATTGTTACCCATGGAAAGCGAAATAGTCCCAGTGGGCGCAATCGAGCTGTGGTGGGTGAACCGCGCACCGTGTTCGGCCAGTGCCGCTACCAGCTCAGGCTCTAACTCGGCGACTTTCGCCATATATTGGCTGTAGCGGGCATGCAAAATACGCCCCGGCACCTTGTCGCCTACTTCGTAACCATCGCTTGCAAGCTGGGGGCGCTCACGCATCATTTTCGGCGTAATGGTGTGCTCCTGCGCTAGCACCGGTGCCATGCCTTTCTCTTTGGAAAGCTCTAACGCTTGTTTCCAACCCTCCAGGGCAAGGTGACGGCTGACCTCTTCAGTGAAGGCTAGCGACGCGTTTGAGCCATAGGGGATTTTGAGCATCGTCATCGTAGACCCCAGCCCTAAAAAGCCCATCCCGTGGCGACGCTTAGCTTCAATTTCACGCTGCTGCTGGGGAAGCGGCAGCCCAGCGATCTCCACAACGTTATCCAGCATGCGGGTAAAAATAGCCACCACGTTACGGTAGCGCTCCCAGTCAAAACGCGGCTTATCGCTGAACGGTTCGATAACAAACTGAGTGAGGTTGATAGACCCCAACAGGCAGGCGCCTTCCGGTGGTAGCGGCTGTTCACCACAGGGGTTTGTGGCGCGGATATCTTCACAGAACCAGTTATTGTTCATACGATTCACTTGGTCAATCAGTATGAAACCCGGCTCAGCGTAGTCATAGGTGGAGGACATGATCGTATCCCACAGCTCGCGGGCTTTGATCACTTCAACAATGCGGCAGGCCACACGGCCCTGCTCATCCACCGTATACCCCTCTTCGATAACGGGCCAGTCGCGGTAGATCAGGTCCTCGGCCTTAACGTCCTCTTTTTCACCGGGATGGAGCGGAAACGCCAGCGGCCAGTCGGCGTTGTTTTTCACCGCTTCCATAAACTCATCGGTTATCAGCAGGCTAAGGTTGAACTGACGCAGGCGGCCCGCTTCCCGCTTGGCTTGGATAAACTCACGCACATCTGGATGACCGACATCGAAGGTGCCCATCTGCGCACCACGACGCCCACCGGCAGAGGCGACGGTGAAACACATTTTGTCATAGATATCCATGAACGCCAGCGGGCCGTTGGTACCGGCGCCTGCGCCAAATACAAAGGCGCCCTTATGGCGCAGCGTCGAAAAGTCGTAACCAATGCCAGCGCCGGACTTCAGCGTCATGCCAGCATCCACTACGGAATCAAGGATATCTCGCATGGAGTCGCGAATGGTGCGCGATACCGTACAGTTAATCAGGCTCACCGCTGGCTTGTAAGCTTCCGCACCGGCGTTAGACAGAATCCGCCCGGCAGGAATGGCGCCATTTTCCAACGCCCACCGGAATTTCGGCAGCCATTCGTTCGCTTTATCACCTTCCACCGCCGCTAGCGCCCGCGCGACCCGCTCAAAGGTAGCCCCCACATCCTGGTCAACAGGGCGGCTATGACGATCTTTAAGGCGATACTTAGCGTCCCAGATCTCCCGCGAGGGCGCCTGCATCGGAACATCATTAGAGGTCTTCATAGCCTTAGCAGCGGTGCTCATGTGACAAAACTCCTTCACAACGGGGTGAATACAGTACTCAAATGCGGCGATTATACGTGGCATCGAAATGAAGTATAGACTTGACTTCACACTATATACGCCACTTAATTTTCTCATCTACTACTAGATATAGGAAAATCAGCGCGTTAGCTTTTGTTGGTCGCCAACACGCTATAGGCTAGGGTTTTTCTTGTGCGAAATTGATCATGCAAACGTACACCTCTCTCTCAACGCTTGTGATTAGCACCATGGCGGGCGCCACCCTTTGGGTTGCCGCGCCCTTCGCCGCAGCGGCTACGTTTAACATTGAGCAGCCCGAAGCCCATGGCCATTGGCAGTCGATGATGCTTGTTCTGGGTGACGAACGTCACGTGCGCGCAGTGGAGACTCACAGCTACTCAGATGCGACCTTAAGCCTTAACGCGACTCAGGGCGTTTGTGATCTACCTTGGCTGGAAATGCGCGTTACCCTTGAGCAGCAGCAAGGGGAAAGCAAAGCGGTCAATCTCGTACCGGCTAGGCTGCGTATTGATGAGCAACCCATCGTGGATACCATGGCCGAATTTATTACCGAGCGCGGCGACGATGGCTTTTACGCACACTTCTATCTCAGCGAAATGTCTGCATTAATAGACGACATGCGCCAGGGCGAGCAGCTATTTATCGGCTTTGATCAGGAAGCGAATGCGCCGTGGTATATGACGTTTAGTCTGGAAGGCGCTGATGGCGCCATTGGGCGCATGCAGTCACTGTGTGAACCGCCCTTAGCTGCCGAGACAGGCTATTAATCCCTATACGGTGTCTGGTAGCTGTAAGTTTTCAATCGGCTGAGGCCGTGAAAAGAAGTAGCCCTGATAGACAAGACACCCTTGCGCATTGAGCCAGTCGCGATGCGCCTGGGTCTCGACCCCTTCGGCAATAACCTCTAGTTCTAGGCTATGGGCCAACGCAATCACCGTCCGCACAATCGCGGCATCTGCCGGATCTTCCAACACGTCTCGAACAAAGGATTGATCAATTTTAAGCTGATCTAGAGGAAGCTGTTTGAGGTAGGCCAGCGACGAATAGCCGGTACCGAAATCATCCAGGGAGAAACGAATGCCTAACTGCCGCAACGCCTCCATGCGGCAACGCACCTCGGCAATGTCCTCCATGAGCAGCGACTCAGTCACTTCAAGCTTTAGCCGCTGCGGATTAGCCCCGGTACGTGCTAAGACAGCTTTTATTTGTTCAACAAAACCTACTTGTCGGAACTGGTTAGGGCTAACGTTAACCGCAGCACTCAACGCTGCGGTATGCGGCTGCTGCGACCAGACCACTAGCTGCCGACAGGCCGTTTCCAGCACCCACTCACCAATCATCCCGATGAGGTGCGTTTCCTCCGCTAGCGGAATAAAGACACCCGGAGACACGATACCGCGCTCGGGATGCAACCAACGCACAAGCGCCTCAACGCCCACGACCTGACCACGCTCATTCACCTGGGTTTGGTAGTAGAGCGATAGCTGCTGTCGTTCAATCACGTGGCGTAGGTCAGACTCTAGCTGGGCACGCTCCTTCACCGCAGCTTGCATAAAGGGGTCAAAAAAGCACAGCGCATTGCGCCCAGAGGCTTTGGCTTGATACATCGCCAAATCTGCCTGCTGTAAAATTTCGCTTACGCCTACCGACTCCCCAGCAAATAGCGTCACACCAATACTGCCAGAGATCTGGAGTGGGTGGTCATCAATGACCAACGGCTCTCTGAGAGCAGTCAGTAGCTTATAAGCAACACCTTCTGCATGCTGCGCAGCCACCGCGATATCGTCCCCTAGCTCGTGAAGCATAACGACAAATTCATCGCCTCCCAGCCGGGCAGCGGTATCACTATCACGCACAATACCCGCGAGCCGTTTGGCAACGGAGACCAGTAACGCATCGCCTAAGTAGTGGCCCAGGCTGTCGTTAATGGTTTTAAAGTTGTCCAGGTCAATAAACATCACCGCGCTGTAGTGACTCTCCTGACGTGCCTCCCGCTGGCGGGCCTCAATGCGGTCAATCAAGAGGCGACGGTTGGGAAGCCCGGTCAGGGCATCAAAAAACGCCAGCTGATGAATTTCCTGCTCAGCGGCTTTGCGCTGGGTGATATCACTTAACGTAGCCACATAGTGGGTAACGGCGCCGTTATCATTACGAACAACGCTAATGGTCAGCCATTGAGGATAAACCTCACCATTTTTACGCCGATTCCACACCTCGCCTTGCCAGCGATCCTGCTCATTGAGAGATAGCCACATCTGTCGATAAAACGTGGCATCGTGGCGGCCAGAATTCAACATCGCCGGTGTAAGGCCCACTACTTCTTTTTCGTCGTAGCCGGTGATCTCACTAAAGGTGTGGTTAACCTGCACAATGCGGTTATCCGCATCGGCAATAAACATGCCCAGGTGCGTTTCAAACGCCATTGCAGCAATTTTGAGCTGCGCGGCTTCAAGCTCAGTGGCTTGCTGCGCTGTTTTTCGGGCCGCCACCTCTTGAGTCAGCTGTTGGCGGTGCTCACGCAGGACTTTTTCCGCCGCATAGAGGCGTCGGTAGTGATAAAAGGCCGTCGCTCCTAACGCCGCCAGCAGCACTATCCCCACCAAGATAATCCAAAACCGCCGCCACCAGTCGTGCAAATAAAAGGTGGTGTCTTCACCACTGATGACTAGCCAGGGAGCATCACTCAACCGCCGCGCGCTAAACAGCCGCTGCGTATCATCGACTGGCGAGACGCGCTCCCACGTAGCCGCAAGTTGATCACTTGCTAAAAAATGCGCCAGTTCGGGGGTACTAACCTCGCGGCCCAGCACGGCAGGCTCTTCGACGCCCCCCTGGGAGCGCTGCATGATGACACGGGGCGTAGCATCTAACAGCGCAAGACTTGCGCCTTCATTTAGGGTTAAACGCCCCATCAGCTGCACAAAATAAGCAGGATTTAACCGTGCAACGATATATGCCTCCGGCTCACCAACGCTGTTTTCTACGCGTAATAGGTGGAGCAGGCGCAGCCCATCCGCGCGCTCTGACCAGTAAAGGCGCGAGACGGCATCGCGGCGGTCACGTTGACCAACTAACCCAGACAAAACGTCCTGCACGCCAACATCAAACCGCGTGCTCTGAAGCGGTAGTGTTGATGCCAATACATTGCCTTGTGGATCAAGCAGGCCAACTTCATCCCAAAGTGCGACCTGGTCGCGCTGCTGCGCTAAATAGTGCGCCAGCAACGTCGTATCAATACGCTCGTCATAGGTGAGTTGATAGAGCGCCTCAACGCTCTCAAGGGCGTGACGTGAGGTCTCCAGCGCACTTCCTAACCACTCTGCTACTACATCAGCACTAGCGCCCGTGCGCGACTGCGCAGAGGTTTGCTGGTTGAGATAGAAGGTGCGCATCTCCCACACCACCAGCATGACGATACCTGCCAGTAATAAGCTGCCAAAGAGCCCTACCCATCGAGGGGAGAGGTGGCGCCATTTCTCACTCTGATATCTCAAGATGGTTCCTTGATGGCGACTTCAACACGGTTACGCCCACTCCGCTTTGCCTGGTACATCGCCATATCCGCGCGGGCGACTAACGTTTTGCAGCTATCTCCGGGCCGCCATGCCGCGACCCCAACGCTGACGGTGATGGGCTGTGGCAATTTATTTACCTCCAGCGAGGCAACAAGATGGCGCAGCCGCTCCGCCAGACCAGCGGCCGCCTCTATGTCGGAGTGAGTCGCTAGCACCACAAATTCTTCTCCGCCCCAGCGGCCCAGGTGGTCACAACCGCGTAGAGAACTTTCCACCAAGCGCGCTAGCGATACCAACACGTCGTCACCCAAGCTATGCCCGTAGCTATCGTTGATCTGCTTAAAGTGGTCTACATCGAACAGCAACACTGCAAAGACCGCGCCATAGCGTTTAGCGGCCACCAGCTCAGCGTCGATGGCTTGCTCAATGCGGTAGCGGTTCCATACTTGGGTCAGCGGGTCGAAATGCGCCAGCTGCTCTAAGCGCTGATTTGCTTCGGCCAGGGCTTTGCGCTCGCACTCTAGGTACATATTGAGCGTGCTGATTTCGTACGCTGAAATCGCCAATGTTAGGTCTTCCCCCAAGTCCACGGCTGCTAGGCGCTCGACCCGCTGCCACGCCTCGCTTTTACCCACCACTTCTTCATGCCATGCCGCTGGAGGAGTGGCTATGACGGCCCCCTGAGGGAAAGCTTTAGGCTGCATCGCCCAATAGAAGCTTTCTACCTGCTCAGGACGGAAAAACAGCAGCCAACCGCGCTGAGCGAGGTTCACGGGCAGGGGCACTGCTAGCACACCACACTGCTCGGGCATGGACAGCGATGTGGTTAACGGCTCCTTAGAGATATCCCGAGTACACCACGGCCCGCTATGACCATGGGCTTTATCCAAGCGCCTAGCCAGCTGGCTAATCGCCTCTGGGGCCGGCGTATTACCAGACTGAAAAACGCTGCCCTTCGCCCATAGTGCCACGCCGTGGGAACGAAACAGTGCCATCCAGGTATCCGCCTGTTCAGCCAAAAGTTGCTGGGGGCTTTGCGGTTCTTCGCGTGCTTTGGTTGAAAGCGCCAAGCTATCCTGCACGCGCTGTAGATAGCGCGCTTCTTGGCGTGCCCGCAGCAGCAGCAGGCGCTGAGTCGCCATTTGCACCAGCATGCGCACTGCGTCACGCACCGGAGGGGCCACCGGGTGTGATTTCGCCGAATAACAAAACAGCAGCCCCCAAAGGCCAGTATCGCTCTGCATAGCAACGCTTAACGCCCCGCGAACGCCAAGACGGTGCAGATAGCGTTGACGCTCTGGGGCAGGGGCACGCAGAAAACTATCGTTAAGTGCCACAGGGAAATCACGGGGGACTAAGTATTCACTGGGCGCTGCCACATCCTCAATTAAGCGCACCGGATGGCGCTCGTAGGCGAGGCGTAAGGAAAGGGGAAAGTCGCTGGAGGGAAAACGCTGACCTAACAGTGACGGTAAGCCGCTGCCGCATGCTTCGGCGACGATCAGCCCGTGCCAGTCGCTGTCAAGGTGGCAGATCGAGACGCGATCGTGACCGGTCAACTCTTGAACAGCCCGCACTAGGTAGTCAAGCAACTCCTCTTGATGACTCGCTTCCGTCAGCCTGAGCAAGCGCTCATTCACCGTGCCTAACAAGCGCCGTTTACCAACCGGTGTCAGTGGTTCAATTTCTACCACAACGTAGGCGCCTGAACGGTAGGCATAAAGCTGAAAGCGCGTTGAGCTCGCCGGGCGGGTAAAGGTTAGCGGCCCGGCCAAGCGCTGCTGGCCCTGTAGCTCGTGACGTAGCCGCTGGCTTAGGCGTTTGCCCAGCACTTCCGACAGCGTCTGATCACGCCCGTCGGTAACGGTCATGCCAACCAGTGCGGCGAGGTTGCTACTGAAAGCTTGAATGCGCCGACTGTCAGCATCCAACACCAGCAAAGCGCCAAACGACTGAAGTAAAGGGTGTTGCTTCGGCACGAAATAGCCTCGAAAAAAAATCTATTCACCCTCAAACTGCTGCTTTAGCAACAGCTCAACGCGACGATTGGCTGCTCGCCCTTCTGCGGTCGCGTTACTTTCCATGGGTTGGGTGTCGGCATATCCGACCGCCCGCATTCGTGAAACAGCGACTCCCTGGCGTTCAAGGTGGCGCACAACCGCAATCGCGCGTCCTACCGAGAGCTCCCAATTCGAGGGGAACCGAGGAGTAGCAATGGGTATATTATCGGTATGCCCCTCTACCGAAATTTGACCTTCAAAGGCCTCAAGCGCCGTTATCAGGTTTTCTAGCACATTCTGCCCTTGGGGCGTTAGCACGGCATCGCCACTGGGAAACAAAAGGCTATCATCAATACGCAGGGTAAGGCCTTCACGGCCTTGGGAAACACTGACCCCGGGAATATTTAGCCCCGCCATCTGCGGCCTTAGCCCCTGGTGACGAGGCTGAATACCAGTGGCTAAGGTTGCCAGGGGCAGCGCAGTAATCGCACTGGCCGAGCGCATTCTATCGCTATCTGCCGCTTCTCCCCCGCCTGGCGGCGTTAACGCCAGCAGGAGGACAAACAGGGTGATTAGTAGCGTCAATACATCCAGATAGCTCGTTAACCAGCTCTCATCCCCCTCGCCTTCGGCATTGGGCATTTCCAGCGCATGACGGGCTTCACTGTTCAGCATGTCGCTACCCTTTTGTCGCGGGGCTAGGCGTGGTGCGTGGCTTTACAGTAGCATCGCGTATTTCGTCGTGGTAGTTGGCAACAAAGGAGTTGAGTGTTTCTTCAATAAACGACGGTAGGCGACGTTTGGTGATGAGCGATATACCTTCAAGCACCATGTTCATGGTAATGAGGCGCTCTTCGGTACGACGCTCAAGCTTAACGGCAATAGGCTTAAACACTAGGTTGGCGAGCAAAATACCGTAAAACGTGGTGAGCAGGGCAACGGCCATGCGCGGGCCAATGACTTCTAGGTCACCCGCATCCATGACTTCAAGCATGTTAACCAACCCCACCAACGTACCAATCATGCCAAAGGCAGGCGCGTAAGTGGCCATCGTGCGGAAAATTTGTGCTTCTGCATGCTCGCGCGCTTTTAACCGCGCTATGCGCCAGCGCAGCATGTCGAAGATTTCATCCTCTTTGGTATTGGCAATGACCAGTTGAATGCCCGTGCGTAGAAACGGGTTACGGGTGTGCTCAAGCTCTTTTTCCACCGCCCGAACATCGCCTTTAAACCATAGCCGAGACATCGACACGAGTTCGTTAATGTCATCTCGAACATAGGTATTTTCACGGCGAAACACTAAGCCTACCAAGCGCACTACCCGAAGTACTTCTTTCAGCGGGTAACTGATAAACGTAGCGGCCAGCGTACCGGTAATGACAATCGCTAACCCCGGTAAGTTAAGAAAGCTTTCTGGGGACTCTGCGGTAAAAAACAGCACGCTTACCAGCAGTAGAATGCTGGCAGATATACCGATCAGCGTAGATGGATTCATCAACGGCTCCTCGCCGGGTTCAAATAAGTGAGTGAGAGATTAATTGGCGTCGTGCAAACGGGCGCGTAAACGGCTAACGGCCTGACTATGCAGCTGGGAGACACGGGACTCGGTAACCCCCAGCACAGCACCCACCTCTTTTAAGTTCATCTCTTCTTGGTAGTACAGCGCCATTAACAGCTTTTCTCGCTCTGGCAGCGCCTCAATCGCCTCAATCAAGGTTTGACGTTGCTGAGCGTCCAACAACTGGTCGAAGAGCAAATTGCCAGCGCCGCTACTAGGCTCACCACCCTCTGTCACCAGCTCTTCAAACGGCAGCAGTTGGCCGCTGTTGGTGTCATTGAGTAGCTGCTGATAGTCGCTTAGCGGCATTTCTAAATCACGGGCGATTTCCCCCTCTTCGGGAGCGCGGCCTAGCTGTTGCTCCAGCCGCCGCACCGTCTCATCCATCGCCCTGGCCGAACGTCGCACGCTACGAGGTAGCCAGTCGCGCGTGCGTAGCTCATCCATCATCGCGCCACGGATTCGCTGGCTGGCAAAGGTGGCAAATGTCGCGCCTTGGGCCGCATCAAAGCGCCCAAGGGCTTCTAACAACCCCACCATGCCCGCCTGGATAAGATCATCTAGCTCGATGCTCGCGGGCAACCTCACCTGCAGCGTTAAGGCCTGACGTCTCACCAGTGGCATGTATTGGGTTAACAGCTCACTCTGTTTGATCCTGCCTTGTGCTGTATACATCCTCGTGCCTCGCGGCTAAAACACTTTTTACTGGTAATTCACGATGGCTTGCAGCCCCTGTACCCGTACCGGCCGCTGGCCGGGCGTTAAGGCAAAACGAAAGTACAGCGGCGCATCGGCGTGCTTTCCGGCTAATGCCATAGTGGAACCCCGCATGCTGTTAAGTGGGATGCACTGTTCAGGGTGACATAGCCAAGCATTGACTGGCGACGCCGGTGGCGCCTCATACCGCCACTGTATCCGATCAATCACTGCGTTTCCCACTTGCGCTGCGCTGGGCGCTACGATGGGCTGGCTGCTGCTGACCCGGTCGCTCATGGCGACCATGACACTGGGAACTTGGCTGCTCCAACTGCCAGGTGCTGCCTGTACGCTACTTGCCAACCCCATCGCGATGAGCGACACCGTAATGCTCACCGTGACCACCTTTAAGATGCTCCTGCCCTGCCTGCTTTGTCGCTGCATGGGTGCTCCCAGTAACGCTACTAGATAGTGGCCAGTACTTCTCTGCCAATACCCGCTTGCTTGTAAACGCTGCAGCCCTTATCGGGCAAGCAGCAGCAGTTCTGTGTCTAAATAACCTGCGGCAGCTTCTCGCAAGTTATCGAGTAATCCTTGGCGTGGCAAGTGGGGCTCATGCAGCGCCAACAGGCGCTTTGGACCTTTGTTGTCATGCACTTGCCGCAAAACTCGGTACATCGGCATAAACGCATCCGCATCGCTACTTACCCACAACGCCCAGCGCGGGTAGCGCGCCACCAGTAATGGCAGATTAGCTGTAGCAGGGTCAACCAGGTGAATGTCCCAGTCATCTGGGTCGCCTGCCCAGCGGCGCCCCAATGCCGACCACTGGCTGAGGCGGCTTCTTACCTTGTTAACCTGGTGCTGATGGGTGGGTAGGCCCACCACCACCAGCGGCTGTTTCGGCGTGGGCGGCGCCTCTACGGTTGGCACCATGGCGGATGCAGCATAAACAGAAGCCGCTTTTTTTGAGACTGGCTCTGTGGGAGCTGGCTCATCCGGTAGCGTATCTTCGGGTATGTCTCCGCGCTGCTGACGCTGTAAATCCGCCCATTTTCGCAGCCCCGCTGCCTGGTCTTGGCTGCTCATAGCATGCCCTCTCGGCTCACGCTACCTAGCTGACGAATCGCATCGCGGGCCATAAAGGCATGCACTAATCCGTCGAGCAAGGCGGTATCGCGCCGTTTTCGCTGGGTGCCTAGCAGCAGCATCAGGTCGGTGCGCAGGGCCAGGGCAGCAGCATCGTCGGCACTGTCCAAATGCCCTGCTACGGCGGCAACGCCGCTGGCCATGAGCAGGCGTATTTCAGCACTGACATCACCACTGTCGGCTTCTTTAAGCTGCTGCCATGCCCGCTTCGTCAGCGCGGTGACCCCTTCGCTTTGCAGCTGGGTCGCCAGTAAAGAGAGCGCATCAGCGCCTAATCGAGCAGGGCTTAACCAGTAACGCCGAGCAATACGCTTAGCGCTTTCGGGGTCACGAACCTCTCCGTACCATGCCAATAGAGCAGTGCCAGACGCGTCAGTCACTTCTGCATAGGCACTCCACAGCTGCATAGGCTGCCCACGAAAACGCACGCTTATATGGTGCGTAAGCGTGCTATCAATAAATAACTGGCGCTGGGCACAACGCGTGCCCTGGAAGTATACCCGCTGGCTGGCAGGCACCAAGCTGACCCAGGTCAGGTGTTGGGCTTCCAACCATGCCAGCGCTTCGGTGTCGGGGAGCGTAGGCAGCAAATGGACGGCGATGCCGTGTTCATCACTTTGTGTTGCCAAACGGGGCTGCCAACCGGCGGGCTGGCGATGCTGCAGGCGGGGCAGCGCCGACCAAGCCCCGTTAGCGTCTAGCCCAATATCTGGCATTGACCAGTCACAGCCGCGTTCATTGCGGCGGGGCGACCATGCCATTCCTAGTAGGTTGTCTGTCGGGGGCGCATCAGCGAGTAAACGATCAAGCCGCCCATCCTGCACTGCGCTAGGCAGGGCGGCGATATCCCATACCGCCTCTAAGCGGGCAAAACCCGCCACTCGCTGGCGCAGGCGCGTCAGTACCGATGAGAGACGACGCCCTTGGCCAAGCACATCCCTTGACCAGCGGGGCAGACTTACCGGCGCGGAAGCAGGCTGGCTGGCTAATGTGGATTGGCCGTCCAGCGCCTGGTCAATCAGCGCCGCGGGGTTCGCCACGGCCATATCTTCAGGCACTTGCTGCCCATGAGAGCCAAACAGCACACGCATTCCATGGCGCATGACAATATCAAGCACCGGCGCTAAGCGTCCGGCTTCGTCCTGCTTGGTGATAATACAGTCGTCTAGCTCGGCGCCCGCCGCGCGGGCGGCTTGCCGATAGCGTAGTACGACTTCTTCGAGCGTTTCCGGTTGGCTGGCGGCATTTAACAGCAGCACTAACCGCACGGTCGATTGCCCCCCCTGCAGGTGAGCGATTTGTTCAATGACCCGCTGGTCACGCTGGCTCATACCGACCGTATCAATGATTACCCACTGTTTACCCTGTAGCCGGCCTAGCAGATCATCAATAGGCTGCTCCGCATCGAGGGCATACATCGGCGTATCGAGCAAACGCGCATATATCCGCAGCTGCTCATGGGCGCCGATACGGAAGCTATCGGTGGTGACAAGCGCCACCGGCCGCGTACCGTGGCGCATCACAAAACGTGCTGCAAGCTTCGCGGTGGTGGTGGTTTTACCTACGCCCGTTGGGCCCACCAGCGCGACAATGCCCGTTTGGTCAAAAAAACTGTTTTCCTGAGTAAGCACCGGTAAGCGCGCCATCAGTTGTTCGCGCAGCCACAATAGTGGCTGGTTACTGTCGGCGGGGGCTAGTACCAGTGACTCCGGCAGGCCCGCCAGTACTTCGCTGCTTAACTCATCGCTAAAACCAACGCGCGCTAGCAGTTGGCGCAGCCGCGTGGACGTATCCGCCGCTGCGGCAGCGGCAGGTGCTTGCTGTTGGCGGGTCAGCAGCTCACGCATATCCTGCATTTCACGCAGCAAGCGCTCGCTCATGGCCTGAAGAGGGTCGGAGGCAGGCAGTGAAAAAGCGAGGGGAGAAGCGGGTGGCGGCTCTGGCGTGGGGGCTGGGTCAAAATGATCGACCGCTTCATCCGCCATCGCCAGAATCTCAACGCCGCCCTCGGTACGCCGGTTAGCAAGAATCAGGGCGTCATCACCCAACGTCTCGCGCACCTGGCGCATCACATCACGGCTATTTGCTCCGACAAAACGTCTAACACTCATGCTTTACCTTTTGCCTCTGCTTGAATGGCTGCCACTGCTTTATCGGCGTTGATGGCTATGTCCGCTGGCT
The DNA here is from genome assembly GCA_002966495.1 of Halomonas sp. GFAJ-1. NCBI lineage: Bacteria > Pseudomonadati > Pseudomonadota > Gammaproteobacteria > Oceanospirillales > Halomonadaceae > Halomonas > Halomonas sp. GFAJ-1. The sequence goes on from CP016490.1 coordinate 720,163, forward strand.
AGCGCCCACCCACGACGGTGGTCACCCGCAGCGTACGGTCATCGGGCACTTCGGCCTGAGACATCACCACCATATGACGCATGCGGCGACGCAGGAAGCGCGACAACACAGCGCGTAACGAATGCTGCACCACCAGCACTGGGGCTTCGCCACTGGCTTCGTGCTGCTCTAGCGCCTGCTGGGCCTGATTCATCAGGGTATCTGCTAAGCCTGGCTCCATAGCGCCGTTGCCGTTCATCGCCTGAATAAGCACTTGTTCTAACTGAGCATCCAGCCCCATCACGTTAAGTGTTTCTTGCCCGGCAAACCATTGCTGAGTGATAGCGCGGCCCAGCGCAATGCGCACTAACGCAGTGAGCTCATTAGGGTCTTTCTGCTGACCCGCGAACTCCGCCAGGGTATCCAGCACAGTGCGCATATCGCGAATGGAAACATCTTCATCCAACAGGTTCTGCAGGATGCGCTGAAGCACCGTCAGGGAGATCGCTTTTGGCACGACTTCTTCCACCAGCGATTTTTGATCATCACCGAGCTTATCCAGCAGCTTCTGCACTTCCTGGCGACCGAGCATTTCCGGCGAGTGGCGGTGCAACAGGTGATTTAAGTGGGTGGCAATGACCGTACTCGCATCCACTACCGTATAGCCATACACCTGGGCGTGTTCACGCTGACTGGCATCAATCCAGATAGCCGGAAGGCCGAAGGCGGGCTCTTGAGTGGGCGTCCCCTGCAGCTCACCAGATACCTGCCCTGGGTCGATGGCCAGCCACTTGCCTGGCTGTGCCTCGGCACGCCCAATCTCTGCGCCCTTCATCGAAAGCACGTAGGTATTGGGGGAAAGCTCCAAGTTATCGCGGATATGTACAACAGGGGGCAAAAAGCCGACCTCCTGGGCAAACTTTTTGCGCACGCTTTTAATCCGGCCCAACAACTCACCTTTCTGGCGCGAATCCACTAGCGGGATTAAGCGATGTCCGACTTCGAGACCCAAGGTATCCACTAACTGGACATCCTCCCAGCTCGCTTCAGGGGTTTCTTGAAGCGGTGGAGGGGCCGCGGCAATCTCCTCCTTGACCAGCGCCCGGTCTTTTTGACGGATCAACAGCCATGCAAGCCCAGCAAGCAGCGCCGTAAAAATCAGGAAAACCAGGTTGGGCATACCGGGCACCATGCCCAATAGCCCCATAACGATGGCGGCTAAAATCATAACCTGGGGGTTAACGAACAGCTGGCTGATCATTTGCTGACCAACGTCCTGGTCGGTATTTACCCGCGACACTGTGACACCCGCTGCAGTTGAGATCACCAGCGCTGGAATCTGGGCGACCAAGCCATCCCCAATGGTTAATAGTGTGTAGGTACGGGCAGCATCGCTGAAGTCCATGCCGTGCTGCATCATGCCGATCAGCAGGCCACCGATAATATTAACCACCATGATAACCAAGCCGGCCATGGCGTCGCCGCGCACAAACTTACTTGCGCCATCCATTGAGCCGTAAAAATCGGCCTCTTGGGCGACTTCTGCTCGACGCTTTTTAGCGTCTTCTTCACCAATTAGCCCCGCGTTTAAGTCCGCATCAATGGCCATCTGCTTGCCGGGCATGGCGTCCAGCATAAAGCGCGCGCCAACCTCGGCAATCCGCCCGGCGCCCTTGGTAATAACCATGAAGTTGATAATAACCAAGATCAGGAAGACCACTAAGCCAACCGCAAAGTTGCCGCCTACCAGGAAGGTGCCGAACGCTTCGATAACTTTACCTGCGGCATCGCCCCCTTGATGCCCTTCCATGAGTACCACCCGGGTGGAGGCAACATTGAGCGATAAGCGCAGCAACGTGGTGAACAGCAACACTGCCGGAAACGCCGCGAAGTCCAGCGGCTTTTGCGCAAACATGCTGACCAACAGCACCATAATGGCCAGGGCAATGTTGAAGGTGAAGAGCAAATCTAGCGCGAAGGGCGGCAAGGGCAGGATCATCATGCCCAAAATCATTAGAATCAGCAGCGGCCCAGCGAGCAGCTTCATGCGCACGTCGCCCATCCAATCGCGCTGATTGATCAACTGGCCTAAGCCCTTCATGACTGCGCCTCACTGCCACCGGCCTTGGGGCCGGGACTATCCATTTCCGGGGGAACCGGCAAATTATCAGGGGTGGGGGGCACCTCGCCTCCTTGTTGTGCAACATGCTTTAGGCGATACGCCCAGGCCATCACTTCTGCCACGGCGGTATACAGTTCCGCAGGCACCTCAGCTTCTAAGTCCACGTGATGATACAGGGCGCGGGCCAAGGGCGCTGCCTCCAATCGTGGCACGCCCGCTTCTAAACCAATCTCACGGATACGTGCCGCTACCGCATCGGCCCCTTTGGCGACTAGCCGAGGCGCGCCCATACTGCCTTCCTGGTAACTGAGCGCGATCGCATAATGGGTAGGGTTGGTAATGATAACGTCAGCATCTGGTACTTTACTCATCATGCGGCCACGCGCCATCGCCTGCTGTTGCTGACGAATGCGGCCTTTTACATGGGGGTCGCCCTCTGACTCTTTATGCTCTCGCTTTACCTCTTCCTTGCTCATGCGCAGCTTTTTAGCATTGCTCCACAGCTGGAAAGGCACATCGATGAGGATGACCACAATCAGCGATAACACAATTAACCCAGCGGCTAACGCGGCCATATTTAGTGCAGTGACCAGCGCCTGCTGAATAGGCAGGTCCATCAGCCCCATAAACGTGCCGATATTAACGTACAAAAAGGTTGCCGCGACGCTTCCCACCAGCACCGATTTAGCAATCGCTTTGGCTAGCTCCACCAGTGCCTGAGGCCCGAATATGCGCTTCACCCCTTTAACAGGGTTGAGCTTTGAAAGTTTGGGCTGCATCGATTTTGCCGATACCAGCCACCCCCCCAGCAGCGCAGGCGCTACCAACGCCACCACCACGAGGAGTAAAAACAGCGGAATCATGGCAAACAGCGTACGCTGACCAAGATCCAGGGCATTCACCAGCATGGGAGTGCTTTCCATTACCTGACGACGCTCAAACAAAAACGCCCTCTCCATGACCATTCCCAACTGGTCATAGAGCATCTGCCCCATGCTCCAAAGCCCTATCACGCCTCCCAGTAGCAGCATAAAAGTGGTCAGCTCTCGGGAGCGGGGAACCTGGCCCTCTTCACGCGCTTTATCCAAGCGCCTGGGGGTGGCCTCTTCGGTTTTTTCCTGGTCGCTGTCGTTATCTGCCATGCTGCTATCCGGCCGGTCGTACGCGGCTCACCATAAATTCAGCCGCCCCAGAGGGCGGCTGAACAAAAAGCCTATAGTGCCAGATGCGGCTTGTTACAATGTCTTAATAACAACGCATTAAAAGCCTAATTCATCCAATAAGTCATCTACCTGGTCTTGGCCCGTCACGATATCCGGGGCATTCTCCTTCACCTGAGGACCATTAAGTAGGTCTTCTTTACGTCGCGCGGTTTCGTTTTTCCACTGATCTTCCGCCTTGCGCTGCATGCTTTCCCGCGCCTGAGCACCCTGCACGTTATCAATCAGCACCTGTACGAGCTGATGTTCGATCTCGCGAATCACATCCATCATCTTCTTGATGACTTGGCCGGTCAGATCCTGGAAATCTTGCGCCATCATGATTTCCAACAGCTCTTTATTGGTGGCTGCGGCCATAGTGGGCACATCGCTTAAATAGGTGCGGGTCTCTTTAACTAAGGCTTTAGCATCATCTAGCTCTTGGGGCGCTTCAAACCATGCATCCCAACGCTTATCCAGCGCTTCAGCACGGTCAGACAGCTGATCCTGAAGCGGCTGTGCTCGGTCGATAGCGTTTAGCGCACGATCAGCCGCCTGCTCGGTCATGGTCGCAACATAGTGCAAACGGTCACGTGCGTCAGGTATCGCTTCCGCCGCTTTTTCAATCTCTTTATCTAACCCCAGCTCGCGCATATTGTCGCGCAGCATGCGGGTAAGTTTACCAATGCGATGGATGAGTTCTTCAGCGGCTTCATCGGGCAGTTGGGCAGTATTTCCCTGCTCACTCTGGCTCATTGTCGTATCTCCTTGCTAACCGAGCCACAAAGGCTCAGCCGCTTCATTTACCCATCTTGTCGAAGATTTTATTCAGCTTCTCTTCTAGGGTAGCGGCAGTGAACGGCTTAACGACGTAGCCGTTGGCGCCTGCTTGTGCGGCCGCAATAATGTTCTCTTTTTTCGCTTCGGCGGTCACCATCAGCACCGGTAAGCCTTTGAGCGCTTCGTCTTGGCGAATCTCTTTAAGCATCTCTAAACCATCAAGATTGGGCATATTCCAATCAGAGACAACGAACTCAAAATTGCCTGCCCGCAACTTATTCAACGCGTCCTGGCCATCTTCCGCCTCATCCACATTGGTAAAGCCCAGCTCTTTTAACAGGCTACGGACGATCCGACGCATCGTAGGAAAATCGTCAACTACCAGAAAACTCATATTCTTATCGGCCATTGGTCATCCTCTCATCAAACACATGGGTTAGGGTGACTGGACACCCAGTCAGGGTTTATTACGGTTAAAACGCTTCCCACTCGTCGTGGTGGCTGTTCTGGCGGGCGCTCCGTTGTGCAGCAGGCTGTGTAGAGGCAAGCTGTGCTGGCGCCGAAGGCGCTATCGAACGCGGTAACTCATAAGAGTGTTCTTGGACACCAAGCAGCTTAAAGACGGCAACCGCCTCCTCTAACCGGCTCGCCTGCTCCTCCAAAGAAGCAGCCGCCGCTGTGGCTTGCTGAACCAGCGCAGCGTTTTGTTGAGTCACTTCATCCATCTGCCCCACTGCTTGGCTAACCTGCGTAATGCCGTCGCTCTGCTCCTGAGAGGCCGCGGATATCTCATCCATAATATCAGTGACCCGACGCACAGCGGTCACTACTTCACTCATGGTGCTACCGGCCTGCTCTACCAGGGTGGAACCTTGCTTAATTTGTGAAACCGACGCATCGATCAGAGTTTTGATCTCTTTGGCAGCATCGGCGCTTCGGCTCGCTAGATTGCGCACCTCACCTGCTACCACGGCAAAGCCACGCCCTTGCTCGCCAGCGCGCGCCGCTTCGACAGAAGCATTCAGTGCAAGAATATTGGTTTGAAAAGCAATCGAGTCAATCACGCTGGTAATATCTGCCACTTTTTGGGAGCTCGTTGAGATGCCATGCATTGTTTGCACGACCTGCTCAACCACCTGCCCGCCCTGCTCAGCGGTGGTAGATGCATCCGCGGCCAGGGTGCTGGCTTGGCGCGCGTTGTCCGCATTCTGCTTCACTGTCGCCGTCATCTGCTCCATGCTGGCAGCGGTTTCTTCAATAGAGGCGGCCTGCTGCTCGGTACGCGATGAAAGATCCGCATTGCCGCTGGCAATTTCCCGAGTGCCGTGATGGATTTCGCTGCTGCCCTCGCGAACTCTTGAAACAATCCCCGTGAGATTTTGCTGCATGGTTGCCATTGCAGCAAACAGCTGGCCTATCTCGTTTTTACCTGCCGCTGGCAGTGGTTCGGTTAAATCAGCCTGTGAGATTTTATCCAAGCGGCGCACCGCATCGTTAAGCGGGGCAATGACCGTGCGGCGCAGCCCAATGTAGATCAACGCTGTCATTAATAATGCAATCGTCGTAGCCACTGCATTAATCAGCGTAAAGAAATTACCCTGTGCGTTAGCATCACTACGGATGTCATCCACACGCTGGAAACCATAATCAATAAAGGCTGTAGTGCTCTCGGCTAAATTGGCAAGCGGACCGGTCAATTCACCCCGCAGCCGGTTAAACGTGGTGATATCCATAGTTTCAAAACTCACCAGCTGTTGTTTGATTATTGCTAATACGTCTTGAAAATCTTCAATCAGGTCACGGCCCAACATCTCTCCTTGCGGCGTTCGCGGCGTCGCCACAAAGTTTTCAAAGCGGCGTTCCGCACGCTCAATACGGTTAGCAGCAAGCGCTATTTGCTCGTTAGACTGGCGTGTTTGGCCCACCATTAAAAAGTTTGACGCCGTTTCCATGGCAAGCATGGCCTGATTGAGCAACGAGTCCGCACGGTTAATTTCGTTTAGCTGATCGCTGCTAATACGATCAAGCGTCGCCATGTTTTGCTGGGCGTTACGGTCTGATACAAAGCTGATCCCTGCCAGCACCAATACCAAAGCGATAAAGCTGATAAGTGCCGCGATTACCGCCGCATGGATACTCATATTGCGAAACAAACGAGCCATGGCCCTTCCCCCGTTGCCGTCATTTTTGTGATGATGCTTTGTTTTAATAATGTGCTGTTTCGTAGCATGTTATTTTTAGTGCTGCATAACATTAATGGCGCATCGCTATACCCTCTGGGCACGGCCGGAAGCCGCGACCAGCGCCATCAATCGCGATGGAATATCGTCTAGGGCGACGACATCAACCGCTCCCCCAACAGCAATCGCTTCTCTCGGCATCCCGAAAACCACGCAGCTCTCTTCATTTTGCGCAATGGTCGGCGCGCCTGCTTGGCGCATTTCTAATAACCCTGCAGCGCCATCTTTTCCCATGCCAGTCAAAATTACCCCAATCGCATTTTTACCGGCGTGCTTTGAGGCAGAGTGAAACAGCACATCCACCGATGGCCGGTGGCGATTAACCGGAGGCCCATCGTTCAAGCGTGCCACGTAGTTTGCACCGCTGCGGACGAGTTCAAGGTGTTGATCACCCGGCGCAATATAGGCATGACCCGGCAGCACACGCTCGCCATCAGTGGCCTCTTTGACGGTAATCCGGCACAGCCGGTCCAGCCGTTCAGCAAACGAGCGGGTAAAGCCGCCCGGCATGTGTTGAGTAATCAAAACGGCTGGTGCGTTAGCCGGCAAGGGCTCCAGTACCGCACGGATCGCCTCGGTTCCGCCAGTAGAGGCACCAATGATGATCAGCTTCTCACTGGTAACCAGCGGTGCTTTCAACTGCGTCGGAGGCGGCGCGTTTTTGTGGCGGGCCTGACGGGGTCGTGAGCGCGCGGCGGCACGCAGCTTCTCAGCAATTTCGTTGGCGTACTCCATCATCCCATTGCGAATACCTAGGCTGGGCTTAGCCACAAAGTCCAATGCGCCCAGTTCCAGCGCTCGCAGGGTGATTTCAGAACCGCTCTGGGTGAGTGATGAAACCATTAACACCGGCATTGGGCGCAGGCGCATCAACCGCTCAAGAAAGTCCAACCCATCCATGCGCGGCATTTCCACGTCAAGGGTTAGTACATCAGGGTTATGCTGCTTAATCAGGTCCCTGGCAGCAATGGGGTCGGGCGCGACGGCAACCACTTCCATATCTGGCTGTGAGTTGATGATTTCGGTTAACAAATCGCGAATCAGCGCCGAATCATCGACACATAACACTTTGATCTTGGCTGCGCTCAAAGCACGCCTCCTCTTACGGTAGCTACCTAATGTGCTGTTGCGCTTCCGCTTGAGAAATACCTGTTAACGGAGCTAAACGCACGTAATACGGGTTATTTTTTAGCGGGGGTGTAGACCGTCTGCCCACGCAACTTGAATGCATCGCTAATATAGGAGAAGTTTTCAGAGTGCCCAGCAAACAGCAGGCCATCTGGCTTCATGAGCGGCGCAAACCGCTTTAGAATTTTCGCCTGAGTATCTTTATCGAAATAAATCATGATATTGCGGCAAAAAATGGCATCAAAGGGCCCCTTAACGGGCCACTGGGGCGCCAGCAGGTTAAGCGGCAAAAACTCCACCAGCGCGGATACTTCAGGCCGTATGCGTGCCAGCCCAATATGGTTGCCGGTACCTTTCTGAAAAAACCGTTTCACCCGAACTTCATCGAGCTTGCGCACTTGTTCCTGAGGATAAATACCGGCGCGAGCCCTATCGAGCGCGTCAGTATCAATATCTGTGGCGATGACTTTCGCTTGGGAGGCTTTGGGGCCTAGCGTTTCCAGCAGCGTCATGGCTATTGAATAAGGCTCTTCACCCGTGGAAGCCGCTGAACACCAAATAGTCACCGGCTCCTGCTTATGCTTGATATGTTCAGCCAGCAGCGGAAAGTGGTGCGCCTCACGAAAAAATGCCGTGAGATTGGTGGTGAGTGCGTTAGTAAACGCTTCCCACTCTTTAGCATCGGGCTGACGCTCCAAGCGTGACAGGTAGTCGGTAAAGTGCGTTATGCCATGGTGGCGCAGCCGCTTTGCTAAACGGCTGTAAACCATTTCACGCTTATGCTCGGCAAGCACGATACCGGCACGCAGGTAGATCAGTTCTCTAATCCGTGAAAAATCGGCATCCGTAAGCAGCAAGTCGCGCTCGATCTGCCCACTAGATGCCCATTGGCCGGCTTCGGCTCCCCGTTCGCGTTGTCCGCTCAAAACTCTTCCCACTCCTCTGCAGAAACCGATTGCCGCTTCACACGCGGCGCTGGCGATGTCGCGCTATTTGGCTTCGCAGTAAGTTGATGCGCAGCAGCAGGTGCCCCGATAGCGGCTGGCATAGCCTGTAACGACTGTTGATGGTTTAGCCGAAACGCCTCTACGGATAACGCCAACAGCCCCGCTTGATGTTCCAATGCTGCCGCAGCCCGCGCGGTTTCCTGCACACGGCCAGCATTTTGCTGGGTCGCTTGATCCATTTCCGCAACGGCCTGGTTGACTTCAGCAATACCGCTGTTCTGCTCTTCTGACGCTGAAGAGATCTCATGCATAATCTGCGTTACGCTGCGTGCCGCTTCAGCAACCTCACTCATGGCCGCTTCAGCTTTTTCCACTAACCCGGCCCCTGCACTAACATCCTGACTGGAACCATCAATTAATACCCGGATCTCTTGGGCCGCGCCGGCACTGCGCCCCGCCAAATTACGCACTTCTTCTGCCACAACCGCAAAGCCGCGCCCGTGCTCTCCTGCCCTTGCCGCCTCAACCGACGCATTAAGCGCCAAAATATTAGTTTGAAACGCAATCGAATCAATGACGTTGATAATCTCGGTCATTTTTCGCGAGCTTTGAGTGATACGTTGCATGTTGTCGACTAGCTGTGTCATCAGCTCGCCGGTTTGCGTCACCCGTGTAGCATTATTATCGGCCAGACGCCGAGCTTCTTGAGCGTTATCGCTATTTTGGCGCACGGTCGTGGTTATCTCTTCCATGCTGGAAGCGGTTTGTTGCAGCGCGGCAGCCTGCTGCTCTGTACGCGACGACAGCTCTTCATTACCACTGGCAATACCCTGTGCCGCAGGCGTCACTACCTCAATGCCGCTTTTAACCTCGCCAATAATACTGCTCAGGCTTTTACGCATGGTATTTAGCGAATCAAGCAGTAGGCCAATTTCATCACGACGACGGGCAGGCACAGGGGCTGCCAAGTTGCCGCCCGCTATTTGCAGGGTAAAGCGTGAAGCACTTTTTAACGGTCTAACGATTGAACGTAGCGTAAGCGCGCCTATCATCATGAGCATCAGTAAGCCAATCCCCAGCACCGCCGCCTGAGCGCTCAGCATGGCGGTTTGCCCCTGCTCAGCCTCTACCGCCATAACTTCCGCTGCAGCCTGTTTTTGCGCAATCAGCTGATTCACCATCTCCGACAGCGCTCGCCCATCGGTATTCATCACACGTATCACCGCATCTAAACCAGTAAACGCTTCATACGTCTCTTCAGCTTGCAGCACGTTTGCCGCTTGCCCCATGCCATTAGCTAAGAACGCCTGAAGCTGCTGATCAAAACTATCCGCTAGCTGGCTAGCGTTAGCATCACGCTGGTAGTACGCCTGCCAAACCTCAGCTACCTCCGCGGCGTTTTCCGCCACCGCTTCGCCCATCTCAAACCGTTGGCTGATGAGCTGCATCCTTTCTGGTTCGATCATCGACTGACGTGTATGGGCAATGGTTTGGTCGATTTGCTGGAGACGAATAACATCGCGCAGCCCATCGTTATTGAGGCGGTCTAACCGATCACCCGCGGCATTTAATCCATACAGTCCTAGCCCACCACTGATCAACAGCAGCATGCCCGCTACCACAATCATGCCCACCAGCTTGGCGCGGATGGTGTGCAGGCGCACCCGTTTAAGGCGCTGCACTAGCCCCTTATAACGTATATGCCCTTTATCTAAATAGACCCGTTTAAGACGTCCCTCACGAATACCTGCGTATACCTGCTCTGCCTGGGCGATTGCCTCCCGTGACGCCTGAACCCGCACTGAGGCATAGCCAACCACCTGATCATTTTCGACAATCGGCGTCACGCTAGCGTCTACCCAATAGTGGTCGCCGTTTTTGCAGCGATTTTTAACCAGCCCACGCCACGTTTCACCGGTTTCGATGGTTTGCCATAAATTTGCAAACGCCACGGGCGGCATATCCGGGTGGCGGATCAGGTTGTGCGGCGCCCCAATTAGCTCGTCATGGCGAAAGCCACTAATCTGGATAAACGCGGGATTAGCATACGTAATGCGACCTTTAAGATCCGTTCGCGAGACGAGAAAATCGTCCCCCTTTAGCTCAACTTCGCGTTGGGAGACTGGCTGATTGTTACGCATTAACATGCCTTATTGTTGGGGAGGCGACATTTTTATTAGTTAAATTGGGCGACTCTACGTAAAGGCTGAATCAAAAAGCTTCCCACTCGTCTACCGGCGTTTTAGTAGTAACCACCTTAGCGGGCCGTGGCGTGGCACTGGGTAGAATGGGGCGAGTGGTCAATGGTGCGGTACTCGCTCCCGACACCCGAAAACGCTCAACCGCTTCACGCAGACGAGCGGCCTCACTCTCTAACTCATTGGCACTGCGGGCGGCCTGCTGAACCAGCTGGGCATTCTGCTGCACGACCTGATCCATTTGGGCAACCGCTTGATTAACTTGGCCGATGCCATTGCTCTGCTCTTCTGAGGCGGCGGCAATTTCATCCATAATATCGCTGACACGCTGAACCGCTGCGACAAGGTCTTGCATGGTCTGTCCTGCATGGTTCACTCGCTGCGTACCGGCATCCACTTTACCCAGAGAAGCATCAATAAGTGTGCGAATTTCTTTTGCTGCATTGGCACTGCGGCTAGCCAAGCTGCGAACCTCCTGCGCCACGACGGCAAACCCTTTGCCGTGCTCCCCCGCCCGTGCCGCCTCAACAGAGGCATTAAGCGCTAAGATATTAGTTTGGAAAGCTATATTATCGATGACCGTTATAATGTCGGCGACCTGATGGGAGCTGGCGCTGATCTCTTGCATTGTTTCAACAATATTGCCAACCTCTTCACCGCTGCGTCTGGCGGTTAACGTCGCATCACCTGCTAGCTGACTCGCTTGGCGAGCGTTATCTGCGTTATGCCCTACCGTGGAGGCCAACTGCTCCATACTGGAAGCGGTCTCTTCTAATGAAGATGCCTGCTGCTCAGTGCGTGAAGAGAGGTCATTATTACCGCTAGCAATATGTTGAGAACGCTCAAAAATAGAGGCCCCACTTTGGCGCACCACGCCGACCGTCTCGGAGAGTGAGCCTTGCATATGCGCCATCGCGTTATACAGTCGACCAATTTCGTTATTACCCGGCGAGGTAATTTGCTGATTTAAATCGCCTTGAGCCATACGCTCAAAATATCCCACTAAGTTATCTAGCGGGCGCAATACATTCGCTGTCACCCCCCAAATGACCACAACAACGGTTAGCACCGTCATGACGACCACGCCAATAAGCACCCAGCGAACTTGGGCTGAAAATTCCGTAAACGCTGTCTGCTGCGACTGTAAGTCGCTTGTCGCTTGCACAATGGCAGCACCATGGTGGAGCGCGTAGAGACCCATACCGCACGCTAGGACAATCAGGAGTGAAAACGTAGCAAGTACCAACCCCCAACTTAAACGCACGGTCATATTGCCCATCACTTGACGCACTAGCTGTGTCACACGCATTACTCCAAGCACAACCCAATTGGCCGCAGCACTCCATGGCTCACGGCTCGGCTGTTTAGCTCAAAATAGGCACACTCCTTATGCCCAGTGTTCTGCATTAAGAATTACTAGTGCTATCTACCAGCGCCATTTCTTCACTGGTCAGCAGTTTATCGATATCCACTAGCACCAGCATGCGGTCATCAAGACTGCCAAGACCGCTTAAGAAATCAGAAGAGAGGGTAACCCCGAACTCAGGTGCGGGTTTGATCTGCTCTGGGGTTAAGGTCATTACGTCTGAAACACCGTCGACCACAATCCCCACGATACGGTCGGCGACATTGACCACGATCACTACGGTTTGACCGCCATACTCCACATTTTCCAGGTGGAATTTAATGCGCAGATCAACAATCGGCACAATAACACCGCGCAGATTGGTCACGCCTTTTATGAAATCCGGCGCGTTGGCAATGCGCGTTACATTTTCGTAACCGCGAATTTCCTGCACTTTCAAAATATCAATGGCGTACTCCTCTTCTCCTAAAGAGAATACTAAGAATTCGCGATTTTCTGCCTCTGCAGCGGCTAGCACCGCCTTATTAGCTGCTTGACTCATGACGGCTCAGCCTCCTTGTAATAAGCGAGATGTGGATGATTGGTTACTTTGCCTGCTTCTTTTTTGGCACGACTTAAGCGGTGTAAGCCCGTGATATCCAAAATCAATGCGACACTTCCATCCCCCAGGATGGTGGCAGCGGAAACGCCCGGCACTTTGCGGTAGTTATCTTCTAAGTTTTTGACAACCACCTGCTGCTGGCCAATGAGCTCATCGACCAACATGGCATAGCGACGACCCTCGCCTTGTACGATAACGGCGATACTTTTAGTCGGGTCAGTAATTGCATTTTCGACGTCTAACACTTCATGAATCGCGATAACCGGCAGGTATTCATCACGCACTTTGATGACCACATCATCCCCGGCCATCGCGTACATATCACCTTTGGCAGGCTGGAGGGACTCAAGCACGGTAGAGAGCGGCAAGATGAACGTTTCGCCACCCACTTTGATTGACATGCCGTCTAGAATTGCGAGGGTCAACGGCAAGACAATACGCGTGTTGGTGCCTTCACCCTTTTTAGACTGTATTTCGACTCGCCCGCCCATTCCTTGAATATTACGTTTCACCACATCCATACCAACGCCGCGCCCTGATACATCAGTGACCTCTTTTGCGGTCGAAAAACCAGGGGCAAAAATCAGTTGGAAAACGTCTTCATCGGACATTGCGTCAGAAACATTGAGCCCATTTTCACGGGCTTTATCGAGTAGGCGCTCACGATCCATTCCTGCACCGTCGTCACGCACTTCAATAAGAATATTGCCGCCCTGGTGACGCGCTGAAAGCACCAGCTTGCCTACGCGAGGCTTACCTAGCGCCTCACGCTCATCGGGCATTTCGATACCATGGTCTAAGCTGTTACGCACTAGGTGCGTAAGCGGGTCTGTGATTCGCTCAACCAAACTTTTATCCAGCTCGGTGGATTTACCCTCAGTAACGAGTTCGATCTCTTTATTCAGCTTGCCTGCGGTATCTCGCACCACGCGGGGGAACCGGCTAAACACAAACTCCATGGGAATCATGCGGATCGACATCACCGCTTCTTGAAGATCACGGGCATTGCGCTGAAGCAGACTCATGCCGTTTTGGAGCGAGCTATTACCTACGGACTGGTCGTCAAGGTCGCTGACCGTTTGATCGAGCATCGACTGGGTAATGATCAGCTCACCAACCAAGTTGATAATTTGATCAACTTTGTCGACAGATACGCGTATCGATGAGGACTCGCTCGCGGCTTTTTTTGGCGCTGCCTTAGCGGGCTTATCATTGGCTTTCGGGGAGCTCTTATCGCTCTGCTTTGGCACAGCGGGGGCGTTATCCGCAGTACTCACCACTTCCTCAACGGCAGGCGAGGAGGCAGGAGCCGGCACATTAGGTGCTGGCTCTGGTTCTCGTGCTGGGTCACCCGCAGCAACGCTGCTGATGCTAATTTGCTCAGGCTCGATAATAAAGCACATCACGGCTTCAATATCGTCGGCACTGACGCCACCTTTGAGAATGACCTCGTAACGCTTGTCATCGCCTGAGTGCGACTGGATATCCCCCAGCTGCTCAAGCTCTTCGACCAGCAACGTGCGATCTTTATCGTTGACGTTCAGTAGGGCGACTAACAAATGCGTCTCGCCTTCTTCCGGCGTCTCGCGTTTGCTAGATTCTGCCTTGGAAGGCTGTGTCACCGTCGGCGCAGGCGCTGCAGGAGCTTCGAGGGTTTGTCCAATCTCCTCTAAAGCGATCTGCTGCAACACTTGGCAGATTCGCTCATAGGCTTCCTGGTTGGGTTCTTCCTCGTTGCGATAGGCATCGAGTTGCTCATGCATGATGTCTTTTGCCTCTAAAAAGGTATCAACGAGGTCAGCGCGCAGGGTCAGTTCCCCTTTGCGCGCATGATCCAGCAGGTTTTCGAAAATATGCGTGGTTTTTTGCAGCACGCTAAACCCGAACGTCCCTGCACCACCTTTTATAGAGTGGGCCGCACGGAAAATAGCGTTTAGCTGCTCGCTATCCGGATCATCGACATCCAGTTCTAATAAGTGCTGCTCCATATCTGCTAGCAGCTCTTCCGCCTCTTCAAAAAAGGTGTCACAAAAATCCGCTATATCCATGCACCGCTCCACATTATCATCATATTTTTTGGACCAGCTTCGCTCATTCGGCTACGTCGGCCTGTGGCATGTCTGGTAGTAAAGCCTCTTCGGGCGAATCGCCTTCAGGTAACAGCACACCGGTGCTAAGAATACCTGGGTCGCGAATGGTCTCAGCAATTTCGGGTAACAGTACTAAAAGCTCAATACGTCGATTAATAGGGTCTGAAGAGGAAGTGTCAGGCAGCGATACCCGATCAGCAAAGCCCGATACGCGCAATAGTTGACCTGGATCAAGCCCACCGACCACCAACTCCCGACGCGAGGCATTCGCGCGGTCACTGGATAGCTCCCAATTACTGTAGCCTCGATAGCCACCCGCAAAAGGCACGCTGTCGGTATGACCGCTGATGCTTAGGTCATTGGGCAATTCATTGAGTAACGGCGCGATAGTGCGCAGAAGGTTGCGCATATAAGGTGCTACCTGATCGCTACCCAGCTGGAACATGGGCCGCTGCTCTGTATCAAGCAGCTGAATGCGCAGTCCTTCACGGGTAAGATCAAAACGCATTTGGTTGCGCAGCTGGCGCAGCTCAGGGTCTAGCTCAATGGCCCGCTCTATACGTTCTTGTAAATCAGAGAAGAACCGCCGTTCTTGCAAGCTGGGCCGCGGCTGCAATGACATGTCTACCTGGGCGCGCTCTCCATCGCTATGCGCTGGGTCAGGCCCGCCGCCTGGGATAACCCGCGAACTGCCGCCGCGATCCCCGGTCATCGCGGTTATCAGCGGCGTGCTAAAGTAGTCCGCCACGCCCTGCCGTGTTTCTTCACTGGAGACGCTTAAAATCCACATCACCAGGAACAGAGCCATTAGCGCGGTCATAAAATCAGCTAAGGCGATTTTCCATGCTCCCCCATGATGAGCATGAACCACTTTTTTGCGCCGTATGACTATTGGGCGCTTGTCACCGCCCTGACTCATGCATTACCGCCCTTTTTGGCGTCACGCACGTACTCTTCAAGTTCTGAGAAACTAGGACGTTCGGTGCTGTGCAGTGCTTTACGGCCAAACTCAACGGCTAACTGAGGCGCATAGCCGTGCAAGCTAGCCAACAGCGTGACGCGGATGCACTGCAGCATTTTTTCCGCTTCTTTTGCTTGTCGATCGGCATAGCTTGCAATGGGGCTGATAAAACCGTAACCCATCAAAATGCCTAAGAAGGTGCCCACTAGCGCCATAGCAATCATCTGGCCCATCTGTTCCGCACTGGCGTCGGCGTAGGTCAGCGCTTTAATAACCCCCATGACTGCCGCCACGATACCAAACGCGGGCATGGCATCACCTACTTTAGCAATCGCATCAATGGGAATATGGGCTTCTTGCTCAAATACTTCGATTTCGTGAAGCATCAGCTCGTCGATTTCCATCGGCTCCATGCCGCCACTTACCATTAGGCGCAGGTAATCAGTTAAAAAATCCATAATGTGCGGGTCCGCAAGCACCGTGGGATGCTCTTGAAACAGCGGGCTTTCCTGAGGGTTATCGATATCGCGCTCAATCCCCAGCATCCCCTCACGGCGCACTTTGGAGAGAATCTTGTACTGCAGCGCCATTAGCTCCATGTATAGGGCTTTGTTATATTTTTTGGTCCGTTTGAGCCGCGGCAGTATTCTAAACGTGGCTTTAATCGCTTTACCGTTGTTGGCGGCAATAAACGCGCCTACGCCCGCACCGCCAATAATTAACAGCTCTAAAGGTTGATACAGGGGGCCTAAACTACCACCTGCCAGCACATAGCCGCCAAACACACACAATATTACGACCACATAACCTAGGAGAATCAGCACAAGCAGTGTCCTTGCGATAGCAGTTTTTGTATCAACGGAGCGCCAACCACTGCTTCATCATTATGAATAACACTGGAGGGTTCCATTTCAAGTGGAGCTTAGTCATATCATACTAAGATGTAGGCGATGTTTAATGGAAAAGTACCACCGCCTTTTAACGCTATCTATGCGCTAATGGCTGTTTTTATTATATTGCGTCGTCCTGTGAGTGGGTCATGGCTATGTTTCTGTACCCGCCGCTCCGCGTTGGGCTTTACGGGTTTTCCCGGCACGTGAAGGCGGCTGGCAAATACCGCACACATAGCCGTGAATCGGGCTATGTGCATGGGCAACAAATCGCCCCTCACACCGGGTACACGTATTTAGCTGCAGCAGATCACTTTCAAAAAAACGTACCAGTGTCCACGCTCGCGTTAAGCCCAACACTGGCTCCACGTCTTCAAGCGCTATTTGTTCTTCGTAAAGTCGGTAAGCTTTAACGAACGCATCAATACGTTCGCAGCAGGTATCTTGTTGTAAACTTGCATAAATATTATAAAAAAGTGATGAGTGCACATTAGGCAACCAGGTAACAAACCAGTCGGCCGAAAAAGGCAACATCCCTTTTGGGGGCGACATGCCACGCACTTCTTTATACAGCTTAATTAGGCGAGTACGGCTTAGATCCGTTTCCGTTTCTAACACCTGCAAACGTGCACCTAACTCAATCAGTTCGATTGCCAGCTGTACTTGATGCATTTCATCAACCAAGCTTTTCTGGCTCACTCCGCCCCTCCTTTGGGTAGTGAATCGAACGGTTCGCAGGCTGATAACAGCGATGCATGCAATCCCGACAGCCCTTGATCCCTGGGATTTTCCATAATTTGGCGTAAGCGCTGCCCGCTAGTTTGACTAAACCGACATACCAATTGATTGGTACGCGCCAGCTTCGTTAACTGCCAAGCATTAAGTGAAACGAGCAAATCTGCCAGTTCACTATCAACTTTCAGGCGAAACATGGCGGCCTCTCGATCCTCACTCAGTAGGCGCTGGGCAAGAAGCAGGTACGCTAAGTTTAATTCTTCAATTTCATCGAGAAAGTTTGATTGGCTCATAGTGTTCCACCGGACGACACAGGCGCGACTTTATAAACTTTATAATGACGCCATGGGTGACTTTTTCCATAAGCATCATGGTTGCACACAACGTCTACATTGGCTACTTGAGCTGTTCACGGTGACTTAGCGCACCTTCAGAAAGCTCAAACACCCACACCAGAAGCTCAGCAACGACCTGATATAAACTCGCCGGTATCTCGGCATCTAAATCCAGCTGCATGAGCAGTGCCACCAACTCAGGAGCGTCGTGCACATAAATCCCCTGGCGCTGCGCCTCTGCCATAATCCTCTCAGCTAACTCACCATACCCTTTCGCCACTACCCGGGGTGCCTGCTCCCCATCTCGATAAGCCAATGCTACGGCTTGGCGGCGGCGCTCACCCGGCGTCGTCATGGTGGCTCTCCAAACTTATATGCCGTGATTTAACCTGCACTTTGCGAAAATCCAAGGCTTCTAAACGTTGCTCTAACGCGCTTACCCCCTGCTCAAGTTGCCGATATGTCGCCAGGTCTTCGGTGGTAAGGTCGATGCTGAGCACTGACTGATAGAGCCATAAAGTAACGCTAAAAGCGCCTATGTTGGGCACTTCGAGCTGCATTTCAGAGCGCCACCCTTCGCCCGAATCAGTCTCGTCCTGGGCACCCTCACGCCCCTCGTCACGTGTAGGCAAGTTAATCACTAGCGCCATAAAAATCCCGGCCCACACGTCTCCCTCCCAACGTATGGTAGGCATAACCAGCATCTCCAGCTGCTGACGCACTAGGCTCTGCAGGTTTTCATGAACAATCTCACGACCACCGCGCTGGATAGCTACGTCGGCTAGCTCGCGAGCGCCCACTGTTTCAACTCTCGCTTGGGCCGATTCTTGCCGCTCTGCCTGTAACGCGGCAGGGCTGGCTGGCGTATTGAGGAAGGCCACGGGGCGCTCAAGTATCAGCATATCGCTTGCGACTGGTACCAGCGCTGTATTAGGCAAAATAGAAAAGTTGCCAGGTCCCGTTGGCGCAGAGGAGCCCGGCGCTAAAGAGGTAGCAACCGCCGACAACACATTCACGCTAGCAGGCAGCACAGGCCGTGGGCCGGGCTGCATCTGAGGCTCACGCAGTAGCTGCTGACGAGAAACATCGCCCTGGAACCAACGCTTCAAATGAGACTCGTAGAACAAACCACTATCACGTACGCTCGACTCTAGACGCGTCGCAAGCGTCGTAGCTGACGGCGCGTCTAGAGCGCTCATTAGGGGAGCTTCAGGGCGCATAACGGTGGGCGGCGCAGGAAAACGCAGCAATACATCCGCAATCGTGCGTGCCGCAGGACTTAAATGAGTCTGGGTGGAGCCTGGGGCTGTATTGGCGCCGCCTTGGGTAGCTAGGCGCTGCCCATCCGGGGAGGTTGGTAAGCGCTTGAGGTCACCTAGCGGCAGCGACATTGGTCGCCCGTCTAAGCTAGCATCACCTTGTAAGGCTCGCGGACCTTCTCCGGGCGGAACAGGCTGCACAGGAGCATTTAAGGAGCGCTGTAAAGAGGCTTCTCCTTGACGCCCAAGCACTTGGTGCATGAGGGTATCAATAAGTGGCGTGATGCCACTCACGGAGCCTCCTGGTCTTGTGTGCCTTCAGGGTCATAAATGTCATGGCTGCCCTGCTGCGGCGCATAGGCTCGGTGCAAATCACGCTGGCGTTGAGATACGCCAATTAACTTCCCAAGCTCCTCGCGCCGCGCCACTAAACGTCGGCGAATTTCGACGTCGTGCTCAAGAATACTTTCCAGCAGCTCAGCCTTACGAGTTTTGGCAGAAGCATCTAACACGACTTTTTTATCAAGCTCACGTAACTCTTCGACTAATGTAACGTAATGGGTACGCTGCTCAATAAGCTCTGGCCACTGCTCCGCATTGGCTAGCTCTTGCATATGCCTTGCACGTACAAGCAGTTTGGCATAAGCCTCTAACAGCGCTTGTGGAGTAGAGCTGTGGACAGCGTCAGAACCCGACATAGTTGCCTCATGCACTCTGCTGTTGGCCGATTTCACGCCAAGCTGAAGCGATATCTTCCAGTAACCGTTCCGCCTGACTCAGACTCTCTTCATCGTTACGTAGGTTAGCAACTAAGAGTAAGCGAGCAATATAGTCGTACAAGGAAGCTAGCCGCTCAGCAATGGCACCGCCCTGCTCCTGATCCAATGCAGCCGCTAATCCATTATTAACAATATCCAACGCCTTGGATATCGACTTTCCCTTCTCGGCTGTGTTGCCTGCCTGCATGTGAATTCGTGCCGCCCGGATAGCCGCTTGGGCGCCGTCAAACAGCATTACGATAAGCTGGTGCGGGTCAGCAGACATCACACCGCTTTCCACGCCGACACGAGCATACGCCTTAGCACCACGTCCGTAGGCGGCGCCACCGCGAGAGTATGTCATAAGCGGGCACTCCTTCATTAGGTAACACAACAGCTGAACCCATAGGGCCAATACATGCTGTTAATGATTCAAAAATTTGAGCTTTCAAGCTCAGCTATAGTAGTTATATCGGCGCGCCAACCACAGACTTTAACCCTCAGACACACTTTCGCTTAGAAAGTAATGTTCACGAGGTGAGCGTTAGCGTTGCTGCTAGACAATGGCAGCAACGCTCATATCAGGTGGATACTGCCACTTCCCTAACAGGCCGCCCTAACCGCTCAAAGACATCACCACGCACGGATACTCCCAACGTATCGCGCAGTGGCGGCTCAACCCCCTCGGCCAGCACTACTTCCGCTGGCGTCCCATCTTTATTAAGACGCACGATCCAGGCCAATTGCTCACTTGAAAAGTGGGCAAGCGAGCCAACAGGAAGCGTTTTGAAGTGCTCGACATAGCGCTTGATCCAACGAGGGTCAAATTGATGCGGATGACGCAATAAATGACGATAAATTTGTTGCGCTGTTCGAGCTGGACGATCGGCCCGATCACGGCGCATTGCCTCAACCACATCCACAATTGCACTGGCTTTAGCCAACTCGTTGATGTCATTACCCGACAAACCACCTGGGTAGCCACTGCCATCAAGCCGCTCGTTAATACCCCCAATAACCGCTTTGGCAACGGAGGCTGAAAGCCACTGGCAGTTGTGTAGCCGATCCATTAAAAGGGACACATGCTCACTCATGGCCTGACGATGGGTAGCTTCAAAACTGGGCGCCTTGAAGACCACCTGGGGCACAAGCGCTTTGCCTAGATCGTGGATCAGACCACTGGCCACAATCGCCTTTTGCACATCGCGCGGCATGTTACTTCCCACCAAATCCAGCAGGTGCACTGCCACGGCAATACCATGGCGCACGAGGAGCGGCTCGGGGGATAAGCAGCGTGAAGCAAATAGCAAGGCCTCGCGGTCTTCTTCATGCAGCGTTAACACACGGTCGGCGTTGCGTGAAAGCTGCCGAGAGTCAATATCACTACCCTGTTTTAGCAGCAGTAATTGAGCATCGAGGTAGGCCGCTACTTTCACAAGGCGCCGAGCCGTCGGGGTGGCGTAACGCTTAATATCGCGGCGCCCAACGAGCTCTGACCCGTCGGTGCGCCTACCTGCCTGCTCAAACAATGGCGACGGCTGACGATCCTCTTGCGTCTCTTTCTTATAACGTGCCGCTTCACGCTCAATTTCACACACGAAGTACCAAATTTGACGCTCTTGATCCGACGTACAATTGGCAAAACGAAACCCTACCCGCAAGATATGGCGCTCAGAGTCTGTTTTCTGGTGGCGGGCCACGCCCAGCACTTCAAAATAAGTACCATCAGGAAAGGTGTAGGCAAGCTTAAGGGGGCCATCTGCCTCAGCAAGCACGCCACTCGCAGTTAAGGGTAGCTCTATCTGGCAACCATCCTGGGAAAGATCGCGCAACTCACCTTGGACGCTCTCACCATCAGCGCTCACCACGGCTGCGGACACCACCATCCCCATGCGTAACTCTGCGCGAAACGATTCGCGCCGCTGCAGCACATCTATTGAGACTGGGTAGTCGCTACAGCATAAAAAACGCCCACCGGTGCGTCGCGTTTCGGTTAACGAAAGCAGCGGCGTACGCAACACCTTGCCCTGAGACTGACCACGTAAAAAAAACTGTTCTCCCTGCTGCAGGCGGCCTAGCAAATAACCAACGGAAGAGAGATCCATCACTAGAGCTTCACCCGAGTGCTGCTCCATTAACACGATAGGCTCAGGGCGCGCACCCGACGCAGCTAAGCAGAGCGAGACACCACCACTTTCAATCATGGCATTTAAATAATCGCTTATCGTTGAGGCACTGGTAACGCTTTCATACTCATCTTGCTGAACGACCATGCTCGTTTCGCCTTCCCTACCACGTTATTGTTTGACACCCAACCCGAAGCGGCAGAGCATAACAGAAGCTTTCAGCAAGCCACATGAGTCCACCAGCCTAATTATTTTTCTTTTTACAGATACCTATCTATAAAACTTGGTCGATCTAAAAAAAGCACCACAGGCCCAGCGCTAACTTCTAAAGATTAAAATGTGCCGGCCGATAAACATAGCGAGGCTCAGCAATTAAGCAATAAGCCGCCTCAGCCTTTGATATTACAACGCCACCTAGCCGTTAGGCTTACTTGCCTTTGAAGGAACGTCTCTTATGGGCCCACTGCCATTAGACAGCTCGTCTGCTTCACTACCCACTCCATCAACGCAAACGCTTACGCCGCGCCAAGAGCTTGTGAATAAGCTAAGCCAGCTCACAACACAAGAGAGCCAAGCTCCTGCCAGCAACACAGTCACAAAAGAAGAGCTGGTTGACCCCATACAGCGTATTAACGATGTTATGCGACCACGCGGGCTTGAGTTTGATGTTAGCGAACAGTCCACGCGCATCATCACCCGGGTTGTCGACCGAGATACAGGTGATGTGATTCGCCAAATACCGGCTGAAGAAGTGCTTTTACTTGCCGAACAGCTAGAAGAAATGCAAGGCCGACTTATCTCAGCGGAAGCGTAAAATAACCGTGTTTAGCAAGCGAACGCTTAGCAGTACACAGTAAGACTTTAAAAACTGATTAGCCTTTCAGTTAGCGTTCGCCATGCTACTTTTCACACACCACGCCCATAGCCCCAGCTTTGCCTTGCTAGTTAGACCTGCATATTCATCACGTCCCGATAGGCAGAGACTAGCCGGTTACGCACCTGCAACCCCATCTGAAACGCAACGCTGGCCTTTTGCATATCTACCATAACGTCATTTAACTCAACATTAGGCTCACCTGCCTGAAACGCCATTGCCTTAGCGTTAGCGCTCTGCTGAAGACGGTTAATGCGCTGTATGGAAGCTTGCAGCTCACTACCGAAACCGCCCTGACCAACAGCGGTAGAGACATGCTCGCCTTTAATAGGCTGAGCCGCCTGGGAAGCCATGTTCTGCATCTGCTGCAGGGCAGCCTGAATAGGGGGAGAACTCATACGTATGCCTCAGTCGCATGAAAGTAAAATAATGCCTGCAGCCTATCACTGGTAGCATAAGACTCATACGAACAAATAGGTACGAAAAGCCAAGCTTTTCGTTCATTTATGGTCGACGCGCCTCGGGATAATGGCGTTCATCATAATTCCGCTTACTACTTTCAGCGGATAACCGCGATCGACGGATATAGCCTATGCCTTCTTTGGTGATGCGCCTGGGCCGTCATCGGTTTTGCCTGCCCTCTAGGAGGGATGCATGAGCGAAACTGGTGCTACGGCAGGCCGTCAGAACAGTACGCCCCAAAACGCCCCCCGCAGTGGAACGGCAGAGAGTGAGACTAAAAACACGCCGACGGCTGAACGCATGCTGAAACAGCTGCGTGGCAACCCTCTGGTAGTGCTATTGGTCGCTGCTGCTGCGTCTATTGCTGTTGTCGCTGCGCTCTTCATGTGGGCCAGCAGCCCTGAATACCGCGTGCTCTACAGCAACCTTAGTGAAGCCGACGGCGGGCGCATCATCGCCGAACTCGATAGTCGAGGCGTTCCCTATCAGTTTAGCGAAGGCGGCCAAGCGCTCTTAGTGCCTGGCAATCATGTTCACACGCTTAGGCTTCAGCTTGCTGAGCAAGGCCTGCCTCGCGGCGGCAACCTTGGCCTGGAGCTTATGGATAACCAAGCCTTCGGTATTAGTCAGTTTGCTGAACAGGTGAACTTCCAGCGCGGCCTAGAAGGTGAATTGGCCCGTTCCATTGAGTCACTTGGCCCAGTGGAACGGGTGCGGGTTCACCTTTCCATGGCCAAGCCGTCGGTCTTTATACGCGACCGCGAGCCTGCCAAGGCATCCATCGTTCTGACCCTACTACCCGGCCGAGTTTTAGGTGAAGGCCAGGTTAGCGCTATTGTGCACATGGTCTCCAGCAGCGTGCCTGAACTGTCCACCGAGGACGTCACGGTAGTCGATCAAAACGGTCGCCTATTGACCGCCAACACCTCTCAGGGGAATGACCTTGACGGTTCCCAACTGGCGTATATCACCGAAGTAGAGCGCTCCTACCAGCGCCGTATCGAGAATATTCTTTCGCCTATCTTGGGCAGCGAAAACGTGCGCGCCCAGGTGGCTGCACAAATCGATTTTTCACGCCGTGAAGAAACCTCTGAGCGTTATGGCCCTAACCAAGCGCCTAATGAATCGGCCGTGCGCAGCCGCCAATTAAGTCTTTCTTATGATGGGGAAGACCCGTTAGCAACGGGAATACCCGGCGCGCTTAGTAACACTCCGCCTGGCGTAGCACCTGCCCCTATCAATCAGCCAGACGCTGAGGAGGGTGAGAATGACCTGCCGGCCAATGCGCTACGCAACCTACGCCAAGACGACGTCGTTAATTACGAAGTTGATCGCAGCATTGAGCATATCCAGCACCGCCTAGGGCAGGTTCAGCGCCTCTCTGCGGCCGTTGTCGTGAATTTTCGCCGCGCTGTGAATGATGAAGGCGAAGTAGAGCAAGTCGCTTTAAGCCCTGAAGAAGTGGCTCAGCTTGAGCGTCTTGTTCAACAGGCGATGGGCTTCTCGTTGGCACGGGGCGACCAGGTCGAGGTCGTCAACACACCCTTTGCCAGTACTGATGAGGCGACAGAGGAAGCCGAATGGTGGCAGCGGCCAGAGATGCTCTCGCTTGCCTCCACGCTGGGGCGCTACCTACTTGTCGCTATTGCTGCGCTGCTGCTTTACTTGCTGATACTTCGTCCGCTGATCAAACGCTACACGCAGACACCGGTCATGGCCCCCGCCATTCCTGGCACGGGCAGCACCTTTAGCGCCAGCGTCGGCGATGAAAATGATGATCAAGAGGAAGAAGCATCTTCTGAGGAAGATGACACCTATAGCAATAAGCCAAAACGTCGCCGTAAAACGTCGCTGTACGAACACAATCTTAACGACCTGCGGGAAATGGCCCAGGAAGACCCCCGTATGGTCGCGATGATTATCCGTAGTTGGATGAATGCTAATGAGTAGCTCTATTGCCGAAATGAGCGGATCGCGTAAAAGCGCCATCCTCTTGCTTGCCCTTGATGAAGATAGCGCCGCCGAAGTGTTTAAGTTTCTAAGCGCCAGCGAAGTTCAAGAGATCAGTACGGAAATGGCACGCTTGCACCAAGTCTCCCACGAGGATATGAAGGCCGTTTTGGAAGCGTTTCACAAAGAGTCCGAAGAGTTCGTGGCGCTTAACCTCAACTCCAGCGAGCATATTCGTTCGGTACTTACTAAGGCTCTTGGCAGTGAGCGCGCCACCAGCCTCATCGAAGATATCCTTGAAACCACGGGAGGCAACTCGGGCATCGATGCACTGAACCTTATGGAAGCTTCCATGGTGTCAGAGCTTATCCGCGATGAGCACCCGCAGATTATTGCCACCATCCTGGTTCATTTAGACCGTCACCAGGCTGCCGACATTCTGGAACTGTTTGAAGAGAAACTGCGCAACGATGTGGTTCTGCGCATAGCCACCTTTAGCGGCGTTCAGCCAGCGGCACTCCAAGAGCTCACCGAGGTACTCACCAGCATGCTGGATGGCCAGAACCTCAAACGCAGCAAAATGGGCGGCGTAAGAACAGCCGCCGAAATTTTGAACCTGATGAACTCTTCGCAAGAAGAAGTCGCCATCGAAACCGTTCGCTCGCACAGCGAAGACCTTGCACAGAAAATTATCGACGAAATGTTCCTATTCGAGAACCTACTCGACCTGGACAACCGTGCAATTCAAATGGTGCTGCAAGAAGTCGAAACCAACTCCCTGGTGGTGGCCCTCAAAGGCGCCCAGGATGCACTGGTCGACAAGTTCCTGCGCAATATGTCGCAACGGGCTGCAGATTTGGTTCGCGAAGATATGGAAGCCCGCGGCCCTATCCGGGTTTCCCAGGTAGAGACGGAGCAAAAGGCCATTCTACAGGTGGTTCGTCGTTTAGCGGATTCTGGTGAGGTCGTCTTGTCAGGTGGGGATGATGAGTATGTCTAATACTCACTCCCCCGAATTTGACCGCCATGGCACCTGGCGGCGCTGGCAGATGGATGAGCTAAATGAGCAGAGCGCCAACTTCCAAGAGAGCGACTTCTCTGCTCCCTCCGCGCAACAACGCAAAGTCGAGGCAGCACAGCGCGCTGCGGAGCAAGCACGACAGCGAGAAGAGCAGGAGCGTCAAGCGCTCTATGAGCGTATTCGCCAACAGGCTGAGGAAGAGGGCTACCAGGCAGGCTTGGCACGTGGCCATCAAGAGGGGCTAGCGCAAGGCCTCCAAGAGGGCCACGCTCAGGCCGAAGAAACGCTTAAACAGCAGGTTCGCCAAACCGTCACTCCGCTTCAAGCTCTCGCTAAACAGTTCTCGGACGCCCTTGAGCGAATGGATGAAACGATAGCCCACGACCTTACCGAACTAGCACTCGCCACTGGCAAGCAGCTGGCGGGTAATGCTCTCCGAGAGACCCCTGAGCAAATTCTGACAATTGTGCGCGATCTTCTGCACACCGAGCCACCGCTGGTTGGACAACAGCGCTTGTGGCTTAACCCAGAAGATCATGCGTTAGTAAAAGAGCACCTAGGTAGCGAACTAAGCGCCGCTAACTGGCAACTCCAACCTGATGACCAGCTTGCCCGCGGCGGCTGTCGCGTCACTAGCGCCCAGGGCGAGCTAGACGCCACTTTTGAAAGCCGCTGGCAGGCCGTACATGCCCAACTTCGCAAGCGCCATCACGTCAGCGACCCTTCGACCTCTTTGTAGGCACTATTATGAGCGATGCCACTTGCCCTCACCACTACCGCTGGCGTAAAGCGCTGAACCGCACCACGCAGCGTGTTGGTCATTTACCCCACTACCGCACTAACGGCAGGGTGATTCGCGCCACGGGCATGGTGATCGAGGTAGTGGGATTGCGAGTAGCGGTAGGCAGTGCATGCCGAATTGAATTACCCGGTGCAGACGGAAGGCTTAACGACAGCGAAAAGCACGCAGAAGCTGAGGTCGTTGGCTTCTCAGGCGATAAGCTATTTCTTATGCCCTTAGAAGAAATCACCGGCTTAATGCCGGGGGCTAGGGTAACACCCCTTAGCGATGGCAGTGGACACAGCGCACGACGCTTCCCGATTGGTGATGAACTCCTAGGGCGTGTACTGGATGGCAACGGCAACCCGCTGGATGACAGGGAAAGCATCGATGACGTTCCCCGCGCGACACTCCAAGCCACGCTGCTTAACCCACTCTCCCGCGCGCCTATCGATGCTCCGATTGATGTGGGCATCCGCGCCATCAACGCCCTGCTAAGCGTTGGCCGAGGCCAGCGGATGGGGTTATTTGCAGGCTCAGGGGTGGGTAAATCTGTTCTGCTTGGCATGATGGCGCGCTACACCCAAGCGGATGTCATCGTTGTCGGGCTAATTGGTGAGCGTGGCCGAGAAGTACAGGACTTCATCGATAATATTTTAGGCCCAGAAGGCAGAAGGCGCGCTGTTGTCGTTGCAGCCCCTGCTGATACATCGCCGCTTCAGCGCCTCCAGGGGGCGGCCTATGCAACACGGCTAGCAGAAGGGTTCCGTGATGCGGGCCGCAATGTGCTGCTTATCATGGATTCATTAACGCGTTATGCCATGGCACAACGCGAGATTGCCCTGGCGATCGGCGAACCGCCCGCTACCAAGGGCTATCCACCCTCGGTGTTTGCCAAACTGCCCGGGCTAGTGGAGCGAGCAGGCAATGCCGAGCGGGGTGGTGGCTCCATTACCGCTTTTTATACCGTGCTCACCGAAGGTGATGACCAACAGGATCCTATTGCTGATTCAGCAAGGGCGATTCTGGATGGTCATATCGTGCTCTCACGGGGGCTTGCTGAAGCAGGTCACTACCCTGCCATTGATATTGAAGCCTCTATTAGCCGCGCTATGACCGCCATTGCAACGCCTGAGCAACTGCAAGCTGCACGAACGTTTAAGCAACTTTTTTCACGTTATCAGCGTAATCGTGACCTGATTAGCGTAGGCGCCTATAGTCCAGGCCACGACCCGAAACTGGATGAAGCAGTGAATCGCTTTCCAGCCCTAGAGCGTTTTCTTCAACAAAATATTGATGAATGCGCAACGCTTGAAGCATCACGCCAAGCGCTGCATGCCACCGTGGGAGGCTAACCATGAGCCATTCGCAGCTCGACATATTAACCGGCTTAGCACGAGACGCCAGAGACCAAGCAGGAAAACTGCTGGCCGAAGAACGCCAAACACAACAGCAGACCGAAGCCCAACTTGAGTCGCTCAACCGCTACCGCGCCGAGTATGCCGAACGTTTACAGCTGGCCATGCGCGACGGTATTGACCCAGCTACTATGTACAACTATCAACAATTTTTAGCTTCGCTGGACGCCGCCCTGAGCCGCGCTAGGCAAGCACTGGCTGCACAGCAAAAACGCGTTCAGCAAAGCCAACAACATTGGCAGCAAGAGCAGCGTAAGCTCTCCTCCTACGATACACTAGCCTCGCGCCGGTTATTAGAAGAGCACCGCCGCCAAGAGCGCCATGAGCAAAAAGCTAGCGATGATTTTGTCACTGGCCGCCTGGCTCGCCAACTTACTGATAAACCGCACTAGCATCGCGCTGGGGAACTTACTTATGAATATTCAGCTGCTGCTTTCAGCGAATCAGGGTCAAAGCGCCCTTTCATCCGCTCCAGCACAGATGCTGGGCTCCAAAGGGACGCCGCAAGCTCTTTTTCAACAGGCATTAACGCAGGCAAGCGGCGCCCAGCTGCAGCGGTTAACCAGCTCGCCAACAGAGGCTAGCTCTTCAGATCCGCTAGCCAGCTTTGCTCAACTGCTAACGTCACTAGATATCGAATTGGATGAGGACGCGTTGGCTGACTTACTCACTCGACTCCAGGCTGTCGACTTAAACTCAGCACATCCAATGGTTAATGAGAGTTCGCTGAGCGAAGCATCAGCGCTCACGCCTCTTGATGAGATCGCGGCACGTTTATCGTTAGTCGCCGCATTCTCCGAAGCACCAGTAGCGCCAGAGCTACAGTCAGCACCCCAAGTACGAGATATTGCCCAGCAGTTGGCTGTTAGTGAAAGCCAAGCCGCCGAGCTGCTGACTGCTTTCAACTCCCTTAGTGACGCCACACCGCAGGGTACAACCCTCACGGAGCTTCACCGACAAGTGGCCAACCTGCTGCCCAGCGCAAATACCACAGAAGGTAGCCAGTCGCTTACTGCTTATCGAAGCAGCAACATAGCACTACCTGTAGATATAAATGCTAGTTCGCTACGCATGGGTGGCGATGCGCCAAACATTGCAACCGCTCTGGCTGAGCTTACGCCAAGCACCGGCAGGGGAGCAGAGTCACCCATTTCAACTCAGCCCAGCATCCTTACGCCAGCGACAGGTAGCTTAATGACCTCAGCGTCAATCGGCACGCCCGTTAGCAGCCCCGCATGGCCTTCTCAGCTTGGCCAGCAGCTTATTCAACTTGCACAACGAGGAGGAGAGCACCAAGTTAAAATGCAACTCCACCCGGCAGAGTTAGGGCCACTCTCTATTTCCCTTAAAGTGAGCGAACACGGAACACAGGCGCATTTTTTATCAGCCCACGCCCAAGTTCGCCAAGCACTTGAACTAGCGATCCCACAGTTACGTGAAGCCTTGGCTGAACAAGGGATTTCACTTGGTGAAACATCCGTAGGGGAGCATAACAACCCTAACGAGCAGGCCTTTGCTCAACAAGGCTCTAACACCCCCAACAGTAGTGGTGACAGCGGAAGCAAAGAAGAAGGCGACAGCGCAATTAAGCTCCTTGAGGGTGGTAACCCTTTAGTTCTTGACGGACGTGTCGATCTATATGCTTAAGCCACGCCTGAGTGGTCGTATGAAAATACTGACATCGCTACGGTTAGATAGCTAAACCAAAAGATAGACTCTCCAAAGGAGTCTGTTCATTTCATCATCAGCACCTGCGTTAGGCATAATGCTTGGCTAGTGTCATGCGTCATGATCATGGGAACAATAAATGGCAGAAACAAGCAGCGGATCCAAAAAACTGCTCTGGATAATGATTATTCTAGTAGTGCTGTCGTCTGCGGGCGCAGCGGCAGCGATATATATGGTGTTAGACCAGCGAGGAACTACGGAGGGTGGTGAAATTCAGCGGGTCGCAGAGCGCGAAACGCCTGTTTTCACGCGCATTGAGCCTTTTACTGTCAACCTCGCAGATGACCGCTACGGCTCACGCCTTCTTTATACGGGCATTACGTTACTCGTTGGCAACGAGCAAAGTAAGACCATTATTGAGGAGCACATGCCTCAAGTACGTAGCCGCCTACTGATTTTGTTGTCAGGTAAACAAGCTAGTGAGCTTACCTCTACGGAAGGTAAAGAAGAGCTTGCCCAGGCAATCATCAGCCGGCTCACCGTACCTTTGACAGAAAATCAGCCGCCTCTCGACTTACGAGAAGTGCTATTTACTGAATTCATTGTGCAATAACCCCGGGAACTGGAGCCGTTCATGTCACAGGACGATCTACTGTCCCAGGAAGAAATTGATGCCCTTCTTAAGGGCGTCAGCGGAGATGACGAGCCATCGGCTTCGACCTCCCACTCTGAGAATGAAGCGCGTATTCGCCCCTATGACCCAGCCACGCAGCACAGGGTCATACGCGAACGCTTGCACGCGCTTGACTTTATTAACGAGCGTTTTGCGCGCTATTTCCGTAACAGTTTATTTAACTTGATTCGCCGTAGCGCCGATATCACCGTTGAATCAGTTCGCTACCAAAGCTTTAGTGATTTTTCACGTAACGTGCCAGTGCCCACCAACTTGAACCTGGTGTCCCTGAAGCCGCTGCGTGGCTCAGCGCTGGTGGTCTTTCCACCTAATCTTGTCTTTATGGTGGTGGATAATCTGTTCGGCGGCGACGGTCGCTTTGTCACAAAATCCGATGGGCGCGAATTCACCAATACCGAGCAGCGCATTATTCAACGGCTTCTGAACCTCGCGCTTGAAGCCTATCAAGAAGCGTGGAAAGTGGTTTACCCTATCGAGGCACATTTTTTACGCTCTGAAGTGCAGTCAAAGTTTGCCAATATCACTAACTCGCCTAATGAGATTGTGGTCAACACAAAGTTCAATATCGAGGTTGGCAACCTTTCCAGCAACTTCCAAATATGCATGCCCTACGCGATGATTGAGCCGCTGCGTGACTTGCTGGTCAATCCTATTAACGACAGTAACCATGACCACGACGGTACATGGTCGCGGCGTATGGCCAGCGAACTGCGCCATTCTGAGGTCGAGCTAGTGGCAGAGTTTGCTCAAATACCAAGCCGTATTGCCCATGTGATGGGGCTGAAAAAAGGCGACGTACTGCCCATGGACATTCCACAAACCATCACCGCTAGTGTGGATGGAGTGCCTGTCATGGAGTGTGAGTATGGCAGCCAGCTTCAGCAGCGCGCTTTACGTGTCCTGCATATGATCGACCATGCCGCATTGAATAACGTGTCGTCCAAGGACTTTATTAAAGGTTCAACGCGACAGAAAGCCAAGGAACCAAAAGCATGACTGATCCTAACAAACCCGATCCAAAAATTTCTAACGACGATTGGGCGGACGCCATGTCTGAGCAAGAAGAACCTACTGCCAACGCCGATAATACCGGTGAAGACGATCTATGGTCCGCTGCGATGGCGGAACAAGAAGAGGCAAGCGCCACTAGCAGCGAAGAGGATCCTTGGGCGGCTGCGATGGCAGAGCAAGAGGCAGAAGAGCAAACCCAAGCCGAGGAGCCTGAGCACAAGACCCCAGCACCCGTAGCAAAATCAGCAAGTGACGAAGTGTTTCGTCCGCTCGGCCCGGAAAGTGGCAGCGCTCAATCCCGTGATCTTGAAATGATCATGGATATTCCGGTTAAGCTTACCGTAGAGCTGGGCCGCACCAAGCTTACGATTAAACAACTGCTTGAGCTTGCTCAAGGGTCGGTCATTGAACTTGAAGGGTTAGCTGGCGAACCAATGGATATCTTGATCAATGGCTACTTGATTGCTCAAGGCGAAGTCGTCGTCGTCGAAGATAAGTATGGCATTCGTATTACAGAGATCATCACCCCCTCTGAGCGCATCCACAAACTAAATCGATGAGCGTCGCTACCTCTTCCACACAGAACACGTCCATTGATGCCCTTAGCGGCAGCGGTGATGCCTTAATAGGGATGGCGGTTCTAGGCAAAACGGCAGCAGCGCTAGCGCTCGTAATAGCGATTATTTTGCTATGTACCGCGCTGTTAAAGCGCTGGCAAACGGGACGTCATCATCAAGGCGCCCACTTACGCATTGTGGGCAATACCGCAGTTGGCAGTCGCGAGCGCATCGTTGTGGTCGAAATCGAAGATACGTGGCTAGTGCTAGGCGTTAGCGGAGGCCGAATTACCAAGTTACATGAGCGTGATGCTCCTAACGACCGTCCTCTTCCCACCTCGCCTGAACCACCGGCACGCTTTTCACACCGCCTAGCTCAGGCACTAGCAAGCTACCGTGACAAACGAGGCAGTGAAGCCCCTCCCTCTTCTGACCCAACGAAAACACCATGAGATATGTGATGCACCTCTCCTGGCCTTACCAGCTCCGCTGGTGGCTTTTTAGCGCTGTCATTGCCGGCTGCTTAATGCTGGCTTTCCCTGCTCATGCGCAACAGCTACCAGGGTTAGTATCGCAACCATTGGAAGATGGCGGTCAGCAGTGGTCGCTATCACTACAAACGCTGCTATTTTTAAGCTCGCTGGCGTTTCTGCCAGCGATGCTACTAATGATGACTAGCTTTACGCGCATCATCATTGTGCTTAGCTTGCTGAGAACAGCAATGGGTACGCAGGCAACACCGCCTAATCAAGTGCTACTAGGCATCGCCCTTTTCTTAACATTTTTTATTATGTCCCCCGTCATCGCCCAAGTGTATGACACCGCATGGGTGCCTCTCACAGAAGAAACAATTGATTTTGAAGAGTTTTTGCTTCTTGCCCAAGGGCCTTTTCGCGAATTTATGCTCGCACAAACCCGCGAGCCAGATTTGGCACTGTTCGTGCGCTTAGCCGACGTCGGCCCCATGCAAGGACCTGAAGAACTGCCCATGCGCGTCTTACTACCCGCTTTTGTTACCAGTGAACTGAAAACCGCGTTTCAGATTGGCTTCACCATTTTTATCCCATTTTTAATTATTGACCTTGTCGTTGCGAGCACCTTAATGGCACTAGGGATGATGATGGTACCTCCCATTACTATTTCGTTACCCTTCAAACTGATGCTGTTCATCCTTGTAGACGGCTGGCAGCTAATTATTGGCTCGTTAGCTGAAAGCTTTTACATGATTTAATTGTCGCAACGGGCGACTAGGAGCAAACCATGACCCCGGAAATGGTAATGAGCATCGCTTACCAGGGCATGCGCGTGACCCTGTTTCTTGCAGGCCCGATGCTACTGGCAGCCCTCTTTACGGGCCTGCTGATCAGCTTGTTTCAGGCCGCTACACAAATCAACGAAATGACACTGACGTTTATCCCTAAGGTATTGGCCGTTTTTGCTGTACTGGTCATCGCAGGGCCGTGGCTACTTGGGTTAATCACCGATTTCACCCACCGCTTATTCACCAGCATTCCTAGCATGGTGATGTAAACCGTATGGTTGAAGTCACTTTTGCGCAGCTACAGGGCTGGTTAGTGGCCTTTCTTTGGCCATTCGCACGAATAACCGCCTTTATGGCAGCTTCTCCCCTTTGGGGGCATTCAAGCATACCCAACCAAGTGAAGGTAGTGCTAGCGGCGTTGGTTGCGGTGGTAATCGCTCCTCTTTTACCGGCTATGCCAGCAGTTCCCCTGATGTCTTGGGCGGGGGTAGGCATTATGGTGGAGCAAATATTGATTGGCATCGCCATCGGCTTGGTGATGCACATTATTTTTGCGGTTGTGCAGGCTGCCGGGGAATTTATCGGTTTACAGATGGGGCTAGCATTTGCGAGCTTTTTTGACCTCTCAAGTGGCACCAACATTATGGTGTTATCGCGCATTCTATATATGATTACGTTGCTGATGTTTGTGGCGCTTAACGGCCACTTGATGGTGTTAGAAACCCTGGTAATGAGTTTCCAAACCCTGCCAATTGGCATCGGCACGCTGAACCCCAATGCCTTTGAGCTATTGGCTCGCTATGCAGGCACCATTTTCGCATCCGGCATGCTGCTCGCCTTACCGCTTGCCGGCTCGCTGCTTATCATCAGCCTCTCGCTGGGTATTCTTAACCGCTCAGCACCCCAGTTGACCGTGTTTAATATCGGCTTTCCCACTTCTCTCACCGTCGGGCTAACGCTACTAATGGTGCTGATGACCGACATTGGACGTTTCCTACAAGGCCTCTTCAGCCAGGGGCTAGCATTTATGCAGAGCCTTATCGAAACCATGGCGCCATTAAGCTAAAAACCCCCTGCACCTCATGGCACAGGGGGTTTAGTTTTCATGCGCTTAGCCTAGCGCATGAAGTCAAACAGCGACATGCCTTTTATATCCACAAAGGCTTTTTGAGAAGCCTGCAGGCCAATTTGGCGCAGACTGTACTCAGAAATCGCCGAGGCGTAATCAAGATCAACCAAGTCCGACAGCGTCTGCTCATAGTTCAGCATCCGGTTGCCGCCAACGGCGTCAATCACATCCAGCTCGTTCAGGCGTGCGCCTGCTGAAGCGCGTACCGTCAGCACGTTATCTAACGCATTGTCTAAATCGCGCATCGACGTGTTGAGAGTGTTGCGTAAATCGGCTTTTTTAGTATCGTTATCAGCGGGATTTTCTAGGACGCGAATCGCCTCTTCCATGGTACGGAAGAGATCTGGCTCGCGCTGCTCGCTGCCTGAGCGCGCGACGAGAATTTCATCGCCCTCTTCAGGTTGACCCTGCAGCGAAATAGAGATGCCACCAAAGGATAGCTGCTGACCCTCACCTGTATATTCACCCGTTGCAACCAAGTCATCGTCGTCAGTAAGCCAAGCACCGCTTTCAAAACGCTGAACCTGATAAATAAAGTCATTCTCTGAAGCTAGATCAGGATTGTCAGCAAACACAACACGATAACTTTCACCATAGTCATCGTCAGTAACATCGGTAACCTGCGGCCCGCTAAACGTCACGCTGCCTGCATTTCTGACGCTTTCACCATCGGCTACATTCGTTTTAACCGCTTCAGCAATGTAACCTGCCCCGCTGGGCACGCTTTGGAAAATAGACTTACCGTTTTCCGTAACGGGCATTAGCCGCGAAGCGTCCACGCGCTGTTCCCGGGCGTTACTGTCACCCTTATATTGCACATTACCATCGGCATCTTTAACGAAGGGCGGAGCGTTGTCTGCGTAACCACCAAACAGATAGCGGCCGTTGCCATCGGTCGCGTTAGCTTGGCCGATCATCGTTTCATAAATGCCCTTGAGCTCGCTCGCGATAGACTGGCGGTCGACATCACTCAAGGTATCGCTTGATGCCTGAATTAACAGTGTTTTAGCACTAGTCACCGCATCGCTAACGCTGTTTAAAATACTTTCTGTTTGAGCAAGCGAGTTACGGGCAGATACCCGCGAATCCGCATACTGTTGGGTGACCGCTTTGGCTTGGTCAACACCCACTGCGCGCGAGGCCGCCTGCGGGTCATCCGAGGGGTTAACGACTCGCCTGCCGCTAGCAATCTGCTGGCTGACTTTTAAAAAATCGCCCTGCTGACGGTTAAGAGACGCGGTACTCTGCTCAAACATGGTGACGGTACTAATTCGCATGTCGCGGTACTCCTAAACGTTAGCTACGCAAGCCTAAAATCGTATCGAAAATGTTGGAAGCGGTGTCAATAACACGAGCATTCGCTTGATAAAACTGCTGGAAGCGAATCAGGTTAGCCGCTTCCTCATCGAGATTAACGCCAGACTCCGACTGCTGCACAGCCCGCAACTGATCGGTCAGCCCCTGGCGGGCATCTAAGTTGACCTGAGTAATGTTAGTGCGATTACCCACATCGCTCACCATCGCGCCATAAGCACCGCTAACAGAAGCGTTGCCGCCCACGATTGATTGCGACTGTAAGTTCTGAAGCGCTAGGGCATTTCGGTTATCGCCAGCAAAAGCTTCTTCCCCCGCCGCGATTTTATCCAAGTCGCTTATATTCGCTTCCATACCTTCACCGGCACGACGGACGGGCTGAATCTCAAAGCGGTCACCAGCTTGGGGAAGTTTTGCTGGATCAAACGTGACAGTCACACCGCCAAACGTAATCTCTCCATCGGCCCAGTTTGCGAGATCAACGTAGCTGGCGCTGTTAGGATCAGAGCTGTTTAGTTCAGCCCCATTATCATTACGAGTAACAATAGGCTCACCACCTACAATACGCACGGTATAGTCTGTGGCGCGTAATTTATCGATCGTCTCCGCATCAAAGGCAACGGAAGGCACTACGTTAGAATTGACGTTATTTTCATGGCTATATGCCTGGGGTGGACGAACATTAAAGAAGTCCTCGCCCTGCTCACCGTTAAGATCTACTCCCTGCTTATGCTGCTCGTTAAACGCCACGGAGAGCGACACTGCCAGCTGGCCAATTTGGTTCTGCGTTTTATCCAGCGTTTCTGAGCGGAAGGACATCAGCCCGCCTAACGCACCGCCTGAAATCACATTTTCATTCAGTGCTGATAGGTTGCCACCACCGTCTCTATAACCTACTACAATGCGCTGAGGGTCACTGGGCGACTCCACAGCCTCTAACTTGAAAGAGTCGGTTCCGGTCACCAATGGCTGGCCATTGGGCAGGCTGATATTATAGGTTTTACCATCCTGAATATTTAGCCGAAGATCCATTCGCTCGTTCAGCTCGGAAACCAGCTGATCGCGCTGGTTAAGCAGACTGTTAGGGGCCTCGCCTGTGCGCGCCCGTGCTAGCGCAATCTCCCGATTCAAGCCCGCTATTTGCTCAGTGGTGTTATTAATCTGGGTAACTTCATCTTTAATCTGATTATTGATGTTGCTCTGCATGTCCTGCAGGTAGCCATCAAAAGAGCGGAACTGGGCACTTAATGTGTTGGCCGTACCTAGCACGCCCTGGCGGGCGGCAGGATCAGAAGGTGCGCTTGCCAGGTCTTCAAGCGAAGAGAAGAAGTTCTGCATTAGTGGCGCAAGGCCTGCTTCTCGGTCAGCCAGCAGGTTATCAATTTGCGATACCTGATTGTAGTAAGTGCTAAGTGCGCTTGACTGGGTTTTAGCACTATTCAGCTGAGCAGCTACGTACTGGTTGAACTGACGCTCAATTGCATTGACCTGAACGCCGCCCGTTGACGCAAAACCTTCGCCCAGCTTAGTCACTTCCCGGTTATAGCCAGGCGTATAAACGTTGCTGATATTATTACTGGTCGTGTTCAGGGCACTTTGTGCAGCATTAAGACCGCTTAGCCCTACTGAAAACATGCTCATGGTTCACTTCCTTAGGCCGATGATTAATTATCGGCAGTGAGCAAAAAAACTTGAGTGGCCAATAGCGTTAACGTACGTCTGCCAAAAGGTTACGACCTTGATCCAGCGGCCCCATCGTATTCATGATGGCCACTAGCTTATCCGCATAGCGAGGGTCTGTCGCATAGCCGCCCTGCTGAAGCTCGCGCGCGGCCTGCTCGGCACTGCCAGCCTGCACAACACCAGCATAACGCGGGTTATTGCCGATCAGGTTGGCGTAGTCGGTAAATGCGTGTTCGAACGAATCATATACGCGGAACGTATCTACTATCTGCGTGCGGCGGCCATTAATGTACTCATGGGTCACCACATCGGTGGTTTTACCCTGCCAGTGACTGCCTGCTTTGATACCGAATAAGTTATGGCTATTGCTGCCTTGTCGGGTAGCAATCTCATGGCGCCCCCAGCCTGTTTCTAGGGCTGCCTGGGCTAAAATCAGCTCAGCGGGCACGCCGCTTTCTTGGCTCGCAGCCTGAGCAGGTGCTGCAAGTTTTGTCATAAACCTCTGCACATGCTCAGGCGCGTTAGAGAAGGCAGATAATTCTATGGCCTGTTTTGAACCGCCCGTGCCTACATTTGTGTCAGCGCGAGCATCAGGAGAGGAGCGCTGCTGGATGGCTTCAAGCTCGGACAGGAAGCGCCCGCCAGTTTCACTTTCACCTGACGGCTGCAAAGCGCCCTCTAAAACGCGTGGCGTTCCCCGGGGAATGCCAGCAATCAGCGCCTGAATTTCTTGGTCCGCCTCATTTGCAGATCTGCCAACAGCACCTTGTCGCTGTAGCTGTTCCACCAGCATATCCGCCAATCCCATTCCTCTAGATGAGACCACTTGCGACCACTGCTGATCCAGCATCTGCTGGTAGGTATCCGTCGTCGTGCTATTGAACAAGTCCGAGGAAGGCACCGCATCGCGCATGCTTTTCATCATCATTTGCACAAATAGCGCTTCAAACTGCTGGGCCGCGCCATGCACACCGCCTTCTGGGTCAATGCGCGCATTGTGCTGCAGGCGTTGAAAGCCATTCATATCAAGCGCAAACTGACTGGAGATATTGTTCATGCTCATCAGATGACCTCCAGCTCAGCACGCAGCGAGCCTGAGGCTTTGAGCGCTTCTAAAATAGACATTAAATCCTGAGGGGTCGCACCCAGTGCATTAAGCGCATTGACCACTTCGTTAAGCTGCGCGCCTTCAACAATCTGTAGAAAGGCCTCTTGCTGTTCAATCTCTATATCCGTATCAGGCACGACCACCGTTTCGCCTCCGCCAAAAGGCGCTGGCTGGCTAACACCAAACTGCGTGTTAATCATAATAGAGAGATTGCCATGAGCAACGGCTGCTTGGCGCAACGTGACCGCGCTATTCATAACTACTGAGCCTGTACGCGCATTAAGCACCACACGCGCTGGCGCATCCATCGGCGTTACTTGGACATTTTCTACCCGCGCCATAAAGTTAACTCGCGCGTTTTCATCCATGGGGCCGTCCAGCGCGATCACCCGGCCATTAAGTGCATAGGCAACCGTTTGCCCAAACTCGTTATTAATCGCCGTCACCACACGCTGTGCCGTTCCAAAATCTGAATCATTCAATTGCAGCTCAAGGCGCCCGCCATTAGCACCTAAATTAAGTGCAACTTCTCGCTCTACCAGGGCACCG
This sequence comes from Halomonas sp. GFAJ-1, assembly GCA_002966495.1. Lineage (NCBI taxonomy): Bacteria > Pseudomonadati > Pseudomonadota > Gammaproteobacteria > Oceanospirillales > Halomonadaceae > Halomonas > Halomonas sp. GFAJ-1. The sequence continues at coordinate 759,357 of CP016490.1, forward strand.
TTAGGGATCCGTCCTGATGCTTGCTGATTGACCTGTACGCTGCTTCCACCTGCCTGAGCGCCGGCACCACCTACCAGCATATTGCCCTGGGCAATGGCATAGGTATCGCCATCAGCCCCTTTTAAAGGGGTCATTAACAGAGTGCCACCGCGAAGGCTGCGGGCGTTTGCAATAGACGACACCACCACATCCAGGCGCTGGCCAGGGCGAGAAAAGGGGGGCAGGTCTGCCGTGACCATTACCGCCGCTACGTTACGTAGTTGAAGATTAGTTCCCGGCGGTACGGTGACGCCTAGCTGCGACAACATGTTGGTCAGACTTTGGCTAGTAAAAGGCGCCTGAGTGGTTTGGTCACCGGTGCTATCAAGTCCCACCACTAAGCCATAGCCCACCAGCTGGTTATCGCGCACGCCCGCAAACCCTGCTAATTCTCGCACGCGCTCTGCAGACGCGGAAGAAGTGATAATGCTTAGCACCAACAGCGTTACTAAGCGTAGCCCCCACCGTTTCAATGCCTGTTCTTTACGTTGCTGCATAGCCATTTTAAGCCTCTATTGTCGGCCTTGATTGCGCCTAGAATGGCGACACATTTAAGAAGAAGCGCTGCAACCAGCCCATATGCTGCGCTTCGTTGATGTAACCATCGCCCACATACTCAATTCGCGCATCCGCTACCTGTGTTGATGGCACGGTATTTTGTGCGGTAATCGTCCGGGGGTTGACCACGCCCGAGAAACGAATGAATTCTGTTCCCTGGTTGATCGCAATTTGCTTTTCGCCACGCACGCGCAAGTTACCGTTATTCATCACTTCCAGTACGGAGACAGTAATCGTTCCAGTAAAGGAGTTGGTCGCCTGGGAGCCACCGCCACCTGAAAAGCTACTGTCCGAGGAGACGTCAAACCCATAATCTTCAAGGAAGTCGATAATATCTGGGATTTGCCCTATATCCAGCCCTGCTGAACCACTGCGATTGGCGTTCGACTGGGAACTTTTGCTCGCGCTGACTTCTTCATCCAACACGATAGTCAGAATGTCACCGATAGAGCGTGGGCGGCGATCTTCAAACAGCGGTTGATAGCCCCGGCGCACTTGATAAATGGAACCATTGGCAACCGGCGGGGGACGATCAACAATCGTAATTTGCTCTTGTTCACCAACCACGGAAGCGCGAGGAATTTGCGCGCACCCAGCAACGAGTACGATAAAAAACGCCAAACCCATCAGCGTTATTCGGCGAGACATAGCGTGCAGCTCCAGCATGGTGCGCCCTGTTTAAAAGCCCTGTTTATTAACGTTTTAGAGCTGGCTTAAGCGCGCCAACATTTCATCACTGGTGGAGACAGCCCGGCTATTAATTTCATAGGCGCGCTGGGTCTGAATCATACTCACCATTTCTTCCACCACGTTGACGTTGGACGTCTCTACGTAGCCCTGAAATAGCCTACCGGCACCGTTATTGCCGGGTACATCTTGGTTAGGGGCACCAGACGCGCCGGTTTCTAAATAAAGGTTGCCACCAATGCTTTCCAGGCCCGCAGGGTTAATAAACGAAGCAACGTTGATTTGGCCAATATCTGCATCTTGTGCAATGCCCGGCTGACGAACGCTCACTGTTCCATCTTCACCGATAGTCACAGATAAAGCGTTTTCAGGTATAAAAATGGCTGGCTCTAACGGATAGCCATTTGCCGTCACCATCTGACCATTTTCATTGAGCTGAAAACTACCATCACGGGTATAACCCACCGTGCCGTCAGGTAGTAAAACCTGAAAAAAACCATCGCCGTTGATGGCCAAGTCACGGGAGTTACCAGTCTCTTCCAACCCACCCTGGGTATGTAAGCGTTCAGTGGCCACAGCACGCACACCAGTACCCACTTGCATGCCAGAAGGCAGCCGATCCTGAATGTTATTCTGGGCACCCGGTTGACGCATATTTTGGTACAAAAGATCTTCAAAAACAGGGCGCGAACGCTTGAACCCGTTAGTGCTTACGTTGGCCAAGTTATTCGAAATAACATCGAGTTTGGTTTGCTGAGACTCAAGCCCCGTCTTAGCGGTCCACAAGGACGAAATCATATTCGTGTTCCCTTAACTGAGAGGCGTTAATCAGCCTTGAATCGATAGAATACTGTTAGCCCGCTGAGCATTTTCATCGGCGGTACTAAGTATTTTCATCTGCATATCGTAACGGCGCGCCACGTCAATCATCGACACCATGGCATCCACAGCGCTAACGTTGCTGCCCTCTAGCGCACCGCTGACTATCCGCGCTTCGTCATCTGCCGGTAATACTCCTGGCGCCCCCTCTTCATCAACAGGCGCGCGAAAGAGACCGTCATCGCCGCGTGTTAGTCCTTGCTCATCCGGCGTTACCAGCTTAATACGGCCAACATCCACCAGCGCCTCTGGCCCTTCGCCTTGGGGGATCGCACTAATCGTGCCATCAGCACCAATCGATATTTGCGCTCCTTGCGGCAAGGCTATGGGGCCACCGTCGCCCATCACCGGCCGGCCGACGCTTAACAGTACACCATCGTTATCTAGCTGTAGGTCGCCGCGACGGGTATAAGTCTCGGAGCCGTCATCCGCCAATACCGCCATCCAGGCACTATCCTGCATGGCGACGTCCAGGGAGCGACCCGTCCGCTCGATAGGACCTTGGGAGAAATCAGTACCAGGCGTAGTCGTCACCGCCGATACGCGGGTTGCCAGCGCACCATCCCCCATCACTGGCACCGAACGCGCCGCCTGCAGCTGGGCACGAAAACCTGCGGTGGATACATTCGACAAATTTTGGCTAATCACCGACTGCTGATCCATCGTGTGCTTAGCGCCGCTCATGGCGGTATATAGCATGCGATCCACAACTAACTCCTTACAACGTTACGCCATTATTAAATATCAAAGATTAATAATGGTCTGCAGGAGTTCATCCTGGGTGCTGATGGTTTGCGAGTTCGCTTGGTAGGCACGTTGTGACACAATCATATCTACCAGCTCACGGGCCAGATCTACATTAGAGGTTTCAATCGCGCTTGGGGCAATCAGACCACGCAGCCCCGTACCCGGCGCACCGACTAACTCTTGCCCCGACGCGCCTGTAGCACTCCAAAGGTTGTCACCATCAGGCCTTAAACCCTCAGGGTTACGGAAGCTAACCAACGCAATTTGCCCCGCTGCACGTGACTCTTCGTTGGAGTAGTTGCGCATAATGGTGCCGTCATCTTCAATGGTGACACCCACTAACGAGCCTGCCGTATAGCCGTTTTGCGTTATATCGTTAACCGTGGAATTATTTGCAAACTGAGTGGCACCAGCAAAATCCAACGCTACTGTTAGCTCTTCAAGCTGATCACCATTAAACTCACCATCGTCGAAGGTAAAGCTTGCCTGGCCGCCACCCTCAAGCCTACCGCTGGCATCAAAGTCTAGCGTGGTAAAACTTTCCACAGTATAGGTACCAGCGCCTTCTGGACCACCGCTCATTCTGAGACCTACGTCCCACTGATTTTCCGCCGCATCAATTTTAGTGAAATAAAGCGTTAGATTTCGCGCATTACCTTGTGAGTCGTAAATTGTGGCGTTGGTTGAGTATGAGTAATCATTAGACCCTAAACCTGCTAATATTTCTGCTTCAGTCGGGGCAACCAACTCAGCTTCACCTGCATCTAAGTTTAAAGATATGTCTAACTCAGTAGTCGCACTTGCACCTAAATCATCAGCATCAACTCTAAGGCCTACAACATCACCACCTGCTTGAACGTTACCCTCTGCATCAGCGGCGTAACCCATAATTTGCGCCCCTTGCGCATTCACCATGCGTCCATCAGCGGTCATGGTAAGTTGGCCATTGCGTGAGTAGCCTACTTCACCATTGGGCTGCTGAAAGCGGAAAAACCCCTCGCCGGCAATAGCCAAATCCATATTTCGGTTAGTAGACTCGATATTGCCTTGACTAAAATTTTGCAACACAGCTGATGTGCGCGTACCTAGACCAATGCGCGACTCAGCAAATACATCGGCAAATTGCACACTAGAACTTTTAAAGCCCACGGTTTGGGAGTTAGCGATATTGTTACCAACAGCGCCTAGTTTCTGCTGCTGTGCGTTGAGGCCACTCAGTGCTTGTGAAAAGCTCATTTTATTCCCCTGAATTTAGCAATGTGATGCGTTATGTGGGGCGCTAAGCGCAACGCAATCAAAGAATTTGTTTAATTTGTTCGAGGGTGACCTGGCCATAAATGGCGCCTAGATCCAGACGTACGTCTTGACCCTTCTCTTGCGGCGTTACACCCTGCACCAGGGCATAGTTCAGCGGCTGAGCGCTTACCGCTTCACCTTTAGCATCTTTAGCGTTATAGCTAACGCGGTAGTCGCCCGCGGGAAGCGCTTCGCCATTGTTCGTTTTGCCATCCCACTGGAAGGATTCAACGCCTGCGCTCACACCGCTAACTTCATTGCGATACACTACCTCACCACCGCGACTGCGAATGACGATTTCAACGCTCGCAGCAGGCTTATCAAGCTCAATGCCAAACGGCGTAGCAAAGCTATTGCCTTCTTCGTCAACATTTACTTTGACGTTGTTACCCGGCACAAGTACAGCGTTACCAATGAGGCCAGACGCCTGAATCATTTGAGAGGCGTTCATCTGCTCGGTAATGCCGTTTAGCGTATCGTTGAGCTGCTCGATTCCACTGACCGTATTGATCTGTGCTAGCTGAGACGTCATCTCAGCGTTATCCATCGGATTAAGCGGGTCTTGGTTTTCAAGTTGAGTAATCAACAGGGTCAGAAAGCTCTGGCGTAGCTCGTCAGATTGACTCTGGCTAAGCTGGGCGCCGCCTCTACTGCCGTTGATATTGCTGAGCGTGGAGGTATCAATACTGTTCATCATGGCTTAGCCCTCACCAAGCGAGAGTGTCTGCATCATCATCTGCTTTGTTGTGTTGAAAACTTCAACATTGGCCTGATACGAACGCGATGCAGAAATCATATTGACCATTTCATGCACGGGTTCAACATTAGGCTTAGCAACGTAGCCCTCTTCATCGGCCGCCGGATGGTTCGGCATGTATACCAAGCGTAGGGGTGAGTCGTCTTCCACCACCTCCGTCACGCGAACACCGCCAACGCCGTAGCGGTTATTCTGCGCCTGGGCTTGGAACATGACTTGCTTGGCCCGGTAGGTTTCCCCATCTGGCCCAGCAATACTGTCAGCATTGGCCATGTTGCTAGCGGTAACATTCATACGCTGCGCTTGGGCGCTCATAGCGGAACCCGCAATATCAAACGCTGAAAACATCGACATAGCTTACTCTTCTCCTGTAACTCGGTTATTCAGGCTGCATCGCGTTTTTCAGCCCTTGAATGCGGCTGTTCGTAATCGTCAGTGCGGCTTGGTAACGAACGGCATTATCGGCAAACTGGGTACGCTCTCGATCCATATCGACCGTATTACCGTCTAGACTTGGCTGATCCGGGATGCGATACAACAGGTCAGAGCTGCCAGCGCCACGCCAGGCGGGCCCTTGGCCAGAAAGGTGGCGTTCGGATGTTCGTGACAATGCAACACCGCCGCTCTGCTGCTGAGCAGAGCCGTTGCCTACTGCTTTTTTAAGCTCGCCCGCAAAATCGATATCCCGCGCTTTGTAATTAGGCGTATCGGCATTGGCTATATTAGCAGCAAGCACATCGTGCCGTTCGCGCCGTAAGTTCAGTGCCTGCTGGTGGTAATTAAAGGCGGAACTAAGTTGGTCGATCATGCCGTCCCTCGCTCGCTGAGAGGCAAAAAATAAGTCGGAAATTATTGATGATGAATAATAGGCCCCGCTACGTCAGCCTAAAGCATGGAACAGCTGCTATTTACACCAGCATTTCGCATGATGCCTAGGGCACTTTTGGACTACACTTCACCGTCGATGTTTATCATCAGCCTTTATGATTGAGCGATTTATACATGCCTTACCCATCGCGCCCAGCATCGGGCTGCTTGGCAACTTTCAAACACTTTCTGTTTGTCTGCTTTTTAACCCTTTGCACCTCCTTACAGGTGCAGGCTAACGACCTAGACACTACTAATCAGTCACTTACTGACGTAGTACAGCAGTTCCTTTACGAGCACTCTCAAGCGCTGGGTCAAGAAGTTGTCATCGACATATCCCCTCCCTCGCCCCACCTGCCTGCCTGTATAGCGCCTGAACCCTTTTTCCCTAATGCGAACCAAACGCCTATTGGGCGTGTCTCTATAGGTGTGCGATGTGGCGAAGAACGGCGGCAAGTGCGCTATATTCAGGCTCAGATTGATATCATTGGTAGTTATTCAGTCGCTAGGCACGATATCGAACGCGGCACACTGATTACCAGCGATATGTTGAGCCAGCGTGAAGGTAATCTTGGTGACTTGGCGGCTCAAGCGCTCACTGAGCAAAGTGATATTATTGGCATGATCGCTCAACGGCCTATCCGTAGTGGTAGCACTTTCCATGCCCACTATCTACAAGCGCCCCATCTAGTTGAAAGGGGACAGCGCGTTACTGTTATCGCACAAGGGTCGGGCTTTCGTGTATCCCGCGAAGGCGAGGCAATGGCTAATGGTGCCCAAGGTGAACGTATTAGGGTACGCTTCGATACCCGCGAAATGGTGACAGCGCGCGTGGTTGGGCAAGGCGTACTAATAGTGGATTTTTAACGCAGCGCCTAAAGTCTTCTCTATACCGGCCGATAGTTAATATCACAGCGCATGCCGCCCCAACGTTGACGATGAGGCAAACAACGTGAAAATTGACAATATCAATCCGCTGCTTCGCTCAAATCAAGCCCAGCAGCGTGATGACGTACAGAAAGTAAGTGGAGCCAAACCGGTAGAGGCAGCTAGCGCGGCTAAAGAGTCTACGCAGCTTAGCCAATCTCGTGTTGATAGCTCTCAAGATATTGATATGGCAAAAGTGCAGGAAATTCGCGACGCTATTCGAGAAGGCCGTTTAGAAATACGTGCTGATCGCATCGCTGATGGCTTAATTGCTAATTTAAACGAGTCTTAAGAGGCGAACCATGAGCCTTGTACGCTTACTCAATGACCAGCAAAACCGCCTTGATGAACTAGTCGCTCTGCTATCTAGTGAGCAAGCACAGCTGACTAAAGGCGATATTGATGGCGATGCGCTGACTGACATTGCGCACACCAAACAAGCGCTGCTTGGCGAGCTGGAGCGTATTGAGGTAGTGCGCCGCTCAGTACAAAAACGGCTAGGCTATGATGATGGTGCGGCTGGCGCCCTTGCAGCGGCGACTGACGCTAATTGCAAAGCTGCTTGGGAAAGCCTACTGGATAAAAGTGAGCGTGTTGCTCGTATGAACGAGCTGACAGGCCAAATGCTTACGCTGCGCATGAAACACAACCAGCAAATGCTGGATTACATTCGGCAAATTGCTGAAAAGACCCTGTATAAGCCTGATGGGCGTAACAATGCTCAACCAGGACGTATTAATGCCTCTGCTTAAGTTTTATACCCTCAGCAATGCCTAGACAACAACTGTACAACGCGCTTCAATGAGAACCATATTGTTCTCCCTTTCTGGAGCGTATTTATGCTTTCCCATCTTCCAAAAGATTTTATAGCCGTTGTTACTGGCGCCAGTGGTGGTATTGGTAGCGCAATGGTTAATGCGCTGCTGGCATCAGAGAAAACTGGTGAAGTCATTGCCATCAGCCGCTCTTTCTTAGCATCTGATCATCCACGCCTAAAATCACTTATTGCAGATATAACTACCGAGCACGGCAGGTCAGTTGTTGCCCAGCAAGTAAGCGGACGCCCAGTCCACTTCTTATTCAATGCAATAGGTACTCTTCACGACGATAGCCACGGTCTACAGCCTGAGAAACGCCTTGAACAGCTTGATGCAGCTTCTCTTAATCATGTAATGCATATTAATGCAGCTACCCCTGCGCTATTAATTGCAGCTCTTAAGCCATCATTACAAGGCTCACATCCAGCGATCATCGCTAGCCTCTCGGCTCGTGTTGGCTCGATTACCGATAACGGTTACGGGGGCTGGTATAGCTATCGAGCCAGTAAAGCGGCCCATAATATGCTTATGAAAACGGCCTCAATTGAGCTGACTAGACTTAACAAGCAATCCATAGTGCTATGCTTACACCCAGGCACTACCGACACTGCTCTTTCAAAACCCTTTCAAGCCCGCGTACCCAATGACAAATTATTCACGCCTGACTTCGTTGCAGAGCAACTATTGAAGGTTATTTCCCAACGCACCCCAGAAGACACCGGCAGTTTTTGGGATTGGGCGGGTGAAGCCATTGAGTGGTGAGGTGTGGCATTTCCGGCTCACGATTCTCCCTTCCCCCTTCTTTTTTACCCCTCACGCATAAAAAAATCCCCCAAGGCATCAGCCCTGGGGGATTTTTCTTAATAAGTGCCTGACGATGACCTACTCTCGCATGGGGAGACCCCACACTACCATCGGCGCTAAGCGGTTTCACTGCTGAGTTCGGCAAGGGATCAGGTGGTTCACGCTCGCTATGGTCGTCAGGCGTAACTGGCGATGTATATCATGCTGATGTCGTCGATGACGTGTTTTGTGATCGTCTCTTGTCAGCAAGCGCCTTGGCTTGCTGCTGCGTATCCGGTTCTCGTTATTACTACGACCAGACCCCTTGGGTGTTATAGGGTCAAGCCTCACGGGCCATTAGTACACGTTAGCTCAACGCCTTGCAGCGCTTCCACACCGTGCCTATCAACCAGCTGGTCTCGCTGGGCCCTTTAGGAGGATCAAGTCCTCGGGGATGTCTCATCTTGAAGGGGGCTTCCCGCTTAGATGCTTTCAGCGGTTATCCTGTCCGACCATAGCTACCCGGCAATGCCACTGGCGTGACAACCGGAACACCAGAGGGTCGTCCACTCCGGTCCTCTCGTACTAGGAGCAGCTCTTCTCAAACATCCAACGCCCACGGCAGATAGGGACCGAACTGTCTCACGACGTTCTAAACCCAGCTCGCGTACCACTTTAAATGGCGAACAGCCATACCCTTGGGACCGACTTCAGCCCCAGGATGTGATGAGCCGACATCGAGGTGCCAAACACCGCCGTCGATGTGAACTCTTGGGCGGTATCAGCCTGTTATCCCCGGAGTACCTTTTATCCGTTGAGCGATGGCCCTTCCATACAGAACCACCGGATCACTAGAACCTGCTTTCGCACCTGCTCGACGTGTCTGTCTCGCAGTCAAGCACCCTTATGCTCTTGCACTCACTGCACGATGTCCGACCGTGCTGAGGGTACCTTCGTGCTCCTCCGTTACTCTTTGGGAGGAGACCGCCCCAGTCAAACTACCCACCACACACTGTCCTCGATCCGGATAACGGACCTGAGTGAGAACGCCAATGATGCCAGGCTGGTATTTCAAGGTTGGCTCCACCCGAACTGGCGTCCGGGTTTCAAAGCCTCCCAGCTATCCTACACAGGCAACATCAGCGTCCAGTGTGAAGCTATAGTAAAGGTTCACGGGGTCTTTCCGTCTAGCCGCGGGTACACCGCATCTTCACGGCGATTTCAATTTCACTGAGTCTCGGGTGGAGACAGCGTGGCCATCATTACGCCATTCGTGCAGGTCGGAACTTACCCGACAAGGAATTTCGCTACCTTAGGACCGTTATAGTTACGGCCGCCGTTTACCGGGGCTTCAATCAAGAGCTTCGGCCGAAGCCTAACACCATCATTTAACCTTCCGGCACCGGGCAGGCGTCACACCCTATACGTCCTCTTACGAGTTAGCAGAGTGCTGTGTTTTTACTAAACAGTTGCAGCCACCTGGTATCTTCGACCGGTTCGGGCTTAGAGAGCAAGTCTCATCACCCTACGCCGGCGTGCCTTCTCCCGAAGTTACGGCACCATTTTGCCTAGTTCCTTCACCCGAGTTCTCTCAAGCGCCTTGGGATTCTCACCCTGACCACCTGTGTCGGTTTGGGGTACGGTCGCACATGATCTGAAGCTTAGAGGCTTTTCCTGGAAGCGTGGCATCAGTGACTTCCTGACCGTGGTCAGTTCATCTCGTGTCTCGGCTTTAAGGTGCCGGATTTTCCTAGCACCTCGGCCTACTCACTTTCACCAGGACAACCAACGCCTGGCTCACCTAGCCTTCTCCGTCCCCCCATCGCAATCATGTCCGGTACGGGAATATTGACCCGTTTCCCATCGACTACGCCTTTCGGCCTCGCCTTAGGGGCCGACTCACTCTGCTCCGATTAGCGTCGAACAGAAACCCTTGGTCTTCCGGCGAGGGAGTTTTTCACTCCCTTTATCGTTACTCATGTCAGCATTCGCACTCGTGATACCTCCAGCGAACTTCTCAATTCACCTTCATCGGCTTACACGACGCTCCTCTACCGCGCATTCCTAAGAATGCACCCGTAGCTTCGGTACCTGGTTTAGCCCCGTTACATCTTCCGCGCAGGCCGACTCGACTAGTGAGCTATTACGCTTTCTTTAAAGGATGGCTGCTTCTAAGCCAACCTCCTAGCTGTCTGAGCCTTCCCACATCGTTTCCCACTTAACCAGGATTTGGGGACCTTAGCTGACGGTCTGGGTTGTTTCCCTTTTCACGACGGACGTTAGCACCCGCCGTGTGTCTCCCACGCTGATACTCACCGGTATTCGGAGTTTGCCTCGGGTTGGTAAGTCGGGATGACCCCCTAGCCGAAACAGTGCTCTACCCCCGGCGGTAATACGTGAGGCGCTACCTAAATAGCTTTCGAGGAGAACCAGCTATCTCCGAGCTTGATTAGCCTTTCACTCCGATCCACAAGTCATCCAAATCTTTTTCAACAGATCCTGGTTCGGGCCTCCAGTTGATGTTACTCAACCTTCACCCTGCTCATGGATAGATCGCTCGGTTTCGGGTCTATATCCAGCGACTGTGTCGCCCAGTTAAGACTCGGTTTCCCTACGGCTCCCCTAAACGGTTAACCTCGCCACTGAATATAAGTCGCTGACCCATTATACAAAAGGTACGCAGTCACAGAACAAGTCTGCTCCTACTGCTTGTACGCACACGGTTTCAGGATCTATTTCACTCCCCTCTCCGGGGTTCTTTTCGCCTTTCCCTCACGGTACTGGTTCACTATCGGTCAGCCAGGAGTATTTAGCCTTGGAGGATGGTCCCCCCGTCTTCAGTCAAGGTTTCTCGTGCCCCGACCTACTCGATTTCACATGATCAGATTTTCGACTACGGGGCTATCACCCGCTACGGCCGCGCTTCCCAGCGCGTTCGTCTAATCAGTCACATGCTTAAGGGCTGGTCCCCGTTCGCTCGCCGCTACTAGGGGAATCTCGGTTGATTTCTTTTCCTCAGGGTACTTAGATGTTTCAGTTCCCCTGGTTCGCCTCTTACGCCTATATATTCAGCGTAAGATACTCATCTTATGATGAGTGGGTTTCCCCATTCAGAAATGCCCGGGTCAAAGGTTGTTTGCCACCTCGCCGAGCCTTATCGCAGGCTACCACGTCTTTCATCGCCTCTGGCTGCCTAGGCATCCACCGTGTGCGCTTAATTGCTTGACCCTATAACCCGAAGGAGTCTGGATTTCGCAATAATAACGATTGCCGGATACGCTTGAGACGTATCACAAAACAATTACGTATAAACACTTCTACGAAGCGTTTATGTCAGCATGATATACATTGTTAAAGAGCGACTGCTATAAGCAGTGATAAACGGGTCGTGTTTTCAACGTTAAACGAAAAAGAAAGGTCTAAAAGAAAGGTCTTTTCTTCTTTTTTAAGGTGAAAGAGCGTTTATCACTGCTCATCAACAGCATTCTGATCAGGTAATTCATTGTGAGCGCTTACCGCGAGGAGTGATGCATCGTTTAAGGAGGTGATCCAGCCGCAGGTTCCCCTACGGCTACCTTGTTACGACTTCACCCCAGTCATGAACCACACCGTGGTGATCGCCCTCTTGCGTTAGGCTAACCACTTCTGGTGCAGTCCACTCCCATGGTGTGACGGGCGGTGTGTACAAGGCCCGGGAACGTATTCACCGTGACATTCTGATTCACGATTACTAGCGATTCCGACTTCACGGAGTCGAGTTGCAGACTCCGATCCGGACTGAGACCGGCTTTTCGGGATTAGCGCACTCTCGCGAGTTGGCAACCCTTTGTACCGGCCATTGTAGCACGTGTGTAGCCCTACTCGTAAGGGCCATGATGACTTGACGTCGTCCCCACCTTCCTCCGGTTTGTCACCGGCAGTCTCCTTAGAGTTCCCACCATTACGTGCTGGCAAATAAGGACAAGGGTTGCGCTCGTTACGGGACTTAACCCAACATTTCACAACACGAGCTGACGACAGCCATGCAGCACCTGTCTCTGCGTTCCCGAAGGCACCAAGTGATCTCTCACAAGTTCGCAGGATGTCAAGAGTAGGTAAGGTTCTTCGCGTTGCATCGAATTAAACCACATGCTCCACCGCTTGTGCGGGCCCCCGTCAATTCATTTGAGTTTTAACCTTGCGGCCGTACTCCCCAGGCGGTCGACTTATCGCGTTAACTTCGCCACAAAGTGCGCTAGGCACCCAACGGCTGGTCGACATCGTTTACGGCGTGGACTACCAGGGTATCTAATCCTGTTTGCTACCCACGCTTTCGCACCTCAGTGTCAGTGTCAGTCCAGAAGGCCGCCTTCGCCACTGGTATTCCTCCCGATCTCTACGCATTTCACCGCTACACCGGGAATTCTACCTTCCTCTCCTGCACTCTAGCTTGACAGTTCCGGATGCCGTTCCCAGGTTGAGCCCGGGGCTTTCACAACCGGCTTATCAAGCCACCTACGCGCGCTTTACGCCCAGTAATTCCGATTAACGCTTGCACCCTCCGTATTACCGCGGCTGCTGGCACGGAGTTAGCCGGTGCTTCTTCTGCGAGTGATGTCTTTCCTAGGGGGTATTAACCCCTAGGCGTTCTTCCTCGCTGAAAGTGCTTTACAACCCGAGGGCCTTCTTCACACACGCGGCATGGCTGGATCAGGCTTTCGCCCATTGTCCAATATTCCCCACTGCTGCCTCCCGTAGGAGTTCGGGCCGTGTCTCAGTCCCGATGTGGCTGATCATCCTCTCAGACCAGCTACGGATCGTTGCCTTGGTGAGCCATTACCTCACCAACTAGCTAATCCGACATAGGCTCATCCAATAGCGGGAGCCGGAGCCCCCTTTCTCCCGTAGGACGTATGCGGTATTAGCCTGGGTTTCCCCAGGTTATCCCCCACTATCGGGCAGATTCCTATGCATTACTCACCCGTCCGCCGCTCGTCAGCATCTAGCAAGCTAGATCTGTTACCGCTCGACTTGCATGTGTTAGGCCTGCCGCCAGCGTTCAATCTGAGCCATGATCAAACTCTTCAGTTTAAAATCATTGTGATACTTACTCGTTACTTAAGGACTAGCCGAAAGCAACAAAAGCGCATCAAACTTGGCTCAAGGTTCAAACGAATTCATTCAAACTTACGTTTTCATGACCGCTTGCCTTGATATTTGGTGATTTATCACCCTCATCGGCAAGCGCCCACATGAATTACCTGATCAAATTGTTAAAGAGCGTTTCGCTAATAACTGGCTTGCCGTTGAATTGGCTTGCCTCAGCGAGGAAGGCGTATTCTACGCATTTCCTGGTGGTTGTCAACCGCTGTTTTCAGTGACTGAATTCAGCGAACGAGGCGAGCCACAAAACCGCTCTAACCTACTGACAAACCGAAGGTTTTCACCTTCATTCACCGCTGGTAACGCTTGGCGTCCCCGGCAGCGGATGCGTACTTTACGGATTCGCCGCCGTCTTGGCAAGGGCTATTTTGAAAATACTCGACAATTAATCGCTCTTTGCTCTTATAGCTAATTTGGGCAACAAATTAACGCCACTCCTCTTTATACCTCTTGATATAACACGCTAGATATCGCGCAGCGAACCCGACACCAGCGAATCCGAACTAATGTCAGCGATACTGCGCGCCCCGGTAAGCGTCATGGCAACCCGCATCTCCTTTTCGAACAACTCTAGAAGATGAGTAACGCCCGCTTCTCCGGCTGTAGCAAGTGCATAGATAAAGGCACGGCCAATGAGAGCGGTATCAGCACCCAGGGCAATCATTCTTACAACATCAAGCCCATTACGCACGCCAGAATCCGCGAGGATAGTCAAATCGCCCTTCACTGCATCAGCAATAGCAGGCAGTGCCCGCGCAGTAGAAGGAACACCATCGAGCTGGCGGCCACCATGATTAGAAACAACGATACCATCAGCGCCAAAGCGAACCGCATCACGGGCATCTTCAGCATCGAGTATGCCCTTAATGATCATCGGCCCATCCCATTGCTCGCGAATCCAATCCAAGTCCTTCCACGAAATAGAGGGATCAAAGTTATCCCCAAGCCAGGCTATATAGTCCTCAAGCTCCGTTGGCTGGCCTCGATAATCAGACACGTTACCCAGGTCATGTGGGCGGCCATGAACACCTACATCCCAAGCCCAAAGGGGGTGCAACGCGGCCTGCAGCATACGCCTCATAGGCCCGCTCTTACCGCTCATACCTGAATGAGCATCGCGATAACGTGCGCCTGGCACAGGCATATCGACGGTAAAGACCAGTGTTTTAACACCTGCCGCCTTAGCACGTTCCAGCACGTGCTTCATAAAGCCCCGATCCTTCAATACATAAAGCTGGAACCAAATGGGCCGATCCACCGCCGCTGCGACTTCAGCAATAGGACATACTGATACAGTAGAAAGCGTAAACGGTATACCTTTCTTAGTCGCCGCCCGTGCCGCCTGAACCTCGCCACGCCTAGCGTACATTCCTGTTAACCCCACCGGCGCCAAGGCAAGAGGCATCGCCATTTTTTCACCAAACAACTCGGCTTCGAGTGATAGCGAAGACATGTCCTTCAGCACGCGTTGCCGCAACGCGACACCCGCTAGATCCTCAACATTACGCCGCAGAGTATGCTCTGCGTACGACCCGCCATCGGCATAGTGGAAAAGAAAGGGAGGAATACGGCGCTTGGCAGCTTGGCGGTAGTCCGTAGGTGCTGAAATGATCATGGCAGGCCCTATGCAATAAATAGATGCGCTATTTATAAATGGTCATCGAAGCGTCGGTGTTAAGCGCCTCAGATTAGAATTGGTTTTACCAATTTACAAAAATTTAGACTCAACATTAGTGAGACACCGTAGTCGTGTCAAACCAGTATCGTGCTCCAGAGCGTCTTTCGACCATATACTTTAGTTTAAAATCAAATAAACGGTACAATTAGCCATCAACTAGCTAGCCATATACTGTTGAGACAAACCGCCAAAGCTCTTATTATTGGTCTTACCAATTATGAGGGCTTTTACCAATGACTTACCCACCGCTCCGCCAGCAGCGCTTAGCCGATGTAATTACTGAGCGTCTTGAGGCTATGATCCTTGAAGGCAGCTTAAAACCCGGTCAACGCTTGCCACCCGAGCGGGAGCTGGCGGAGCGATTTGGGGTGTCTCGCCCCTCGCTGCGGGAAGCCATTCAAAAACTTGCGGCCCGTGGCCTGCTTACCAGCCGCCAGGGAGGCGGCACGTTTGTAAACGAAACACTTAATAACGGTTATACAGATCCGCTATTAGAGATGATGTCTCGCCATAACGAGTTTCATCTTGACCTGCTGGAGTTTCGCGATGCCATGGAGGGCATTTCTGCTTACTATGCCGCGCTACGCTCGACGCCTGCAGATAAAGCCGTCTTAATTCAGCGCTTTGAAGAACTTGATGGCGGCTTTGTAGGCACCAACCCCGCTCAGGAAGCCAAGTTAGATGCCGCCTTCCATCTTGCGATTGCAGAAGCCGCTCATAACGTTCTGCTATTACATACAATTCGTGGGATTTTCCATCTGTTAGAGCAGAGCATTGTCGATAATTTAGCGCACCTGTTTGCTAAACCTGACTCCCGCACCCAACTGATGAAGCAGCACCGCGCACTGCTGGATGCAATTTTAGAGGGGCGGGCAGAAGATGCCCGCGCCCGCGCCCATGAACACTTGGTATACGTTGAAGAAGGGCTACTGGAAATGGCCCGCGCTGAAACCCGCGCTCAGCGAGCACTACGCCGTGCCCAAGGCACCAGCAGCACGCCCGCATGACTAGCCAGCCGCTACGTTGGCGTTTGATGTGGCTGATAGCGATCCCTCTGGGCCTGGTTCTCTGCATGTGGCAAGCCGCGCTGTTTGCTCGTGATCAAGCGCTGAGTAATCTACAGGACGACGCAGAAAATGAGCTGCGCTTGTCAGCGGCTAACCTTAATGGCTACCTGCTGCGCTACGACTACCTGCCGCAAATGCTAGCCACCCGGGAGGGCATTCAGCGCTTTCTTGCCTCTCCAGACAACCAAGACCCAATGCCGCTCAACCTGCTACTTGATCGCTTCCGCTTCACAGCAGGGGTGTCAGATATCTATCTGCTAGATCGAAACGCCGATACCATCGCCGCAAGTAACTGGCACCGCCCTAATACGTTTATCGGCCAAAATTACGCCTTTCGCAGCTACTACACGGACGCTATTAAAGGCGGCCAGGGGCGCTTTTACGGTCTCGGCGTTCAATCCCTTGAGCGCGGCTACTACTTTTCCTCTCCGGTCTGGCTAGACGATACGTCGCCCGATGCACAGCCCGACGGCGTGCTAGTCATTAAAGTACTGCTGGATGATGTCGAAGCCAGCTGGGCCGAGCAGGACGCAGAACTGCTGGTGACCGACAGCGACAACATTATCTTTATGGCCAGCCACCCGGCGCTACGCATGAGCGCACTTCACCCCCTTAGCGATGAAGAGCGTGACGCATTAAGAGCCACGCGGCGCTATGCCATGGAACCATTGGCACCTTCCGGCATTGAAATCAACATGCCCTACGAGCCTGATAGCTATCTCGTCAGCTTTTCACATGGGCCGCTTAGCGGTGAGCGCTACTTAAGTCTCACACGCCCCATTCCTGAATTTGGCTGGCAAATGCACATTTTAAAACCCTTAACCCCAGTCATTAGCGCACAATGGATCGCCGCCCTGATGGCTGGCGGGCTTTACGGCATTGTGGCCCTTGGCGGTGGCATTGGTTGGCAGCGCTTGCGATTACGCCGAGAGCGTGAGGCGTTTGCAGAGCGTGAACGACAAACCTTGGCCCGAGTACGTGATGAGCTTGAAGTGAGCGTTGAACGCCGCACTCGAGATTTAGTCGCCAGCAATCAGCGCTTATCCGATGAAATTGAAGAGCGCCGCCGTGCCGAGGCAAACCTGCGCCAAACCCAAGATGAACTAATCCAAGCGGCCAAAATGGCCGTACTCGGCCAACTAGCTGCGGGTATTAATCACGAGCTCAACCAGCCTTTAGCGGCCATTCGCGCCTACGCTGAGAATGCTCGGCGGTTTATTGAGCTTGCTCGGGTTGAAAAAGCCGATGCCAACCTAGAACAAATTGTCGAGCTTACTCAACGGATGGCTGACATTAGCGCCCAGTTACGGCAGTTCTCCCGCAAAAGCAGCGAGCGGCAGGAGACCATCTCCGTGCAGGCATGCATTGAATACGCCTTACGCCTGTTTCACAGCCGTTTGAAAGAAGGTAGCGTCCAGGTGCAACAGCACTGGCCGGAAGAAACACTTTGGGTAAACGCCGACTTAGTGCGCCTGGAGCAAGTGCTGGTTAACCTTATTGGCAATGCGCTGCAGGCCATGAAAGAGACCTCATCGCCGGTACTCATACTTAGCGCTGAGGTGATCAGAGAGCAGGTGGTCATCAGCGTCGCTGATAATGGCCCCGGCATTGCCACGCAGCATATAGGGCAGATTTTTGAGCCCTTTTTTACCACCAAAGCGCCGGGCAGCGGATTAGGGCTGGGACTTTCCATCTCCTCACGTATTATGGACGACCTCGGAGGCAAGCTGCAGGCCAGCAACCACACGACTGGCGGCGCATGCTTTACCGTAACACTGCCCTACTCGTTACCGCCTGACTCGATTACGGCATCAAAAGTGAAGGAGAATAATAACCATGCATGAGCCGTCGACGCTGCCGGTGATGGTGATTGACGACGAACCGCACCTGCGTATCACCGCCAGCCAAACCTTAGAGCTTGCCGGTTATACGCCCTACTGCTTTGAGTCCGCCGAACAAGCGCTTGCTGCGCTGCCTGATGACTTTCCTGGGGTCATTGTGAGCGATATTCGCATGCCTGGAATGGACGGTATGGCCCTGCTGCATGAGCTACACAGCCGCGACGCCACGCTGCCGATTATTCTTATTACTGGTCACGGCGACATTTCGACCGCCGTAGAAGCCATGCGTGCAGGTGCCTGGGACTTTCTAGAAAAGCCCTTCGCGGGCGATCAGTTATTGGATGTGGTTAGGCGCGGGATTGAAAAGCGCCAGCTAAGCCTCGAAAACTTACGCCTTAAAGCGGAGCTTGAAGTTCAGCAAGCCGCTCTTGGCCCTCGGCTTGTTGGGCGTACACCGATCATTTCTCGCCTTGCCGCAATGATTCAGCGCATCAGCCAAGTAGAAGCCGATGTGCTACTGTTTGGTGAAACCGGCACCGGAAAAGACTTGGTCGCCCGAGCAATTCACGAACGCAGCGCCCGGCGTAACAGCCCCTTTATGGCGATCAACTGCGGCGCAGTGCCAGAAAACACCATTGAATCAGAGCTCTTCGGCCATGAGAAAGGCGCCTTCACAGGGGCGGTAGAGCGGCGAATTGGTAAGTTTGAGCACGCTAACGGCGGCACCGTCTTTTTGGATGAAATTGAGTCCATGCCCTTGGCACTACAAGTTAAGCTGCTACGGGTTCTTCAGGAGCGTTGCGTGGAGCGGCTAGGCGCCAACGAGGCAGTGCCCCTCAATATTCGCGTGATTGCCGCCACCAAAGTCGACCTTAAAACTGCCGCTGAGGAGGGTCGCTTTCGCGAAGACCTCTACTACCGACTAAACGTTGTCACCCTACCGCTACCAGCCCTGCGCGAAAGGCGAGAAGACATTCCCCTACTGTTTCAACACTTTGCCGTGGTAGCCGCTAACCGCAGCGGGCTTGAAGCTCCCATGCTGGATAGTCACGCCATTGCCGCCCTCTTGGCCCACGACTGGCCTGGCAATGTGCGTGAACTACGTAACCTGGCCGAGCGCTATGTACTGCTGGGGGCAGCGTTTGACTACCGCCTCGATGCCCTGCTGGAGGGTGTCGCCGCCGACACTCAAGAGCCAACGCTGCCCCGCCAAGTAGAGCTGTTTGAAAAAAGCTTGATTAGCCAGTCACTAGCACGCCACCAAGGGCGGGTTACCGATGTTTGCCACCATCTGGGTATTCCCCGTAAAACGTTTTACGACAAGCTTAAAAAGCACGTTTTAAACGCTGGTGACTACCGCCACAATAGCGAGCCTTGATGGAACAGCTCCGCTAACACTCCCCAGGGCGGTGCCCAGGGCACCAGGGTGAGCATCGCAATCAACATTAATAGGTTGGAAAGCGGACGGCGGCTATCGCCCAGCTTTAGCGCGGTACCAAAAGAGCGCTTTAACCGCGCGCCTTCCAGGTCAACACTAAACAGCTCATCCAGCCCCAGGTGAATGATAAACCCCAGCAGCACCGCTGCCCCGTGACACCATGCCAGCCAAGCCGGCTGGGCAAGCAAGTGGTAACTAAGCGACGCCGTGGCCAGGGCACACAGCGCCGCGGCCATCAGCGAATGCCAGATCCCCCGATGCACCGTGAAACGTGAAAACAGCACCGCGGCTAAATAGCGTACACAGAAATAGATGCCGCCACAGGCCACCAGCAGTAACCCGGGCGTTAGCCAAGGCTGCAGCAGCAGTACGCCAAGCACCAGCGAAGGCACTGACAGTAGATTAAAAATTAACCGAATAGAACGTGAACGGTCGGCGTCGATATCCGGCAAAATGCCGCCAAAAGCGACCAACGCCACGACCAGCAGTGCCTGATTAGCGGGCCACCATTGAGCCTGCCAGCCCGCGTAGGCCAGTACCATGCCGCCCGCTGCTGCCACCGAAATATGCGTGCGAAAATTAGCCATAGCGCGGCACCCTAGAAAACTGGATAAATTAACAGATTTCCAGCTGCCGCAACATCATTGCGTTAGAAAAAAGAGTGGTTAGCCAACTGCTTAGGCCTCTCGGTTAACCCGCAGCCTGAGCAAGAAACGACTCCTTTAACTTTACATAGTTACCTGCGGTGTAGGGGAAAAAAGCGCGCTCTTTATCTTTCAGCGGGCGCAGCGCTTTAGCAGGATTACCGGCATACACATAGCCACTTTCAAGGCGTTTCCCCGGCGTGACCACCGCGCCAGCGGCAATAATTACTTCATCTTCCACCACCGCACCATCCATCACAATGGCGCCCATACCCACCAGAATACGGTTGCCCAGGGTGCAGCCGTGTAAAATCGCCTTGTGGCCAATGGTCACATCATCGCCAATGATGAGCGGAAAGCCATCAGGATTGAAATCGCTGGCATGGGTGATATGCAACACGCTGCCATCCTGCACGCTTGTCCGTGCGCCAATACGTATCCGGTGCATGTCGCCACGGATGACGGTCATCGGCCACACCGAGCAGTCATCTCCCAGCACCACATCGCCAATCACGACGCTCGCAGGGTCGACATACACACGCTCGCCAAGTTGCGGCGAAACGCCTTGATAAGTTCGTAGGGCACTGCTCATGGTTATCTCCTTAACGCAATAAAGGTGCCGGAAAAAGCACTATAGCAATCCACCCAGCAGGACAATAAACGTCAGCGGAATCGATACCCAGCGGACGATGGTACGCCATAATAAATAACCCCGCCCCCCCATTCCCAGCGCGCTTACAGCACGCGCTTGAGGCATCACCCATGCTGCAAAAATCGCTATGAACAGCCCACCGATGGGTAAGAAGATATCGGGAGGAATACTGCTTACCAGCTCAAATACATTACGCCCAAATAGCGGTTTAAACTCTGCCAAGGTTGAGAACGAGAACGCCGATAGCAGGCCAATCAGCCATACGCTTAGCGCCACCACTGCGGTTGACACGCTACGCCGCCAGCCAAGGCCCTGCAGTGTGGCCACCATCGGCTCAGCGAGGTTAATCGCTGATGTCCAGGTCGCCAGTAACAGCAGTAGGAAAAACACGCTCAACCACAGCGAACCCCAGGGCAGCTCAGAAAACGCAATGGGTAGCGTGACAAACATTAGCCCTGGGCCATCAGCTGGGTCCATCCCCTGGGCAAACACCACCGAAAAAATTGCAATGCCCGCTAGCAAGGCCACACTAATGTCCAGCACGGCAACTGCGAAGGCAGCCTTGGGCAGGCTTTGGTCATCGGGCATGTAGGCGCCATACGCCATTAAGGCACAAGCTCCAACGGCAAGGGTAAAAAAGGCGTGGCCCATCGCATGCAGCACAACACTGGCCGTAACATCCCCAAATGAAGGCAAGAATAGCCAGGAGAGCGCCGTGCCAAAGCCGTCGGTCGTTGTCGCATAGGCGGCCAATAGCAGCAGTAACCCATATAAAAGCGGCATCAGCAGATTATTTAACCGCTCCAGACCTTTCGCGACGCCTGCGGCTACTACGGTCATGGTCATAAATAGAAATAGCGAGTGATTAAAAATTAACAGCCCAGGGTTTGCCAAAAAGGCATCAAACCCGGCCCCGACTTCCGCCGCGCTTGCTCCCGCAAAATTACCGTTTATCGACGTGACTAAGAACTCAATCGACCAACCCGAGACCACCGAATAAAACGACAAAATACAGAACACCGTAAAGGCACCAAATAGCCCCAGCCAACGCCAGTGGCGAGAAGCCCCCGCCTCAGCCGCAAGCGCACCCAGCGATTGCATAGGGCCACGCCGACCTGCCCGGCCGATTAAAATTTCCGCCATCATCACCGGAATACCCAGCAACAGCACAAAAGCGATATAGATTAGTAAAAAAGCAGCGCCGCCGTTTTCACCCGTCACGTAGGGAAAGCGCCAGATATTGCCTAACCCAACCGCTGCCCCGGTTACCGCTAAGATAAAGGCCCGCTTAGACCCCCAGCGCTCTAGCGTTTCACTCATTACATGCTCCTGCCATTGGTGGCACTAAAAGGCGGCAAGACTAGCAGGCGCTTTCGTCCAGGCCAAACCTTGCTATTGAAAGAACGCCTCACTGCCCACACTGTGTCATCATTATCGCGCGTTTTACGCGCTCCTTAACGTTTTAAAACGATGCCATCGAGGTGCCTATGTCCCGCAATCCGCTGCTAGAGAGCCACGAGCTTCCCCCTTTCGCTGAGATTCGCGCCGAACACGTGGTGCCCGCCGTAGAAACACTGCTCAGTGAAAGCCGTGAAGCGATCGATCGCCTTGCCCAACAGGCGGCTAGCACACCACCCACTTGGGAAAACTTTGCGGCACCGCTTGAAGCCGTGAATGATCGACTTTCTCAAGCTTGGTCGCCGGTTTCGCACCTTAATGGCACGATGAATACCCCTGAGCTGCGCGAAGCTTACCAAGCCTGCTTGGAGCAGCTTTCTGCATTCGGCACTTGGGTCGGCCAGCACGAAGGGCTGTTTCATGGCTGGCAAGCACTAAAAGAGAAGCACTGGTCACAGCTTGATACCGCCCAGCAGCGCACGGTCGACAATGCCCTACGCGACTTTCGCTTGGCCGGCGTTGACCTTCCCGCTGATCAAAAAGCCCGCTATGGCGATATTCAGTCCCGTCTCTCAACGCTTTCCAATCAGTTTTCCAACAATGTCCTGGATGCCACCCAGGCCTGGCACAAAGACATTGAAAACCAAAATGAGCTGACCGGCGTACCGGAAAGCGCGCTTGATACGCTTAAGGCCGCCGCTGAAGCAAAAGGCGTTACGGGTTATCGTATAACCCTCGATTTTCCCAGCTTTTTTCCTATTGTCAGCTATGCCGATAACCGCGAACTACGCCGCGAAGTCTACACCGCCTTTGTTACCCGCGCCTCGGATCAAGGCCCGGATGCCGGTAAGTTCGACAATGCGCCAATTCTGGAAGAGATCCTGGGCCTGCGCCATGAGCTATCCGAACTACTAGGCTTTGATACCTACGCCGATTACTCGCTAACGACCAAAATGGCGGACTCCCCCGAGCAGGTGCTTACTTTCTTAAACGACCTTGCCCACCACGCAGCTCCCCAGGCGAAAGAAGAGTTTGCCGAGCTAAGTACCTACGCCCGCGACGAGCTTGAGATCGACACTCTTGAGCCATGGGACGTGGCTTACGTGAGCGAAAAACTGCGTGAAGCGCGCCATGCTATTTCCCAGGAACAGCTGCGCCCCTACTTTTCCGCGCCTCGCGTAGTAGACGGGCTCTTCCAGGTCGTCGAGCGTCTTTTCGGCGTTCAGATTAAGGAAGACAGTGCGGCACCGAGCTACCACAGCGATGTGCGTTTCTTTCGGATTACCGAACACGGCAACCCCATTGCGGGCTTTTACCTTGACCTGTACGCCAGGGAAGGAAAGCGCGGAGGCGCCTGGATGGCCGACTGCCGAGTACGCCGCCAAACTGACAACGGCCTACAGTTACCCGTTGCTTTTTTGACCTGTAACTTCACCGCGCCAGTAGGCGGCAAGCCTGCGCTGCTCACCCACGATGAAGTGACGACGCTATTTCATGAGTTTGGTCACGGCCTGCACCACATGCTGACCAAGCAGAAAATTGCCGATGTTTCTGGGATTAACGGCGTTGCCTGGGATGCGGTTGAGCTACCTAGCCAGTTTATGGAGAACTACTGCTGGGAGCGCGAAGGATTAGACCTGCTCGCCAAACATGTTGAGAGCAATGAACCGCTGCCCTCAGAACTGCTTGAGCGGCTACAAGCAGCTAAAAACTTCCAGTCAGCGATGGGCATGGTGCGACAAATCGAATTTTCGCTCTTCGATTTACGCCTCCACCATGAGCTAAAAGCCCCAAGTGCTAACGATGTTCAGGCATTAATTGACGAAGTGCGTAGCACCACGTCGGTGGTGCCCGTGGTCGCTTTTAACCGCTTCCAGAACAGCTTTGGGCATATTTTCGCCGGTGGCTATGCGGCGGGCTACTACAGCTACAAATGGGCCGAAGTGCTCTCCGCCGATGCCTGGAGCGCTTTTGAAGAGGCCGGTATTTTCGATCCTGAGACCGGCCAGCGCTTCCGGCAGGAAATTTTGGAACAGGGCGGTGCCCGTGATGCCGCAGAGCTATTCCGCAGCTTCCGTGGCCGAGAACCAAGCGTTGAACCGCTGCTGCGCCATAGCGGTATTCGCGCCGCCTAGCCCTCTTACTGTAATGACCCGGCGCGACGGCCCCACCGCCCGCCGTTGCGCCATAGGAGCTTATTATGTCGAGCGTCAAACGTTTTATAGCCGGTGTGACCTGCCCACGCTGCGCGGCGATGGACCGAATCCGCGCCTGGGAGCAAAACAGCATCCGCTACCGAGAGTGCGTAAGCTGTGATTTTTTCGAACAGTTGCCCATTGATGATGAAACAGCACCGGAGCTAACCACCCGTGTTAACCAAGTGCGTGACGAGCAGAAAGTTCAAGATATTCAGCCCGTCCGTATTCTCGACCCAGGTAAAAAAAGCTAAGTGTTTTGCCTCCTGCCGCCGTGTAGCGGCTTTAAATAAGTGTCTCGTTAGCTACACTTTTCCTATTAGCTACATCCCCTCCTAGGCTGTGTGAAAAACCACACAGCTGTTAGTTTTTATGTGCGTAAATCCAGCCACTCTTTGCGATTAGCATTTCTACCAAAGTTTAACTCTATTTAATTAAGTCGTTGATTAAAAAAAAATAAACACCATATGGCATGAGTATCGCTTTCTATAAACTGCTTAATGATAAAGCGACTGGCACTGCATATCCGCCAGATGATAATTCAATAACAGCTTAGGAAACCTCGCCATGCGCAATATGATGCCTAAAACGTTTGCTCTTCTTGCTAGCAGCGCACTTCTTGCTGCAGGCACTGCCCACGCAGACCGCTCTGACTGGCCCAACAATTTCACCGTAGGAACCGCAAGCCAAGGCGGTACTTACTTCGTTTATGGCTCTGGCTGGGCCAACTTCATTTCAGACGAGCTGGGTGTTTCTGGTGGTGGCGAAGTCACAGGCGGCCCGACACAGAACTTGGCGCTGGTGCACAGCGGTGATATGGCTTTTGGCCTCACCACGATGGGCCCGGCTTCAGATGCCGTTAACGGTGAAAGCCCACTCGCGCCTGGCCTTCAGATGGACAACGTCTGTGCGCTGTTTCCCATGTATGAAACCCCGTTCTCTATTGCTGCGCTTTCAAGCTCCGGCATAGAGTCTATTTCTGATATTCCCAATGGTGCGCGCATTGGCTTTGGCCCGGCTGCGTCTACTTCTGATACCTACTTCCCGGCTATCCTCGAAACGCTGGGCGTAGAGTTTGATCGCCGTAACGGCGGCTGGTCTGACCTTGGTGGCCAGTTGCAAGACGGTTTGCTTGACGTCATCGCGTTTGCCGCTGGCATTCCGATCCCGGCGGTTAGCCAGTTGGAAGTACAAACCAATGTAAACATCATTGAGTTTACCGAAGAAGAGATGGAAACCGTGCTGGGGAGCTTCCCCGTGGCTGAGTTCACCATTCCTGCCAGCACTTACACCACGCTAGAAGAAGACGCTCGCGCGGTCTCCATGTGGAACTTCGCCATTGCGGGTTGTGATTTGCCGGAAGACTTCGTCTACGAAGTCACCAAAGCCACTATGGAGAACAACGACCGCATGCGCTCCGTTCACCGCAGTGCTGAGACCACCATTCCAGAAAACATCGTGCACAACACCGTACTGCCCTTCCACCCGGGTGCTGCACGCTGGTACGAAGAGAATGGCTACGAAATCGAAGATGACATGATTAACTAAGCCATACGTCTCTTCCCGCTGCCCTGTTTCCCGATAGTCGGGCGGGGCAGTATTTTTTCCCCTTTCCCTGCTTTTGCTGTGAGGGTGACCTCTGATGAGTCACAAAACCGACCAAGATCCCAGCGGCTTCAAGGATGATGCCCAGACTGCTTCATCGATACCCGAGTCAATCGCCGAGGGTGTCGATGAGGAGGTTGTCGAGTCCAACCGCCGTGTGTTTGTTGGTTGGCAGTTCTTTTTATTCGCCGCTTTAGCCATTGGCTATTCGGGCTTTCACCTGTTTTCGCTCAATGTGTACCCAATGGAGACTTGGTCGTTTCGCATCGTACACATTGCCGGTGCGCTGATTTTAGGGTACGGATTGTATGCGGGCGCCCGCTTCGCTGAAGATGACCAGCAGGCCTCCCCTGCTTGGCTCAAGTGGATTAGCTATGCCCTTCTGGCGCCCGCTATTTATTCCCTGGTACAAGTTTTCTTGATGCAGCAAACCCTCAACGCTGGTGCGATGCGCATTGATCCAAGCATTGAGACCCTGCACTACGGCTATCCATTAATGGCGACAACCGCAGGGGCTATTGTGCTCTCTTGGTTCTATCGCCAGGCACGCCACCGGTTCAACCCAGCCGACTTAGTGTTGATGGTGTGCGCCATTGCCAGCGCGGGCTATTTATTGATGGCCTTTAACACCAATATGCGCATGTCCACCGGCACCTCGTTCGCGCCTCCTGGCATTTCATGGGCGGCCATTGCGGGGTCACTCTTGATTCTAGAACTTACTCGCCGCGTGGCCGGTTTGGCACTGGTGGTCATTTCCGCGGTTTTTTTGACCTACGTTTTTACAGGTCAGCACCTACCGGGTTTTTTAGGCTACCCCGGTTTGTCTGTGCAGCGCTTTTTCAGTCAGGTGTATACCGATGCGGGTATTCTTGGCCCCACCACCGCCGTATCGTCAACCTACATCATTCTGTTCATTATTTTTGCGGCGTTTCTACAGGCCTCTAAGGTAGGCGACTACTTCGTCAACTTCGCCTTTGCGGCCGCTGGCCGTGCCCGTGGCGGCCCGGCTAAGGTATCTATTTTTGCTTCTGGCTTGATGGGGATGATTAACGGTACCTCCGCAGGGAACGTCGTCTCTACTGGCTCGCTTACCATTCCATTAATGAAGAAAGTGGGTTACCCAGCGCGCAGTGCAGGTGCCATTGAAGCAGCAGCCTCTACCGGTGGACAGATTATGCCTCCCATCATGGGGGCAGGTGCCTTCATCATGGCGGAGGTCACCGGCATTCCATACACCGATATCGCCGTTGCCGCCTTGATTCCTGCCATCCTTTACTTCGCCTCTATCTACTTCATGGTGGATTTTGAAGCTGCGCGTAAGGGCATGCGGGGAATGCGGAAGGATGAGATTCCGCTTTTCTCGAAGCTGGTCAAACAGGTCTACCTGTTTGCGCCGATTATTATTCTTATTGCCGCCCTATTTATGGGTTACTCGGTGATTCGCGCGGGTACGCTAGCCACCGCTTCAGCGGCGGTCGTTAGCTGGATCTCGCCTAACAAAATGGGCATTCGCGCTATTTTAAGAGCCCTTCAGCTTGCTGGTACGATGTCGATCCAGATCATCGCCGTGTGCGCCTGTGCGGGTCTGATTGTTGGCGTCATCTCACTTACCGGTGTTGGCGCGCGCTTCTCATCGCTGCTACTTGGCCTAGCGGGCGTTAGCCAGCTACTGGCGCTATTTTTTGCCATGCTAATCAGCATCTTGCTTGGCATGGGGATGCCTACTACGGCCGCCTACGCAGTGGCAGCATCGGTGGTGGCGCCTGGTTTGATTAATATCGGCATTCAGCCGCTGGTAGCACACTTCTTCGTGTTCTACTTTGCGGTGGTATCGGCGATTACCCCGCCGGTGGCGTTGGCTTCTTATGCCGCTGCCGGTATTTCTGGCGATAACCCCATGAAGACATCAGTGGCATCGTTCAAGATTGGCCTTGCTGCGTTTATCGTGCCATTTATGTTTTTCTACAGCCCAGCGATGCTGATGGAAGGTTCACCCATGCAAATAATTCGCGTCGGAGTGACCGCCACACTGGGGATTATTCTACTATCGGGAACAGTGCAGCGATGGTTCTTTGGCCCAGTAAATTCGCTGCAGCGCGTTGTGATGCTGGTAGGCGCCATGTTTATGATCTACGGCGGCATCTATACCGACATCGCTGGCTTAGCCATTGGCGCGACGCTCTTCATCATGCAGCGCAAGCTGCATGGCGGCAAAGGCAAAGCAGCAAACGTCTCTTAATCCACTGCGGCGCTGCTCCGCACCCCGTAACATCCAACGCCGGAACCGAGAGGTTCCGGCTTTTTTGATGCCCTTAGAGCCCCCATAAAAAAACCGGCCGGCATCGTTTGATGCAGGCCGGCATGAGACTGATAGACGATGCGTTAGCTTAGGTTATCGACCACTTTCAACACCGGAGCCGCTTGGTTCAACGTGTAGAAGTGTAGGCCCGGCGCGCCGCCATCTAACAGTCGCTCACATAGGCGGGAGACAACGTCGGTACCAAAAGCGGCAATAGCGTCGCTATCATCGCCATAGGACTCCAGCTGTTTACGGATCCAACGGGGGATTTCCGCACCGCAGGCGTCCGAAAAGCGCGCAAGCTTGGTGTAGTTGGTAATCGGCATAATGCCGGGGATAATCGGCTGCTCGACGCCTAGCGCACGCGCTTTCTCAACGAAGTTGAAATAAGCGTCTGCGGTGAAGAAGTATTGAGTGATGGCCATATTGGCGCCAGCCTTCATCTTACGGGCAAAGTTTTCCACGTCCTTATCCAGGTTGGGGGCCTGTGGATGAGATTCTGGATACGCCGCCACGGCAATTTCAAAATGATCGCCGGTTTCAGCGCGAATAAACTCCACTAGCTCATTGGCATAGCGCAACTCGCCTATGCTCGCCATACCTGACGGCATATCGCCGCGCAGCGCGACCAAGCTATCCACGCCCTCTTCACGATACTGCGCCAGCAGATCCCGCAGCTGGGCTTTTTCACTGCCAATGCATGAGAGGTGCGGCGCAGTGGTGATGCCGCTTTGGCTAACGCTGCGAACGATGTCACGCGTGCGCGCCTGGGTAGAGCCACCGGCGCCATATGTGACCGAGAAAAAACGCGGCTTACGCGCGGCCAGCTCATCACGCACGTGAATTAGCTTGTCTCGCCCAGCATCCGTATTGGGCGGAAAGAACTCAAAGCTAATACCTAACGGATGTTCTTGGCTGCTCATGGAAATTCCTCGCGTAGCGTCAACGTGATGTTATTTGGGTTATTCTCCATTTTCCGCTGCATAGGGGCTAATGAAAGATTCCACGGTCGCCCTTCAATTCGGCTCATGTTGGATCAGGTGACAATTCATCAGGGAGGATAAATGGATTTAGCGCCAAGCGCCCTTATGGGGCCACTGCTGATGCTATTGGGGTATGTGGGGCTGGGCTTTATTGCGGCACAGCGCCTAAAGATAGACCCACGGCCTATTGCAACACTGCTGGTGTACATCATTGCACCGCTGACAATTTTTCGCGCGCTGATGAACGGCGGCCCTACGGCTGAGTATTTGGTGCTGACGCTGGCGCTGTTTATTTTAGTGAGCACAATGGCGCTTCTCGTGCGCCGAGTGACGCAGCACCGCTTCGGCCCTCAGGAGGGTGCACTTTTAGCGTTCTCCTCCGGCACTGGCAATACTGGTTATTTCGGTTTGCCGGTAGCGCTTATTTTGCTGCCACCCGAGGGCGTGACGCTTTACCTGTTCTGCATGTTGGGTATTAATCTATATGAGTTTACGGTGGGGTTTTATTTAAGCGCCCGCGGCCACTTTTCTGTGCGCCAAAGCCTGATCAAAATCGCTCGCCTGCCACTCCTCTATGCATTTCTCTTTGCACTGCTACTAAATGCACTCAACATCACGTTGCCTGCTACCCTGATGAGTTCTTTGGACGTATTCCCTGCCACGTATACTCTGCTAGGCATGATGATTATTGGCATGACCCTCAGCCAGGTCACGCTGTCGGCGTGGGATACGCGCTTTGTCGCCACCTGCGTAGGGTTGCGCTACCTGCTTTGGCCGCTGGTCATGCTTGCCGCGGTGCTTGTGCTGCAGCAGGTCACACCGCTGGCCCCGGAGCTTGCCATGGCCCTGCTGCTGCTGGGCGTGGTGCCTATGGCTTCAAATGTCGTGGTGGTCGCTATGGAGCTGGGTATTCAGCCCCAAAAGGGCGCCCTCGCGGTGCTCACCACCACGCTACTGGCACCGCTGCTGATTCCGCTCTATTTAAGCCTGATGCTGCGCCTAACCGGCCTGGGTTAAAAACCCGCAATGTCCGACTGCTGCAGTGTTAGCGCCATGCGCTGCACCTCCGGATGACTGAAAAACGCTGCTAGCGCGTCGGCTCGAACTGGGCCGACACCCGGAATAGCCTGCCAATTCGCCCGTGAATAGCCTTCCAGGGTTTGCCAATTTCCCAGTTGGGCACTACCGCCGGGCGGCATGCCCAGCGCTGACAGCCATGCTGCGTAAGAAGCAGCCCTGGCAGCTCTGAATTGCGCTTCGAGAGCAGCAGCACGCACTGCTCCAATACCGTGGGCCTGTTGTAGCTGGGTAGGTGTCGCTTCCATCCATCCCAGTAAATCCGTAACAACGCCTGCGTCGATGAGCGCCTGCCAAGTGCCTTCTCCCACCCCTAGCATGCCCAACTGATCGCTTAAAAAGCTAAGCCTTGCCAGTAGCTGTGCTTCACAGCCCGACGTTAACGTAAAGCAACTCAGCAAATGGTAGCGCTCCGGCGAGGGGGCGCTTAACGCCGCCCGCTCACGCGCTTGCCAGACGACGTCCGTTACCTGGGGGATGGTCAGCCCTGCTAGCGTTACTGCCACTTGATCACCCGGCCTTATATCCCACGCTTGCCAGCGCTCTAACGAGTTTAACGAAACGCGGCTGATGCGCTTTCCTTCCAAGGTAACTGGGTAGAGCCACAGCAGTGGTGTCACGCGCCCGGTACGGCCTACGCGAAATTCCACGCCGCGTACCTGAGCCAACGCCTGTTGAGCTGGGTACTTCCAGGCGATTGCCCACTCTGGCGGCGATGAACTCCAACGCTGCACGCCAGGACGCTCCGCTTGTTTGAGCACAACGCCATCGGTAGCAAAGGGTAGCGCACCGTTAAACCACGCATCTCGCCAATAAGCGGCGTCGCGCTGTTCGTTTAAGGAGTGAGTGTAGTTGGCAGTATCAAAGCCCAGCGCAGTAAGCTCGGCAAGCCTTACAGCCATATCGGTGGGGCCATCCGGCCAATCCCATACAAATAGCCCGACTCGGTTCAAAGTATCGGGACTAGGTGATTGTTGCGCCATCGCTCCCGCCACGGCGCCCCGGGCACCAGATGCAGGGTTTTGTGACTGAACGTGGTCATTCAACACCCAATAAAGCTCGCCTTGAAGCACCATCGACAGTGGTATTGGCAGCAAATTGGGCACAGCAGGTAGCTGGTGAGCGCGGGCCGTCCAGTCTTGACCACGCTCGCCGTCCCCACGGCTCACGGCTTCGATTAACTCACCCTCTTGATAGCGTAGTGTGACCGCCACGCCATCTACCTTAGGCTGGATCCACAGGTTCTCCCGGCGGCTGGTAAAGCGTCGCACGCCGGCATCGTCGGCTTTATTCAAGCCGGTTTGAGCGAACGGGTGGTTCAAGGTGCCGCCACTGCGGGTCACTCTGGTAAGCGGGCGGTGGGGCGTTTTATCTCCCAGGCAAGCTTGCCAGCTGGCTAAGCGGTCCACCGCTTGGTCGTAGAGCTCGTCATCAATAAGTGATTTGCCCTGGTCATGGTAAGCGCGGTCCCATATCGCGACGTGCTCCGCCAACGCCTGGGTCTCAAGCGCCAGCTGCTCCCTTGGCCACGGTGGGCACTCTTGTGCCTGGACGTATACAGCGCCGCCTATTAGCCACACCCCCAGCAGCCATCGTTTAGCCGCCTTTATCCTTTTTTGCATACCCCAACTCCCGAGAGCGCTCCCTAACGACGCTGCTGGTAAACAACGGCTACATTACAGCCTTAGCCGCTAGCGAAGTAATCTTAGCGCATGCCGAGGCACTTTTTATAGCGAACATAAAAACGCCCCCTGGCCTAAGCCAAGGGGCGTTTTGGAAAATCTTCACTTTAAAGAGGTCTAGCTTGCCTTCACATGTGCTTTATAAGCCAGCGGCCTGACGCAGCGAAGTGGCTTTATCAGTCTTTTCCCACGGGAAGGCAGTAAAGGTTTCTTTATGTGCTTCGCCTTTGTCGTCTACCCAGCTGTAGCTGTGCTCAAACGGCTCGCGGCCAAAGTGGCCATAGGCGGCAGTAAGACGGTACATGGGATGCAGCAGGTCGAGCATTTTGGTAATCGCGTAGGGGCGGAGGTCAAAGTGCTCACGAACGAGATCAACAATCTTCGCGTCGTCGATTTTGCCAGTGCCAAAGGTATCAATAGATACCGAGGTGGGTTCAGCAACACCAATTGCGTAAGAGACCTGAATTTCGCACTTATCGGCAAGCCCTGCCGCCACAACATTTTTGGCTACGTAACGGCCAGCGTAGGCTGCGCTGCGATCAACCTTTGAGGGGTCTTTACCCGAGAATGCGCCGCCACCGTGTCGTGCCATACCGCCATAGGTATCCACGATGATTTTGCGGCCGGTTAAGCCACAGTCACCCACTGGGCCGCCAATCACAAACTTGCCAGTCGGGTTGATATGGTACTGGGTATTTTCATCCAGCCACTCAGCGGGAATCACCTGCTCGACGATTTCACGCTTGACCATTTTGCGCAGGTCTTCCTGGTCAATTTCCGGGTCATGCTGAGTGGACAACACGATGGCGTCAACGCCACAGGGCTGGCCTTGTGCGTTATAGCGGAAGGTGACTTGGCTTTTGGCATCCGGGCGCAACCACGGCAGCAAGCCGTTTTTGCGCAACTCTGCCTGACGCTCCACTAAACGATGCGAGTAGTGGATCGGCGCCGGCATAAACGAATCGGTTTCGTTGGTGGCGTAACCGAACATTAGCCCTTGGTCACCCGCGCCCTGGTCTTCTGGCTTAGAGCGGTCAACGCCCTGAGCAATATCAACGCTCTGCTTGCCGATCAGGTTGATCACCCCGCAGGTTGCCCCATCGAAGCCAACGTCGGATGAGGTGTAACCAATGTCGGTAATCACATCCCGTACCAGCGCTTCCAGATCCACCCACGCAGATGTAGTGATCTCACCGGCAATAATAGCTACACCGGTTTTCACCATGGTTTCACAGGCAACGCGCGCCTGCTTATCACGGGCAATAATGGCATCTAGCACCGCGTCGGAAATCTGGTCGGCAATCTTATCAGGATGGCCTTCTGAGACAGACTCGGAGGTAAACAGGGAATATTCGCTCATCGCGCACTCGACCCTCTGTATGACGGCTGCATAGTGACCGCAGCATCAGCAGGAAATCATGGCAGGAGGTTCCCTGCCCGTATAAAGAAGCGGCTCGACAACTTTTACGGCCGCTTCGGGAGGCAGAGTCTACACGCTGTTGGGAGTTCTTCACAGAAGCGGCCCGCAGAATTTGCCGCCGCGGGGGAAGTCAGCGACAATAGAGGCTTTATTATTTCTGTTTTCAGGCGAGGAGCACCCCCATGCCGTCCCGTTTTGAGCTAGCCAATGCCATTCGCGCCCTTTCCATGGATGCTGTTCAGAAGGCCAAATCTGGCCATCCTGGCGCCCCCATGGGCATGGCTGATATTGCCGAGGTGCTGTGGAATGACTACCTCAAGCACAATCCCGAAGACCCCAAGTGGGCTGATCGTGACCGGTTCGTGCTGTCTAATGGTCACGGCTCCATGCTGCTCTACTCACTGCTGCACCTTAGCGGCTATGAATTAAGCCTGGAACAGCTGCAAAACTTCCGCCAGCTGCATTCCCCCACCGCAGGCCACCCAGAGTACGGCTACGCGCCGGGCATCGAAACCACGACCGGCCCGCTGGGCCAAGGGTTTGCCAACGCCGTGGGCTTTGCGATTGCTGAGAAAACCTTAGCCGCGCAGTTCAACCGCCCGGGCCACACCATTGTTGACCACACCACTTGGTGTTTCTTAGGCGATGGCTGCTTGATGGAAGGTATCTCCCATGAAGCAGCGTCATTAGCCGGCACTCAGCAGTTGGGTAAGCTGGTTGCTCTGTACGACGACAACGGTATCTCTATCGATGGCGACGTTAAGGGCTGGTTCACCGACGACACCGCTAAGCGCTTTGAGGCTTACGGCTGGCACGTGGTGCCCAATGTAGATGGCCACAACCCTGAAGAGATCAAAGCCGCGATTGAGCTGGCGAAGAGCCACGACGATAAACCTAGCCTGATTATCTGCAAAACCATCATTGGTTTTGGCGCCCCGAACAAGCAGGGCAAAGAAGAGGCCCATGGCGCACCGCTAGGTGACGAAGAAGTGGCCCTGGCACGTAAAGAGCTTGGCTGGGAGCACCCGCCGTTCCATATCCCCGAGCCAATTTACTCCAAGTGGGATGCGCGTAATGCAGGTAAAACCCGCCAACAGGAGTGGGACGCACGTTTTGCACGCTATGCTGAGGCCTACCCAGCAGAAGCGCGTGAATTTAAGCGTCGCATGAAGGCGCAGTTGCCAAGCGACCTGTCCACAGAAGCGCTGATCGAGCAGGCCCAAGAAAAAGGCGAAAGCATTGCCTCACGCAAAGCCTCCTTTGAAGCGCTGAACGTGATTGGCCCGCAGATGCCCGAACTGTTGGGTGGCAGCGCTGATCTCGCACCCTCTAACCTGACGTTCTGGAAAGGCGCTAAAGCGATTACGCCAGAAGATGCCAGCGGCAACTACCTGCACTACGGGGTGCGTGAGTTCGGCATGGGCGCGGTCATGAACGGTATCGCGCTGCACGGCGGTTTCGTGCCTTATGGCGCTACTTTCCTGATCTTCATGGAGTACATGCGTAACGCGGTACGCATGGCAGCGCTGATGGAAAAGCAGGCTATTTACGTGTTTACCCACGACTCCATTGGCTTGGGTGAAGATGGCCCAACCCACCAGCCAATTGAGCAGCTAACCAGCCTGCGCACCACGCCCAACCTGAACACTTGGCGCCCCTGTGACGCCGTCGAAACCGTCGCCGCCTGGGATGCCGCCCTTAAACGCCACTCCGGGCCCACGGCGCTGGTGCTATCACGCCAAAACCTGCCCCACCAGTCACGCACCAAAACGCAGCTGGCCTCAATTCAGCGCGGCGGTTACGTTTTGAAAGATTGTGACGGTACGCCCGAGCTTATCCTGATTGCCACCGGTTCAGAAGTTTCCCTGGCCATGGACGCTGCCGCTGAGTTGGAAAAGCAGGGCAAAGCCGTACGCGTTGTCTCCATGCCTTCAACCTTCCGTTATAACGGCCAGGAAGAGGAGTATCGTGAGCGTGTACTGCCTAAAGCTGTCACCAAACGTATCGCCATTGAAGCAGGCCACGCCGACTACTGGTACAAATACGTGGGCCTTGATGGTCGTGTGATTGGCATGACCACTTACGGCGAATCAGCGCCAGCAGGTGAGCTGTTCAAGCACTTTGGCTTTACGGTTGACAACATCGTCAAACAGGCTAATGAACTGCTCGGCTAACGCTACGCAGGCTGATCAAGCGCGGGTTATGCAATGCCCGCGTTAAACGGTCTGCTATGGCTGATTAGTTATTGGTTAATCGGAGAAGTGGTGATCCACTTTTCCGGACTCCCTGTTTCTTCTGGGGTGGTGGGCATGCTGCTGCTGTGTGCCACTCTGGCACTACTTAGACGCGTACCCGCAAGCCTTGCCGCCGCTGCTCAACCGTTAATTGCCCTGCTCGCTATGCTGATTATGCCCGGCGTCGTCGGCGTGTTTTTTATGCTGGATGAGCTAGCTGGCGAATGGCTTGCGGTGCTAACTGCGCTGCTACTAGGCACGCTGCTTAGCGTTATGACCACGCTATGGCTGCTCAAACGTCTCATTGGACGCCCAAATGCCCGCTAGTCTTCTGAGCACCCTAACCGCTACCCCTCTGTTTGCTGTCGGTTTAACGCTTGCCGCTTTTTTACTTGGCAGCGCACTCTTCAATCGTCTGAAAAAGCCTTCATGGCTACCGGCTATTTTAATTGCCGCGCTGCTATTAGCAGCGACCCTCGCGGTGCTCGGCGTGCCCTACACGACGTATCAGCAGGGGGCTACGTGGCTCACGATACTGCTAGGGCCCGCGACCGTGGCGTTGGGCATGCCGCTCTACCAGCAGTTGCCGCGCATTCGTGAGTTATGGCGCCCTCTGGTGGTGTGCCTACCTATCGCGGCGATGCTTGCCGCTAGCTACGCCTTACTCATCGGTTGGTTAATGGGCAGCAGCCAGCATATCCTCGCCTCTATTGCTGCTAAATCAGTCACCGCACCTATCGCTATTGGCATTACCGAACAGCTGGGTGGCAGCGTGGCGCTGCTGATGGGGGCACTATTGTTGACCGGCGTGGTGACTATTCCGTTTGTCAGCTTTTGCGCAAAGCTGCTAAATATCGATGATGAGCGAATTATCGGCTTCGCTCTTGGCCTTAACGGCCATGCCATTGGCACCGTGCGGGCATTTGAACTCAGCCCAACGGCGGGGGCTTTTGCCTCACTCGGCATGAGCTTAACCGGCATATTAACCGCTCTGATGCTACCGCTTGCTTGGCAGCTTATCGGCATCGCCGGTTGAAATACGTTATCATCTCGCCACTTTATTTAAGAGCCGCTCTGTCTCATGGCTAACTCAACACCCACGTATCGTATCGCCATCAATGGCTATGGGCGTATTGGTCAATGCGTGCTTAGGGCACTGGTTGAGCGTAACCATCCCGAGCTTGAGGTGGTCGCCATTAATGAGCTTTCTGACCTCGCAACGATTACCTATCTGACCCGCTACGACACTACCCACGGACGTTTTCCAGGCGACGTGGATCACGATGGCGAAGCGCTGCTGATCAATGGCCAGCGAATCCACGTGCTGTGTGAACCTGACCCCAAGGCGCTGCCCTGGGCAGCTCTGGATATTGACCTAGTGCTCGAGTGCTCTGGCAGCTTCAAAGATCGTGCCACGGCGGAACTACATCTGGCAGCAGGCGCTAAGCGGCTACTGTTTTCTCAGCCCGCTGAAAGCGATGTGGATGCCACGATTGTGTGGGGCATTAACGAACACAAGCTAGCGCTTTCCCAGCGCATTCTTTCGGCAGCCTCTTGCACAACCAACTGCTTAGTGCCGCTGCTGACCGTACTGGATGAAGCGCTCGAACTGGAGCACGGTGTCACCACCACCATCCATTCGGCCATGAATGACCAGCCGGTGATTGATGCTTACCATCAAACCGATTTGCGGCTGACCCGATCTGCCATGCAGTCGATCGTACCGGTAGACACCGGCTTAGCTGTGGGCATCAGCCGCCTGATGCCAAGCTTAGCCGGGCGTTTTGAGTGCTTGCATGTGCGTGTACCGACCATCAATGTATCAGCGATGGATGTGGCATTAAGTGTGCGCCGAGATACGACTGCCGAACAGGTCAACGCTCTGCTGCGTACCGCCAGTGCGGAGCGACTTGCCGGTGTACTCGGCTATACGGAAGCTCCCATGGCATCGATTGATTTTAATCACGACCCGCGCTCTGGCATCCTAGACGCCACCCAAACGCGCGTCGCAGGCACGCGCTTGATTAAACTGCTGTGCTGGTTTGACAACGAATGGGGCTTCGCCAACCGCATGCTGGATATCAGCCAGCGGTTGGCGTCTCTAGAAGCGGGACACGCTGACTAGGGCTACATCACTACTTTTCACCTGTTTGAACACGAGGAAATCACTCGCATGAACGTGCAAAAAATGACTGACCTGCCCCTGGAAGGGCAGCGTGTGCTAATTCGTGAAGATTTGAATGTACCCATCAAGCATGGCCGTGTTTCCAGCGATGCGCGCCTGCGGGCAGCGCTGCCGACCATTCAAGCGGCGGCCAACGCAGGTGCAAAGGTCATGCTGATGAGCCACCTAGGCCGCCCCACTGAAGGCGAACCTAGCGAAGAGTTTTCCCTAGCGCCGGTGGCCGAACGCTTAGGAGAGCTTCTGGGCCGCCCGGTTACGCTTATTAGCGAGTATTTAGACACCGCGCTGGACCTGGCCAACGGCGAAGTCGTACTCCTTGAGAATGTGCGCTTCAATACTGGCGAAAAGAAGGACGACGAGCAGTTGGCCAAGCAGTATGCAGAACTGTGTGACGTATTTGTGATGGATGCCTTCGGCACCGCCCACCGCGCCCAGGCCTCAACCCATGGTGTTGCCCGCTTTGCCCCACAAGCCTGCGCAGGGCCCTTGCTTGCCCAAGAACTCGACGCCCTTGAAAAAGCACTGGCGAACCCTGCTCGCCCGATGGCAGCGATTGTCGGCGGCTCTAAAGTCTCCACCAAGTTAGATGTGCTCACCGCGCTTGCTGACAAGTGCGATCAGTTGATCGTTGGCGGCGGCATCGCCAACACCTTTATTGCCGCGGCAGGCTATAATGTGGGCAAATCACTCTTTGAGGCGGATTTAATCGGCCAAGCAAAAGCCTTGATGGAAAAAGTCGCCATCCCGCTGCCAACTGACGTAGTCGTTGCCACTGAATTTTCAGAGTCTGCCGAGGCGGTGGTCAAGCCAGTTGATCAGGTCGCTGATAACGAAATGATTTTGGATATTGGCCCAGACACCGCCGCCCACCTCGCCAGCTTGCTGAAAGATGCAGGTACTATTTTGTGGAACGGCCCGGTGGGCGTATTTGAAATTGACCAGTTTGGTAACGGCACTCGGGTAATCGCTCATGCTATCGCCGATAGCGCGGGTTTCTCGATTGCTGGCGGCGGTGATACCTTAGCGGCCATCGATAAATATGCCATTGCTGACCGTGTTTCCTATATTTCCACAGGGGGTGGTGCGTTTCTTGAGTACGTTGAAGGCAAGCAGTTGCCTGCCGTCACCGCGCTCGAAGCAGCTGCCCAACGCGGTTAATACGCATCGCGCTGAACCTGCACGCTCATAGCATCTGTGCACATAGACAACCCCGATTCAAAAACATACATAAGGTGACCCCATGGCTTTGATCAGCATGCGTCAAATGCTCGACCACGCTGCCGAATATGGCTACGGCATTCCAGCATTCAACGTTAATAACCTTGAGCAGATGCGCGCCATTATGGAAGCTGCTGATGCCACCGACTCTCCGGTGATCGTGCAGGCTTCTGCCGGCGCACGCAAATACGCCGGTGCCCCTTTCCTGCGCCACCTGATTTTGGCAGCGGTGGAAGAGTTCCCGCATATTCCCGTCGTTATGCACCAGGATCACGGCACTAGCCCTGCGGTTTGCCAGCGCTCCATACAGCTGGGCTTCTCCTCTGTCATGATGGATGGCTCCCTGGGTGAAGACGGAAAAACCCCCATGGACTACGACTACAACGTCGACGTCACGCGTCGTACCGTAGAAATGGCGCATGCCTGCGGCGTTTCCGTCGAGGGCGAGCTAGGCTGCCTAGGCAGCCTGGAAACAGGCATGGCCGGAGAGGAAGACGGCATCGGCGCCGAAGGTAAGCTAGACATGGAGCAGATGCTAACCGACCCAGAAGAAGCCGCTGAATTTGTAAAAGCCACCCATGTGGATGCGTTAGCGATCGCCATCGGCACCAGCCACGGCGCTTATAAATTCACTAAGCCGCCCACTGGCGACACCCTCTCCATTCAGCGTATTAAAGAGATTCATGCGCGGATTCCTGACACCCACCTGGTGATGCACGGCTCCTCCTCAGTGCCCCAGGAGTGGTTGGAAGTTATCAATCAGTACGGTGGCAAAATTCCGGAAACCTACGGGGTACCCGTGGCAGAGATTGTCGAGGGCATCAAGTATGGTGTTCGAAAGGTCAATATCGACACTGACCTACGCCTAGCCTCCACCGGCGCAGTACGCCGCTTCCTGGCCGAAAACCCCGCGGAATTTGATCCTCGTAAATTCTTGAAAGAGACTGTCACGGCTATGCGCGACCTATGTATCGCGCGCTACGAAGCCTTTGGTACAGCGGGTAACGCCAGCAAGATTAAGCCAATTAACCTGGAAGAAATGTTCCTACACTATGA
Source organism: Halomonas sp. GFAJ-1 (assembly GCA_002966495.1). Lineage (NCBI taxonomy): Bacteria > Pseudomonadati > Pseudomonadota > Gammaproteobacteria > Oceanospirillales > Halomonadaceae > Halomonas > Halomonas sp. GFAJ-1. The sequence goes on from CP016490.1 coordinate 799,529, forward strand.
GCGCGGCGAACTGGCTCCCAAAGTAAAATAAGTGTGTAGATAACGCACCTTCGAAAAGACGACCAGCCGGTCGTCTTTTTTAATAACACAGGTTACGAGTGAAGGAATAAATATTGCAACGCAGCATTAATGCGCTAACACTGGTGATGAAGCCACGAAGTTTCGTGGTCCAGCAAGGAGGCAACAACGCTTATGAAATCCACGACTCCTCTTTCCCTAATACCCAATTCACCAGTAGCAATGCTAGATATCTGGAAAGCGGGATTTATGGCATTTGAGCTATGGAGCTCTTCATTATCGACCATCGCCATGCGTCAACAGCTATGGCAAACAAAGCCTTTTTTTAGTCCCTCCATGATGCGCGAAAATCAGCGTATGGTGACTGAAAAGATAGAGGCCAGTATGGAAGCTGGCCTTGTTATGCAAAAAGCGCTGTTTGGCGCCATGAGTGGAAACTACGCTCCATGGTGGGTAACCAGTCAAAAGACTATGAAGCCCTACCACCGCCGTAGCAGTGCTAACTCCCGCCGCTTGTCCCGCTAGTGCTGCTCGCTATCGTGCTCACTCTGCTCATCTTCACCTTGTACGATAGCGTCATCAGCACTCCCCGTACCACCGGTTCCCCCTTCGGCATTATCTTCCCCATCGCTTTCAACACTACTTGAGCCTACCTCAGCACCACTAGAGTCTGACTCATCACGCTGCAGCGCGCCTGCCTTAATACCGTACTTTTCTTCCAACGCAGCATCGTCTAACGCTTCGGCCTGGGTATCGTCTGATTCCGTTTCCTCAGCCAGTGTGGGGCCCGCCGCTAACAGTAAGCTGCCTAACGCAATTGAAAGCAACCAAGGGGGAAGTCGCATGGGTGGTCTCCTTTTTATAGTAATAACAGCTTAGCCTATAGAGCGTATGCCTTCAGAAGAACGCCGAAAAAGCGCATTCAATCTTATCTGTGCATAATGGCCAACCAGCGTTATCGTATAAAAATTATAAAACAGTGTTCACAAAGGGCGTAAAATCTCGTTCAATAGCAGTGTGTCGGTTTCAACTAACATGGGCAGCGCTCTTTGCGCTCCAAGGAACGACAATGCCGCTTCCACTTTTGCTGTTTGACTGTGATGGCACCCTCGTTGATAGCGAGCCTCTTTTAGCTGAAGAGATGGCCATTGGCCTTAACTCTGTCAGCTTGCCGTTTGCTGCTTCTGATTATCTTGGGGAGTTTCGCGGCACTCGCTTCCGACGTATCGTGGCCGAGCTCCAACATCGCTATGGTGAAATAGATTCCGAGCGGCTCGACCATATGGAGCATAAGATGCGCGCCAAGCTGGCTGAACGACTGGCCACCGAATTGACCACTATCTCTGGCGCCCGTGAATCGCTCGACGCATTAAGCCACTTTCCTAGCGCGGTTGTTTCTAATGGCCCAGAGAGTAAAATCCGCACTGCCTTACAAACCACCGGCCTCACCCACTATTTTGGTAATCGGCTGTTTAGTGGTTATACCGCCAATTGCTGGAAGCCAGAACCCTGTTTACATCTGCACGCAGCCAGTATCATGGGCTATGCTGCCCATGACTGCATTGCGATAGACGATGCGCTTGTCGGCGTTCGCGCCGCGCTGCAGGCGGGCATGACGGTTATCCATTTAAACCGTTTTCCGGATGCCGAAAGCACCCCTGAAGGCGCGATTATGATTAGCAGCATGTATCAGCTACCCGCAGTGGTGGAGCAGCTGACACATGAATGGCGGCTGGCAGCAGTGCCTCAACACTCAACAGGGAACTAGCATGGCTTCTTTACGTGACCAGCTTGGAGGGCTTGTATACTCAACCGAGCATGGAAAAACTTGCCCAGATTGCCGCGAGTCAATCGATGACTGCCGCTGTGAGATCGCCAGCGAACAGCAGCGCCTCGCTGCACTGGACGGCATTGTGCGTATTCGCCGTGAAACTAGCGGCCGTAAAGGCAAAGGCGTCACGACTATCAGTGGCATACCTCTGAATAACACAGAACTTAAAACACTCGCTAAGACATTGAAAAAACGCTGTGGCACGGGTGGTGCCGTTAAAGATGGCGTGATCGAAATTCAGGGCGATCATCGCGAGACACTGCAGCAAGCGTTAACGTCGCTCGGCTACCAAGTAAAGTTGGCGGGCGGCTAACACACCTCTATGATGTCGGTTTACGTAAGTAAACTGCTAAAGGGCAAGGCACTGCAATGGTTTGGCTGGAATACCTGCTACCGCTCATCTTTCTGTTCCCCATGGCGGCCATGGGCGGCATCGTATTAGCACTGCGGAGCTTACACGACGCCCGCGTTCACTCGCCGTTTGACGCCCCACTGCGTGAACCTGGACAAGCGCTAAGGCACCGTCTGGACAAAGCTTTCTCAAGCCTATTTCTAAACGGTGCATTGGGTCCTATTATAAGCCTTGCGCCGCTGGTTTATGGCATGGGTAGGATGCTATTTGTTGAGCAGCAGGACTGGGTGGAGTGGGCACTTTATGGCTTACTAAGCACGCTGTTGGTATTAGCGTTTTCCCTGCTGTTAATTCGCGATTACCAGCGTATTCGTCGGCTTAAGCTCGGCCTAGCCTGCGAGTTAGCCGTTGGCCAAGAACTAGAGCGCTTAGTAAGGCCCGAAGCGCACCCTTATTATGTCTTTCACGATGTCCCTACCGATAGCTTTACCATCGACCACGTAGTGGTGACACCCCATGGTATTTTTGTAGTAGAAACCCGGGCTCGGGCGCTGGCGATCGGTACTGATGGTAAAGAGATAAACAGCGTCGCGGTTGAACGCGAGCGTCTGCGCTTCCCTCATTGGCAGGAGCGTCGCCCCTTGCATAAAACACGTCAAGGGGTCAGTTGGTTAACTCAGTGGCTGGAGCGACGCTGTGGTGTGCCTGTACCCGTTAGAGGAGTGCTTGTATTACCCGGCTGGCAAATCGATACCAGCGAAGCATCGCCGGATATTTTGGTGGTCAGCGGCGAGCACCTTGCCCGCCAGTTGACAGAGTTAACCCCAGGCCAGATGAGCGATGCCATCCACGATCGAGTGATTCACATTCTCCTCGAGCGCGCGCGACTGATGGAGCTGAAGCATTTACGCGAGCCCTCGGTGTAGGCATGCGTTAGTAGCCGCGTAAACGGCCTCCCATCTCCTGAGCTAAATCCACCGCGTAGTGATCCGTCATCCCACCGATAAAGTCCAGCATTCGTCGATAACTGTCGTATAACGTCCAAGATGGCAGCGGTGTGTTTTCACCAATTAACGCCAACACTCGTTGATGTTTAAAAGAGCTTTTTCCCGTGTGGTGCAGCTCGTGGGCTGCTCCGATAAAGGCTTCCAACAGAATACCCAGCGTGGTGTAAGCACCAATTTCCAGCTTCGCTTTACGCTCATTCTGGAAGATACGCTCACGGGCTAATTGTTTGGCTGCCCGCACGCCCCAGCCCAAATCTGGGTGGCACAGCTCAAGCAAGTCCTCTCCTAGCGTTCCACTCAACAATGCCTGTTCATACTCTACAAAGACAGCACCTACGTCGTTCACAGCACGTTCCATGGCTGCCCCTCTTAGCAGCGCGATGCGTCGACGCTGGGAAACCTGTCTACGCTCCATATCTGCGTATTCAGGCGGAAATTCACCGGCAATTTGCCGCAGTATTTCAACCACCTCTTCATAGCGCAAGATGCCCATTTCCAACCCATCTTCCAGGTCGAGCAAGGCATAACAAATATCATCAGCTGCTTCGACAAGCCATGCTAACGGATGGCGACACCAGCGCTGCTCCCCCTGGGGAAGTAAACCAACGGCGTCTGCCACTTCTGTTAACAGTGCTTGCTCAGATTGATAGCAGCCAAACTTGCCCGCCCGGCCGCTATAGCGCACTGTCCATGGGTATTTAAGCAGTGTACCGAGCGTTGCCGCAGAGAGCCGCATCCCCCCATTGAACTGGTTGTACTCAATTTGGGTAATTACCCGAAATCCTTGAGCATTACCTTCATAGGTCAATAAATCTTCCCGCTCAGCCTCTGAAAGTCCATCTAGCAGACCGCTTCCCTGGGCGCGTCGAAACCAGTCACGTATGGCGTATTCGCCAGCATGACCAAACGGTGGGTTGCCAATATCATGACCTAAGCAGGCGGTTTGAACGATTACCCCAAGATCAGCAGGGGTTATCCAATCAGGCAGACGATCGCGTAGCAGCTCTCCGACGATCATACCCAATGAGCGACCAACGCAGCCAACTTCTAGTGAGTGGGTCAGGCGCGTATGGATATGGTCATTTTCAGTCAGCGGATGCACCTGGGTCTTTCGCCCAAGACGCCGGAAAGAACCAGAGAATACAATACGATCATGATCTTTATGGAAGGGGCTGCGGCCTATTTCACGGGTACTATCAGTGCGATTATCGTGAAGGCGCTGGGGGGAAAGCAACTGATTCCACTGCATTTGTGTCATAGCATTCCTCCTTGAAATGCTACATTTTGACATAAAACACCAGAAAACCGCACGTTAGTATGAGGTGTGGCATTTCCTACTCACGATTCCTCCCTTACGCCTCACCACTTACCCCTCACGCATAAAAAAATCCCCCAAGGCATCAGCCCTGGGGGATTTTTCTTAATAAGTGCCTGACGATGACCTACTCTCGCATGGGGAGACCCCACACTACCATCGGCGCTAAGCGGTTTCACTGCTGAGTTCGGCAAGGGATCAGGTGGTTCACGCTCGCTATGGTCGTCAGGCGTAACTTTTAATGTACATCATGCTGATGTCGTCGATGACGTGTTTTGTGATCGTCTCTTGTCAGCAAGCGCCTTGGCTTGCTGCTGCGTATCCGGTTCTCGTTACTACTACGACCAGACCCCTTGGGTGTTATAGGGTCAAGCCTCACGGGCCATTAGTACACGTTAGCTCAACGCCTTGCAGCGCTTCCACACCGTGCCTATCAACCAGCTGGTCTCGCTGGGCCCTTTAGGAGGATCAAGTCCTCGGGGATGTCTCATCTTGAAGGGGGCTTCCCGCTTAGATGCTTTCAGCGGTTATCCTGTCCGACCATAGCTACCCGGCAATGCCACTGGCGTGACAACCGGAACACCAGAGGGTCGTCCACTCCGGTCCTCTCGTACTAGGAGCAGCTCTTCTCAAACATCCAACGCCCACGGCAGATAGGGACCGAACTGTCTCACGACGTTCTAAACCCAGCTCGCGTACCACTTTAAATGGCGAACAGCCATACCCTTGGGACCGACTTCAGCCCCAGGATGTGATGAGCCGACATCGAGGTGCCAAACACCGCCGTCGATGTGAACTCTTGGGCGGTATCAGCCTGTTATCCCCGGAGTACCTTTTATCCGTTGAGCGATGGCCCTTCCATACAGAACCACCGGATCACTAGAACCTGCTTTCGCACCTGCTCGACGTGTCTGTCTCGCAGTCAAGCACCCTTATGCTCTTGCACTCACTGCACGATGTCCGACCGTGCTGAGGGTACCTTCGTGCTCCTCCGTTACTCTTTGGGAGGAGACCGCCCCAGTCAAACTACCCACCACACACTGTCCTCGATCCGGATAACGGACCTGAGTGAGAACGCCAATGATGCCAGGCTGGTATTTCAAGGTTGGCTCCACCCGAACTGGCGTCCGGGTTTCAAAGCCTCCCAGCTATCCTACACAGGCAACATCAGCGTCCAGTGTGAAGCTATAGTAAAGGTTCACGGGGTCTTTCCGTCTAGCCGCGGGTACACCGCATCTTCACGGCGATTTCAATTTCACTGAGTCTCGGGTGGAGACAGCGTGGCCATCATTACGCCATTCGTGCAGGTCGGAACTTACCCGACAAGGAATTTCGCTACCTTAGGACCGTTATAGTTACGGCCGCCGTTTACCGGGGCTTCAATCAAGAGCTTCGGCCGAAGCCTAACACCATCATTTAACCTTCCGGCACCGGGCAGGCGTCACACCCTATACGTCCTCTTACGAGTTAGCAGAGTGCTGTGTTTTTACTAAACAGTTGCAGCCACCTGGTATCTTCGACCGGTTCGGGCTTAGAGAGCAAGTCTCATCACCCTACGCCGGCGTGCCTTCTCCCGAAGTTACGGCACCATTTTGCCTAGTTCCTTCACCCGAGTTCTCTCAAGCGCCTTGGGATTCTCACCCTGACCACCTGTGTCGGTTTGGGGTACGGTCGCACATGATCTGAAGCTTAGAGGCTTTTCCTGGAAGCGTGGCATCAGTGACTTCCTGACCGTGGTCAGTTCATCTCGTGTCTCGGCTTTAAGGTGCCGGATTTTCCTAGCACCTCGGCCTACTCACTTTCACCAGGACAACCAACGCCTGGCTCACCTAGCCTTCTCCGTCCCCCCATCGCAATCATGTCCGGTACGGGAATATTGACCCGTTTCCCATCGACTACGCCTTTCGGCCTCGCCTTAGGGGCCGACTCACTCTGCTCCGATTAGCGTCGAACAGAAACCCTTGGTCTTCCGGCGAGGGAGTTTTTCACTCCCTTTATCGTTACTCATGTCAGCATTCGCACTCGTGATACCTCCAGCGAACTTCTCAATTCACCTTCATCGGCTTACACGACGCTCCTCTACCGCGCATTCCTAAGAATGCACCCGTAGCTTCGGTACCTGGTTTAGCCCCGTTACATCTTCCGCGCAGGCCGACTCGACTAGTGAGCTATTACGCTTTCTTTAAAGGATGGCTGCTTCTAAGCCAACCTCCTAGCTGTCTGAGCCTTCCCACATCGTTTCCCACTTAACCAGGATTTGGGGACCTTAGCTGACGGTCTGGGTTGTTTCCCTTTTCACGACGGACGTTAGCACCCGCCGTGTGTCTCCCACGCTCATACTCACCGGTATTCGGAGTTTGCCTCGGGTTGGTAAGTCGGGATGACCCCCTAGCCGAAACAGTGCTCTACCCCCGGCGGTAATACGTGAGGCGCTACCTAAATAGCTTTCGAGGAGAACCAGCTATCTCCGAGCTTGATTAGCCTTTCACTCCGATCCACAAGTCATCCAAATCTTTTTCAACAGATCCTGGTTCGGGCCTCCAGTTGATGTTACTCAACCTTCACCCTGCTCATGGATAGATCGCTCGGTTTCGGGTCTATATCCAGCGACTGTGTCGCCCAGTTAAGACTCGGTTTCCCTACGGCTCCCCTAAACGGTTAACCTCGCCACTGAATATAAGTCGCTGACCCATTATACAAAAGGTACGCAGTCACAGAACAAGTCTGCTCCTACTGCTTGTACGCACACGGTTTCAGGATCTATTTCACTCCCCTCTCCGGGGTTCTTTTCGCCTTTCCCTCACGGTACTGGTTCACTATCGGTCAGCCAGGAGTATTTAGCCTTGGAGGATGGTCCCCCCGTCTTCAGTCAAGGTTTCTCGTGCCCCGACCTACTCGATTTCACATGATCAGATTTTCGACTACGGGGCTATCACCCGCTACGGCCGCGCTTCCCAGCGCGTTCGTCTAATCAGTCACATGCTTAAGGGCTGGTCCCCGTTCGCTCGCCGCTACTAGGGGAATCTCGGTTGATTTCTTTTCCTCAGGGTACTTAGATGTTTCAGTTCCCCTGGTTCGCCTCTTACGCCTATATATTCAGCGTAAGATACTCATCTTATGATGAGTGGGTTTCCCCATTCAGAAATGCCCGGGTCAAAGGTTGTTTGCCACCTCGCCGAGCCTTATCGCAGGCTACCACGTCTTTCATCGCCTCTGGCTGCCTAGGCATCCACCGTGTGCGCTTAATTGCTTGACCCTATAACCCGAAGGAGTCTGGATTTCGCAATAATAACGATTGCCGGATACGCTTGAGACGTATCACAAAACAATTACGTATAAACACTTCTACGAAGCGTTTATGTCAGCATGATATACATTGTTAAAGAGCGGCTGTTCAATGAACAGTGATAAAGCAGTATGTTAAAACAACGTGTTAAAACACAGTGACTTATCAATGGTCACGAAACATTCACAAACGGTCGTTAAGGTACGATAAAACAATATGTACAACACAGTACGTAATGGTGGAGCCAAGCGGGATCGAACCGCTGACCTCCTGCGTGCAAGGCAGGCGCTCTCCCAGCTGAGCTATGGCCCCATTGTTTTTTGCTGACCTTACCTCTTGCCATTAATTTCTGTGAAACAAGGCAAAATGCGACGACGTATAGCCTGCTATACGAGGAGCATTTTAACGCAGTATCGCAGGAATTTGGTGGGTCTGGGCAGACTTGAACTGCCGACCTCACCCTTATCAGGGGTGCGCTCTAACCAACTGAGCTACAGACCCAAGAGGGGATCGTGCTTAAACCGTTTGCTCTATATCTGATCAGGTAATTCATTGTGAGCGCTTACCGCGAGGAGTGATGCATCGTTTAAGGAGGTGATCCAGCCGCAGGTTCCCCTACGGCTACCTTGTTACGACTTCACCCCAGTCATGAACCACACCGTGGTGATCGCCCTCTTGCGTTAGGCTAACCACTTCTGGTGCAGTCCACTCCCATGGTGTGACGGGCGGTGTGTACAAGGCCCGGGAACGTATTCACCGTGACATTCTGATTCACGATTACTAGCGATTCCGACTTCACGGAGTCGAGTTGCAGACTCCGATCCGGACTGAGACCGGCTTTTCGGGATTAGCGCACTCTCGCGAGTTGGCAACCCTTTGTACCGGCCATTGTAGCACGTGTGTAGCCCTACTCGTAAGGGCCATGATGACTTGACGTCGTCCCCACCTTCCTCCGGTTTGTCACCGGCAGTCTCCTTAGAGTTCCCACCATTACGTGCTGGCAAATAAGGACAAGGGTTGCGCTCGTTACGGGACTTAACCCAACATTTCACAACACGAGCTGACGACAGCCATGCAGCACCTGTCTCTGCGTTCCCGAAGGCACCAAGTGATCTCTCACAAGTTCGCAGGATGTCAAGAGTAGGTAAGGTTCTTCGCGTTGCATCGAATTAAACCACATGCTCCACCGCTTGTGCGGGCCCCCGTCAATTCATTTGAGTTTTAACCTTGCGGCCGTACTCCCCAGGCGGTCGACTTATCGCGTTAACTTCGCCACAAAGTGCGCTAGGCACCCAACGGCTGGTCGACATCGTTTACGGCGTGGACTACCAGGGTATCTAATCCTGTTTGCTACCCACGCTTTCGCACCTCAGTGTCAGTGTCAGTCCAGAAGGCCGCCTTCGCCACTGGTATTCCTCCCGATCTCTACGCATTTCACCGCTACACCGGGAATTCTACCTTCCTCTCCTGCACTCTAGCTTGACAGTTCCGGATGCCGTTCCCAGGTTGAGCCCGGGGCTTTCACAACCGGCTTATCAAGCCACCTACGCGCGCTTTACGCCCAGTAATTCCGATTAACGCTTGCACCCTCCGTATTACCGCGGCTGCTGGCACGGAGTTAGCCGGTGCTTCTTCTGCGAGTGATGTCTTTCCTAGGGGGTATTAACCCCTAGGCGTTCTTCCTCGCTGAAAGTGCTTTACAACCCGAGGGCCTTCTTCACACACGCGGCATGGCTGGATCAGGCTTTCGCCCATTGTCCAATATTCCCCACTGCTGCCTCCCGTAGGAGTTCGGGCCGTGTCTCAGTCCCGATGTGGCTGATCATCCTCTCAGACCAGCTACGGATCGTTGCCTTGGTGAGCCATTACCTCACCAACTAGCTAATCCGACATAGGCTCATCCAATAGCGGGAGCCGGAGCCCCCTTTCTCCCGTAGGACGTATGCGGTATTAGCCTGGGTTTCCCCAGGTTATCCCCCACTATCGGGCAGATTCCTATGCATTACTCACCCGTCCGCCGCTCGTCAGCATCTAGCAAGCTAGATCTGTTACCGCTCGACTTGCATGTGTTAGGCCTGCCGCCAGCGTTCAATCTGAGCCATGATCAAACTCTTCAGTTTAAAATCATTGTGATGCTTACTCGTTGCTTAAGGACTAGCCGAAAGCAACAAAAGCGCATCAAACTTGGCTCAAGGTTCAAACGAATTCATTCAAACTTACGTTTTCATGACCGCTTGCCTTGATATTTGGTGATTTATCACCCTCATCGGCAAGCGCCCACATGAATTACCTGATCAAATTGTTAAAGAGCGTTTCGCTAATAACTGGCTTGCCGTTGAATTGGCTTGCCTCAGCGAGGAAGGCGTATTCTACGCATTTCCTGGTGGTTGTCAACCGCTATTTTCAATGACTGGATTCAGCGAACGAGGCGAGCCATACAACCGCTCTAACCTACTGACAAACCGAAGGTTTTCACCTTCATTCACCGCTGGTAACGCTTGGCGTCCCCGGCAGCGGATGCGTACTTTACGGATTCGCCGCCGTCTTGGCAAGGGCTTTTAGAAAATAAGGAGAAGAAAGTTTCAATACGCTCAGATTTGGCTTTTGAAAGCACTTCGGCGCCACTGCTTTGGCAGTTACACTTATACCTGCCTTATAGCACTGAATGCCTATCTACTTTGAGGTCTACGATGAGCCAGCACTTATTAACCGTCGATTCATTAAGCCGCGAAAGCGTTAATCACTTATTGCGTGTTGCCTCGCGCATGGAGCCGATTGCACAGCGGCGCCAGGTGACGCGTGTGCTGGAAGGCGCGGTGCTCGGCAATCTTTTCTTTGAGGCCAGTACACGAACGCGGGTGAGCTTTAATGCTGCTTTTTGCCGCTTAGGGGGCAGCGTATGCGACACCACCGGTTTTACCTTCTCTTCCATGGCGAAGGGAGAATCGCTCTACGATACTAGTCGGGTAATGAGTGGCTACTGCGATGCGATTGTCATGCGCCATCCTGATCAAGGCTCAGTGGCAGAGTTTGCAGCGGCGACCAACGTGCCGGTGATTAACGGTGGGGATGGCCCGGGAGAACACCCAAGCCAAGCGTTGCTAGACCTTTATACGATTGATAAAGAGTTTCAGCGGTTAGGTAAATCGCTCAGTGGCGCGCATATCTTACTGACCGGCGATTTAAAGTATGGCCGTACAGTGCATTCGCTGATTAAGCTGTTGTCCCTTTACGATCCGCTGCGCATTACCCTGGTTTCTCCGCCTGGGCTTGAGATGCCTTCAACACTGATTGACTTAGTGACCTCACGCGGGCACCGCATTGAACAGCGCGACTCATTGGCCAGCGATTTCTCGGACCTGGATGTGGTTTACACCACGAGGATTCAGAAAGAGCGCTTTACCGACGAGATGAACGAGAGCTTTCAGGGGCTTTCCGACGACTTTATGGTCAATCGCGAATTTCTTGACCACCGTTGCAATCAGGGCACGATTGTCATGCACCCACTGCCCCGAGATAGCCGCCCGGGCGCCAATGACCTGCATGTAGACTTAAACGGGGATCCGCGTTTGGCGATTTTCCGTCAGACGGATAACGGTATTCCCATGCGCATGGCTATTTTCGCAACGCTTCTGAACGTTGACGATTTGATTGAGAAAGACCTGCGCTCAGTACGCTGGTTCGTCCCCTCCCAAACCGGTACGCTGGATCGATAATTTTCTATACCGCGTTAATAAGCGCTACGCCCGCCGGGTAGTCCTTCCTGGTGGGCAAACCAGCCTTCTAAAATAAGCACGGCGGCGATGCCGTCAACGCTCTCTTCCCGGTAATTACCACGGTGGCCCGCCGCATGCGCAATTTGCTTGGCTTCGCGAGTAGAGCCTCGCTCATCAACCATTTCAATCGGCTTGCCGAAACGCCCATGAAGGCGATTAGCAAACTTACGTGCCCGCGTGCTCATCGCTGATTCAGTGCCATCCATATTGAGTGGCAACCCCACTACAAACAGATCAGGCTGCCACTCCTCTACTAAACGTGTGACAAGGTTCCAATCAGGAATGCCGTCGCGTGCGGTGAGCGGCGACAGTTCTCGCGCACTCTTTAGCAGCTCGTTCGCCACGGCAACCCCTATGCGCCGGGTGCCAAAATCAAATCCGAGGATCAGCCGCTGCCCGCTATCAGCCATGACACTTCACCATCACGCATGCCCTGCATCACGGGTCATCAGATTTAGGTCAACGCCCAAAATTCCAGCGGCGGCAGTTAAACGCTCGGCTGGGGGCGTATCAAACAGCACGCTTCCCTCGCCTTCAACGGTCAGCCACGCGTTCTCTTTTAGCTCCTCCTCCAACTGCCCAACATCCCAGCCCGCACAGCCTAAACAGACCAGAAAATGCTCAGGCCCTGTGCCATCAGCTAGCGCCTGGAGAATATCCATTGAGGTGGTAAGCGCAATATTATCTTCCACTTGGACGCTGGAGTCCCACTCTTGACTATCACCCAGGTGCAAAATGAAACCACGATCCTTATGCATGGGGCCGCCATAATAAACCGGTGCATTACGATGTGGACTGTCGTCGCCCCCTAATGAGAGCTGTTCAAACAGGGCGTCCAAGGTAATCTCTAGCGGCCGGTTAGCGATAACGCCCATGCAACCATTGTTATCATGGTCACAAAGATAGATCAGGCTGCCGGCAAAATTGGGGTCTTCTAAGTGCGGCATTGCCATTAAAAAGTGATGCTTTAAACTTTGCATGCGTCTCCTACGGCCCGCCGATTGCTCGGCAAGCCTCGAATTATTTAGCGACTAGAACGTTCAACCTTTAGGTAAGCCGACGCTCAATCGCGTCCAGCAGCATGCCAGCAATATCGGTACCGCGCTGGTCATCGATTTCACGCACGCAGGTTGGGCTAGTGACGTTAATTTCGGTGATGTAATCGCCGATCACGTCTAAACCAACAAACATCAACCCTTTTTCGCGAATCATGGGCTGCACCTGCTGGATGAGCCAGTGGTCACGCTCGGTCAGCTCTCGGCTGACGCCACGTCCACCGGCGGCAAGATTGCCTCGGGTTTCCCCTGCTGATGGTATACGTGCCAACCCAAAGGGTACCGGCTCACCATCAACCAACAAGATACGCGTGTCGCCATCTTTGATTTCCGGCAAATAGCGCTGCGCCATAATTTGCCGTTGGCCACGCAATGTCAGCTGCTCAATCACGGCACCAATGTTACGGCCATCGGGGCCAATATGGAAAATACCGGTGCCGCCCATGCCATCAAGCGGCTTGAAGATCACATCGCCGTGCTCGGCGTGGAAAGCACGCAGTACGTCATCACGGCTAGCGACTATCGTGGGGGCACAGCAGTGGGGGAACTGCTGGGCAAAAAGCTTTTCGTTGCACTGCAAAAGCGCTGCGGTGGGATTGACCACTAGCACGCCATCTCGCTCGGCAAACCCTAATAGATGAACCGCATTGGTAAAATCAGCATCTACCGGCGGGTCTTTGCGCATTAGCACCACGTCTAACTCAGCGAGCGGACGCTGCGCCGCTTCTCCCAAGTCGAACCAGTGACTGGGGTCACGATGCACCGTCAGCGGGCGCATACGCGCGTAAGCTTTTCCCGCCTGCAAGAAAAGATCCTCCTGCTCCATATAGTGCAGGGTGTAGCCGCGCTCTTGAGCTGCCCACAACATAGCCATAGTGGTATCTTTCTTGTAAGCGATGTCGCTGATGGGATCCATCACCACACCGAGATGCAACGTTGCCTGGCTCATTGAGGTACCTATCCATACATGAACAATAGCCGCCAGTATGCCGCACTGCCTGTACGGCTCCAACCATCACTATTTGCGGCTACTTAGTTTGCTCATCAGTGAGGGCGCCGACAACAAGGCGCACAGCCCCCGGTTCTAAGGTGATTAACTGCTGCTTGTAGAGCCGCCCAATCGCCTGCTTATAAGCGCTCTTACTTACCCCCAACCGTGTTTTGATTTCGTGAGCCGAGCTTTTATCGCCCAAGGGCAAGTAACCACCGCTTTCGCGCAGCGCCTGTAGCACCTTGTCACCCACCACGTCTAAGCGGGCAGCCCCTGGTGGCAGTAGCGAAATATCCACTCGGCCATCTTCACGGCGCTGCTTAACATAGCCCTTAAGCGACTGCCCACGGCGCAGCGGCTGAGTAATATCATCTTGATAAATCAGCCCCCAGTAGCGGTGATTAACCACGACCTTCATACCTAAATCCGTTCGGTCGGCAACCACCACAGAGACTTCATCCCCCTTCTCCAGGGCCCAGGCATCGTCGGTTAAAAAACGGTCAAGACGCATGGTGGCCACTGGACGCCCCTGGTCATCACTATAAAGCATGACCAGTACCCGCTTGCCGGGGTCAGGCCGAAAGCGCTGCTCACTGTAAGGCAACAGCACATCTTTAGGCTGCCCCCACTGTAGAAACGCCCCCGTACTGTTGACCGCCGTCACGGTTAAGTACGCCACATCACCCAACTGGGCAGATGCATCGCTAGCGGAGCGGGGAGATGAGTGTGACTCACGGACCATGGGTACCGTCCTTACAAGAAGTAGAGCTTCATTATGGTGGGTTGCGCACGCAAGGCAAAGCGTCGCGGCGGCCAGCCAAACCAACCGAGGGGAAAAGCGTATAAAAACGCTGCCACCGCATTGCTGGGCAGCGACTGCGTGGAAGGTGTTTACACTAATCAGTGCTTACAAATCACCAAAGTGATGCTGCAGTAGCGTTAAAGCCACCACCGGGGCGGTTTCAGTACGCAGTACCCTAGGCCCTAGCGTGAGCGGCGTAAAACCGCTGGCAATAGCGGCGTTAATATCCACGTCGCTTAAACCACCTTCAGGGCCAATCAACAGCGCCGCCGCATTAGGGCGAGACTGTTGGTTAAAGGCGTTGCCTGTTGCCAAGTGCAGCATTAAACGCAGCGGCTCCTGGCGATCGGCGAGCCACTCATCAAGCGCGATGGGTGGATAAACCGGTGGCACTACCGCACGCCCGCACTGTTCGCAGGCACTGGCAGCGACTGCCTGCCAATGCGCCAGCTTTTTCTCTTCCCGGTCACCTTTGAGGCGTACATCACCCCGCTCGGTATAGAGCGGGGTAATCGCGGCAACGCCTAACTCCACGGCTTTTTGAATGGCGTAGTCCATTCGGTCGCCTTTGGAAATCGCTTGACCAAGATGCACGGCCAGTGGCGACTCGCCGCTGCCTTGCCAGAGCGCCTTAATACGCACCGTCGTGTGTTTGCGACTCACGTCAGCTAAGCGCACGCCCGCCTCTCGCCCCTGACCGTCAAACAGCATCAGTGGCGCGCCTTCGCCCATCCGCAGCACCCGCGTAACGTGTCGCGCAGGGCCTTCCGGAAGCGTTAAGGTTGCGCCTACTACAAACTCAGCAGGCACATAGAGACGCGGCATTTTACCGTGCAAGGCAACCCAATCAGCGGCGAGCAACGTTTCCGACATAGCTTAGTGAGTATTCTCTGCGGCTTGTTGAGCCTGCTGCGCTTCACGCTGCTTGCGCTGGGCGTACATGGCTTCAAAATTTACCGGCGCCAGCATCAGCGGGGGGAAGCCGCCACGATTGACGAGGTTGTCCACACACTCACGGGCGTAAGGGAACAGCAGGTTAGGGCAGAACGCACCTAACGTTTGCTCAAGCTGGGCACCTTCGATACCCGAGATACGGAATAGGCCCGCTTGCTCGACTTCAGCGAGAAACGACGTGGTGCCCGTTTCGCTATCGTTAACCTGAGCCGTCACCTTCACCACGACTTCGTACTGGTCGTCAGCGATTTTCTGGCTGGTGGTGTTAAGGTCGAGATTGACCTTAGGTTTGAACGCCTGCTTAAACACAGAGGGCGAATTAGGCGCTTCAAACGAAATATCTTTTACGTAGATACGCTGTAAAGAGAACTTCAGCTGTGGCTTTTCGCCTTCTGCGGCGCCAGCCTGGGGGGTATTGTTATCTTCCGCCATTGGAATGCTCCTGATAATTCATTCGATAAATAACGTCACGCAGATATTACCAACCACGTGATTACTTTTTAACGACCGGTAAACCATCGGCCTGCCATTGCGCCATACCACCTTTAAGCTTGGTAGCACGCTCGAAACCCGCTTTGGAGAGTTTTGCATGGGCAGCGCCAGAGCTCTGGCCATGCTTACACACCACGATAATCGGCTGGCTTTTAACTTTCTCCAGTTCGCTCATGCGGCTATCAAGGCTGCTTTGGGGTATGTTGCGTGCGCCAGCGATATGCCCGGCTTTAAAGTCTTTGCTTTCACGAATATCCAGCACCACCGCGTCTTCACGGTTAATGAGCTGGGTGGCCTCTGTAGAGGTCACGGCATTGGTGGCAGCACTGCGCGTTTCATAGGTAATCCACGCTATCAGTACCAGCAAAAACGCCCCCACTAATAGGGGGTGATTCATTACGAATTCGAACAGCTGATCGATCATCGCGAACATAATCTCTTGGTCTATGCAGAAAAAAGCGGCCTAGCCACTGTCAGAAACGCGACAAGTATACACGTCACACAGCATTCCGCGCAGGCCATGACGCCCGACGGCTGCCTGCGTTATGATGCCCCATGCACGCGAGCGTCGCGACCCCGATCATAAGGTGTTGCCTGAAAACTGCCTGAGCAGCCTTTAATAAGGTTTCAAAGCGCTCCTCACATTGTTTGACGGACCCACTTAACGAGGTTTTTTCCATGGCTACATCTACTACTCCGCGCCCCGTGGCGCTGATCATTTTAGACGGCTACGGCCATAACCCCGACAGCGCTCACAATGCCGTGGCCGCCGCCAACACGCCTGCCATGGATAAACTGTGGGCCAACCGCCCCCACGCCTTCGTCCACACCGACGGCCTTCATGTGGGTTTGCCTGAGGGGCAAATGGGCAACTCCGAAGTGGGCCATATGAACATCGGCGCCGGGCGCGTTGTGTATCAGGACTTTACCCGTATCACGAAAGCCATTGAAGAAGGCGACCTAGATACGATTGAGGTGCTAACCAAGCCGATTGACGAAGCCGTCGCCAACGGTCGTCCTGTCCACCTGCTGGGGCTACTCTCCCCTGGCGGCGTACATAGCCATGAAGACCACTTTATTGCCATGGCTGAACTGGCCGCCCGCCGCGGTGCTCAGCGTATTTATGTCCATGCTTTTTTAGACGGCCGCGATATGCCACCACAAAGTGCGCTACGTTCAATTGAGCGTGCTAACGCCCGTTTAGCGGAGCTGGTTGGCGCTGACAACGGTTTCGTGGCCTCGGTGATTGGTCGTTTCTACGCCATGGACCGCGATAATCGCTGGGAACGCGTTGAACAAGCTTACCGTCTACTTACCGACGGTCATGCCGACTTCATTGCCTCCAGTGCCGAAACCGCCCTACGAGACGCTTACCAGCGCGGTGAGACCGACGAATTTGTAGCTTCTAGCAGTATTCCGCTCAATGAAGGCGCTATTACCCTACAAGATGGTGACGCGGCGATTTTCCTCAACTTCCGTTCTGACCGCGCCCGCGAGCTAACCCGCGCCTTCACCGAGCCCAATTTCACGGGGTTTGAGCGTCGCGTTTGTCCAAAACTCGCGGGTGACGGCTTAGTAATGATGACCCAGTACGCTGCCGACATTCCCGCGCCAGCGGCGTTTCCGCCGTCAGATCTGAGCGACACTCTTGGTGAAGTGGTTGCTAAGCGCGGCCTTACCCAGCTACGCATTGCCGAAACCGAGAAATACCCTCACGTTACCTTCTTCTTCTCGGGTGGCAACGAAGCCGAGTACGAAGGCGAAGAGCGCATCCTCGTGCCCTCACCGCGGGACGTCAAAACCTACGACGAAAAGCCCGAAATGAGCGCTTTTGAAATCACCGATAAGCTAGTAGAAGCAATCGACAGCGGCCGTTTTGACCTAATGATCTGCAACTATGCCAATGGCGATATGGTCGGCCACACCGGCGATTTTAATGCTGCCGTTAAGGCAATTGAAACCGTCGACACCTGCGTTGGCCGCGTGGTAGAAGCCATCGAGCGCGCAGGCGGCGCCTGTTTGATTACGGCTGATCACGGTAACGCTGAACAGATGGTGCATCCAGAAACCGGCGCCCCGCAAACCGCCCACACCACCTTTATGGTGCCGTTGATTTACGTAGGTGAGCGAAGCGGCGCTTTAGAAGATGGCCGCCTGTGCGATTTAGCGCCTACGCTGCTGACGATAATGAACCAACCCCTTCCCGAAGCAATGACCGGGAAGCCGCTCATACGTTTTAATTAATGCCCATGCGGCACTGTTTAACGCTCCTGGCTATGCTGGCGCTATGGTATGCGCCAGCGGTTACTTTCGCCCAGCCAAATGAAAGTGCCGCACGCCAGCAGCTAGATGCCCTTGGCCAAGAAATTGATTCGCTCTCCCAGCGCCTGGGCGCCACTGGTCAAGCGCGCGACAGCGCTGAACGCGAGTTAAAAGAGGTAGAAACCGAGCTGGCCGACACCCACCAGCGCCTGGATACGCTTCAGGCCGAACGCCGCCAGCTAAACGAGGAAACCACGCAGTTACTTCAGCACAGAGATCGCTTACAAACTGAGCGAGATGCTCAATACACCGCGCTCGCTCAACAGCTGGCCGCGCTCTTCCGCCTTGGCCCAACGCCTCAGCTTAAACTCCTGCTTAACCAAAACGACCCGGCTGAGCTAGATCGTATGCAGGCCTACTTAAACCGACTGACCCAAGCTCGCCAGCAGCGTCTAGCAGACATTAGACGCCTTGATACCGCGCTTGCCGATACGCAACACGCCTTGAGCGAGCGCCAAACACGGCTTGATACATTGGCAGACGAGCTGGAGGCCCAGAGCGAGCTACTCGCCCAGCGCACTACTGAGCGACGCGGCGTCGTGGCAACGCTAGATGACCGTTATGGCAGCGAAGCTGATCGCCTTGCGGACCTTAACCAGAGCCGGGAACAGGCAGAGCAGCAGCTGCGCGCTATTCAGGCAGAGCTTGCCCGCTTATCGCAACCCACCCCTACCACCCATATCACCCGCACCCAAGGCGACCTGCCCTGGCCAGTGCAGGGGTCAATTACCGCGGATTTCCAACGCCGTGACGGCGTACACTATAACGGCATTGTTATCCAGGCCAACGAAGGCACTGCGGTAACGGCGGTTCACAGCGGCCGCGTCGTTTTTGCTGAATGGATGCGTGGTTTTGGCAACCTGCTGATCATCGACCACGGCGACCAGATTATGACCCTGCACGCCCATTTACAGCAGTTCAGCGCTCGCCCTGGCCAACAAGTCAGCCGGGGCGATGAAATTGGCCGGGTCGGTAACAGTGGCGGCCAGTCACGCTCGGCGCTCTACTTTGAAGTGCGCCGTGGCGGTGAACCAATTAACCCTCAACGTTGGATTGCACGCCGCTGACGGGATAAGCTGACGTGTATCACCACCTATAAAGCTTTAACGATTAACTTTGCGCAGCGCAGAGATGCGCTGCCTTTCGCCTAGCGGAGTCTGCATGACGCTATCTGTTACCGAGGTATCGGTCCCCGCCAAGCGTTTTTTGGCTACCCTGCTACCGCTTGCCCTGTTGTTAGCGCCGCTACCGCTAGTGGCCCAGCCCGCAGGTAACAGCGCGGCTGACGATCTTCCGTTAGAAGAGATTCAAACCTTTGCGGAAGTATTTGAGCGCATTAAACGCGGCTATGTAGAAGAAGTGGATGACCGCACGCTGCTGCGTAACGCCATGCGCGGCATGCTCAACGAGCTGGATCCTCACTCGGCCTATTTGGACGAAGAGGAGTATCAAAGCCTGCGTGAATCCACCCAGGGCGAGTTTGGCGGCATTGGCATTGAAGTGGGCACCGAAAATGGCCAGCTGATGGTTATTACGCCCATTGACGACACCCCCGCCTCCCGTGCTGGGCTGCTCTCCCGGGATATTATTATTGCCATTGACGGCACCCCCACCGACAACATGTCACTTCAGGAAGCGGTCAGCATGATGCGCGGTGAGCCGGGCAGCCAGCTTCGTATTTCCGTACTGCGCGCAGGCGAAGATGCGCCCCGCGAATTTACCCTGAACCGAGAAATCATTCGCAGTGAAAGCGTCAAGCATGAGGTGCTTGAACCTGGCTATGGCTATTTACGCATCAGCCAGTTCCAGTCACGCACCCCAGATCAGGCGCGCCAAGCAATAGAACGCATGGGCCGCGAAAAACCTCTTGAAGGCTTAATTCTCGATTTACGTAATAACCCTGGCGGCGTGCTGCAGGCCGCTGTCGGCGTGGCCGACCTGTTCCTAGATGAAGGGCTGATTGTGTACACTGAGGGGCGGCTTTCCGACACCGAAATGTCGTTTTCAGCCTCACCGGCAACGCCCGCTGGTGACGTACCGCTAGTGGTGCTGATTAATAGCGGCAGCGCCTCAGCGGCTGAAATTGTCGCAGGGGCACTGCAAGACCAGCGCCGCGGGGTCGTCATGGGTACCGAAAGCTTCGGTAAAGGCTCAGTGCAACAGATTATGCCGCTGGGTAACGGTGAAGGCCTTAAGCTCACCACCGCGCTTTACTACACGCCCAACGGGCGCTCGATTCAAGCACAAGGCATCGCGCCGGATGTAGAGGTAGTACGTGGCCGACTAGAGGTTGCCGAAAGCCGCCGCGAGATCCGCGAAGCCGACCTTGATGGACATCTGGGCGGTCAATCGGCTCTACCTCGTGAGCGCTCCGCCGCCGTCCAGCGTTTGCAGGATGATTACCAGCTCAGCGAAGCGCTTAATCTGCTTAAAGCGCTCAACGTTGTGGACCGCCGCCGCCGCTAACGGCACGACAGCGGCAGGCGACCACGCTCTCCAGTGGCCTGCCGCATAATCACGCGCTTTAACGGCACCAGTTGATTCATACCGCTCATACCTATATTTCGCGCGAGGGTGAGCACCGGCACATGACTACCAAACAGCACCTTAAAGCCTTTCATGAGCCCTAACATGGCGCTGTTATCAAAACGCCGCCGCCGCTCGTAGCGGGTCAAGGTGGTTAACGCCCCCCACGGCGCGCCGCGTTGCCAGGCAGTGATCACCTCTTCAGCCAACACCGCCGCATCCATAAAGCCCAGGTTTACGCCCTGCCCAGCCAGCGGGTGTATGCTGTGGGCGGCGTCGCCTACCAGGGCAAGGTTGGGCTGCACGTAGTGCGCTGCATGCCGCTGCACGAGCGGAAACCGATGGGCACTATCTACCACTGTCACCTCACCCAGCCGGTGACTAAATGCACTCCCCAGCGCGTCACCTAATGCTTCCCGGGAAAGACTCGCGAGTGACGTTGCATGGTCTGGGGTGGTAGACCATACAATTGAGCAGTAACGATCATCGCCCTTCACCGTCAGCGGTAAAAAGGCTAAAGGGCTTCCTGCAATAAAAGCCTGACGCGCCGTGGCACCATGCGTTTTTTCGCACAAAACCGTCGTCACTAGCGCATCCTGCTCCATCGCCTCTTCAGCGACCTCAATCCCTGCCAGCTCACGCAGGGCAGAGCGAGCGCCGTCTGCAGCGACTAACAGCGGGGTATGCAGCTGACGACCGTCCTCCAGTACCAGCCAACGCCCGGTATCGGTGGTTTGTAACGCTTGAATACGCGAACCGAAAAGGGGGCTAACCCCGGGCAAATGAAGCACCTGCTCATTGAGCGCCGCTAAGGTGACATCGTTTTCAACAATATGCCCCAGCACGGGGGCGCCCGCTTCATCGGAAGAAAAATCAATGCTGCCGCTGCCGTCAGCATCCCACACCTGCATATAGCGGTAAGGCGTTACTCTGGTCGCCTCCATGGCGGGCCATGCCCCTAGGTGGGTCAACAGGCGCTGGGAAACCGGTGTAAGGGCGCTTACCCTTGGCGCAGGCGCATGGCCACCAAACGCGCTAAGTTGCAGTGGCGACGCTTTCGCTTCTACCAGTGCTACCCGCATACCCGCTTTTGCTAGCAACCCTGCCAGCGCCGTTCCGACCATGCCCGCTCCAACAATCACCGCGTCAAAGTCTTCAACCGGCGCTTTGCTTGCCGCTGTTTGCGTTGTCATAGCACGTCCCTTAATTGCTTAGTAAATCAACGCTCCAGGCCCATGGCCCGACGCGCAAGGCCACGGCGCAGCGGGCCTATCAAATTAAGCCCAATCAGCCCAGCCGCGCGGGCATGGGGCAACAGAGGCAGTGAGTATCCGAATAAACGCACCAAGCCGTCGCTAAATCGGATAACGTTGGCCCGGTCTCGGGCACGCCGCTGTTCAAAGGCAAGCAGCGTTGGCATATCGCCCAACGAGCGCTGATGTTGGGCACCCTGCTCTAGCGCTTCCACTAGATCCATTACCGAGCGTAGCGCAAGATTGAACCCCTGGCCTGCTACCGGATGAAGCGCATGGGCCGCATTGCCCAGTACCGCCAACCCAGGCCGTACGGGTTCTTCGGCAGTAACTAGCGATAGCGGATAGCTGAAACGCTGCCCAACCCGCGTAAAACGTCCAACCCGATCGCCAAAGGCGGTTTGTAATTGATGCAAAAACGCTCGGTCAGATAGGGCTAAGCGCGCTTGGTCGGCGCCACTGGTATGGGTCCATACTAGCTCCATGGCTTGGCCTGGTAACGGCAGTAGCGCAATGGGCCCCTCTGCGGTAAATCGTTCATAGGCCACACCTTGATGGGGTTGGCTTACCCCAACATGGGCAATCAGCGCGGTTTGTTCATAAGAGTGGTGGCGGCTACTGATCCCCAGTTGCTCTTTAAGATCGGAACGTCCACCGTCTGCCAAAATAGTGAGCGCCGCCGTTAGCTCGCGCCCATCAGAGAGCACTAAGTGGTGGCCGTAGGCTTGGGGCGTTAGCTGGTCAACCTTAGCCGGGCAGTACCACTCTATGGGCAATCGCTGAAGCTGCTGGTGAAGCACGCGTCCCATCCAGGCATTGGGTATAACATGCCCTAATGCTGCAACACCCAGCTCTTTAGCGCTTAACCGCGCTGCGCCTAAGCGCCCTCGTTCGCTAATATGAATGCGCTCAATGGGCGCGGCTTCTTGCTGCATGGCTTCCCAAACGCCCAGTTGGCGAAAGCGCTGGGCAGACCCTTCGGCAATAGCGCTGGCCCTGGCATCAAAGCTGGGCTGCCAGGGCGTTTCCTGACTGTTTTCAGGCAACGCTGCCGCTTCAATAATCGCCACGCGCCAGCCGTAACGCTCAATCAGCGGCGCCAATGCACAGCCCAAGCTTGCCCCTACCAGCCCACCGCCGACTATCACGATATCGTGGCTGAGCGTTTGTTTCTCCTGATTAGCGCCTAGCATGGGCTTCTCCTGAAACTCTATCGTAAACCGTAACGTAATTTACATAATGCAGAAACAGCTTAATTCTCAGCGGTTATTTAGTAGCCATCAACTGCTCAATTTCAGCCACCTGCTTAGGCACGCCTGAGGTAAGCACCTCATGCCCTGCTGAAGTCACCACCACATTGTCTTCAATACGAATGCCTATGCCGCGATACACCGCTGGCAGTTCGTCGTCCTCAGGAATATACAGGCCAGGTTCAACCGTCAGCACCATGCCTTCTACTAGCGGGCGCGGGGTTTGCTCATCAAGGCGGTAAGTACCCACATCGTGAACATCCAGCCCTAGCCAGTGAGACGTAGAGTGCAGATAGAAGCGGCGATAGCTCTCATCATCAATACGCGCCTCTACATCGCCCTCTAGCAGCCCTAGAGAGATCAAGCCTGCCGTTAAGTCACGCACCACCCTTTGGTGGATATCCACCAAGCTTGCACCAGGCGCAACCGCTTGGATAGCGCGCTCTTGGGCCTCTAAGACGACTTGGTAAAGAGCCCGCTGGGCTTCGCTAAAACGCCCGCTAACAGGAAAGGTGCGCGTGATATCCCCGGCATACAGATCAAATTCGGCGCCTGCATCGATCAGCACCAGCGTATCCGCATCCAGCACATCGCTATTTTCAATATAGTGCAGCACGCAGGCGTTAGCGCCACCGCCCACAATAGTGCTGTAAGCCGGCCCGCTGGCACCCTGCCACTTAAACTCGTGCTCCAGTTCCGCCTGCAGTTGGTACTCGCTCAACCCTGGTTGGCAAACGCGCATTGCACGAACATGGGCCTGGGCGGAAATAGCTGCTGCATGACGCAGCAGTGCGATTTCTGCAGGGCTCTTAATCAAGCGCATTTGGTGAGTTAACGGTCGGCTATCGAGCCAGCCTTTTAGCGCTGGTTTACCACGCCGCAATCCCGCCTGCGCATGGGCTAGCGCGTTTTCTGCAATGCTTAAGGCCTCGGGGTTATCCAGCGGTACATAAAGCAATTCGCGGCCTTCCAGCAGGCTTGGCAACAGCTCATCGCGCTGGGCATTTTCATACGCCTGGTCAATACCATGCAGGCGTTCAACACCCAGGGCGCCCAGCCGCCTACCCGTCCAGGCTTCCAGAGTGGGGTCGCGGTCTTGGCAAAACACCACGCTTTGACCCTCCTCGCGGCCGGGCAACAGCACCAGCAACCCATCGGGCTCTTGAATGCCGGTAAGGTAGTAGAAGTCGCTCTGCTGGCGAAACGCGTACTCGCTATCGTGGGAGCGCGTTACCAAAGAAGCACCTGGCACCACCATGGCAGCATTTTGCGGTAGCTGCGCTATCAGCGCCTCGCGCCGCTTCAGGTACTCGGCTGGCTCAATCGCTGCGGGGCGGGGCAATAGCTCAGGCAACATATCGACTCCTAACAATTAATGGGCTGGTTAGAGATTACGTAAAAAAACTTAGTGAACGGGGGTGTCTGTTTGTTCAACCTGAGGCATGCCGGGGTGTTGTTCGGTATACAGCAACATGGCCGCCATACGTGCGTGTTCAGTCAGCGCAAATAGGTCATTCTCGTTTTCAGGGCTATCGTCGATATCAGTTTCGATCTGCGCAAGCCCTGCCAAGTCCTCAATGGCTTCACGCAGGGTTTGCGACCAGCGTTCACGCATCGACTCGTCGGCAGCGTCTTCGACAACTTCCATAAAGCCTAGCGTCCACTCTTTCAGACCCTGGGCCTGCTCGGCCAACGAGAACAGTTCATCAGGCAGCAACGGGGCATAATTCAAATCGCTGGCGCTAAGCGCTTCCAGCGTTTGCCGACGCCAGCCTAGTAAGCGTTCAGCGCTGGCCTCGTCACGGGGTTGCTCAACGCCTAGACTTAAGCAGACCTCCTCCAGCCACGCTTGGGCGGTAATGTCACGCAGCGCCAAGAGGCCAGACAGGCGACCGTCCAAGAAAGCCGGGGACTGCATGCTGCCATGCAGTAGAAACACATCCGCAACGTCAGAAAAGTCCTGGCGCTCTTCAATAAGAGACATGGTAATAACTCGCTTTAGAGTAAGTGAAGACGAATACAATAGAACAACGGTCGGCGCGCCTGCGCGTTGACCCCACGTAAGCGGCTCTCTTATAGTGAACGCCGTCTATCCTTCCTATGCAGTGATGTTAACGCATCGGTCAACAAAATGACCTGTGCTGGAGCCTTTGATGAGTAACGCTAAGCGGCCAACTAAAGAAGTCACCCTACTGGGTCGCAGCTATGTAATTGCCTGCGATTCCGGTGAAGAAGCCAAGCTTGAGCGCGCTGCTCGCTATTTAGACCGCGCCATGCAAGGCATTCATGCTCAAAGTAGCGTGCTGGGCAGTGAGCGGATTGCCATTATGGCGGCGCTTAATATTACCCATGAGTTGCTTGAAACGTTAGACGAGCACCGTGCTGGCGAAGCGAACCTCAGCCGCTTGAATGACCAGCTTGAACGCGCACTGGCCAAAACGCGCCGTGCCGAAGAACCTTAACGCGATACTTTGGCATTAGCCCTGGCTCTGGTAGGATAGTGGTGTTCTCTGGGGTGTACGCCAGTCGTTATAGTCCCTCGAGCCTATGCGCAGTACCCAGGGGGCCAAATGCTAGCCAGGCCCGTGTGCATGTCCGTGCGTCGGAAAGCCTGACGGTCTGGCTGCGGCCACCCACCTGAACCAGTAGGTTCAGGGCCAGAACGACAGCGGCACTCTGGGGAACACTTTCAATGCACGACCTCTCTTCCCGCCATACCACTTACCATTGCCGCTTGGATGATAAGCGCGCCCTGCGGCGCGAACTCAAGCGCAAGCGACAGGCACTTTCCCCTTACCAACAGCGCCAGGCCGCCATGGCCCTTTGCCAACGGCTAAAACGGCTGCCCGAAATTCGCCGAGCTAAACGCATCAGCCTCTATCTACCGGTGAATGGTGAGATTGACCCAACACCGCTACTTCCTTGGCTACGCCAGCGTAATGTCGAGGTTTATCTACCGGTGCTTCGCCCTTTCAGCGCCAATAGCCTCTGGTTTGTGGTTTACCGGGCTACAACACCGATGGTTAAAAACCGGTTTGGCATTGCCGAACCGTGCCCACGCTTCGCAGCTAACAGGCGTCATCGGTTACCTGCCTGGGCATTGGATACGTTGATTGTGCCACTGGTAGGCTTTGATGCTGAAGCAAACCGTATGGGCATGGGCGGCGGTTTTTATGACCGTAGTCTCGCCTTCATGCAAAGAAAAGGGCCTGCCCCCGCACTGATCGGTGTTGCCCATGCCTGCCAGCAGGTAGAGACGCTCCCCGTGGAGCCTTGGGACATTCCACTTAATGCCGTCGTCAGCGACCAAGTGACGGTGCGTCCAACAAAAACGGGCTAACCCTAGAGGGCAGCCCGTTTGCAAAACAATTAATTACCAATAGGTGCAGCAGCGTGAGCTGAATGCGCGGGAGGTATAACCTGATGAGTTAACTCCCCGACACTGCCTGCGCATATCCAGTGGCAAGTACGCCGAGTAAAAACACCACTGTTAACGCCATCACCATATCAGGCTTCTTCCGCCGCATGCCTCTTCTCCAACATCTTTCACGGTTGCCAAATACCCCTCAGTGCGTCACCCAGGCTTTACCTTTGGAAAGGAGACACACTGCATTAATTTCGATCATGACTATAGGGCTATAAGGCCCTGCTGACAACAGCGATAAGCGCTATTTTTAACGTCCAATTAAACGTTTCATAGCGTTTAGACTGCCTAGCTGCTCTCACTCATGGCGTTAGTAAGCGCTTACATACTACTAAGCCATAAACAAACGATAGGCTGGGTTATCGCTCTCCTGCCAATAGCGGTATCCAATTGCATCTAAATATTCAGCCACGTGGGTGCGGTCACTGCTCGGCACTTGCATCCCCACCAATACGCGGCCGTAGGCGGCACCGTGGTTGCGGTAATGAAACAGCGAAATATTCCAGTCGTGGGGCAGCTGGGTTAGGAAGTTCATCAACGCCCCTGGCCGCTCTGGAAACTCAAAGCGATAAAGCTCCTCTTCGAAGCGCTCGCTGGGGCGGCCGCCACTCAGGTGACGAATATGCAGTTTCGCTAGCTCGTTATCAGTAAGGTCTTCCACCTGGTAGCCCCCTTCGCGAAGCTTATCCAGTACCGCTTGGCGGTCTTCCCCGCCGGGCTTCACCTGCACACCGACAAAGATGTGGGCTTCGCTATTGTCAGCGTAGCGATAGCTAAACTCAGTCACCATACGCTTGCCTAAGGTACGGCAGAATTTTTTAAAACTGCCGGGCTTCTCGGAAATCGTCACCGCCAAGATCGCTTCACGCTGTTCACCAAGCTCGGTGCGCTCAGCGATATGCTGCAGGCGGTCAAAGTTGGTGTTAGCCCCCGAGTTGATGCAAATCAGCGTTTGGCCTTCAACGCCCGTTTGCTGCACGTACTTTTTCAGCCCCGCCAGCGAAAGCGCACCCGAGGTTTCCGCCACCGCACGCGTATCTTCAAAGATATCTTTCACCGCAGCGCACATTTCATCGGTGTTAACCGTAATCACCTCGTCCACCAAATCGCGCACAAGAGAGAACGGCACCTCGCCAATTTGTGCAACCGCCACACCCTCGGCAAATACACCCACCTGATCCAGCACCACCCGCTCACCCGCCTCTAAGGCGGCTTTCAGGCAGGCACTGTCTTCGGCTTCTACACCAATAATCTTGATATCAGGACGCAAGTACTTCACATAGGCGGCCACTCCAGCGATTAACCCACCGCCGCCCACCGGAATGAAAATAGCGTCTAGGCGGCCACTGTGCTGGCGCAGAATTTCTACGCCAATGGTGCCCTGGCCTGCCACCACATCGATATCATCAAAGGGTGGGATGTAGGTATAGCCGTGCTCTTTGATCAATTCCTGCGCGTGCTCGGCAGCGGCGGCAAAGGCATCGCCTTTCAGGATGACTTTAGCCCCACGAGCACGCACCGCCTGAACCTTGATGTCCGGCGTAATGCGTGGCATCACAATGATGGCTTTAACGCCCATTAGCTTGGCTGCCATAGCCAACCCCTGGGCATGATTGCCTGCTGATGCAGCGATCACCCCCTTGGCCTTCTGCTCTTCGGTGAGCTGAGCCATTTTGTTATAGGCGCCGCGAATTTTGAACGAGTACACCGGCTGCAAATCTTCGCGCTTAATTAAAATTTGGTTATGGAAGCGACGCGACAAAAAGGGAGCAGGAGAAATGGGGGTCTCACAAGCGGCTTCGTAAACGCGGGCTTGGAGGATCTTTTTGACGGTTGCTTCTAGCATGCGGAATTCCCAGAAAAATAGCGTGACCCATAGGGGTACGGACAAGGCTCTTATTGGTAGCAGATTACGCCTAGCGACGTCTAGCAGCGTTTCCATCGGCAGTTATCGCTGGGGCCGTTATACTAGGGATCACCTGCCAACCCTGACGCTGGAAAACACAATGACCCAAGATGAACTAAAAGCCGCCGTGGCGGACGCTGCCATTAAAGAGATAGAACTACACCTTGAGAAAGATACCGTGTTGGGTATCGGCACAGGTTCAACCGCCAACCTGTTTATTGACTGCTTAGGCCCGCTACGTGACCGCTTCAGAGGGGCCGTTGCCAGCTCAGAGGCGAGTGCCAAGCGCCTACAAGCCTTAGACATTGAGGTGTTTGAGCTTAACAGTGTTGGCAGCATTCCTTTCTATATAGATGGTGCAGACGAAGTTAATGCTCACTTACACATGATAAAAGGCGGCGGAGCCGCGCTTACCCGTGAAAAAATTGTTGCCGCCTGCGCTGAACGTTTTATCTGCATCGCCGACGGCTCGAAAGAAGTGGCTCGGCTCGGTAGCTTTCCACTGCCGGTAGAAGTCATCCCGATGGCGCGCTCTTACGTTGCCAGAGAGCTGGTCAAGCTAGGCGCAGACCCTGTGTATCGGCAAGGTGTAGTGACCGATAACGGTAATCAAATCATCGACTGCTTTGATTTTATGATCGACGATCCCGTCGCTATGGAAACACGGATTAATGCCATTGTGGGCGTGGTTACCAACGGCTTGTTTGCTGCTCGCGGTGCCGATGTATTGCTATTGGGTAAGGCAGATGGCGTAGAACGCACTGCGCTACGCTAATCAACGCTCCAACCAACCATCAAGCCCTTCGAGAGTGCGCGCTAGCGCGCCTCGATGGGCATTGATGGCAACACGCCCTGCCTCACCCTGCTCGCGAGCACACTCTGGCGCGTCAAAATACTCGACTAGCCTTACCGCTAGCGCATCGGGCGTGCTGACCAACGTGAGTGCGCCAACGGCTAACAGCGGATCGGCCACGTCGTTAAAATTCTCGATAAAGGGGCCGCTGAGCACCGGTTTACCCAACGCAGCCGGTTCAAGCACGTTGTGGCCACCCAATGGCACTAAGCTCCCCCCCACATAGGCCACGCAGCCTGCTGCATACAGCGTAGCCAACTCACCTAACGTATCCCCCAGGTAGACCTGCGTTTGTGGCGTGACTGCCTGTTGCTGGCTGCGGCGGCTTAACACCCACCCGCCGTCAGTGCAGAGAGTCGCTACCTCATCAAAACGCTGGGGGTGACGCGGCACTAGCACCAATAGCGCATTAGGAAAGCGCTTACACAGCTGGCGGTGCGCTTCTAACAGTAGCATCTCTTCCCCTTCACGGGTGGAGCCTGCTACCCATACAGGCCGCTCCGCCCAGCCGCGAAGTAAGCGCTCACTTTCTTTTATCGCCTTATCTTTAGGGGCAAGCTCGAATTTTAACGACCCAACCACAGTCGTGATCTCGGCCCGCGCGCCGAGGGCTTGAAAGCGCGCAGCATCGGCTGCCGATTTCGCCGCCAGCCACGTCAGGTTCGCTAAAGCGCTAGCCATCAACGGGCGCAGACGCTGATAGCGTGTAAAGGCCCGCGGCGATAGCCGACCGTTCACCACGACAACAGGCACCCCTTGTTGATGGCAAGCGTGGAGCAGGTTGGGCCACAGCTCGGTTTCAAACAGCAGGGCAACCTTAGGTTTCACACGGTTGAGGAAGCGCTTTGCCGCGCCAGGATAATCTAGCGGCAGAAAACAGTGGGCAAGCCTTACGTTGTCGGCTGCAGTTTGCTCATCCATCAGCACTTGGGCCTGCTGGGCGCCGGTAGCGGTCATGGTGGTAAGCAGCAGGCTGTGCTTCGGGTACCGCGCCAGCAAGCCCTCTATTAACGGGCGGGCAGCGCGCACCTCCCCCACCGAGGCGCAGTGCAGCCAAATGCGCGGCGCCGGGGGGAGTTCGCCAAGGCGCAAACCAAGCCGCTGAAGGCGGGAGTAAGTAAGTACTTGCTCTCGCCAAATACGCCAAGTAATCAGCGGAGACAGTACATAAAGCACCGCTGAGTAAGCCCACCGAGGCCACGTCGGAAGCGACATTAACGCTCGCGATCCAAAATAGAGCTAATCATTGCCGTCGTCGATACGCCATCTTCAAAGCCTAATACCTTTACTTCGCCACCGTTGGCCATCACCGCGGCCCCACCAGCAATGTCTTCAGGGCGATAGTCGCCGCCTTTCACCAAAATATCCGGCAAAACGGCTTCAATTAGTGCCTGAGGCGTATCGTCACTAAAAGGCACGACCCAATCGACGGCGCCTAACCCTGCTAGTACCTGCATCCGTCGGTTTAGCGGGTTAATAGGGCGCTTGGGGCCTTTTAGACGGCCTATGGATGCATCGTCATTGACGGCCACGATCAACCTGTCCCCCAAACGTTTAGCCTGCTCAAGATACGCCACGTGGCCAGCATGGAGGATATCGAAACAACCGTTGGTCATCACCAACCGCTCGCCGCGAAGCTGGGCACCTCGAACCGCTTCCACCAGCGGGGTCTGCTCAATTACGCCAAACTCCGCAAGCTTGTCACCGTGCAGCGCGGTATATAGCTCGGCAACCGAAAGCGTTGCGGTGCCCGGCTTAGCAACTACAAGGCCAGCACCCAGGTTAGCCAGCATCATGGCTTCGGGCAGTGCGTGGCCTGCCGCCAGGGCGAGGCCCATCAAGCCAATCACGGTATCGCCCGCGCCGGTTACGTCGAATACTTCCTGGGCGCGGGTAGGCAAGTGCAGCGGCGCATGGCCTTCACGAATGAGGGTCATGCCTTTTTCACTGCGGGTGATGAGCAAGGCTTCCAATTCAAGCTCGGTGCGCAGCGCCTCACCGCGTTGGGCAAGCACGTCATCGGTCGCACACAGCCCAACCACCGCTTCAAACTCGGTTAAGTTGGGGGTAATCAAGCTAGCGCCGCGGTACTTGCTAAAGTCCTGGCCCTTAGGGTCAATCAGCACCCGTTTACCATGGGCGCGTGCCATCGCGATTAACTTCTCCACCTGATTGAGCGTGCCTTTCCCGTAATCAGAGAGGATCACCACATCACAGGCTGGCAGCGCTTTTTCGACTTGTGCTAACAGCGCTGACGTATCGACCCCCTCAAGGCTCTGCTCAAAATCTAAGCGCAGCAACTGTTGGTTGCGGCTCATCACACGCAGCTTCGTAATCGTGGGTACTTCTGAGCTACGCTGAAAGTAAGTACTTACATTTGAAGCCATCAAGCGCGACGTCAACAGCTCAGCGTTGTCATCCTCTCCGACGACGCCTGCTAAAGCAGCATGGCCGCCCAAGGAGGCCACATTAAGCGCGACGTTCGCAGCGCCGCCTGGACGGTCGTCGGCGTTCTCTACACGCACTACCGGCACCGGCGCTTCTGGCGAAATACGCGTTGTGCCACCGTGCCAGTAGCGGTCGAGCATTACGTCTCCCACCACCAGCACGCGGGCGTGTTCTAGGGCGGTTAAATCAACTTTCATCCGAAGGTCCTGTTGTTGGCTGCGCTGCGGTATACGCCAGCAGCGCGTCTAGCTTTGCAATCACATCATCAGCTTTGATTAGATCCATCGCATCGGCATGGCGCACCCGCTGCCCCCAACTAACCTCCTCTACCGATTTATGTAGGTACGTGCGCACCGCATCAGGGTAGGCATTGACGGCAAAGTCGCGCCACAAATAAGGCGCTGCCCTCTGCGGATTGGTGGTGGCATAAAGGCCAAGCGTTGGTGTCCCCATGGCGTTGCCCATATGGACAGGGCCAGTATCCGGGGCAATCACCGCCTGTGCATTATCAATAAGGGCCAGCACCCCTTTTAACGATGTGCCGCCTATGGCGTTAATCACGCTACCTGGCTGGCATAGCGCTTCAATCTGGTCACTCACTTCACGCTCAAGGGAGCTACCGCCGCCGGTTAAAACGCTCTTCAAGCCATGCTGCACCCACGCATGTTCTATAACGCTAGCGTAGCCTTCCACCGACCAGTTGCGAAAGTTACGCAGCCGCGCGTTGCTGCAGGGGTTAATCACTAAATAAGGCCCTTCGCCGCTGATCACCCGCGCCTCATCGTAGGCCACCGGGGGTACGGCTAAGTTCCACTCGAGGCGGTCGTCTTCTACTCCCAATAAGCGTGCGAAGTCCATAAACGACTCCAACACATGGGCATTGGGGTGTGGCGCAAGCTGGCGCTGGGTAAACCAGTGCTGGGCATCTTTGGCGCGGGCTTTGTCGTACCCTACCCGCACATCGGCCTTTAACCCCAGTGAGAGCACGCTGGCGCGAATGGCCTGCTGCATGTGCAGCAGCACATCAAAACGCGTATCGGCCAGTTCCCGCCAAATGGCTCGCATGCCGGAAAGACCGGTAGACTTGTCATAGACAACAAACTCGACCCCAGAAAGCCCCGCCAGTAAACTGTATTCCCCCTTGCCGATAATCCAGGTAATACGTGCGTGGGGCCACTGGCGCTGCAATGCCCGCACCGTGGGCACGAGATTGCACACGTCTCCCAACGCGGAGAGGCGCAAAATGGCAATATGGTTGGGTTGAGCAGGCAGAGAGGGCTTCATGCGCTTAGCGGCACTCCGGAAGGAAAGTTGGCTGATTTTATATGATGTAGACAGTTTAAGTGACGCTGGCGCATCACACCAACTCGATACAACGCTGTTTGAAGAGGAGTATTGGCGCAAACAGGGGTTAATCGTCGGTGAGGCGCCTGGGCGTGGCAGTAGCCTTTTTTTACAGGCCCGCGCTAACGAGCAGTGGGTAATGCGCCCCTACCGCCGTGGCGGGCTGGTCGCCAAGCTAAGCCAAAAACGCTATCTATGGCTTGGAGAAGAGCGCACCAGAGCGTTCCGCGAGCTACGCTTAACCGCCAAGCTGTATGAACAAGGTTTACCTGTGCCACGTCCGGTTGCCTGCTGCGTAACGCGCTTCGGGGTCACCTACGAGGCGGCACTGCTTACGGTGCGAGTACCAGGCGCCCAGGCGCTGGCATCCTTACTCGCTGCTGATAAAGCCGACCATGCACTGCTAAAGCGCGTTGGCGCGATGATTAAACGCTTTCATCAGGTAGGGCTTGACCATGTGGATCTCAACGCCCGCAATATTTTAATCGACCCTAATGGCGAACCTTGGCTGATTGACCTGGACCGCTGTCGCCTTCGGCCACCTGGCAAGTGGCAGGAACGAAACTTGAAACGGCTGGAGAGGTCGATATTAAAATTTACTCGCACCTTAGATGCAATGCTGACGATAAAAAGCAGCTACAATTCAAGCAGAATTATTTAATATTAGGCTTTTTATGTTATTAGAAAATATAACGCCCGTCATCATTTCAAAGAATAGCGAAAATACCATTAAGCAATGCTTGGAGTCTCTTAAAGGCTTCAAGAATGTGCTTGTTTATGACAACGGTTCTACCGATGCCACTATCAGTATTTGTCGCTCGTTCGACAATGTTATTGTTATTGAGGGCGATTTTTTTGGGTTTGGGCCAACAAAAAATTATGCTGCAGAGAAAGCACCAACAGACTGGGTATTCTCTCTTGATTCAGACGAAGAGCTTCATCAAAGTGCCTTTGACGAGCTTTCAAGCTGGGACATTAAGGATACTCAAACCGTTGGCCAGATATTAAGAGAAAATTGGTTTTGCGGTAAAAAAATTACCACAAATGGCTGGGGAAATGATTCTATCATTCGACTTTATAATAAAAAAATACATAGATTTACTGATAGCCAAGTTCATGAAAAGATCGAGACCAATAGCCAAACCAAAATCATAAAGCTCAAAGGAAAAATAATACATTACGCTATTTTTGATATAAAACAGACATTAGACAAGGCACAGCTTTATTCCGAAATATATGCATCTTCTAACAAAAAAGTTAAATACAGCTTCTTTTTTATTATCGTGAAGACTTTTTTTGCGTTCTTCCGATCATATATTTTAAAGCTGGGTATCACTTCTGGCTGGCGTGGCTTTGTTATTTCCTTTGGCGATGCAATCGGCGTTTTCTTCAAATATGCCAAGGTATACCAAAGGTCTGAGGCTAAAAAATGAAAGTGAGCTTAATAGTCACCACGTACAATTGGCCAGAGGCTCTAAAGCTTGTGCTTAAGAGTGCCTTAATGCAAGACTATCAAAACTATGAAATTATCATTGCGGATGATGGCTCCGATGAGAAAACAAAGCGATGCATTGAAGGATTCACTAAATTAAGTAATATTGTTATAAAGCATGCTTGGCATGAGGATATAGGCTTTCGGGCTGCCCAAATACGGAACAAGGCCGTTTCTATATCTGATGGAGAGTACCTTATCTTTCTTGACGGGGACTGTATTCTTCCTCATAGCTTTATCACAGATCATGTTCACCTATCTCAGCCAGGATTTTTCGTACCGGGCTCAAGGTTAAAGCTTTCTGAAAATTACACTTACCAATTAATTAATAATGGTGTACCACATCAATTCCAACGTAATGAAATTGTTAAGCTATGGCTTAAAAGAAAAATAAAGAGAGTCCACCCTATTTTCAGAATGCCAGCCAACTCCTCATTTCGTTTTAAACGAAAAAATAAATGGCAAGGAGCTGTTACGTGTAATCTTTCATTATGGCGAAAAGATTTCTTCGACATAAATGGCTTTAATAATGACTTTATAGGCTGGGGCCTAGAAGATAGTGACTTAGTTATAAGGCTAATGAACAACAATATTTATAGAAAAGATGGCAAGTTTTACAGTTATGTCATGCACCTTCATCATAAAGAAGCTTCACGCCTTAATGAAAGTGAAAACTATGCAAAATTTAAGCTCTCTTTAGAGAAGGGAACAACATTCTGCACATTCGGTGTAAATGATATGGCAAAGGAAAGCAATGAACTTATCTAGCCGCTTGCAAAAAACCAACAAAAACCTAGAGAAAGCAAGGCGCTACTTCAAGTATGCGGCATTAAAAATTACATCTAAAAATCATCAAAAGAAAAAGTTAAATCACCTTTTTGACATGTGTTACACGCAGGCCAGTCCTTGTGAAAAAAACGACATACTTAAAAGAGTAAACTACTATAACAAGTTGAACCATAACTTCGAAATAAACAAAGAACTGCTCGTTCACAATGTTTTAAATTTAAAGAAGACTGGCAGCTGGTTTTACCACTATGACTTAACGATGCAGCTAGCTGCTTTTACGGATAACCTGCTGTTTCACTATACCCCTGGTGACGTACAAACCATTCCTTGCACGCCAACGTTTGTAAAGAGCAGGCCCATATCTCAGAAGAACGAAAACTCAATTTTATTAAAATTAAACACTATCAGGCATTTTAATTTTGTAGATGACCCTTTTGATTACGCTACAAAAAAAGATCAACTAGTTTGGCGTGGGGCTTGTCATCAACCCCATCGCCGCTATTTTATCGAGTATTTCCATGCTCACCCATTATGTAATGTTGGAGACACTAACAGAGATGCTGAACTAGGCAAGAAACCGTTCATGAGCATTCAGGAACAATTGAAATATAAATTTATTTTAAGCATCGAAGGCAATGAGGTAGCCAGTAATTTAAAGTGGATAATGGCATCCAATTCACTTTGCTTTATGGTAAAGCCTAAATTTGAAACCTGGTTTATGGAAGGTTTGCTCATCCCTAACGTCCACTACGTCGAACTAAAAGATGATTATTCTGATCTGGAGGATAAAATTAATTTCTATCGAAAAAACGAAGACGCAGCTGCCAGAATAATTAAGAATGCTAACAACTATGTAAAACCTTTTTTAAATCACCAGCGAGAATTATTAATATCACATCTAGTGCTGCAGAAATATTTCTTAATGAGCAAGCAACCTCACGAGCCCAACTATTTTAACTTGGTTTCAAGTATATGAAGAAAATACATATTTTTAATAGCTTCAAAACTGAACACGGAGGAAGCGAACAGGAAGCCCTACACTTAGCTAAGATGCTTTCAAAGCATGTAGAGGTAAAACTTTGGGCGAGCACCTCTCGCGCCTGCCCTAAATTAATGGAAAAGTACGGCATACAAAAAATTTCGCTCCTTACTAAGGGTAGCTACCCTAAGGGAGGCACTTATGTCTTTGTAGGCTGCCACTGGCGTAATAAGCTTTGGCCTTATCTAATACCTCGCCCAGAAAGACTCATTAATATTTATAATACTTTTCATCCTAAACATGTAAAGCTAACCTCACATCACCCTAAATTACTCAGGTGGCCTGATGTTGAGTATGTTGTTGTGTCTAATTACCAAAAAAATGCTGAAAATATAGATGCAAAGGTTTTCCCGTCACCCATTGATATTTCTACATTTCTTCAACATAAAGAAAGAGATTTGAACGATCAAAAAATGATTGTTGTTGGCAGAATGAGTAGAGATGATCCGGGCAAACACAACATTTCAGACGTAGATATTTATAAAAGCTTAGCCAAGTCAAACGTTAAAATCATCCTCCAGGGAGCCTCTTGTTTAAAGAATGAACTTTCAAACACTGAGAATATAGAAATATTTAACACCGGTACTTTAAAATCAAATGATTTTTACCATCACATAGATATTTTCTACTATCGCACTGGCGAACATATTGAAACATTTGGTCGCGTTGTTTTTGAAGCAATGGCAGCTGGTTTACCTATCGTAGTTGAAAGAAAGGGTGGATACGTAGATTGGATTGAGCATGGAAAAAATGGTTTTCTTTTTGATACTACTGAAGAGGCTAAGAAGTTGTTAGAAATGCTTATTAACGATCAGCATCTTAGAGAGTTTATAGGTAGAAATGCAGTTAAAACAACTCAAAATATGTACGGAGAAGAAAATATGTTGAAGCAAGTAGAGTTTTATACTAGATAAAAGTGAGCTTGATAAAATTTTCAACGCCTGGGTAGTTTGATGAGTTACATAGAACTTAAATGGCTAGTTAACATAAACAGTGTGGGAGACTCATGCCTCAATTAATAACACCCAAGCTTTCTCCATGGCTACCTCTGCTTATTATTGGCTTCAGCATTAGCTACTCCATTACCGTGCTGACCCGCCTCCCCTGGTGGACGCTGTTTGTCGTCACGAGCATATGGCTGATCGTCAGCCTGAAGCTTCACTGGGGAACATCAGCAAGCTACCGCAGAGCATGGCCCTGGTCGCTATTACCGCTCTGCCTGTGGGGTTTATATGTCTATCTAGCAGATAGCTTCGGAATTGTTGATTTAGGCGCGGTCTTCTTCCACTTACAGGCCGGCATAACCGATCACGGTGGATCAGGGCGCATGGTAGCTGCTGTGTTGTACACAGCCTGCATGCTGAGCTTGTTAATTGCTTTTACCTGGCTTATTCGCCATGACCACCGCTGGCGACGCGTGGAACCCTTGATTGCTATTGCCCTACTGGTTACCAATCCCCTGATTTTTGGCATCGGTCAGCGTAGTGCAGCCGTGGTCACTGACGATGGGGGCTGGCTGGACAGGCGCTATGTCGAACCCGTTATCAGCGCTCAGGAAAATCCTCCCAACCTTCTGCTGCTGTATCTGGAGAGCATTGAGCGCACCTACGATGATCCACGCTTTGGTGATGCTTACGCCGATTTAAGTGCCATTGGTGAATCGGGAAAAGTCTTTGAGGGTGTTCGTCAAATTGATAATACCGGCTGGACGATGGCGGGCATGATCGCTAGCCAATGTGGAACGCCATTGATGCCTGCAGGGTTACTACACGACCGTCAATTTGAGCCGCTCTCCACGGTTGTTCCGGGCGTTCGTTGTCTGGGTGACCTCTTGTCAGAGCAAGGATACCGTCTCAGTTATTTAGGTGGTGCAAGCACTGAGTTCGCCGGTAAAGGCTTATTCTATAGAGACCACGGCTTCGATAACGTTTACGGACTAAGGGAGCTGCAACCGCGTCTGGACGACCCCAATTATGTCAATAACTGGGGACTGTACGACGACTC
Source organism: Halomonas sp. GFAJ-1 (assembly GCA_002966495.1). NCBI lineage: Bacteria > Pseudomonadati > Pseudomonadota > Gammaproteobacteria > Oceanospirillales > Halomonadaceae > Halomonas > Halomonas sp. GFAJ-1. Next base: position 838,058 of record CP016490.1, read on the forward strand.
GTTATACGACTTTACGGTGAAAGAGATTGAGCGTTTAGACGCTGAGAGCGACGGCCCTTGGGGTGTCGTCAACCTGACTATTGCAGGGCACGCTCCAAATGGATATCCCGCCCAGCGTTGCATAGAACGACAGGGAGAGTGGGACGGTGTGGATATTCTTTATTCCGTTGAGTGCTCGGCTTGGCTAGCGCGAGATTTGCTGGAACGACTCACAGAGCAGGGTCTACTAGAAAACACCGTGGTCGCCATTGCGAGCGACCATCTCACCATGCGTGTTTCTGTTTGGGATGAACTTATCACCATGGATCGTGATAACACATTTATGCTACTGGGGGACGACCTTAGCCCTAAGCGTATTATCCGTGAAGCCTCAATGGTAGACATATTTCCTACTCTATTGGATGCCATGGGCTATAAGCCGGAAGATTCCCGTGCGGGTCTGGGCGTTTCACTTCTCGACAGCGAAACACGCACTTTACTTGAGCGCCATGGTCTTGCGGATATCAATGCGCGACTGCGCGAAGAGAATGTTCTTCAGCAGCGCTTGTGGGAGGGGCTAGCCCCTCAACGTCGTGAAGCTGACGAAGCAGCGAACGAAGGAGAGCAGGTAACAGAGACCCCTAGCGACAGTGCTGACGAAATCATTATTTCGTATTAATATTTTAAAAGCTAGACAGTCGCTAGAGCGGCCAGGTGAACTCAAAAAACTACTAGACGCATCTCTTCACTGCCTGATGCACCTGCTCAACGCTCAAGTCATTAAGGCAATTGGTGTGGCCCAGTGGGCAGGTGCGCTTGAAGCACGGCGAACAGGAGAGTCCAAGGTAGTGAATAGTGGCATTATCCGTTAGCGGCGGTGTGTAAGCAGGCGATGAGGAGCCGTACAGGGCGTGAATACGCACGCCTACTGCGGCCGCCACGTGCATTAAGCCTGAGTCGTTTGTCACCACCTGACGGCAGTCGGCCAACAGATCAACCGCATCCGCTAGCTGGGTTTTACCGCACAGGTTATGCGCGTGGGAAAGCCCTTTGATAATGGCCTCCCCCGCTTCGTGGTCTTTTGCCCCGCCTAGTACGCGCACCTCAAAACCATCGGCGATAAGCCGCGCCGCCAAGGCGTGAAAATACTCCAGCGGCCACTGTTTGGCAGGCCCATATTCGGCGCCGGGCATCATGCCGATGGCAGGGCGTGATGACAGCGCATGAGTAAGGCGCAGGTTCACCAGATTATCTCGGTCGATGGATAAGCGTGGCGTGGGGATGGTGAAATCACCGTGTAGGGTTTCTTCCAGGGGCAAGCCTAGGGAGACAAACCGCTTTACGGTTTGATCCAGCACTTGCTTGTCCAGCTTGCGGCGCTCTTTAAGCAGGCCATAGCGGTGCTCACCTAAAAAGCCCACACGCTCGGGGATGCGTGCCATAAACGGTACTAACGCTGCTTTCCAGGAGCGCGGCAGCACAATGGCGCGATCATAACGCCCCCGCAACCTAGCCGCCAATTCGCGGCGGCTTCCCAAGCCAAACTCGCCATGCCCCACCGCCAGCGGCAGTACTTCGTCCACCTCGGGCATACGCTCAATAATAGGCTGCGACCAAGCCGGCGCGACAACGCCCAAGGTTGAGCCAGGGTAGCGAGCTTTTAACGTCATAAACAGGCTTTGTGCCATGACCATATCGCCCACCCAAGAGGGGCCTATAACGAGCAACCGCTTGGCAGAATTAGCCATTCAGCCACTCCAAGTAGGCGTTAACGCCTTGAGCAACAGTTTTGAACTCCACATCGCAGCCAGCGGCACGCAGGTTACTTATATCCGCACGCGTATAGCTTTGGTAGCGCCCTTTTAGCTCTTCTGGGAAAGGGATGTAATCAATCTCACCCTGGCCGTAAAAGTCGATTACCGCTTCACCAATGGCTTTAAACGGCTCTGCTCGGCCAGTACCCAGATTAAAAATACCGGATGCGCTGGGATTATCTAAAAACCAGAGGTTTACATTGACCACATCGCCTACGTAAACGAAGTCGCGGCTCTGCATGCCCGCCTCATAGCCGTCGTAAGCCCCAAACAGCTTCAAGGTTTCGCCATTACGAACCTGCAGATGGTTGTGATACGCCACGCTGGCCATCTTGCCTTTATGCTGCTCCCGCGGCCCGTAAACATTAAAGTAGCGGAAACCCACCACCTGGGTGGTTAGCTCGCTCCAGCGCGAGCGCACGTGCTGATCAAACAACAGCTTGGAGTAACCGTATACATTGAGCGGCTTCTCGTGCTCAGGCGCTTCTTTAAACACCTCGCTGCCACCATAGGTAGCCGCCGACGAAGCATATAAGAACGGGATCCCAAACTTCTCACAGTAGTTGAGCAGCACTTTGGAGTACTCGAAATTATTCTCCAACATATAGTGCCCATCCCACTCGGTGGTATCGGAGCAGGCACCCTCATGGAAAATCGCATCGATAGTCGGCAGGTCAACCATCTCACCACGTAGCGCTGCCTTAACCCGTGCCAGAAAGTCATTTTTGTCCAGGTAATCGGCCAACGTGCAGTCAGCTAAATTGACAAACTTGGTGCCATCGCGCAAATCATCGACGACCATCACATCATTTCGGCCACGAACATTTAGCGCTTTGACAATATTGGCACCGATAAAACCGGCCCCGCCTGTTACAACGATCATCTCGTTCTCCTTACCAAAAGCGGCTCTTTGGCTAACGTGCCTATAACCCATCTGCCTGTGATTGTATACTTGACGGCTTATGAATTCATGGCCAACGGTGCTTTCCGCGATGAGTGTTTCGACAAACCAATCGACACCCGATGTGTCGACCTTTCAAGGCTTGATCCTTGCTCTTCAGCAGTACTGGGCAGAGCAAGGCTGCGTCATCCTTCAACCCCTCGATATGGAAGTCGGCGCGGGCACCTTCCACCCCGCCACGTTCCTGCGGGCGATTGGCCCTGAAACCTGGAACGCGGCCTACGTGCAGCCCTCTCGACGCCCTACCGACGGCCGCTATGGGGAAAACCCGAACCGTCTGCAGCACTACTACCAGTTTCAGGTAGTCATGAAGCCCTCACCCAGTAATCTGCAGGATCTCTACCTGGGCTCGCTAAAGCGCCTGGGGCTCGACCCGCTGATTCACGACGTGCGCTTCGTGGAAGATAACTGGGAATCCCCCACCTTGGGCGCCTGGGGCCTGGGCTGGGAGGTCTGGCTTAACGGCATGGAAGTGACCCAGTTCACCTACTTCCAACAGGCGGGCGGCATTGAGTGCTACCCCGTCACCGGCGAGTTGACCTACGGGCTTGAGCGTATCGCCATGTACCTGCAGAACGTCGACAGCGTATATGACTTGGTTTGGGCGATAGCACCCGATGGCAGTAAAGTCAGCTACGGTGACGTTTACCTACAAAACGAGCGTGAGCAGTCCGCCTACAATTTCGAGCACGCGGATGTGGATCAGCTCTTCGCGGCGTTTGATCACCAGGAAAAAGAGTGCAGCAAACTGCTAGCCGTTAATCTACCGCTGCCCGCCTACGAACAAGTGCTGAAAGCTTCCCATACGTTCAACCTGCTTGATGCCCGCCATGCGATCTCCGTGACCGAGCGCCAGCGCTTTATTTTACGTGTACGCACCATGGCAAGGGACGTCGCCACCGCTTACTTCGAGTCACGCAAAGCAGCGGGGTTCCCCATGGCCCCCGAGGCCCTGCGCCGCGAACTGTTACAAGAACCACTCGCCGACCAGGGAGAGACATAATGGCTGTTGATACACTTTTATTAGAACTGGGTGCCGAAGAGCTGCCGCCCACGGCACTGGATGCGCTGTCAGATGCGTTTGCAGCGGGTATTAAAAAAGGGCTACAAGAGGCTGACATTCCTTTCCAGGCGATTAGCGCTTACGCCACACCACGCCGTTTAGCGGTGCAGGTGACCGGTCTTGCGGACAAGCAGCCTGACCGCGCAGTAGAGCGCCGTGGCCCCGCCCTGGCCGCTGCGTTTAAAGATGGCGTGCCCACCAAAGCGGCCGAAGGCTTTGCCCGCTCTTGCGGTGTTAGCGTGGATGAGCTGATTCATCTGGAAACCGACAAAGGTACTTGGCTAGGTTTTCAGGAGCAGCAGCAAGGCGAAAGCGTTCAAGCGCTGCTGCCGGAGATGATTCGCAAAACGCTGCAATCACTGCCGGTGCCCAAAAACATGCGCTGGGGCGCATCCCGGGTTGAGTTCTCCCGTCCGGTTCACTGGCTGGTCACCCTTTACGGCAGCGATGTGATTGCCGCTGAGGCACTTGGCCTAGAGGCTAGCCGCACTACCTATGGTCACCGCTTTCATGCCCCGGATGCCATTCAGCTCGCGCATGCCGACGACTACCTCGCCACGCTAGAAAACGCCTACGTACTGGCCGACCGTCAGCGCCGCCGTGAACGCATTCGTGAGCAGGTGTTAGCAGAAGCCGAAGTGCAGGAAGCTCATGCGGTCATCGATGAAGACCTGCTAATCGAAGTGAGTGGTTTGGTGGAGTGGCCTGTCGCACTGACCGGCAGCTTCGATGAGCGCTTCTTGGAAGTGCCTGCGGAGTGCCTGATTTCTTCCATGAAGGCTAACCAGAAATACTTTCACCTGCTGGATGACCAAGGCAAGCTGAAGCCGCTGTTCATTACCATTTCGAACATCGACAGTGCCGACCCCCAGCAGGTGATTTCAGGGAATGAGAAAGTCATTCGTCCGCGTCTTGCAGATGCCGCCTTCTTCTACGACACCGACCGCAAGCGCACTCTTGCATCGCGCATTCCTCAGTTGGAAAGCGTCGTATTTCAGCAGCAGCTGGGCACGCTGGCCGATAAAGCACGCCGCAGCACGGCAATTGCCACCTTTATTGCTCAGCAAATTAATGGCGATGTCGCCCACGCCCAGCGCGCTGTAGCGCTCGCTAAGTGCGACTTGGTCTCTGAGATGGTGCTCGAATTCCCTGAACTCCAGGGTATTATGGGCCGCTACTACGCCGAGCAAGATGACGAGCCTGCTGAGGTTGCTCAGGCGTTAGAAGAGCAGTACCTGCCTCGGTTTGCCAGCGACATTATCCCACAAAGCCTAACTGGCCAAGCCCTGGCGCTGGCGGATCGCTTGGATACTCTGGTGGGTATCTTTGGTATTGGTCAGCGCCCTACCGGCGCAAAAGACCCCTTTGCTTTACGTCGTGCGTCCATCGGCGTACTCAACATTCTGGTGAAAGGTGAGCTCAGCCTCGACCTCCGTGAGCTGCTAAGCGTTGCCGCTGAGCAGCACCGGAACTTGCCTAGAGCAGAAGGCTTGGTCGACGATGTGTTGACCTACATGCTGGACCGCTTCCGCGCATGGGGTCAAGATGAAGGCATTAGTGCGGAAATGTACCTCGCGGTACGCGCCCGGCCGGTCACTAAGCCGCTGGATTTCGCTCGTCGCCTGCGCGCTGTTAAAGCATTTGCCCAGCGGGAAGAAGCCGCAGCCCTGGCCGCAGCCAATAAGCGGGTTTCTAATATCCTGAGTAAGCAGGAGCACGATGGCAGCACCCAGGTCGACCAGCCTTTGCTACAAGAAGAGGCAGAACTGAATCTGTTCAACGCCGTCTCAGCTAGCCAACAACAGGTGGCTCCGCTATTTGCAGAGGGTAACTATCAGCAGGCGCTTGATGCCTTAGCGACGCTGCGCGAGCCGGTTGATGCGTTCTTTGACCAGGTTATGGTGATGGCCGATGACGAAGCGGTGCGTCGGAACCGCCTTGCGTTGCTAGCCAGCCTGCAGGCGCTGTTTCTTGAAGTTGCGGATATTTCCCAGCTGCCACAGTAAGACGCTTTTAGTAGCATGCTATAAAACGCTGTCTAGCGTGTGCAGGCCAACATCCCAACCGGCACTTTAAAAGTGCCGGTTTTTTATTGCTAGTTCTCGCCTCCTGAAAAGCCTGCAAACCTTTTTGTTTCACGTGAAACATACAGGTAAGATTAGTGAAACATTTACCCTACTCGCTGTGCCTTACTGCTAACTAGCTAAGCTTTGCATTCAAAGTCGACGAGCGAAGACTCGCCATGGAACCGGCTATGTACGAATTTTTTCTTTTAGACACACTTCCCCAGCAGCAAACCAACATTGCGTCTTATACGCTTGATGGGCGCAAGGTCTGGCTTAAAAAAGCCGCTAAACGTAACTCACGCCTTACCTATCTGCCACTTACTCTACTCGCCAAATGGCTGCGTGTTGATGCGCTCAAGCCGGTTCACAACCTGGGGGGCAAACAGAGCATTGCCCAAGAAGCCGCGCGCATTAAAGCACTTTCCTCGGCCGGCGTGGCAGTGCCCACTATTTTGGCTGAGACACCTGAAGCACTATTGCTGGCCGATGCTGGCAGTGAAAATCAGCCATCGCAAACGCTGCTGGATAAACTACTCACAGCGCAGCAAGTGGAAGAGATCGATCATTACCTTATGCTGGGAACGCAGGCGCTAAATGATGTCCATGCACGCCAGTGTTATCTCAGTGAAGCGTTTGCGCGCAATATTTTGGTAAACCAGGAAGAAGTTGTTTTTATCGATTTTGAGACCGATCCAGGTGAGCGCCATGAGCTAATAGACTGCATGGTGCGCGACTGGCACTGCTTTATTTTTTCACTGTATGGCAAACTTAGTAAACGTGACACACATCGAGAGCGTTTAGCTTTTGCGCTACTTAACGGCTTACGCCAGGCCCAACCTGCTGTAAGGGAGCGATTTCTAACGACGCTGCCACGCCTTGCACGCTTAAATCGGTTTCCGTTCCAGCGCTTTGGTAGTGATGGGAAAAAAATCGCTATTACATTACAAGCGCTGTCACTACTCAACCAACAGCTAAGCGCTAAATAGAGCTAAAAATGCCCCCTACTAACGAACGCTACGTTAATGTGCCTCCTGAAAAGCTGGTTATCCTAGACCGAGATGGCGTGATTAACCGTGACTCAGACGCCTATATAAAGTCCCTAGCAGAATGGATACCGTACCCTTCCGCCATTAACGCTATTGCTCGTTTAACTAAGGCAGGATTTACCGTTACCGTCGCGACGAATCAATCCGGCATCGCTCGTGGTTACTATGATGAAGCGACGCTGCACGCCATGCATGAGTGTCTAAATGCACTCGTAGAAGCAGAAGACGGTCGTATTGCTCATATTGCTTACTGCCCACACGGGCCTGACGATGGCTGCAGTTGCCGCAAACCACTGCCGGGGCTACTGCTAGAAATTCAGCAGCAGTTAGGTATAGAGAGTTTAGAGGGCAGCTGGATGGTCGGCGACAGTTTGCGTGATTTACAGGCAGGCGAAGCAGTCGGCTGCCATAGCGTACTTGTCAAAACGGGAAAGGGAGAGAAAACCTTGGCCCACAATGCGGGACTTGAGAATGCTACTGTTTTCGCTGATTTGGCTGCATTTACCGACTGGCTTTGCCAGCAGTAGAGCGTGATAAGTATCAAAAAACGGCCCCTGGTTTTTAACCAGGGGCCGTTTTTTATTCAGCAATCACTATTTTGTTTCACGTGAAACATCAGCAGTGACGCCTAGACATCAAGATTAGCCACTAGCGCATTTGTCTCAATAAACTCGCGACGAGGTTCAACTTCATCTCCCATGAGCGTATTGAACATCATGTCGGCGGCAACCGCATCTTCGATAGTAACGCGCAGCATGCGGCGGCTGTCAGGATCCATGGTGGTCTCCCAAAGCTGGTCAGGATTCATCTCACCCAACCCTTTATAGCGCTGGAAAGAGAGCCCACGCTGACCTTCTTGCATTAACCAAGCCAGCACCTCGGAGAAGTGGGAAACCGGTTTCTGCCGCTCACCACGGGCAATATAAGCCCCCTCCTCCAACAGCCCATTGAGCGTATCGCCTAACCCGGTAATGGCGCGGTAGTCGGCGCTTTCAAAGAAATCCAAGCCCCAAACGTACTCTGTGGTTACCCCATGGGCAATGAGCGACACCGCGGGCAAATGCAGACCACGTTCAGTATCTTCGTGAATATAGAACTGGTAACGAGGGCCACCTTCATAGGCCACCTTATCGTCCATCGCTTTTTGAAGCTCAGCGATCCAGTTTTCCATTGTCACCCGATCTTTCAGGCTCGTTTCGCCTAGCAGCGCCGCTGTGTGCACCGTCTGCTTGAGCACTTCAATCGGATAGACACGGGCTAGGCGATCGATTCGTTTCATCACGTTGCGATACTGATTAACCAGCGCTTCCAGCTGTGAGCCCGTGATGCCTGGCGCATCGGCATTCACGTGAAGCCCCGCTCCATCCAGCGCGGTGGTCGTCAGGTAGTCGACCATTGCCTGCTCATCTTTAAGGTAAAGCTCTTGCTTGCCTCGCTTGATTTTATATAGCGGCGGCTGGGCAATAAAGATGTGGCCACGTTCAATCAGCTCCGGCATTTGTCGGAAAAAGAACGTCAGAAGCAGTGTGCGAATGTGAGAGCCGTCTACATCCGCGTCGGTCATAATAATGACCGAATGGTAGCGCAGCTTGTCAGGGTTAAACTCTTCCCGCCCAATGCCACAGCCAAGCGCAGTAATTAACGTGCCCACTTCCGCTGACGAAAGCATTTTGTCGAAGCGTGCTTTCTCAACGTTTAGGATCTTACCTTTCAGCGGTAAAATCGCTTGGGTGCGGCGGTCTCGCCCCTGTTTCGCGCTGCCACCTGCCGAATCACCCTCCACCAAATAGAGTTCTGACTGGCTAGGATCTTTTTCTTGGCAGTCCGCCAGCTTGCCCGGCAAACCGGCAATGTCCAGCGCGCCTTTGCGTCGTGTCATATCCCGCGCTTTACGGGCAGCTTCACGGGCGCGGGCGGCATCCAGCATTTTGTTGACGATGGATTTTGCTTCACTAGGCTTTTCAATTAAGTACTCTGAAAACAGCCTGCCCATCTCCTGCTCAACAGCTGTTTTTACTTCACTGGAAACCAGCTTTTCCTTAGTTTGAGACGAGAACTTAGGGTCTGGAACCTTAACAGATATAACCGCGGTTAAACCCTCGCGCGCATCGTCGCCCGAGGTATTTACTTTGGATTTTTTCAGCAACCCTTCCGCTTCAATGTAGTTATTGAGCGTACGGGTCAGCCCCGCACGGAAACCCGCCAAGTGGGCACCGCCATCTCGCTGTGGAATATTGTTGGTATAACAGAAAATATTTTCTGTGAAGGCTTCGCTCCACTGCATGGCGACTTCTACTTCAACGCCATCTTCACGCACTGCATTAAAATGAAAAACCGGATTCAAGACAGTTTTATTCTTATTCAGGTGGTCAACAAATGCTTTTAGACCACCTTCATAATGAAACAGCTCTTCTTTCCCGCTGCGCTCATCCACTAGACGAATGGCAACACCTGAATTTAAGAAAGAGAGCTCACGCAGGCGTTTTGCTAAAATATCGTAATGAAATTCGATATTTGCGAATGTATCCGGTGATGGACGGAAATGGATGCTAGTGCCAGTCTTTTCAGTTTTACCCACCACACCTAGCGGTGCTTGTGGTACGCCGTGGCGATAAATCTGCTCAAACACTTCATTTTGGCGCCATATGGTCAAACGCAGCTCTTCCGACAGCGCGTTGACAACCGAAACCCCTACACCGTGAAGTCCACCTGAGACTTTATAAGAGTTGTCATCAAACTTACCGCCAGCATGCAGCACCGTCATAATAACTTCTGCTGCTGACACCCCTTCCCCTTCATGAAGCTCGGTAGGAACACCACGGCCGTTATCACTGACAGTTACTGATTCATCGGGGTGAATAACCACTCGAACTTCACTGCAGTGGCCTGCCAAAGCCTCATCGATGGAGTTATCCACCAACTCGAAAACCATGTGGTGCAGACCGGTACCGTCGTCGGTGTCACCGATATACATACCTGGGCGCTTGCGTACTGCATCTAGCCCTTTGAGCACCTTGATGCTTGATGAATCGTAAGCCTGCTCGCTCATTGACCACTCCGTCGTGAAGTCTGTCTCATTCCATGTCACCTACCCATCCGTTACTAACTGGCTTAAGCCTTGCTCAGTATGTTTCACGTGAAACATCTTAACCGTAGTCTCAGGTTGCCACATATCGCGTAAAGCGGCTGGGTCGACGCTGGTAATAAATGCTTGGCACTGCATCTCTTCAAGTAATTTGCAAAACCGCAAGCGATGCTGTTCATCCAGTTCCGCAGGCAAATCATCTATCAGGTAAACACAGTGCCGCTTTGCTGTACTTTCCAGAAGCCGCCCTTGGGCTAGCTTAAGCGCGCTAACAACCAGCTTTTGCTGGCCTCTGGAAAGCACTTCAACTGCTGGCTGCTTATCAAGACGAATCCGTAAATCTGCACGCTGAGGCCCCTGCTGAGTAAACCCCATTTGCTGATCTGTTTCACGGCTACTCTCTAGCACATCCGCTAGGGACCTCTGCTTATCCCAACCTCTGGCATAACGAAGCATTAGCCCAGGCACTGAGAATAGCCTTGCCAGCGTTTCCTCAAAAACAGGTAAAAATTGACTAAACCAGCTTTGACGCAGCGTATCCATCTGCTCGCCCCAGGTAGCTAGCTCCTGCTCCCACACTGCAATTTCGCCGGGTACTATTCTACCACGCCTAAGCAGCGCATTCCGATGTTTCACCGCCCGGCGCGTTCGCTTCCATGCCTCCAAAAATTGATGTTTCACGTGAAACACTCCCCAATCGAGAAACTCTCTCCGACCAGCCGGTGATCCCTCTAACAAACGAAACGCATCGGGATTAATCAGCTGTAACGGCATGGCTTCCACCAGCTCAGCCAAGCGTACCCCTTTCTCGCCCCGCAGGCGCAGCTCAAGTTCTCTCTCCGCTCTTAATCGCCTAACCCCAAGGGCAACCTCAGGGTCACCTGCCAAACGGCCATAAAGCGTCATATATGGAGCATCTGACTGGATAACATTCTTAAGCTGACGAGTACGAAATGAACGGCCCATCCCTAATATATGGATGCCTTCTAACAGGCTGGTTTTCCCACTACCGTTAACCCCATGGAGAATATTAATACGCAGAGAGGGGTCCATTTCCACGGGTGCGAGATTACGCAAGCCTTGCAGGTGTAACCGAGTTAGGCTCATTAACAGTCGCCGCCAAATTAAGTCATGTTGGTATTAAACGTGAAAACGGCGCTTCTGACAGCAGAAGCGCCGTTTTATCATAGAGCTAAAGCTTGCTATAAACGCATGGGCATCACTACATAGAGTGCGTCGCCGCCACCTGGCTCTTCTAACAGCGCACTACTATTGGGGTCAGCCAGAGTCACCTGCACCCGGTCCTCATCTAGCACCGAGAGCACATCGACTAAATAACCCACGTTAAAGCCCACTTCCATAGCGCCGCCGCTGTACTCAACCGCCACATTCTCTTCGGCTTCTTCCTGCTCTGGGTTGTTAGCCATTACCTTGAGATTATTCTCCTCAAGATAGAGGCGCACACCACGATACTTCTCATTGGAAAGAATGGCAGTACGCGAAAGCACCTGACGCAGTTCAGCACGCTCAGCAATCAACACTTTGTCCCCGTTACGTGGCACCACGCGCTCGTAATCAGGAAACTTGCCGTCAATCAACTTAGACGTAAAAGTAAAGTCGCCAGTGTGTGCTCTTACGTGTGTAGAACCTAGCGTTAAGCTAACCGGTTCGTCGCTATCGTCTAATAGACGCGACAACTCGAGAATCCCCTTACGTGGCACTATTAGCTTTTGGGACTGGTTAACAGAGATATCGATAGGACGAGAGCACATAGCCAAACGGTGACCATCAGTGGCCACTGTACGCAACAAATTACTCTGAATCTCAAGCAGCATGCCATTAAGATAATAGCGTACATCCTGCTGCGCCATGGCGAACGAGGTAGCTTCAATAAGGTGTTTTAACGTACCGCGGGGAACGCTTATCTCTTGGCTACCATCAGCATCTTCAATATTAGGGAATTCGGCTGCTGGCAGCGTTGAAAGCGTGAAACGCGAGCGTCCACTACGCAGAACAGCCCGCCCCTCTTCGACGGCAAGCTGAATATCTGACTGGTCGGGCAGTGACTTACAAATATCCATCAGCTTGCGTGCAGGCACCGTTGCCGCACCTTCCTGGTCCACCTGGCTTGCAACCGTGCGCCCGATCAGCTCAACTTCAAGGTCGGTACCCGTGAGTGAAACTTGATCACCTTCAACTTGAATCAGCACATTAGAGAGCACAGGCAGTGTTTGGCGCCGTTCTACCACGCCCGCCACCAGTGTCAGCGGGCGCAGCAGCGCCTCTCGGGAAATTGAGAATTTCATCAATACTCCGGTTGTATATCCTGAAAGGCCTCTCTACTTAAGACCCAACAATATGGTTAACTGGTTAACAGACGCAGCAGATTTTTATAATCTTCGCGTATATCCGCACTCTCTTCCTGCAACGCTTTTACCTTTCGACAAGCATGCAAGACCGTCGTATGGTCACGCCCACCAAACGCATCGCCTATCTCGGGTAAGCTGTGATTCGTCAGCTCTTTGGCAAGCGCCATAGCAACTTGGCGGGGCCTGGCCACTGAGCGCGAACGTCGCTTGGACAGCAAATCCGCTACCTTAATTTTGTAATACTCGGCCACCGTGCGCTGAATATTGTCGACCCCTACTTGCTTATCCTGAAGCGCGAGCAGGTCCTTTAAGGATTCACGAATAAAGTCTTGGGTAATGGTTTTACCCATGAAGTGAGAATCTGCAATGACTTTTTTCAGCGCACCCTCAAGCTCACGGACATTAGAACGAATTTTTTGGGCAATAAAAAAGGCAGCATCGTGAGGAAGGTCCACTTTTGCTTGGTCGGCCTTCTTCATCAGAATTGCGACGCGGGTTTCCAGTTCAGGGGGTTCAATCGCGACGGTAAGCCCCCAACCGAAGCGCGACTTCAAACGCTCTTCAACACCACTGATCTCTTTTGGGTAGCGGTCAGAGGTAAGGATCATCTGCTGCCCCCCCTCTAACAGCGCGTTAAACGTATGAAAAAACTCTTCTTGAGAGCGCTCTTTACCCGCGAAGAACTGAATATCATCGATTAATAGTGCATCAACACTGCGATAAAAGCGCTTGAAGTCATTAATCGCATTTAGCTGCAGCGCTTTGACCATATCTGCGACAAAGCGCTCCGAGTGCAGATAAACCACTTGAGCATTTTCACGCCGATCCGCCAGGGCATTCCCTACTGCGTGCATTAAGTGTGTTTTACCTAAACCAACTCCCCCGTATAAAAACAAGGGGTTATAGGCGCCGCCGGGGTTTTCTGACACCTGACGTGAGGCAGCGCGAGCTAGTTGGTTCGATTTACCCTCGACGAATTTATCAAAGGTGAAATTAGGGTTCAGGCCGCTACCATGCTTCAGGCTGCCTTCAACCTGCACCTGACGCTCATTACCTCGTCGGACAGGCGCCTCTTCTCTTAGCTGACTAATTTCTCGTTCATCAGAGACGTTACCGCGGGGTGAGGTGTGGACTGCTGGAGCCATTCGTTGGGTGGGCGTAGCCGAAACAGGATTACCCAACTCTCGGGGCTGTGGCGCAGGAGTCGCGGCACGGCGGCTACCCACTGTTAAGCTAACTTTGGGAGGTTTTCCAGGTGCCAGCTCACGAATCAGTTCACTGATTCGTTTGGCGTACTTATCACTCACCCAGTCGCGCACAAAGCGATTCGGCGCCAACAAGCATAGCTCGTTGGCCTCTCCTTCTTCTGCCTGTAACGGACGTATCCAGGTGTTGAACTGTTGAGAATTCAGTTCGTCCTGTAGGTAGTCCAGGCACTGTTGCCAAAGCGCGAGTGACACTCATCTCACCATCGGTTGAAAACGGTCGACCATTGTAGCGCCCAACGAAGCGGTTATCCACACGCAGTAGAGGCTCTTTTTTACCTGTGGACAACTTCTTTTGAGCTACAAGGAAAACCTCATGATGGAATCGGGATAAGTCGAAAAAGCGCTATTTCCGTTGCATCTAGTCACACCTAGTTAACAGCTTATTTAGTGCTTATTTGATAGTTATGCACAGATTTTTTATGATTTTAACCTGTTGATAAAATTATCTTTAAATAGCTTATCCACAATTAGTATCCCCACTATTAATAACAATAGGTTTTAAGTAATACTACTAGTAATAATAGTCCATCGGTGTGGCGCCACTGATGAACAGTCACTAAAACGGGCATTGCCTTTTTAACGCTTTTTATGCAAGGAAAAATTGCACCGGCGGCGGGAAGTCTCTACAATTTCCGGTCTTGAATTGAATCTACCCGGCTAGTTCTCACTGGACCGGGTCTTTTGGAATTCATTTTCCGTCCTAAACCACGTGGGAATAACGAGTTATGAAACGCACTTTTCAACCTAGCGTTCTCAAGCGCAAGCGCGCGCATGGCTTCCGTGCTCGTATGGCAACCAAAAACGGCCGTGCTGTAATTTCACGCCGCCGCGCCAAAGGCCGCAAGCGTCTGAGCGCCTGATTTCGGATTGCGTGTGCTGCATCAAGGCTTTCCCCGGTGCTTGCGTTTGCTAAACGCTGGGGATTTTAGTCACGTGTTTGAACAAGCAGACCTAAAAGTTCATGGCAAAGGTATGATGGCGCTAGCGCGCTTAAGTACTCGGGGGCATCCCCGCATTGGACTGGTGGTCAGCAAAAAAAATGTGAAGCGCGCTGTTGATCGCAACCGCTTTAAGCGTCTTGTTAGAGAATCCGCTCGGCTTCGCCAAGATCACTTACCCTCAATGGATATAGTAATTCTGGCTAAGCGTGGTGTTCAGGATATTGATAATGAAACGCTCCACCGCCAGCTACACGGCATGTGGAAGCGACTTCAGCGTGACGCACAGGCGGTGTCTTCAACTCCCCCGCTTGATGGCGTAACACGTGACGCTTGACGACACACCTCGCCGCTCGACCTCGGCCTGCCGCCTGGCAGGCTTTCGTGTGTCATGGGTCGAGTAAATGACACTGCGCCATTAGCATGTTCACCACCCATCGGGCAGAACCCTCATGGACGTAAAACGACTTTTATTACTGATTCCACTGGCTGTACTGGCCTACCTACTGGTAGTCCAATGGAATCAGGATTACGGGCAGATCTCCTACGATTCGTCGCCTGAGATTACACAAAGTAGCAACGGCGCCCCGGCAAGCGATCCCTCCAATGGCGATGATTTGGCGGTTCCCAGCACCTCGGCCCCCCAAAGCGCTATCGGCGATGGCATGCAGGATGCGACTGAAAGTGAAACGGCAAGCCGCGACTTTATTGCCGTTACCACTGATGTTCTCGATGTGCGTATTGACCCGCACGGCGGCGATATCGTCTATGCAGCGCTACCTCAGCATAAGTTAACCCTGGATTCAGACCGGAACTATGTACTGCTTTCAGACAACACAAACCGCAGCTACGTAGCACGTTCAGGCCTACAGTTAGATGGCCAGGCTAGCCGCATCGTGTTTACCCCTGAGCGCTCTGAGTATCGCCTGGGTAATAACGAAGAGCAGCTAAGCGTGGATCTAACCGCCGAGGTTAACGGTGTCGATATCATCAAGCGGCTCTCGTTTGAGCGCGGAAGCTATGCTGTCGAAGTGAGCTACTACTTAGCTAATAATACCGACGCGCCTGTTAGCGCACGCTTTATTGGCCAACTAGCGCGGGATAACAGCCCCGACCCGTCTAGCGGTGTTGCAATGGGTATGAGCTCCTATTTAGGGGCTGCCTATTCCACGCCAGATACGCGCTACGACAAGATCGACTTTGACGATATTCAACGTGGTCGATTCGAAAACCGTGAGGCGCAAGGTGGCTGGGTGGCCATTATCCAGCACTACTTTGTTTCTGCCTGGGCGCCTGCACAAAATCAGCAGAACCTTTTTTACGCCACGACCGATTCTCGCGACCGTAATGTAGCTGCTTTTGCAGGCCCAACCACCAGCATTGCTGCTGACGGTGAGGCCACGTTAAGCGCAACGCTCTATATGGGCCCTAAGGTTCAAGACTATCTTGAACAAGTGGCACCCAACCTGCGCTTAACCGTGGATTACGGCTGGCTATGGTTTATCGCCAACCCGCTGTTCTGGCTACTGGATAAAATCCATGATGTGGTCGGCAACTGGGGGTGGTCGATTGTACTGCTGACCGTATTGGTGAAACTGGCACTGTTCCCGCTTTCTGCCAAGGCATACAAGTCTATGGCACGTATGCGGAAACTCGGCCCGGAGATGCAGCGTCTCAAAGAGATGTATGGCGATGATCGTCAGAAAATGTCTCAAGAGATGATGAAGTTCTACCAGAAGGAGAAAATCAATCCTCTGGGCGGCTGCTTACCGATCCTGGTGCAAATGCCGGTGTTTATTGCACTTTACTGGATGTTGCTTGAATCCGTTGAGCTTCGCCACGCACCCTTTATGTTCTGGATCCAGGATCTATCGGTGAAAGATCCGTATTTCATTCTGCCGATCCTGATGGGTATTTCGATGTATGTTCAGCAGTTGCTGAACCCGACACCGCCGGACCCCATGCAAGCGAAGATTATGAAGATGCTACCGATTATCTTCACTTTCTTCTTCCTGTGGTTCCCGGCAGGTCTGGTCATCTACTGGGTGGTCAACAACATTATCTCGGTCGCGCAGCAGTATGTTATTACGCGTAATATCGAGAATGACCCCAGCGTGGGTAAAGGGATGCGAACCAAATAGCGCATCTTACGAAGCAACCAGACCCCCGCTCTTGCGGGGGTCTGGCGTTTTAGGCGTAACTTAGGCATAACAACGCCTCACTATTTTCCATTCAGTAACGGGAACCGCCATGGCCGATCGACTTTATACCCAAGACACTATTACCGCCCTGGCAACCCCTCCTGGCCGTGGCGGAGTAGGCATTATTCGCGTGTCAGGCCCTGCCTGCCGTGATATCGCCTCCGCCATACTTGGGCACTGTCCAGCCCCACGCTTCGCCCACTACGGGTCATTTAACGGCGCTGAAGGCACCATTGATGAAGGGATAGCCCTGCTATTCAACGGCCCATCCTCCTTTACCGGTGAAGATGTGCTCGAGCTTCAAGGGCATGGCGGCCCGATCATCATGGATATGCTGTTGGAACGCTGCCTTCAGTTGGGCGCCCGCTTGGCGCGTCCTGGCGAGTTCTCCGAGCGCGCTTTTCTCAACGACAAACTTGATCTCGCCCAGGCCGAAGCGATTGCCGATTTGATTGATGCTTCCTCGCGTTCGGCGGCCGAAAACGCCGTGAGGTCGCTACAAGGTGAATTTTCTCAGCGCGTTTCAGCCCTCGTGCAGCGGCTAATTGAGCTGAGGGTTTATGTAGAAGCCGCCATTGATTTCCCTGAAGAGGAGATCGATTTCCTTGCCGATGGCCATGTAGCCCAGCACCTAGCAGGCGTGCAGCAAGCATTAGCCGATGTACGTAAAGCGGCAGGCCAAGGTGCCTTGCTGCGTGAGGGTATGAGCGTGGTTATCGCTGGGCGCCCCAATGCGGGTAAGTCCAGCTTGCTAAACGCGCTGACGGAGCAGGATACCGCTATTGTGACGGATATCGCCGGCACCACCCGAGACGTGCTGCGCGAACATATCCATATTGACGGCATGCCGTTGCATATCATTGACACCGCAGGGCTGCGCGACACCCCGGATGCTGTTGAAAAAATTGGCGTAGCCAGGGCGTGGGAAGAGATTGAAAAAGCAGATCGGGTGTTATTGCTGGTCGATGCCGCGACGACTGAAACAACGGATCCGATGACTATTTGGCCAGAATTTGTGGCACGTCTTCCCGATAAAGCACGCTTGACGCTGGTGCGTAATAAGATTGATACCAACGCTGAACAGGCGGGTATTGATTTATCCACAACCACTCCCACACTAAGACTCTCGGCTAAAACCGGTGAGGGTGTGGATAGTTTAAAAGCCCATCTAAAAGAGATCATGGGCTTTTCAACCACTACAGAAGGGCGTTTCTCAGCGCGCCGCCGTCATCTAAATGCCTTAGACCGCGCTATGACCGCACTAGAAACCGGGCGAGCCCAGCTAGATGGCTACGGGGCTGGAGAGTTACTTGCTGAAGATCTACGTGATGCCCAGCAAGCCTTGGGAGAGATCACCGGTGAATTTAGCGCCGATGATCTGCTTGGCGAGATTTTCGGCAGCTTCTGTATTGGTAAGTAACCGATTTCTATTCACCTACTAACCATTCACTGTGATAGCGGCTTTCAGCGCCTAGCAGCGGCGACATTTGCGCCATTGCCGCAGCTAAGTGCTCATTGAGCCCCCAGGGGGGGTTAATAACGAGCATGCCACTGCCATACATACCGTGGCTTTGTGCGTTAGGTTGGCGCAGCTGCAGCTCGCTGCGCCAAATTTTACGGATGCCGCTCTCCTCCAAGCCTGTTAATAGCGTGTGGTGATGGCCTGCTGGCAGCAGTGGGTACCAAATCATTAGTACTGCATGGCGCGCTTTTTCCATGGCGTACACCGCCGCATCGGCCACGTCTTGATACTCTGTTTTAAGCTCGTAGCTGGGGTCAATTAGCGCGCATAAGCGTGGCGTTGCCACAGGCACTAACTTTCTCAACCCAGCCAAGCCGTCACCATAAATTCGCTGAGCCTGCTTAGGAAGCGCTTGACCGTTTAAGTGCTCATGCTCCCCGGGGTGCAGCTCATAAAGTTTAAGCCGATCTTGTTCACGCAGCGGTTGGGAGAGCCACCAAGGTGATCCCGGATAATGGGTTAGCTCATCCCCTTTAGGCTGAGCGCTAACCAGCGCTTCTAACCACGCTTCCAACAGCGGATTCTTCAACTCGCGGCGAGCCTGCCATAGCGGCCAAATACCTGCGCGGTACTCTTGTAGCCGCTGGGTCTCTTTTGTGGCAAGGGGATAGAGGCCTCTTCCAGCGTGGGTGTCTATATATGTAATGGCTGTTTTTTTACGTAATAAATAATCAATGACTGCGTAAAGCGTGAGGTGTTTATGTACATCGGCAAAATTGCCGGCATGGTAGGCGTGTTGATAGGACAGCATGGCAGCTCGCTAACAGTTAATCGAAAAAAGCCCGCTATGTGAGCATAGCGGGCTTTTAGCAGCAATACCGGAGTTAGATGATCGTTGCTAACCCAATAGTGACTGGCTAGCCTTGGCCATCGCCAGTGGGCGTAAGAGTAATCTCAACTCGGCGGTTTTGGGCGCGGCCTTGGTCTGTGTCGTTACTCGCCACTGGCTGGTTAGCACCATAACCCCTGGTATTAAGGCGCGTGGAAGAAACGCCATTTTGGCTTAAATAACTGCTTACCGCCTGAGCGCGACGCTCAGAGAGACGCTGGTTATAGCTGGGGTCACCTACACTATCGGTGTGGCCCGCAATGTTCACCCGAGTGTCTTGATACTGCGTCAATACATTGGCTACTTCGTTGAGTGCACCACGAGCTTCACTAGTAAGGTCTGCTGAGTCAAAGCCAAACGTCACGCCGCTTGGCATATTGAGAACAATATCATCACCGCGACGGTCAATTTCGATACGTGACCCTTGTAGGTTTTCACGCAGCTGCTGCTCTTGGCGATCCATATAAACGCCAATCCCTGCACCTGCAGCTGCGCCAACGGCCGCGCCAATTAATGCACGATCACGTCGGCTGGTACTGCCATCACCGGATAACGCACCTGCCGCTGCACCCACAGCCGCGCCAATGCCCGAGCCCATCGCAGTACTAGAGCGTTGCGTTTGGCCGCCATAAGGGTCTGTGGTCGCACAACCGGCCACTAAGATAGCAGCCGCTAGCGGGGTCAGTAGTCGAAAAATACGCATCGCTCACTCCATTTTATCTTCAGGGTAATGCTGTTATATCGCTGATCACTCATCACTTATCAAGGCCAGCAACTCATTCAAGAATAATAGACCTTGAGGCGAAGCACGTAGCTTTTCAGGCATTTCCATCAAAAGTCCTTTTTCATGGGCACTTTGTAAGCGTTTAAGTAACACAGCCTCAGGCTGCCCGGTATGGCGTGTCCACTTCCCCACGGTGACACCATCCGTTAAACGCAGTGCGTTCATCGCAAATTCGAGCGGTAGCTCATCAACACTGATGAGCTGCTTCCCCGCAATAAAGCCACGCGGGTCATTTACACGCCGTAAATAAGCGTCTGGTTGGCGTGTTTTCCAACGCCGCCCTATATGCCACTGCCCCTCTTGGTCAATGGTCGTCAGCTTACCGTGAGCTCCCGCCCCAATGCCAAGATAGTCTCCAAACTGCCAGTAATTGATGTTATGACGACTTTGCTGGTGAGGCTTTGCATAGGCAGATATTTCATAGCGATGTAGGCCCGCTTGCTCAAGACGCTGATGGCCCGCTTCTTGGATATCCCAAAGCGCCTCCTCTTCAGGGAGTACCGGAGGATGAGAAAAGAAGGCGGTATTAGGTTCAAGCGTTAATTGATACCAAGAGAGATGCTCGGGTGAGATCGCCAGGGCTTGTTCTATATCCTCCAGTGCTTGTGCAGGCGTTTGCTGAGGCAGCCCATGCATCAAATCAATATTGAGATTATTAAACCCCGCTTTACGAGCCTGCTTGACCGCTTGTAGGGCTTCTTGGCCGCTATGAATACGCCCTAACGCTTCGAGCTGCGTGGCATGAAAACTTTGCACGCCTAACGATAAACGGTTAATACCCGCTTCTCGGTAGCCAATAAAACGTTCTTGCTCGGTTGTCCCAGGATTGGCTTCAAGGGTAATTTCAATATCGGCAGCAAAGGGAAGGCGTTGGCTTATTGCGTAAAATAGTTCGCGATAAAACGCTGGCGATAGCAGGCTGGGAGTCCCCCCTCCAATAAAGATCGTCTCGATCGTTCGCCCAGCCGCCAGGGTAAGATCCCCATCAAGGTCTTTCAGAAGCGCGCCTAAATAAGCCTTTTCCGGCAGCTCACTGCGCTCAGGCTCATGCGAGTTAAAGTCGCAATAGGGACACTTGCGCACACACCATGGCGTATGGATGTAGAGCGAGAGCGGAGGTAATGGCTCAGCCATGCGCCACCTTCAAAAGGTCCACTAAACTCTGTAGCGCGCGACCTCGATGACTCAAACGGTTTTTGGTTTCACTGGGTAGCTCAGCCACACTCATCCCCTGGTCGGGTAACCAAAAAAGCGGATCGTAACCAAAGCCGCCCTCTCCTCGTGGATGGGCCAGAATCTCACCCTCCCAACTGCGTTGAACAATAACTGGAACAGGGTCTTCAGCATGGCGCAAATAGACCAGCACACACCAGTAGCGACCGGTTCGCTGCCCCTCTGCGCACTCACTAAGCGCTTCTAATAGCTTTGCATTGTTTTTCTGATCGCTTTTCGGCTCCCCAGCATAGCGCGCTGAGTAAATCCCCGGCGCCCCGTGGAGTGCATCTACTTCTAAGCCAGAATCATCAGCCAACGCGGGTAACCCACTGACTCGGCTCGCCTCTCGTGCTTTTAGCAATGCATTTTCTACAAACGTAAGCCCTGTTTCTTCCACATCACATACGCCAAATTCTGCCTGAGGGCGGACATCAAACCCTAGTGGCATCAGTAACTGGTTGAACTCTCTAAGCTTTCCATCATTGCCGCTGGCTAACACCAGGGGAGTAAGCGTTGACATAGGTAAACCTCCAAACAAGAGACGCTCAGTCTACGCCTATCGAATACGCATCAGAAGCCAACAAAGTGTTACTCAATGTATCGTTGCTTATTATTCTAAAATTTATTTTAAACCGAACAAATATATTCAAAACAGTCACTTAGCATTCATATAGTCAAAAAGAATATGCATATAGCATATATTTTTACCATATATCTAATAACAAAACTTTACGAAATGTATCTTATAGACAACACTTGGGTGATCCCTTGCTCACTCTTTCTATCTATGAGGACTCCACAATGCCGCAGGAAAACGCAGATGAATTGGTGTATATCATCACAGAGAAAAGCCCCCAATCTCAGCTTTTTGCTGATTATTTACATGAGCATACAGGCTGCACGGTCAGCATTTACTCTCCGGGCATAGCACTTCCCGCGACAACTGCAGAGAGACTGCTGATTCTCATCGACAGTGACCACATCAGTGTTGAGGCACTGCCGGATTGGCAAGATGCGTTGACAGAAACGCTCGCAAAAGCCCCCCTTGCGGCGTTCAACATCCACGATATGGATCACGCATTAGAAGCGCTCTCCTGTGCTCAGTTGAAGGGCGTGTTTTACCGTAATGAAAGCCTCGAAGTTATCTGTAAAGGTATCCATGCACTGATGGAGGGTGACCTTTGGATGTCACGCGACCTGATGGCGAAGCTCATCCTTTTTTATCGCAAGTACCAGAGTAACGCCTTCCGACCAGCGTGCGGCCTTACGAATCGTGAAATGGAAATTATCTCTTTATTAAGCGCGGGCTCATCTAATCAGCAAATAGCTGACAAGCTATTTGTCAGTGAACACACCGTTAAATCTCACCTTTACAACATTTTCAGAAAAATAAACGTGCATAACCGAATTCAAGCACTTAACTGGATACATCAAAACTTGGGGCCAATGTTTCCCTCTGTGGAAACTAACCGCCAGGCACACCGTAACCACTAAGCGTAAGGGCATCATTATGAAGCCGTTAAACTTTAAACAGCTTTTGCTAACTGCTACAGCGATGCTGATATGGAGTGGTGGAACAGCCTATGCTGAAGTACTGAACGATGGCTATTCACCAGGGCAACAGGAACAAACTGAAGTAGAAAATATTAACCAGTTAAGCAGCCAAGATGGCCCTGTCATAGAACAACGCTCAAATGGCTCAGGTAGCAGTGAGCTCACTGGAGTCATGGTCGACCGCACCATCACCATGGCGGGCAAAACCTTTTACCGCGCTTTTAGCCAGCGCGCCATGGATAACTTAATGATAGGTAACTCAACTCTCACTATTCATGAGCGACCTGATGCACGCTGGGGTAGCCAGGTATGGATTATGGATGGCAACCGAATGCACTTCCGAACACAGCTCTCCCCCAGAATAAATGATGCCAGTAATACTGCGGGAGAAGCCGTGCAAATTGTCGAAGAAGCTCTTTTGCGTCATCAGTTGACCTCTGCGCTTACTTCTGACCGAGACTTAGGTAGAGAGGAGATATTCTAATGACCACCTTAACCAAACATGCCAGGATCTATGCCGTTGCTACATTGCTTTTATGTTCTCCTTTAGTAGTCCAAGCGGGTGAATTAATCTATCGGCCACTAAATCCTTCTTTTGGGGGAGACCCCTTTATGGGCAGCTATATGTTAGGTAAAGCCCAGGCACAGGATACGAACACGGACCCTAATGCAAGACGCACCCAACCACTTAGCCCTACCCAACGATTAATTCAAAATTTAGAAAGCCGCCTCATTTCACAGCTTATTTCTGATGTAGGGCGAGGCGAAATAAGCAATGGTGGGTTTGATAGTGATGATTTCAGTGTAGTGGTCAGTGATGCAGGCGGGGAATTAACCGTGCGCGTAGTCGATAAGCTAACAGGCGATGTAACTAGTATCAGTGTTGGTGGGCTTTTTAACCCATGAAGACACTGACGTTTTACTTAAATATATCAAAAAATTAATAGAGCTTTTCATGAATCTTAAAGGGTAAGTTGTCTTAAAAAAGGGGAACACAATGAAAACAACGATTGTAATATTTTTAATTCTCCTGCTTAGCGGTTGCGCTGGTGTAGTAGCCAATTCAGAAAATTTAGAAGGCGCACAGGCAACATTAACGCCACGTGGCGCTACCTATCAAGATTTAGTCTCTCTTCCTCCTCCCGCAGGACGAATTTTTGTATCTGTCTATGATTTTCGTGATCAAACAGGACAATATCGACCAGCGCCAGCTAGTACGTTCTCTACAGCTGTAACACAAGGGGCCGCTGCGATGCTTACCGGCGCACTAGCAGACTCGGGTTGGTTTATTCCACTGGAGCGGGTGGGGTTGCAAAACCTACTTACCGAACGGCGAATTATCCGCGCTGAATTTGAACGTTTTGGCCAGCCAGATACACTCCCTTCACTTAGAGCGGCTTCGGTAATGCTAGAAGGCGGCATTATTGCCTATGAATCTAATATTCGAACCGGTGGAGCAGGTGCTGAGTACTTTGGGATTGGCGCTTCAGGGCAGTATCAAGTTGACCAAGTCACCGTTAATTTAAGGGCTGTTGAAATATCAACAGGTGAAGTGCTAGCTAACGTTACAACCACCAAAACTATCTATTCGAAAGAGCTTCGAGCAGGCGTTTATCGCTTTATTGATTTTCGTCGCCTCCTTGAAGCAGAAGCTGGCATCACCACCAATGAGCCAGTACAGCTAGCGGTGATGTCTGCTATCGAGTCGGCAGTTATTCATTTGATTGCTCGCGGCGTGGAAAATAGCTTATGGAACTTACAGCCTAATACCAACATGCAAGACACCGTTTTAGGCGAATACCTGAACGCCACGATACCAATGCTTTAATTTTTCATATGTTGTAATAGATTCGACAATATATAGCAAAGCATACTCATAAATCTAGTGACGGCTACCTTATATGGGTAGCCTTTTTAGGTAAATAACCAAAAAAGTCATACTCAGACAAAATATCTGATCAAAAAATTAGTCAACTAGAAATTAAATAATACATTAACAGTTATAGGTTTATTAACTACCAACTTAAGCTAAACAATATAAAAACTTACGATGGCATGAATCCTCCAATAGTCCAAACTCAACACAAGAAACAAAAAGATACAAAAAGTTTCAGAAGAGGATAGAGTAATGAATGGGCTTACCTATAAGCGCTTTTACAAACAACAAATAGCTGTTGTGGTAAGTGCTATTAGTTTAATCGTCGCGGGCGCAACGATAAGCCCTGTGCACGCAAACAACTTAGAAGATGTTTTTGAGTCAGGGCGCGTTCTCCAATATGCGAATAGTATTGCCACCAGCCAGTCCCAAGGCAACACCAGTATTATTCAGCAAATTGGTGATAATAACCGAGCAAGTGTTGTTCAATCACGCTCTGCAAACTACCAGCTAGGTAACTTTGCTCATATTTATCAACGGGGAAATCAAAACCAAGCCAGTATTCAACAAGAGAATGGCAGCAATATCGGCATTATATTGCAAGTAGGCAACAACCATGTTGCTAACATTAAACAACTTGGCAATAGCTTTTCATTAGATGCCAATATTCACCAAATCGGTTTTAGCAGTGATATTACGCTTTCACAATCGGGCAGCGGCTTACGTAGCATCAGCGTCGAACAACAGAACTTCTCGGGGCAGGCACGGCCAGTCGCTATCGATACCTACTGAGTTGACAAAAGTCTCTCAGTAAACAACCAAAGCAAGACGATCGAAAAAAGGGGAAAGACCATGAAACTTCAAATGACCGCACTCGCCGCTGCTGTTAGCCTTGCTTTAAGTGGTGCTGCTTTTGCTCAACAAACGGTACAAGAACAAAATAACTTACAATACAATAGTGTTACATCACCAGCTCAAGGGGGAGGGTGGGGGCTAGATAACTTGAACACCCCCATCGATAATGATGCATGGACAACGTCAGGTTTCCCTATACCTCGTAACGGTGAGTTCAGTGGTTTTCAGGGTGATCTAGATGCTATGACCGGAAGTACAGCTAATGGTAATGAGTCAACCATTAATCAGACAACAACTTTATCAAGTACAACTGGCAACGTTGCAAGTGTATTGCAGGGCGGTGGCACTGACAACCAATCAACAGTAACGCAAAATAAAACCGGTACGGGTGATGCATTAAGCGCTTATGTTGATCAACAAGGTAACGACAACGTCTCCTCTGTTGAGCAAGACTTAAGCTATGATGCAACAGCTAACGTATTCCAAGACGGCAATGCTAACCAAGCACGTGTAACTCAGTTGGGAGCAAATCAAAACCGTGCTCAAATTTCACAAACAGGTGCTGATCATAAATCGATTATTGAGCAAGGGATTTTAACGGGCGGAGCCTCTGGTAACGTTGCATGGTCAGAGCAAAGTGGTGCAGCTAACGAAAGCTTCATTAAACAAGGCCGCCAAGATAACTATGCTGACGCACAGCAGCACGGAAATGATGGTCTAAACATGATGCGTCAACGTGGTAACGATAACGATGCATATTTAATGCAAACTGGCAATGACAATGAGTCTTACGTCTTCCAAGATAGTCGTAATGCAGGCGCAGGCAACTCAGCAGTTATCACGCAATCAGGCAGCGATAACGACTCTTACGCAGACCAAGTCGGCGGTGGTAACGAAGTAACAGTCACACAAAGTGGTAATGATGCACTTTCTACTATTTACCAACGGGGCGATAATAACGTTGCTGATGTTTCTCAATCAGGAGGATTTGACGCATCAAACATCCTACAGTTTGGTGACGGCCATGAAGCCAACGTTATACAATCTGGCAATGGCGTCTATAACACTATCAATGAATCGCATATTTTACAAACCGGCAGCGCCAGTCATTTTGCTTCCGTTACTCAACAGCACGTAGGTTCTGGTTGGAATAACATTTCCACTATAACCCAAGATAGCGCAGCCAATGCCTCTGCTACTGTTAATCAAATGGGAAGTGGCAACCGGGCTTCTACCATCCAGTACTAATCCTTGGTTAACCAATGCTCTCAAACCGCCCTATCGGGGCGGTTTTTTGTGTTTTTATTTAATCGTTAACGTACCATTACCGTTAAGGTGCCGCCTTTCCCTTGGGTAGAGGAGCGCGAGCGGTTACTACCTTTAACGATATCTACTTCTAAACGCTCGTCATCACTTAGCAGTTTTACCGTGCCTACTAAGGTGGAGCCTTCAAAGGTAAATTCAGCAGGAACTGTGCCGCGTGTTTCGGGGTGTTCAATGGTTTCATCGTTATGAGTGATACGCCACTCGGCGGAAAATTCAGCGCCTGGCGAGCCACTCATTGTAATGTGAATCTTTGTCATAGCTTGCTCCTGTGCAGCAGTTGCGCTTAAGGGTACACCCAGGGTAGTTACAGCGGTTAAAAGTGCGTAATTAAACAATTTACCATGCCAAGCCGTTTGCCCTTTCATGCTTGCCTACCTCATTAACCACAAGAGCCGCTCACAATGAGCGGCTCTTGCAGTGTAGCAGTAGAAGCAGACCTCCGTTACTTTGCGTTACATAACAGAGAAGGCTTTTTCTGCGGCATCCAAGGTGAGCTGAATATCTTCCGGTGTATGAGCGCTAGACATAAAGCCAGCTTCATAAGCGGAAGGAGCAAGATACACACCGTGGTCGAGCATGGCGCCAAAGAAGCGACGGAAAGCGTCAGGGTTGCAAGCGGTGGCCTGAGCAAAGTTATCCACACGGGATTGCGACGTAAAGAAAACGCCAAACATGCCGCCTGCGGATTGGGTCATCATCGGAACACGCGCTGCGTTAGCACGCTCTTGCAAACCAGTACAAAGCGTTTGCACCCGTTGAGTCAGCGCATCATGGAAGCCTGGCATCTGGAGCTTGGTTAACAGAGTAACCCCTGCGGCCATGGCCAGCGGATTACCGGAAAGCGTACCCGCCTGATAAACCGGTCCCAGCGGCGAGATATTTTGCATAATTTCGCGTTTACCGCCAAACGCCCCGACGGGCATGCCACCGCCAACAATTTTACCTAAGCAGGTGAGGTCGGGCGTGACACCGTAATGTGCTTGAGCACCACCTAACGCGACCCGGAAGCCAGTCATGACTTCATCAAAAATCAAGATGCTGCCGGATTCATTACACACCCGGCGCAACGTTTCCAAGAAACCAGGCTGGGGGGGAATACAGTTCATATTGCCCGCAACCGGCTCCACGATAATACAGGCAATCTGCTCACCGATTTCTGCAAAACACGCCTCAACCCCTTCAGGGTCGTTAAACGAGAGGGTAATGGTGTGTTCAGCAAGTGAAGCGGGCACACCGGGCGAGCTGGGTTCGCCGTGAGTTAACGCGCCGGAACCCGCCTTAACAAGCAGTGAGTCCGAGTGGCCGTGGTAATTACCTTCAAATTTAACAATCTTGTCCCGTCCTGTCGTACCTCGTGCTAGGCGAATGGCCGACATCGTCGCCTCAGTGCCCGAGCTGGTCATGCGCACCATCTCCATGGTGGGGATCATCTCGCAGAGAAGATCCGCCATGGTGGTTTCAACCGCCGTTGGCGTACCGAAGGAGAGGCCGTTATCCAGTCGCGCGCGCACTGCTGCCAGTACGTCTTGGTCAGCATGACCAGTAATCATCGGCCCCCAGGAGCCAACATAATCTACGTAGCGGTTACCCTCCACATCAAACAGATAAGCGCCTTGAGCACGCTCCATAAATACTGGTGGGCGATGTAAGCCTTTAAACGCACGGACAGGCGAGTTAACGCCACCCGGGATATGGCGACTCGCGAGGTCAAACAGTTCAGCAGATGTGGTCATGGCATCCTCAATATAAATGGTTTACCGCCAATGAGATCAAAAACGTACAGGGTATGGCAAGCGATTGGGCAAGCACTGACCACTGGGTGGCTGATAGCCTTGAGACAGGCTTTCCCAGGTAAAGTGCTGCGCCTGTTCACAAGCCGATGGTAAGCGCTCACCCACGGCTAATCGTGCAGCAATTGCTGATGCGAGCGTGCAGCCAGAGCCGTGAAAGATTTCTGGTAAGCGAGGCCATTGCCACTGGCGGGTGGTATCTGGTGAGTGGAGGGTATGTATCACTTGCTGCGTGTTGCCCGGCAGAGGGTCGTCGGTTGCCGTCACTAAAATCGCTTGGCAACCCTTTGATAGTAAGACCACAGCACGCGCCGTATCGTCAAAAGGCGCGGTGACCTCAGGTGTCAGCGCAGCAAGCTCAAAACGGTTGGGGGTTAAAATATCCACAAGGGGTAATAAACGGTCCACATACAGTTTCTGCAAAGCAGGTGTGGATAACTCAGTTCCCCCCCCTGCTTTAAGCACCGGGTCAGCCACCACCGGTACGCCTGGAAACCGGCGAATAATTTGCTCTGCCGCACGCAGCGTTGGCTCATCGGCTAGTAGGCCAAGTTTAATCGCGGCAATCTGCATATCACCTAACGCCTCGGCCATTTGGCGCATGGCGCCGGGATCGGCGGGTAAAATTCGCATCACATCGTGACAATTTTGCACGGTTAGCGCGGTAGGGATTGTCACCGCCCAACCGCCACAGGCCCTAATCGCTTCACTATCGGCCACTAGCCCAGCACCGCCGGTTGGGTCGTGGCCTGCAAGCACTAATACCACGGGAGGAAGAGGTTGGCGCATCAAAAGGGCTTCACCACCGCAAGAATAATAATTGCGATTAACGCAATGACGGGCGCTTCGTTAAACCAGCGGAAAAACACGTGGCTTTTGGTGCAGCGGGCTTGTTCAAATTGTTTTAAATAAATGAGACATATATGGTGATAAGCGATCAGCAGCGCGACCAGCGCTAACTTGGCGTGCATCCAGCCTTGGCTAAACCACGCGGGCACCAAATAGAGCAGCCAACCGCCAAAGATCAGTACCACAATCATTGAGGGCGTCATAATGCCCCGATACAGCTTACGCTCCATGGTTTTGAAATAGCCTATGGCCTGTTCATCGCCTTTGTCCCGGGCCATGGCGTGGTAAACGTATAGGCGCGGTAAATAAAATAGCGCGGCAAACCAAGTGATAACAGCCATTAAATGAATGGCTTTTATCCATAAATACATGGTCTCTCCTTAGGCGGTGGGGTCATTGCTGGAAAATAGCAGCATGGGATTCAGTGCTTTTTTTCAGTGCTGTGATTTTCAACACTGAGTGGGTCAACGTAGTGATAGTAACGCTCGATGGCATCACGGGTAATGATACCTGAAATACGCTGATGCTTTGGTCGATTGCCGTGTACCACGTAGAGCGCATCCAGGGTATCCGCCTGCAATGTTAAAAACGCTTCCGAAAGCGTTGCCTGCAAAGCGATAGGCGACATCTCTAGACGCTGCCCAGGAACTTCAAGCAAGTCGATCAATTCATCTTCTCGTGGGGTTTCTCCCTCAAGCGCTTTATCGTGCTCCAGCAACCAGCGGGCAAGTTCCGCAGCCTTTAACGCCAGCACCGGTTTTTCACTGCTTGAGCGCTCAATCACCAGCCAAACGGGGCTAGTTTCTAACAAACGACGGGCATGGGCTGGCGTTATCATGCGCTCAGTACGCACCAGCTGCCGCTCCATCACCGCGGGCACAGAAACCCGCGAAAGCGCCTGCATCAACGGCTGCTGAAGGGGGTGCAAACCGTAACGTACCGAGCTAATAAAAAAGCCCTCACAGCCTATTAGCTGGCGTGACGTTAAGCAGGCCACTACGACCACTAACATGCCCGGCAGCATAATGTTCGGCGAGTGGGTTAGCTCAAGCAGCGCCATCAACGCTGCCAGCGGCGCTTGAAGCACCGCCCCCATCATCGCTGCCATCCCCAGCATGGCATACACCCCAGGGTCTGCGGCTTTATCTGGCCATAGCCAACCGCCTAACATCCCCCCTAACGCGCCAGTGGCAGCGCCTATCACTAGTACCGGGCCAATAATGCCAATGGGTACTCCCCCCGCGACGGTAATCGCGGTAATCAGCAGTTTGGCAATCATCAGGGCAAACAGCACATTGAGTTCAAGCTGATTATTAAGTGCCGCGGCAACGCTGTCGTAACCAATGCCCTGCACTTCGGGAAACCACCAGGCCACGGCGCCGGTTGCAACACCCACCAGCGCTAAGCGCAGCCATAGTGGCCACGCCTGCAGCTGTTGGCTGCGAGATATGTGAATGAACAGCCCCGCCAACAGGCCAATCACCAACCCTATCACCACCACCCAAGGCAGGTTCATCAATGAACCCAACGCCACTTCGGGGATACGAAATGCGGGTTCGTTGCCATAAGCCATTTGGGCCACCAGCGCGCCCATGGTCGATGCCAGAATAACCGGCATAAAGCTCATCAGGGTGTACTCCATCATCACCACCTCCATGGCGAAGATCACCCCAGCAATCGGCGTGTTAAACGAGGCTGAAATGCCCGCGGCGGTACCGCAGGCAACTAATACGCGCAGGCTATTGTTAGGCAAGCGAAGCTTAAGACCTAAGCCGCTGGATGCAGCAGCGCCCAAGTGGATAGCAGGCCCTTCACGCCCAGCAGAAAGCCCACCTAAAACAGACACTGCCCCCACCCACCACTGGTTTAACCAGTTGCGCAGGGGAAAACGCCCTTGGTGATAGGTAAGGCGCTCAATGACATGCCCTACCCCCAACTTACGTGCCGTGGCTTTTTGACGATATAGCAGCGTGCCCACGAGGCTTACCGCTACTATTGGCAGTAGCGCCCGCAGCCATGGTGCCAAACCTTCAAAGGCTTCCGGGTCACCCTCAGGCATATAGAGCGCCGCGCCCGCCTCGAGCAGTAAGCGAAAGGCTACCATCAACGCGCCAGTAATCACTCCTGACATCAGCCCCAGCACGCATAGCTGCGGTAGGGCATCCACGTTCGCTAATTGGCGACGAAAACTCTCTAAGGTGAAATCTGATCGGGAAAAGCGTGCCACAGCGACCATCCTTGCGCTTAGGTTACGAAGGGTTCTATCAGGGTACCCGAGTTAGCTAACACAGTGGTTATTAGGGTTCGTACCATTGAGCGCTCTTATGGGGGACGCCTCTTGTGTATCATAGCTTGATACGCTTCGACAGCCTGTTTCCATTTAATAAGGCTGTTTATGACTAGCGCTTTATTGTTAAGACATAACGTGCTCAACGCGCAAGGAGTGGTTTGTGATTAAGGTTGGTATTGTCGGCGGTACGGGTTACACCGGTGTAGAGCTCTTAAGGCTTCTCGCCCAGCACCCCCACGTTAGCGTAGAAGCGATTACCTCACGATCGGAAGCGGGCGTTAAGGTGTGCGATATGTACCCCAACCTGCGCGGCCACTACGATACGCTGGCGTTTAGCGAACCCGATGCCAACGCACTAGGGGCGATGGATGCCGTGTTTTTTGCCACACCCCACGGCGTGGCCCACGCCCTTGCCGGGGAACTGCTCGATAACGGTACGCGGGTCATCGACCTATCGGCGGATTTTCGCCTGCGCGATGCAGCGGAGTGGAGCCAATGGTACGACCAGCCCCACGGCGCACCAGAGCTTCTAAAAGAAGCCGTCTACGGCCTGCCAGAAATGCATCGTGAAGCGATTAAAAATGCCCGCTTAATTGCCGTACCTGGCTGCTATCCAACGGCTGTTCAACTTGGCTACCTGCCGCTTTTAGAAGCTGGACTAATCGACCCAAGCCAGCTAATCGCCGACTGTAAATCAGGGGTTACCGGCGCTGGCCGTGGGGCCAAAGTGGCGTCACTTTTAGCTGAAGCCAGCGAATCCATGAAAGCCTATGGCGCGGCGGGTCATCGTCATTTACCGGAAATTCGCCAAGGCTTGGGGGATATGCAGCAACATCCGGTAGGACTCACCTTTGTCCCCCACCTAACACCGATGATTCGCGGTATTCACGCGACGCTCTACAGCACACTCACCAGTGAACCCGACGATTTACAGGCGCTGTTTGAGCAGCGTTATGCCAACGAACCGTTTGTGGATGTAATGCCTGCAGGTAGCCACCCGGAAACACGCAGCGTGAAAGGCAACAATACCTGCCGTTTAGCTATCCACCGTCCGGGCAACGGCAATACCGTCGTGGTGCTCTCGGTAATTGATAACCTGGTCAAAGGCGCTTCGGGCCAGGCGATTCAAAATCTCAACTTAATGTTTGGTTTTGAAGAGAATACCGGCCTAACAGCCCCCGCCTTAATGCCGTAAGCCTTCACTAATTCCCAGCAATAGTTGACCCTTTTGCTGGGAATTACCCATAATAATTCTCTAATGCCGATTATTCGTTCTTTAAAGCTCGCGGGAGGTACCCATGAGCGGTGCAGAAGCTTTTGTTCCAACCCCTCTACTTTTATCTGATAGCGCACGCAGTCGTATCAACGCGTTAATTGAAGAAGAGAGCAACCCAGCGCTGAAACTACGCGTTTACGTGACCGGCGGCGGCTGTTCAGGGTTTCAATACGGTTTTGATTTCGCTGAAAACGTCGCCGAAGACGATACGCTTATCGAGTTTGGCACTGCCACTCTGGTGGTCGATCCACTCTCCTATCAGTATTTAGTCGGCTCAACCATCGATTACGAAGAAGGTCTTGCCGGCGCGCGTTTCCGGGTGCAAAACCCCAACGCCACCACCACCTGCGGCTGTGGCGCCTCTTTTATGGTCTAACCAACGTTGGTAGCAAGCTCTCCCCGTGACTTGACGCCTTGGCGGTTTCTCGCCAAGGTTAAAAGGTCAATAACGGTTGTTAACCCGATTTTTAAAGAAACACCTTCTTTAAATATCGCTAACAACAACATAAAACACGGGGAAACTAATGAAACTCACTATTCAAAAGTCGGTCATTGCCACTGCTGTCACCTTTGGTCTTGCCAGCATGGCTACCTCCGCCATGGCCGAGACGCCCACCGTCAACGTGGTCACCGACCCAAGCTTTGTCCCTTTTGAAATGATGGATCCCGAAACCGGTGAAATGATCGGTTTCGATATGGATATCATTAATGAAGTCGCCGATCGTGCAGGCTTTGAGGTCAACCTAACTACCATGGAATTCGCCGGAATTATTCCAGCCGTGCAAACCGGTAGCCAAGAGATTGCCATTGCAGGTGTCACGATTACCGAAGAGCGCGCAGAGATCGTCGATTTCTCCGACCCCTACTACGACTCAGGTCTGCAAATCATTGTCCGAGCGGATAACGATGATGTTGAAACCATCGAAGACCTCGCCGGCCTCACCATTGCTACCCGTATCGGCTCCACCAGCTACGACTTCCTTCAAGAGCAGCTGGGTGACGATGCCGACATCACCCCCTATCCCGGTAACAGCGATATGTATATGGCGCTGTTAGGCCGTAACGTCGACGCTGCCTTTTACGATGCCCCTAACGTTGCCTACTTCTCCCAAACCCGGGGCGAAGGCCGCACTAAAGTGGTCGGCCCGCTGTATGAAGGCCAGCAGTACGGCATCGTGTTCCATAAAGGCAGCCAGTGGGTAGAACCCGCTAACGAAGCGCTGGCAGCCATGCGCGAAGATGGCACCTACGATGAAATCTACGAAAAGTGGTTCGGTGAAACGCCCAGCGACGATTAATCCTTCGTTATACAGTGAATGACTAATACAGGGCCGGGCGGCCTCGCCCCCGGCCCTGCGTTGTTTGGTTGCCTTTCAGGAGAAAGACACGTGGACGTCACTTTTCAGTTTGATTGGGCGGCAGCGTTTCGCTCAATTCCCCACTTGCTGCCAGGTATCCCCTGGACGCTTATGATTTCGTTTGGCGGTCTCGCCATCGGCTTCTTTATCGGGATTTTATTCGGCCTACTGCGCATCAGCCGCCATCGCTGGTTACGCTGGCCCGCCATTTTCTATGTCGAAGTATTTCGCGGGACCCCTATTCTTGTTCAGGTGCTGTTTATTTTTTATGGCTTGCCGCAGCTACTGGGCAGCCCTATTAACGCGTTGGTGGCCGGTATTGCCGCCATTGCTATTAATTCAGGGGCATATATCTCTGAAATTGTGCGTGGTGGGGTTCAATCCATCGAACGAGGCCAAAGCGAGGCATCGCTCTCGCTCGGGCTATCCCGCTCCCAAGCGTTTCGCTACGTCATTTGGCCCCAAGCGTTTCGCCGCATGATCCCGCCCTTGGGCAACCAAGGTATTATCAGTATTAAGGACACATCGCTGTTTTCCGTTATCGGGGTAGGTGAGCTGGTACGCCAAGGCCAGATCTATATTGCGACCACGTTTACCGCCCTTGAGGTCTACTTCATGGTGGCGCTAATGTACCTCGCCATTACCTGGACTCTCTCCATCTTGCTGCGTCAATTAGAGCGCAGAGGCCTCGTCGGACAATAAGGACAAGCGCAATGAATAACGCAACACAGCCCATTGTGCGTATGCAGCAGCTCAACAAGCATTTTGGCAGCCTGCACGTACTCAATAATATTGATCTTGAGATTGTTCCTGGTGAGGTGGTCGTCGTGATTGGTGCCAGTGGCTCCGGTAAATCGACGTTGATTCGCTGCATTAACGGCCTAGAAGAGTTTCAATCTGGCTCGCTAGTGGTGGATAGCAATGAACTGCTACCCCACGGCAAAAGCGGCAAAGCGCTGCAAACCATTCGTACCGAAGTGGGCATGGTGTTTCAGCAATTTAACCTGTTTCCCCACCTAAGCGTGCGGGACAATATCACCCTTGCTCCGATGAAAGTGCGCGGCTGGAGCCGCCAGGACGCCCAAGAAACGGCTCAACGACTGCTTGAGCGCGTGGGCATTGCCGATCAAGCTGATAAGTACCCAAGCCAGCTCTCTGGTGGCCAGCAACAGCGCGTTGCGCTAGCCCGTGCGTTGGCCATGGAACCACGGCTAATGCTGTTCGATGAGCCAACCTCAGCGCTTGACCCTGAAATGATCGGTGAAGTACTGGATGCCATGCGTGAACTAGCTAAAGAGGGCATGACCATGGTGATCGTCACCCACGAAATGAGCTTTGCACGAGAGGTGGCTGACCGGATTATTTTTATTCACAAAGGAGAAATCACCGAGCAAGGTTCCCCTGAACAACTCTTCGATACCCCACAACATGAGCGTACCCAATCATTTTTAGCACGCGTGTTAAAGCATTAGGGGGACCGAAAACCACTAATATCTGCCCGTTTTATGGCCTGTCAGTGCGACAGGCCATTTTTTTTGCCTGTGGATACTATTTTTTAGTTTTGTAACTCTTCGGCTCTACATCCCTTGCCATGGACACCTATCAGCACTTCTAGTGTTCGGCTGATGCCTTGTTCACAGGTGCGGTAACAAACTCGGTATGGCGAGGTGGATAACCTCTTATTAGCTGGCCCTGTGTGTAAGTCACTTTTTCATCCACAGCTCAAACACCGCTTCTACGCAGGCACTCCTCCGTTTAAACGCCTAAATACCAACAATTTAAATAAATGTTTTTATTGGGAAAAAGTTAGTTATGCACAGATTTTGTCCACACCAGTAATTACAGCATTAACAGAACTTCTCTTATATATTTTTATTTTGTTATTAATAATAGGTGAAGTAGTTATTTGGGGTGTGGAAAAACCTGACGGTTACCCACAGGAGGTTTATACTGGCGAGCTTATTTCGTCAGTATCGATTTACTGACCACATCATCCGTGCCAACTGGCACAAGACGAGGTGTCTCTTGAACTATCCCGACCGCTTTGACGTGATTGTCATCGGCGGTGGCCATGCGGGAACTGAAGCCGCATTGGCCTCTGCTCGTATGGGTTGTCAAACCCTATTGCTGACCCACAACATCGAGACGCTCGGCCAAATGTCGTGCAACCCGGCGATTGGTGGGATCGGCAAAAGCCACCTGGTGAAAGAAATCGATGCACTTGGTGGTGCAATGGGGCTAGCCACGGACCTCGGCGGCATCCAGTTTCGTGTGCTTAACGCACGCAAAGGACCAGCAGTACGAGCAACCCGCGCTCAAGCGGACCGCATTCGCTACAAATCAGCCATTCGCGGCATGCTGGAAAACCAGCCCAACCTGACGATTTTTCAGCAGGCGGCAGGTGATCTGATTGTGGATAATCACACCGTACGCGGCGTCGTGACCGAAACAGGCATTCGCTTCCACGCGGAATCTGTCGTGCTCTCAACCGGTACCTTCCTGGGTGGTGTTATCCACATCGGGTTAGATCAAAGCCGCGGTGGCCGCGCGGGTGACCCACCTTCGAACGCGCTTGCAGAGCGGCTGCGTGCGTTGCCGTTTCACGTTGACCGGCTGAAAACCGGGACGCCGCCACGTATCGATGCCAAGACGGTTGATTTTTCCCAATTGGAAGAGCAGCCAGGCGATACGCCTACTCCGGTGATGTCTTACCTCGGCTCCCGGGAAATGCATCCCCAGCAGGTGAGCTGCCATATCGCGCACACCAACGAGCGTACCCACGAGATTATTCTGGGTAACTTAGATCGTTCGCCGATGTACTCCGGCGTGATTGAAGGGATTGGTCCGCGCTACTGCCCGTCGATTGAGGACAAAGTGCACCGCTTTGCCGATAAATCGAGCCATCAGGTGTTTATCGAACCTGAAGGGTTAGATACCCACGAACTCTATCCCAACGGCATTTCAACCTCGCTGCCTTTTGATGTGCAGCTACAGGTCGTGCGCTCGATCAAAGGCTTAGAAAACGCGTACATTACGCGTCCTGGCTATGCCATCGAGTACGATTTCTTCGATCCGCGGGATTTGAAACACTCGCTGGAAACTAAATTTATCCACAACCTGTTTTTTGCCGGGCAAATCAACGGCACTACCGGCTATGAAGAAGCAGGTGCCCAGGGGCTGCTGGCTGGCCTAAACGCCGCACGGCGCGCAAAACAGCTTGAGGCGTGGTACCCCCGCCGTGATGAAGCCTACCTGGGCGTACTGGTAGATGACTTAATCACCATGGGCACCAAAGAGCCCTACCGCATGTTCACATCTCGGGCGGAATACCGTCTTCTGCTACGCGAAGACAACGCCGATCTTCGCCTGACCGAAAAAGGCCGTGAACTTGGTCTGGTAGACGATACCCGCTGGGCAGCCTTTAGCGAGAAACGCGAAGCCATCGAGCGTGAAACAGCGCGGCTAGCCACCGTATGGGTGCAGCCAAATACCCCTGCAGCAGATAAAATTGCTGAAAAAACCGGCAAGCCATTGCCACGTGAGTACTGCTTAAGCGATCTACTCAAGCGTCCTGAACTTACTTACGCTGATATTTCAACGTTGCCTGGTTTGGAAGAGGCTGGCGTTGAAGACGATGCCGTTACTGAGCAAGTACAAATTCAGGCGAAATACCAGGGTTACATCGAGCGTCAACAGGACGAGATCGATAAGCTAAAGCGTCATGAAGCAACGCCGCTACCTGCTGGACTAGACTATGACCGCGTAGAGGGCCTCTCTAACGAGATTCGCCAGAAGCTGAGTGAAGCACGACCGGAAACGCTGGCACATGCAGCACGCATCTCGGGCGTAACGCCCTCGGCGATATCGATTTTATTAGTCCATTTGAAAAAGCGTCGTTTGGTGAGTAGTTCTGAGGTAGTTAACGGATGAACCCTTTGCAGCCTCTGATAAAGAGCTTACCCACTGGCGTTGCGCCCCGTTTGGATGAAGGCTTGGCCGCGCTTAATGTGGGCGCTACCCCCTTGCAGCGCGAACAGCTGCTGGCGCTGTTGGCTTTGTTGCATAAGTGGAACAAGGCTTATAACCTCACCGCAGTGCGTGATGTGGAAGAGATGGTCTCCCGTCACGTGCTTGATAGCGCCGCTGTGGCTCCTTATGTGCATGGGCCAAGGTTGCTTGATGTAGGCGCTGGGCCAGGGCTGCCGGGATTAGTGTTAGCAATTCTCAAGCCTGAACTGCAGGTAACGCTGCTTGATAGCAACGGTAAGAAAGTACGCTTTCAACGCCAAGCGGTGATGGAGTTAGCCCTTAACAACGTCACACCCACCCAAGTGCGCGTTGAGCAGTTTAACGGCCAGGCGTTTGACCAAGTCATTTCACGCGCGTTTGCTAGCTTGGTGGATTTTGTCACGCTCACCCAAGCATTACCGGCGGCAGACGGACAGTGGCTAGCCATGAAAGGCCCCGGCGCCGATGAAGAATTGAAACAATTACCTCCAGGTATCGTGCTCCAAGAGCGTCATCTGTTGAGCGTACCTTTTGAAACGGCCGAGCGGCAGCTGTTGATTCTGACCCCAAAAGGAGTTGAGTAGTGAGCCAGATCATTGCCCTGACCAACCAAAAAGGCGGCGTGGGCAAATCCACCTCAGCCGTAAATCTAGCGGCCAGCTTGGCAGCGCTGGATCGCCGTGTACTGCTGGTTGATTTAGACCCACAAGGGCATGCCAGTATGGGCAGCGGCATCGACAAATATGAGCTGGATAAAAGCGTTCTCGATGTACTGCTGGGGGAGGCAACTGCGAACGAAGTTATCGTGCGTAACCTGCCGGTAAAGTTTGATGTGTTGCCCGGCAACGGCGATTTGACCGCGGCCGAAGTAGAGCTACTGGACATCGACCAGCGCCAAAGCCGTTTATCGCTAGCGCTTAACGCGGTGGCCGATGACTACGATGTGGTGCTCATCGACTGTCCGCCGTCGCTTAATATGCTTACCGTTAACGCACTGACAGCAGCGGATGGCGTACTCATCCCGCTTCAATGCGAGTTTTACGCGCTGGAAGGGTTGTCAGCACTGCTTGATACAGTGGAGCAGATCAAACAGAGTGTTAACCCTGAGCTGGCGATTTCTGGCATTTTGCGCACCATGTACGATAAGCGCACCAGCTTAACTCGGGAAGTTGACAAACAGCTGCGGGAATTTTTCGGTGATGCGTTGTTAAAAACGACTATTCCGCGCAATGTAAAAGTTGCTGAGGCGCCTAGTCACGGGCTTCCTGTGACTCAATACGCGCGCTTTTCACGCGGCAGCCAGGCATATCGGGTGCTAGCGAAAGAGATGATTCGTCGACTGTCGCTATAACGATGTCGCAGTTACGTATTGCTAAAAGTTCGAGGGGAAGCGAATGACGCGTAAACGCGCGCTAGGACGTGGCCTGGATGCCCTGATTGGTGCGGGCGCCCGTCGTCGTGACAGTTTAGATTTAACCGGTGGTGCTACGCTAGATAGCGCAGGCGCTCCGTTATTGCCAGCTGCCTCCCATGATGCGTCAGCGGAACGCCTAGAGCGTCTGCCCTTAGGCCAGCTTTCCCGCGGCAAGTATCAGCCTCGCCGGGATATCCAGCCCGAAGCACTGGAAGAACTCGCGGATTCTATTCGCGCCCAAGGGGTTATGCAGCCCATTGTGGTGCGTCCCGTAGGGAAGGAGCGCTACGAAATTATTGCCGGTGAACGGCGCTGGCGTGCTGCTCAGCTGGCAGAACTGGATGTAATCCCGGCGGTTATTCGCGATGTCACCGATGAAGTTGCCCTTGCCCTGGCGCTGATTGAAAACATTCAGCGTGAGAACCTTAACGCCATCGAAGAAGCCCTAGCGCTAAAACGCTTAGGTGATGAATTTGAGCTGACTCAACAGCAAATAGCCGATGCGGTGGGTAAATCGCGTACTCAGGTCTCTAACTTATTGCGCTTATTAGCGCTGGATCCTGAAGTACAAACGTTGCTTGAGCGCGGTGATCTCGATATGGGGCATGCACGGGCGCTGCTATCGCTAAACAGCGCACAGCAACGTCAGGTTGCCCATGAGGTGGTCAATAATGACCTTACTGTGCGGGCGACCGAAGCGTTGGTCAAAAAGGTTCAAACTAGCCAAGCGCCTATCCCGCCTCAGTCACGTACAGCTAAAACGCCAGACGTTGCAAGATTAGAAACTCATTTAGGTGAGCTATTAGGTGCGCCTGTCTCGATAGATCACGGGCAGAAAGGCAAAGGCAAAGTCACTATTCGCTATACCAGTCTCGAAGAATTAGACGGTATCTTGGCGCACATTAAATAGCAGGCTTATAAAATAGGCGGGTTATATAGCCATTTCTTTAACCCTTTGGTCGCAAGTAGTTGCTAAAACGCGTCAAATCCGTGCAACTTCGGTTGAAGGTGTGATAGCGCTTCCCTATAATCCGCCGGTGTTTGTTAAAAGGTTATGTGGGACGATAGGCGTCAGGCAATAACGCTCAACGCTGGTAAAAGCAGTAGGGGGTAGTGATCAACGTGCAAAATGTCTCTACTGCTAAACGCCGCACGTTAGATTTTAAAAGGCTATTTCAAGCCCAGTTAATAGTAACAGCCCTCATTATGGCACTTGCTGGCGGCGTATCAGGCAGCCAAGCAGCACTATCAGCCTTGATGGGTGGCGTGGTTAGCATATTGCCAGGCATCTATTTTGTGTGGCGTGGTCTACGCCGCACAGGTCGGCAATCTAAACAAAATGTACTGAATTTTTATCAGGCAGCTGCAGGTAAGTTTGGTTTGACGGTGGCGCTATTCGTGATTGTGCTAGTATCAGTGCCCCCTTCAAACCCAGCTTTTTTCTTTGTCGCCTATGTGGTGGCCCAACTCATGTACTGGCTAGCACCTTGGCTCGTACGTGAGCGGTCAACCCCTTAAACTTGAGGAAGCAGTATGGCAGCGGATAACGAAATATCGGCCATCTATTACATACAGCACCACCTCCAGAACCTCACGTTCGGTAAGCATCCGGAAAATGGCTGGTCGCTTGCGTCCACCTCTGCCGAAGCCACTGAAATGGGATTTTGGGCTATCCATTTGGATACGATGGGTTGGTCTATTGGCATGGGTGCTCTGTTCCTATGGCTATTTCATAAGGCGGGTAAAGCAGCCACGACAGGCGTCCCCAGCGGTCTGCAGAACGCAGTGGAAATGGTTGTCGAGTTCATCGAAGGCCTAACACGCTCCACGTTTCATGGTCACAATAAAAATATTGGGCCAATCGCGTTGACGCTTTTCATGTGGATTTTGCTCATGAACAGCTTAAAACTGCTACCGGTGGACTACTTGCCTGAAATGTTTGGCAAGCTTGGCTTCGAGTATATGAAAATAGTACCGACCACTGATATCAATGCCACGTTAGGCATGGCAATCGGTGTGTTCTTAATGATTATTTACTACAGCTGCAAAGTGAAAGGGGTTGCTGGTTTTGCGAAAGAACTAGCGCTGACACCTTTCAATACTTGGCTGCTTGCACCGTTCAACCTGATCCTTGAGATCGTAGGGTTGTTGGTAAAACCAATCAGCCTTGGCTTCCGTTTGTTTGGCGCCATGTTCGCTGGTGAAGTTATCTTCATCCTGATCGCCCTGTTACCCTTCTGGGCAATTTGGATGTTGGATGTGCCTTGGGCCATCTTCCACATTTTGGTGATTTCGTTGCAGGCCTTTATTTTTACAACGCTGACGGTTGTATATTTAAGTGCCGCCCACGAGCATCACTGAACCAGAGCAACGTTTTGCACAATACCCTTAACCCTTGAAACTAACGCACTATCAGGAGCTTTAAAATGGAAATCGTCTACCTTGCTGCCGCCTTCATCATCAGTGTTAGCGCCCTGACTACTGGCTTTGGCTTTGCCATGCTGGGTGGCAAACTGCTTGACAACACAGCACGTCAGCCTGAGTTAAGCGACCAGCTACAAACCAAAACCTTCATCATGGCGGGTCTGCTTGACGCCGTTCCGATGATCGGTGTTGGTATCGCGATGTACCTGATCTTCGTTGTTGCCGGTTAATGCAGCTTAACCGAGCGGCTATCCGCTCGGTTTTGTTTCACTCCGGTCGCCACGAATTTGTCAGAGGTACATCCCTGTGAATATCAACATGACGCTTATCGGGCAAACGATCGCCTTCGCGATCTTTGTCTGGTTTTGCATAAAATATGTGTGGCCTCCGATCAGCAACGCGCTTCATGAGCGTCAAAAGAAAATTGCTGATGGCTTGGACGCAGCTAGCCGTGCTACCCGTGATCTTGAGCTAGCTCAAGAGCGTGCAGAACAGACGCTGCGTGAAAGCAAAGAGCAGGCATCTCAAATTCTCGAGCAAGCCAACAAGCGCTCTGCCCAAATGGTCGAAGAAGCCCGCGAACAAGCGCGTGCGGAAGGCGAGCGTTTGGTAGCCGGCGCTCGGGCAGAAATTGAGCAAGAAATTAATCGCGCTAAAGACGAACTGCGTGCACAGGTTTCCCACCTTGCGATCGTAGGCGCTGAGCGTGTTCTTGAAGCCTCTGTTGACGAGAAAGCGCACCGCGACTTGCTTGATAAGCTTGCCGCTGAACTGTAAGGAGGTGACCCATGGCGGAACAATCTACCGTCGCTCGTCCTTACGCCAACGCGGCGTTTGAATACGCGCGCGATCATCAGGCGCTTGACGCTTGGTCACAGGCACTGGCAATGGCGGGATCAATCGTCAAAGATCGTCAAGTTGCTGGCCTGTTAGGTAGCCCTAAACTCAGCAGTGAAAAGAAAGTGGAACTGTTGGCAGAAATGCTGACCGACAACGCAGATGATGCGTTCAAACGCTTTCTGACCACCTTAGCTGATCAGCGCCGCTTAGCGACGCTGGATGCTATTGCTGATCAGTTTGAGCGCCTACGCGCAGAGCATGAAAAGCGTATCGACGTCACTGTGGTTTCAGCTTACAAGCTGGACAGCAAGCAGAAGACCAAGCTAGCAACCGCGCTCAAGAAACGTCTGAATCGCGAAATCTCCATTACTACTCAGGTGGACAAGTCGCTTATTGGCGGTGTCATCCTGCGTGCCGGCGACACCGTCATTGACGGGTCGGTGCGTGGTCGATTGAACCGCCTTTCCGAAGCGCTGACCATTTGAGTCTGAGGGACATGGCATGCAGCAACTGAATCCTTCCGAGATCAGCGACATCATCAAGCAGCGAATTGAGAAGCTTGACGTCGCATCCGAAGCCCGTAATCAGGGCACCATCGTCAGCGTTTCCGACGGTATCGTGAAAATTCACGGCCTCGAAGACGCGATGTTTGGTGAAATGATTGAATTCCCCAACAGCATTTTCGGCATGGTACTTAACCTGGAGCGTGACTCCGTAGGTGCCGTTGTCCTGGGTGACTACCTGCAGCTTGAAGAAGGCATGACCGCCCAGTGTACCGGTCGTATTCTTGAAGTGCCGGTGGGCCCTGAGCTGATTGGTCGTGTTGTCGATGCGTTGGGTAACCCCATCGATGGCAAAGGCGACATCAACGCGAAAATGACCGACGCGGTAGAAAAAGTAGCGCCCGGCGTTATTACCCGTCAGTCCGTTGATGAGCCAATCCAAACCGGTTTGAAATCTATCGATGCCATGGTACCAATCGGTCGTGGTCAGCGTGAGCTGATCATCGGTGACCGTCAGATTGGTAAGTCCGCTATTGCTATCGATGCGATCATCAACCAGAAAGGCAAAGGCGTTACCTGTGTCTACGTAGCCATCGGTCAAAAGCAGTCGACCAT
This sequence comes from Halomonas sp. GFAJ-1, assembly GCA_002966495.1. NCBI lineage: Bacteria > Pseudomonadati > Pseudomonadota > Gammaproteobacteria > Oceanospirillales > Halomonadaceae > Halomonas > Halomonas sp. GFAJ-1. The sequence goes on from CP016490.1 coordinate 882,176, forward strand.
TGCTAACGTCGTCCGCAAGCTTGAAGAGCATGGCGCGATGGAACATACCATCGTTGTCGCTGCTGGCGCTGCCGATCCGGCACCCATGCAGTTCCTGGCCGCTTATTCTGGCTGCACCATGGGTGAGTACTTCCGCGACCGCGGTGAAGACGCACTGATCGTTTATGATGATCTATCCAAGCAGGCTGTGGCTTATCGCCAGGTGTCCTTGCTGCTGCGTCGTCCGCCGGGCCGTGAAGCCTACCCTGGTGACGTTTTCTATCTCCACTCGCGTCTGCTGGAGCGCGCTGCCCGCGTTAACGCTGACTACGTAGAGAAGTTCACTAACGGTGAAGTGAAAGGTAAAACCGGTTCTTTAACCGCGCTACCGATCATTGAAACCCAGGGTGGCGACGTATCAGCATTCGTTCCGACCAACGTGATTTCGATCACCGATGGTCAGATCTTCCTGGAAACTAACCTGTTTAACTCCGGTATTCGTCCGGCGATTAACGCAGGTCTCTCGGTTTCTCGTGTTGGTGGTGCTGCACAGACTAAAATCATCAAGAAACTGGGCGGTAGTGTGCGTCTGGCATTGGCTCAGTACCGTGAACTGGCGGCGTTCTCGCAGTTTGCGTCTGATCTTGATGAAGCAACGCGCAAGCAGCTTGAGCACGGTCAGCGTGTTACGGAGCTGATGAAGCAGAATCAGTACTCGCCGATGTCTGTGGCGCAAATGGCGCTGTCTCTGTACGCCGCTAACGAAGGTCACCTGGATGATGTGAGCGTCGATAAAGTGTTGGACTTCGAGCGTGCCCTGCACGACTACATGAAGTCTGAGCACGGCGACCTGCTCGACAAGATCAACCAGACCGGCGACTACAATGGCGAGATTCAGGACGGCTTGAAGTCGGGTCTCGAGAAGTTCAAGGCGACTCAGAGCTGGTAATGTCCGGCCCGCCTGCGGGCGGGCTAGCATGCTTTCTGAGAGCCACGAACGAAGGGTAGATCGCTATGGCAGCTGCAAAAGAGATACGCACCCAGATCGGGAGCATTAAAAATACGCAGAAGATTACCAGCGCCATGGAAATGGTGGCTGCATCGAAAATGCGTAAAGCACAAGATCTGATGAAGGCCAGTCAGCCCTATGCTAATCAGATCCGTAACGTGGTTGCTCACATTGCGGATGCTGATATTGAGCAGGACGACAAACACCGTTATATGGTGGAGCGCCCCGTCAGCCGTGTCGGTTACATTGTGGTATCTACCGACCGCGGCCTATGTGGCGGCTTAAACGTCAACTTGTTTAAGGCGGTATTGAAAGATGCCATGGCCTGGAAACAAGAGGGTGTTGAGCTGGATTTCTGTGCCCTTGGCTCGAAAGCCGGTGCCTTTTTCCGTAACTACGGGGGCAATCTGGTTGCCGCCAAAAGCGGGTTAGGGGGAGCACCGACGGTTGAGGGTCTGATCGGTAGTATCAAGGTCATGCTCGAAGCGTACGACGACGGGCGTTTAGACCGTCTGTACGTGGTATATAACGAATTCGTTAATACCATGACACAGCGTCCCGTTGTACGTCAGATTCTTCCGTTATCGCCCGATATGGGCGCTGAAGCGAAGCATGACGAAGAAAACGCCCGTCCCGGAAGCTGGGACTACCTGTATGAACCGGATGCCAAGGCGTTGCTAGACAGCCTGTTGGTTCGATTCATCGAATCGCAGGTGTATCAGGCGGTAGTCGAAAACGGTGCGTGCGAGCAGGCCGCCCGAATGATCGCTATGAAGAGTGCCACTGATAACGCGGGCAACCTGATCGACGATCTGGAGATGGTATACAACAAGGCCCGTCAGGCCGCCATCACCCAGGAAATTTCTGAGATCGTCGGCGGCGCTTCTGCCGTATAACGCCTAGGGAGCTAGCCAATGCTTAGGTGGCTCCCGGCAGACAGGTTTCATTTGCAGGTTTTTGAGAGGAACCAAGATGAGCGGACGTATCGTACAAATCATCGGCGCGGTGATTGACGTAGAGTTTCCGCGGGACTCTGTGCCCAAGGTCTACGACGCGCTGAAGGTCTCCAATGCTGAGACCATCCTCGAAGTCCAGCAGCAGCTGGGCGACGGCGTGGTGCGCACCATCGCCATGGGCTCTACTGAGGGCTTGAAACGTGGCTTGGACGTGACCAGCACAGGTGCCGCGATTTCCGTACCGGTTGGTAAGGAAACGCTGGGCCGTATCATGAACGTTCTCGGCGAGCCGATTGATGAAGCGGGTGACATCGGTGAGCAAGAGCGCATGCCGATTCACCGTAAAGCACCGAGCTATGCCGACCAGGCAGCCTCTAACGAGCTGCTGGAAACCGGTATCAAAGTAATCGACTTGGTTTGCCCCTTCGCGAAAGGCGGTAAAGTCGGTCTGTTCGGCGGTGCGGGTGTTGGTAAAACCGTTAACATGATGGAGCTTATCCGCAACATCGCCACCGAACACAGCGGCTACTCAGTATTTGCCGGTGTTGGTGAGCGTACGCGTGAGGGTAACGACTTCTATCATGAGATGACTGAATCCAACGTTATCGACAAGGTAGCGCTGGTATACGGTCAGATGAACGAGCCGCCCGGCAACCGCTTGCGCGTAGCCTTGACTGGCTTGACCATCGCTGAGAAATTCCGTGATGAAGGCCGCGACGTTCTGCTGTTCGTTGATAACATCTACCGCTACACCCTGGCCGGTACCGAGGTATCTGCACTGTTGGGTCGTATGCCGTCTGCGGTAGGTTACCAGCCGACACTGGCTGAAGAGATGGGCGTTCTGCAAGAGCGTATCACCTCGACCAAAACCGGTTCTATCACTTCCGTACAAGCCGTTTACGTCCCTGCGGATGACTTGACTGACCCGTCGCCGGCTACCACCTTCTCGCACCTGGACGCCACCGTTGTACTGGCACGTTCGATTGCTGAGCTAGGTATCTATCCGGCTATCGATCCGCTGGACTCGACGTCGCGTCAGTTGGACCCGCTGGTCGTTGGTGAAGAACACTACAACACAGCACGTGGCGTGCAGAACGTTTTGCAGCGTTACAAGGAGCTGAAGGACATTATCGCGATTTTGGGTATGGACGAGCTGTCTGATGAAGATAAGCTGGCCGTATCTCGTGCGCGTAAAATCCAGCGCTTCCTGTCGCAGCCGTTCTTCGTTGCCGAGGTATTCACTGGTTCGCCCGGTAAGTATGTTTCTCTGAAAGATACTATTGCTGGCTTCCAGGGCATCCTCGCGGGTGAGTATGACGATCTGCCGGAACAGGCCTTCTACATGGTCGGCTCCATCGACGAAGCTGTCGACAAAGCCAACCAGATGAAGAAGTAATCCCGTCCATTAGGGGGATTCGCTATGGCGAATAGCTTCACTTGCAATATCGTCAGCGCTGAAGCGTCTATCTTCTCGGGCAAGGTAGAGCAGGTTGTGGCTTCTGGGGTCATGGGTGACTTGGGTATTTTGCCGGGTCACGTACCGCTGCTGACTGAGCTTCAGCCGGGTCCGATCCGCGTGATCCACGATGATGGCAAGGAAGAAAACTTCTTTGTCTCGGGTGGTTTCATGGAAGTCCAACCGGATGTGGTGACGATTTTGGCCGATGCGGCTTCGCGTGCCAGTGACCTCAACGAGGCTGCAGCCGAAGAAGCGCGTCAACAGGCGCTGAAAGCCTTCAACGACAAGTCAGCGGAGCTGGATTATACCCGTGCTGCTGCTGAACTTGCCGAAGCCGTTGCCCAGCTGCGAACGATCCAGCAGCTGCGTAAAAAGGCTGGTAAAGGCTAAAAACACGCCTCTGGCGTGTATAAATCGCCCCTTGAACCCGTTAGGGTTTAAGGGGCGTTTTTTTTGTCTGTTAATATAAGCGGCGTATGCAGTCATTGAGCTTGTCTGCAGTACTTTATCGGCTAAAACGGGCCTGCAAAAAGGGAGATAGCGATGTCATTGAATGATGAAACCTTGCAGGAATTAAAAAATGAGCTTCTAGACGAGTTGGTTAAAGAAGAGCCGAGTAAAGCTCTGCTTTCCGAACGGCTCTCGGAAATACGTTCGGCAGATATTGGTGAAGTGCTTGAAGAGCTCATCGAAGATGATGAGGAGTTGCCGGTAGCGCTGTCAGTACTTGATATCCTCTCCACCGAGCGAGCAGCCAACGTACTGGGTTACTTACCGGGTGAAAGCCAGCTTGAAGTCGTCGGTGAGCTGTCGGATACCCAGGTGCTCAAGCTTCTTGGGGAGATGGGCTCTGATGAGCGGGCTGACTTGTTCAACTTGCTTGATGAAGATCGCCGCGAGGCGCTGCTGCGCCGTATGGCCCATCAAGAGCGGGAAGACCTAAAGCGTCTATCGAGTTATGAAGAGGGCACCGCAGGCGCCATCATGACCTCTGACTATGTGGCAATAGCCAGTGGCATGACGGTGTCGCAAGCCATGATGCGGGTGCGCCAAACAGCCCCCGATGCGGAAACGGTTTATCAGCTTTATGTGCTTGATAGTGAAGGGCAACTGATCGGTACGATGTCATTGCGTCAGCTAATGGTGGCACGCCCTGGTGCGCTGGTGGATGACATCATGATTAAAGATGTTATCCACACCCCCGTTGATGAAGAGCAGGAAGAAGTCGCGCGTATTGTCGCCCGCTACGACTTACTCGCTTTACCTGTGGTCGACACTGACGGTCGCATGGTGGGGATTGTCACCCACGATGACGCGATGGATGTCGCCGAATCAGAGGCCACTGAAGATATCCACAAGGGGATGTCGATCGGCCAGCTGGAAGATGGCGTTAGCCGTGTACCGCTATGGAGCCTTTATCGTAAACGGGTCTTCTGGCTAGTACTGCTGGTGTTTGCCAATCTGTTTTCAGGCGCGGGTATTGCTTACTTTGAAGACACCATTGCTGCTCAAGTGGCGCTGGTCTTCTTCTTACCGCTGCTGATTGGTAGTGGGGGTAATGCGGGTGCCCAGGCAGCAACGCTGATGGTGCGGGGTATGGCAACCGGTGATGTGGGTGTCAAAGATTGGAGCAAAATGCTTGGCCGTGAGCTGCTGGTAGCCGGGTCACTGGGCCTGACAATGGCGTTAGCAGTAGCACCGATAGGCGTTATGCGCGGTGGTGAAGCAGTAGGTATGATCGTTGCGCTTAGTATGATCACGATTGTGATATTTGGCAGCATAATGGGTATGTGCCTGCCATTTTTGCTAGAGCGCTTTAAAGTCGACCCGGCGACGGCATCAGCGCCGCTGGTCACTACGTTGATTGATGCCACGGGCGTACTGATTTACTTCAGTATTGCCACCGCCATTTTGGCTGATGTAAGCATGTAGCGAACCGCTATAACCTCAAACGCTATGCGTTAATATATCGCTATAAAAAGCCCAGCTACGATGAGCAGCATAAGACCGATGACGGGCCAGTGCCGTAGCTGGCGCTCAATGCGCCAGGCAAGCCGAACGCGGCTTGCCTGGCTCCATTGTGGTATGCGTTGCGGCAGCGGCAATGGAGGCAGCTGAAAAGCGCTGGTTATACGCAGGTACGCTATTGCTATGGCAGCGCTTCCACTAACCATGACTATCCCTAGGGCTTTCATGTTGGCTGCTAACCAGCTTCCGGGGTAGGGCAGCCACCACCACCAAATAAGCGGCACTAGCCAAGCGCTGGCGCAGAGGATAAACCATCCCCCCCAGAGCCAGCGGTGTGGTGACGTTTTGCCGTCGAGCGTTGATTCAGTCGGATGTTTTAAAAGTAACCAACCGAACCGCAGCATGGCGCCTGCGGTTGCCACACTGGCCAGGGTTAATAGCTCTCCCGCTAAGCCTTGGCTGTTCATTGCGTATGTCAGCCAGCTTTTAATATATAGCCCGCCGCTCAACGGTACGCCCACCAGTGAAAGGGCAGCGATAACCATGCCTGCAGCTACCCACCATCGCTGGTAGCCCGCAAGGTAACGCCATTGCCCTGCGCCAATAAACAGCGCCGCTTTAGCGAGGCCATGGCTAATCACCAGTAGCATAAGAACGGTACGCAGGGCATCACTTTCAGGTATCCAGAGCAGTGCGCCAAGCCCTGCTGTTAATAGCCCAATTTGGCCGACGCTGGACCATGCCAATACCGCTTTAGGCAGTGTTGCTAACGTGCCGCGTATGCCGCCATAAAGTGCGCCCATTAGCCCCCAATAAAACAGCAGCTGGCCAATGGGTAAACCTTCAGCGTTTGGGGGTGTCAGCCGCAGTAACCCTAAAATACCTAGCTTAATCATCACACCAGACAGCAGCGCACTGGCCAACGCAGGTGCAGCAGGGTGAGCAATGGGTAGCCAGCCGTGTACGCCTAACACGCCTGCTTTAATGGCTAATCCTCCCCCTATGAGCAGCGCTGTGCCTGTTGAAAGAGTGGCAAAGGTGGCGTTTGTAACGCTGAGCGCTCCCTGTAGTACCAGGCTGGCGGTCGCGGCAAACAGTAAGACCTCTGCGAGCAGCATCATGGCCAAATAGACCTGTGCAGCAGTACGGTTTGTGCCGTGTAAAATCAACAGCCACCCCATCACTCCCAGCCAAGCCAGCGCGGTATAAAACGTCAGCCACTCTTGAGCAGTCAGAGCAACGGCATGGAGCAGTGCGCTTAGCCACAGCAGTACGCTGAAAAAGTGTGAGGGTGGTGAGGGGCGCCAGTGCTGCCAAGCGAGCACTAACGGCCAAATCAGCAGTGCCGGTAGCGCAAAAAAACCGTTGGTACGGTCAATGTGAGGCAGTGAAAAGTAATCATGATGAATTAATAAAATAATCCCCACGCACCACGCTAACCCGCCGAGCAGTAAGGGAGCGAGTGCAGAGAGGACGCTAGGGGCCAGCGTTATTGGAGTGCCCGCTGCCGGGCGCAACGCAATGGTAAGCACACGGGCTAAGTAAGCGGCGGTCAGCAGTGTTCCCAGGAGAAAAGCGATGGCGCTTAACCAGCGTTGTTGCTCTAAAAGCCCTATAAAAAGCCACCATTTACCGACAAAACCGCCGCTGGGCGGTAGCCCTATTAAGCTGGCCGCTGAGAGGGCAAAGCCTGCCCACAGCCAAGGCAGCTGATAGGCACTGCCGGTAAGCTGCCGCAACTGGTCGCTTTGGTGATAAGCCACCAGGAAACCGGCGGTTAAAAATAGTCCAGCTTTAGCCAAACCGTGGGCAACCAGCAGCGTGGTCGCCCCTTGCTGGGCGAGGGGGTAAGTGCTCAGCTCAGGGGAAAGGCTCAGGATCAGCAGTGCATAGCCCATCTGAGAAATTGTCGAGTAGGCAATTAAGCGCTTTAACTGCGTTTGTTGGAGTGCATTAAACCCTCCCCAGAGCAGTGAAAGTCCGCCTAAAAAGGCAAACAGTGGCTGCATCGAAAGCCCTTGGAAAGGCCCTTGCCAGAGTTGCCACAGCCAATAAAGCGCGACCGCGACCACCACTGCGGACAACATGGCGCTGACCGGCGGGGTGGCCCGGGTGTGGGCTTGGGGTAACCAGCTGTGCACTGGCACCAGCGCCGCTTTCATCATTAGCCCAAGCGTCATGCACAGTGCCGCCATTCCATGCAGCATGTCAGAAGACGCCCGCTCGCTGAGTAAATTGATGTCTAGCGTGGCGTGGGTACCATACATAAGCCCCACCCCCAGCAAGTACAAAAGCGACGCAATAAGCGCCACCATCACATAGCGAAGCGCGGAAAAGCCGTAGGGGTCTTTGGGTGACAGCGCTATTAAGCCAGCGGCGCTTAAGGTTAATAGCTCAAGCGCCACATAGGCGTTAAACAGATCTTGGGTGAGCCATAGGGCATTAAGTGCCGCCCACATTAACCACCATAGCGTCCAGTATTCGCCTTGTTTGGCTTTTTCACCGTAGGCCGTCAGGCTAGCGACACTAGCTACCACGGTGGTTAAGCTAAGTAGCGCAAGCCCCGCGGGGTCAAGGTGCCAACGTATGCCTATGGGTAGTGCCCAACCGCCTAGCGTCCACTCGGGGCTAAGGCTAAGCTGCCAGGCCCCTAAGGCGTTGCCTAGCGCGATTAGCGATATCCCAATAATCAACTGATGCTTAACCCGTAAACGCTGGGTAAATGCGGCTATGCACAGCAATAAAGGGACGATGACTAACAGCGCAGGTATGCTGCTAGCGCTTAGGGGAAGAGGCTGCGTCAGCATGGTGGCTTCATGCGGTAGCGACGCAGATAGAGCGCTAGCACCACGGCTGTTGTGCTAACCGACACAACAATGCCGGTTAGCACCAAGGCGTGGGGAACGGGATCAGTACCATCGGCGGTACGTGCTATTAATACCAGCAGCAAAAACACCGCGCTTGAGAGGATATTAAGCGCCAGTAAGCGCCGGATTAGGTGCCGCGCGGTAAACACGCTCGTCAGCGCGAGCGCCACCAGAAGAGAAGCCACCAAGGCAAAAAGCGTTTCGGTGGTCAGCGCTATGTTGCTGAACAGGTGTGTCATCGCGGGGCTCCTGGCCGCCCAAAAAGATAAAAGGCCATCAACATGAGCGCGATAGAGAGGGCCGTCGCTACTTCAATCGCCATAATAAAGTAGCCCGCTAATTGAGGCGGTAAACCGTAGAGCGTACCGGTCATTAGTAAACCGCCTAACGCGGTGGCTAGAAAGAGCAATAACCCCGCCGCCAGCAGCCAGCGTAGCAGCAGGTTAAAATCTCGTTGATGCATCCAGGTGATGCTGCCGGTTAACAGCAGCAACACGCCTCCAGCACCCAGTACGGCGCCAGCGGGAAAAGCCCCCCCCGGCGCATGGGTTCCTTGCCAGAGAAAATAGCTAAACATCAATAAAAACAAAGGGTGTAGCCAGCGCGCCAGCGTCGGCAGGCCTGGGTAGTGGCCGCCTAGGGCTGGCGGAGGAATCGCTTGTTGGAGTGACCAAATAGCGGCAACCGCGCAAAGCATAACGGCGATTTCCAGTAAGGTATCGATTCCTCGCAGGTTGAGCAGAATCGCGGTCACCGTATGCTCAGCACCACTCTTTGGCAGTACCGCTGCTACTTCTTCAACCAAACCGGGTTTAGGGAGAGCCAATACGGTTGCCCAGAGTACACCGGCTATTAACAGCACCAACGGCGTTATGGGGATGAGTAGGCGTAAAGGACGGTCGCGCGTAGGTTGAATACTGCGCTGGGACGCAGGCAGCTGCCCAAGGGCGGTGAGCAGCAAAGCGCCGGTAATGCCTGCGCCAATGGCAGCCTCGGCTAGCGCCACATCAGGGGCTTCTAAACGCACCCAAATAAGCGCCATTACAAGACCAAACGCCATCAAATTGGCCACTGCCCGAAATAGACCGGGTAGCAGTAGGCACTGGCCTGCAGTGGCGAGTGCCGCTAGGGCGAGTAGCAGGTCAACGGCCAGCATGGGTGTCTTCGTCATTACGGCGCAGAGGAGCGGGGCCGTGGCGTATGGCGGAGGTCGCAATCAAGGTAGCCCCCGTGCTTGATGCTAACAGAATCAGACCCCAAATCAGCGCTATCTTAAGGGCGACGGCGACACTGTTGGCCTGTAGGGCAAGGCCTAAACAGATTAGCCCTAAACCAATGTTATCTGCCTTGGTAAGGGCGTGTAGGCGGGTATAAACATCAGGAAAGCGCAGTAGGCCCACTGTACTAGCAATAAAAAAGGGGATACCCAGGAGAATAAACCCAGCGCCCAGCAGCTCACGCATCGTTATCTGGCTCCTCTCGCTGGGGCGGGTGGTGCCGCACAACGAAATTTGCGGTGCCCAGCGCGGCCAGTAGGGCAAACAGCAGGGCAATATCCACTAAGGCCGGGAGGGTAAAGTAGGCACTAAATAGCAGTATGATGGCCAGCGCCGACGTTGTAAAAAACTCCACCGCCAGCATCCGGTCAGCGCTGGTAGGCCCCCGGTAGAGCCGCCAAAGCGATACCACAGCGTTTGCCAGCAGCACAGCGCTGGCCAGTAAATAAACGATGGTTAACCCCTCTTTAAAAATCCTGTTTCAAGGTTCATCACTCAGACCATAGAGCGCTGCGATGCGGCTTTCAAGCACCTGAAGCTGCGCTTCTACCTGCGGGTGATGGTGGAGGATGTGAATCGCGAGCGTATCGTTGTGAAGCCGTAGCGTCAGAGTGCCAGGGGTTAGGTTGACCAGGTTGGCCATGAGCAACTGCTGAGGGTGATGCGTTAAGCGGCGAAAGCGATAGTGCTGGGTGTGCGTATTGGCCTGATAGCGTCGGGCTAATGCTAATCGTGCCACTTCAAGCGCACCCAAAAGGCTATGTTTGAGTACAAATCCGATAAAACCCGGCAGCTTCCACCAGCGTAGCTGCTTCGGCCAAGTGGCTATATTGAGCGGTGCGCACAGGGCGATGAGAAGCGCTAACACAACGCCTAACCCGATATGCCCGTTACCTTCCGTGATGACCCACCACAGGCCGCTATAAAAGGCTACGCGTAGTAACAATGCCGGCCAGGGAGGCAGCTGCCACTGGCTAAGCCACCTGCTTATAAGCGTATTAAGGTGCATTACTCGCAGCGCGAGTAATGAAGAGGATCTCTACATGGCCCAGCCACTCGATATCGCTGGCTAAGCTTTTAAGCTGGCTGGCAAGGCATTGGGGGGGTTGGTTCACCGCGTCACCAATAATCAAAGAAACCGATACTTTATCGTCCAAGTAGTGCAGCTGTAGCTCACTTAATGTTCGCCATACAGGATGGCGATACCAGCGCTCATTCAATGCCGCTTCCACTTCAGGGCGCAGTGGCAGGCCCGGTAAACGGCTGGGGTCGCCCTCCCCAGCGTCGTCCTCGGGGTCTACGTGGAAAATAACATCGGTGAGCAGTGGAAACCCATTTCGCAGGCGGCGGCTTACTTCGTTACCAATTTCATGGGCTTCCGATACGGTGATTTTAGGGCCCACGACCACATGCAAATCGACCATCACCCAGCCAGCCGACTGGCGAGTACGTAAATCATGCACGCTATCAACGCCAGGGACACTGCAGGCGACATCGTGCATTTGCTGCTGGACATCCTCGGGTAAGGCAGTGTCGACCAGCTCTCTAGCCGACTCCCACAACAGATCCCAACCGACTTTACCGACCAGCAAGCCAACCACAATCGCGGCCACCGCATCTAACCAGCCAAAACCAAACTGGGCACCAATGAGTGCCACCAGCACCACTGCTGTAGAGAGCGCATCGCTGCGTGAGTGCCAGGCATTGGCCTCAAGCAGCTTTGAGTTGACACGCTTGGCGACCCGCATGGTGTAGCGGAAGATCCACTCTTTGCTCAGCAGTGCTAAAATGGCCACTATGATAGCCAGCATACCAGGGGCACCCACCTCGGTGCCGCTGAACAGGCGGTCTAAGCTTGACCAGGCAATCCCGCCTGCAACGAAGATCAATACACTGCCGAGCAGCAGAGTCGTCAGGGTTTCGATACGGCCATGGCCGTAATGGTGGTCAATATCCGGTTCTTGGCGCCCATAATGAATCGCTGCCAGCACGAAGCCGTCAGTCACTAAGTCAGAAAGGGAGTGAATGCCATCGGCGATCAGCGCCGCTGAACCCACCATAAAGCCGATGGCGACCTTGACCACGCTAAGAATACCGTCTAGCCACGCACCGATGTACGTAACCCGTTTCGCTTCCTGGCTATGGTGCTGCTCAATCATTTGTGTCATGAGATGTCCCAGCCAGCCGTGCTGACTGATGGTTCCAGGCTCAGGCGTCCGATTACTTTTTCAACTAAGGCATCGTGACGCTCTGTTGCCAAGAGTTTGGCCGTTACGCGAACTGTGCGCTCATCTTCTCGATGGACGCTTTCCAATTTTTGCAATTGTAACGCATCGCCTAGTAACCCCTGAAGTAGCAACGCACGAATATGCGCTTCGTGATCATTATGACAGGTAATGTTTAACTCGTACTGCCAATCTCCCTCCTCTTGACTGCTTTCAATGGGCTGCCGGTTAATCAGCAAAACCAGCGGGCGCAGCAAAATATTGACGGCCAGAATACAGACGGCAACGAAGATGGCAGGCACATAAAACCCGGCGCCCGCCATGACGCCGATAGCCGCTGAGCACCAAAGCGTCGCTGCCGTATTGAGGCCGCGGATATTGGCACCCTCTTTCATTATCACACCCGCACCAAGAAAACCTATGCCTGATACCACTTGAGCTGCCATGCGTGTTGGGCTGATTTCACCCTCCACCATCATCGACATAAGGGTAAAACTGGCGGCGCCTAGCGCCACCAGTGCATTGGTGCGCAGCCCCGCCATGCGCTGCCGCCATTGCCTTTCCAGCCCAACGGAAGCGCCCAGAACGGCCGCTAGCATTAGCGGCCATAGTGGCTGTAATTGAGCTGAGAGTTGAGCAAATAAGGTCATCAGCTGACCTCCTGATTCATTAGCTGGGCAGGCCCAGGATAGCGGTAGCTAGCGCAAAGTAGATCAGCACCCCTGACGCGTCAGCAATAGATGTGACCAGTGGCGCCGAGGCGGTCGCTGGATCAACATTAAACCGCTGCAAAATGAAGGGCAGAATCATACCGATTAGGCTGCCGACCATCACAATCAGTACCATGGAGAGCGCCACCACCATGGCGATTTCCGTCCCTGCACGGAAAACACCTACGACTGATACTGCTAACGCCATCGTCAAGCCAAGCCCGAGTGCCACGCCTACTTCACGGCCTAGCATTTTTGCCCAGTCACGGGTGCGTACATCGCCGGTTGCCATCCCACGAACCATCAGCGTGGCAGCCTGCGAGCCTGCGTTACCGCCGCTATCAACCAGCAGGGGAAGGAAAAAGACGAGCGCAATATAGGCTTCAATGGTTTCTTCGAAATGGGCAATGCCCGCGCCGGAAAAAATATTGGCAAACACTAACAGCACAAGCCACACCACGCGTTTGCGGTAGAGCTCAAAAAAACTAGCTGAGCGTAGGCTGCCCTCCAGTTTGCCCACTGAGACGCCTTTATGTATGTCTTCAGTGGCTTCCTCTTCGGCGACGTCCATCGCATCATCGTAGGTGACGATGCCGACTAGGCGCTCACCTCCGTTAATCACCGGCAGCGCCAACAAGTCGTAACGCGCAATAAGTCGGCTTGCCTCTTCTTGGGGCGTATCCGCAGTGATGAAGACTACATCCTCAACCATCAGCTCCGTGATGGGCAGGTGAGGCGCCGCTAAGATCAGCTGGCGCAGTGAAACCGCTCCTTTTAAGCGCCCTAGCGTGTCCACACAGTAGATCTGATAGATCGTTTCTGCATCCGGCGCACTAGCACGTAGTAGGCTTAACGCTTCAGCAACGTCAATGTTGTCAGGGACAGCTACATACTCGGACGTCATTACCGCACCAGCGGTGCCTTCCTCATAGCTGGCTAGTTTGCGCAGATCATCGCGCTCACGTTTAGAGAGCTGGCGAAGTATGGCCGGTTGACGGCCAGGCTCCACAAGGTGAAACAGATCAGCACGCTCATCTGCATCCATTGAAGAGACTAATTTTGCGAGCTCCTCATCTGTCATTTTTTCAGCAATATCGCGCTGCTGTTCGGCCTCTAGGTAGCCAAATGTAGAGCCACGCTGCTCCTCGGGTAGCAGCATCAGCAGAGAGAGCACGGTATAGGCTGGTTCATAGCGGGCAAAATCCGCAATATCAGCAGGCTGCATTTCTGAAACAACGTGGGAAATCGCGCTTTGGTCATTGCGCTGCATAGCGCTGCGTAATGACGCAGCTAATACGGCATAGCTCATGTGTCGCCTCCGGAATATCCGTTTTAAAGGCGAGACAACCCTGTCTTATAACGCTTATAAGTTTGCAAGCGTTATAAGAGTGTTATAAATCCACGGCGCTTAAGGGAGTGTTAGGATAGTTAGCAATGATCTTTCTTGTGATCATGGGCTTAACTATCACTATGCATCATCTTAAACGCAGTACGATCAATTATTGGTAATGGCGAGTAACACAGTTACCTCGCGATGAGCGCGAGGCAGCAAGTAAGGTAGGCAAAATAAGAGGTGTCAGGCTACGATAGCCTGAAAGAGCAGAGAGCGCTTAAAGGCTAGTCGTATGCGCTAACGGGCCAAGCCTATAGGCTGCCTCACGCATGCATAATCGACTACTGGGATCTTCCATGGGCTGCTCTCGTAACCTCGTTAATCAATTAGAAAGGTAATCGTCTATAAGTTAGACGCTGTAGCGATGAGCTTTTTAATACTGCTTTATTTAAAAACACTACTAAAAAGCAGCGCCATGCTAAAAGCCCCCACAAACGATGTCAATGTTTTAAAATTTGCAGGCGGACAGCACCTCATCTGACGTGTATTCTTGTGTCCATTCTCGCTTACTATTCACTGACATTGGGATGCCGTATGGATTGGCTACAAGTTGTTGTATTAGCGGTAGTTCAGGGATTGACCGAGTTCCTGCCAATTTCAAGCTCAGCCCACCTAATTCTAGTGCCGGTGCTCACTGCCTGGGAAGACCAAGGCTTAGCTTTTGATGTTGCCCTTCATTTAGGGAGCTTAGCCGCCGTTATTCTTTACTTTAGATATGAAATTTTGCGGATGCTCAAAAGCAGCGTCACCGCTCTACAGGGTAAAGGGGTCGATGAAGACGCCCGGTTAGGATTCTGGGTGGCGCTAGCGACATTACCCGTTTGTGTCATAGGCTTTTTAAGCCGTGATTTGATAGCAGACCAGATGCGCTCAACGTTGATTATCGGCATCAGTCTCATTGGTTTTGGACTGCTGTTAGGGTATGCCGACTGGAAAAAGCGCGGGACACGTAGTGAATATAGCCTGGGCCTGAAAGATGTACTGATTATCGGCTTTGCCCAGGCGCTGGCGCTGATTCCAGGCACCTCGCGTTCCGGTATTACCATTACCGCTGCGCTGCTGGTGGGCATGAGCCGAGAAGGGGCGGCACGCTTCTCTTTCCTGCTTTCTATTCCAGTGATTATTTTGGCAGGTGGCTTGGAAGTGGTCGGGCTGATTCAAAACCCCGAACTGATCGATTGGCCGGCTATGTTGATGGGCGCTCTGCTATCAGGCATCAGTGCTTACCTCTGCATACACTACTTCCTCGTTATTATTAAAAAGCTGGGGATGCAGCCGTTTGTAGTGTACCGGGTGCTGTTTGGTGCTTGGCTACTGTGGTTTTTCCACTTTTAATACGCATACCTAATTGTTCAAGGGAAATATAATGAATCGCTACCACCGTTTGTCAGGTGCTGTCGGCGTAGTGCTGCTAGCCACTTTCTTACTTGCAGGCTGTTCAGAAAACGATCGCCCCCTGGATGCTCCCGTTCGTTTTGAAGGCGCTATCTTTGGCTCTTTCTATCAGGTAACGGTGATGGATCCGTTGACCCAAGGCGAGGCTAACGCGCTTGAAGAGGGGTTCCTGGCAGAGCTTGAGAGCGTTGATCAAGCGATGTCGACCTATCGTGACGATGCAGAGCTGATTGCCTTTAACGAGGCACCCCTCAACGAGTGGCAGCCCCTCTCTAATGAATTGATTGAAGTGCTCTCTATTAGTCGGTCGGTATCCGAGGAGAGTGGCGGTGCGTTCGATATTACCGTGGGCGGTTTGGTCAATTTATGGAGTTTTGGCCCAGAAGCCCGCCCGGAAGAAGTGCCTTCTGAGGACGAGCTAAACGAGCGCTTAGCTATCGTAGGGTATGACGCGATCGACGTAGACACCCAAAGCATGCAGGCGCGGCGTACGCGTGATGTATTCGCCGACCTGTCTGGCGTTGCTAAAGGCCACGGTGTCGACCGCGTAGCTGCCTACCTTGATCAACAGGGCATCGAGCACTACTTGGTGAACCTAGGGGGAGACATTATTGCGCGTGGTTATCGCCATCCTGATGAGCAAACACCGTGGCGTATCGGCATCGAAGTACCTCATACGGGGCCGCAGGAGGCGCAACATATACTGCCACTGGACAATATGTCGTTGGCGACTTCAGGCGATTACCGCAACTATTTTGAGGAAGATGGCGAGCGCTACTCGCACACCATCGACCCGCGCACCGGCCGCCCGGTCAATAACCGTTTAGCGTCTGTTTCCGTGTTTCACCCTTCTAATGCGTGGGCCGATGCCTGGGCCACCGCGCTAACCGTAACCGGCAGTGAAGCCGGTATGCAGCTGGCACTGGAGCACGATCTAAATGCGCTGTTGTTAATTAAAATTGATGAAGGCCAATGGCAAAGCCTTGGCACCCCCGCATTTATCAACTATTTCGGTGACGCGCTGGTGGAGGAACTAGGTATTGATGCCTGGGAAGACCCGTCTGCCCCACGCCAAACGGCCACAGGTGAATAAGATGCAAGACCTCGATATTGTCATCCTTGCCGCGGGAAAAGGCACCCGCATGCGCTCGCAAACGCCCAAAGTACTTCACACCTTGGCAGGCAAGCCCATGGTACAACACGTGCTGGATACGGCGGCTGGGCTTAACCCAACGCGTACCCACGTCGTGATTGGTCATGGCGCTGAACAGCTGCGCGAAGCGCTCGCTGAAAGTGCTGTTTCCTTTGCCATTCAGGCTGAGCAAAAAGGCACTGGCCACGCGGTTGCCCAAGCGCAGCCCCAGTTAGGTAGTGGTAACGTGCTGGTGCTTTATGGGGATGTGCCGCTGATTCGACGCGAATCGTTAAATGCCCTGTTAGCCCAGGTGGATGAGCAGCATATGGGGCTGTTAACCGTCACTCTAGACGACCCTTCCGGTTATGGGCGCATTGTGCGTAACGAGGCAGGTGACGCGGTAGCTATTGTTGAGCAAAAGGATGCCGTTCCCGCACAGCTGGCGATTACCGAATGCAATACCGGTATTATGGCGATGACCAGCGCCCAGCTAAAACGCTGGCTCCCCCAGCTTTCCGCTGAAAACGCCCAGGGTGAATACTACTTAACCGATGTGATTGCCATGGCCGCTAAAGATGGCATTAAAGTATGTACCGCCCAACCAGCCACCGCAGTAGAGGTTGAAGGGGTGAACAACCGCGCTCAGATGGCCCGGCTAGAGCGTGCCTATCAGCAGCAGCTGGCCGATAAGCTGATGGAACAAGGGGTTGCCCTTGCTGACCCGGCAAGGCTTGATATACGTGGCAAGCTGACCTGTGGTCACGATGTATTTATTGACGTGGGATGTGTGTTTGAAGGGGAAGTAGCGCTTGGTGAAGGTGTGCGGATTGGTCCCTACTGTGTGATTAAAAACAGCACGATTGGCGCCGAAAGCGTGATCGAGAGCCACAGCGTTATTGAAGCAACGGTAGCCGCCGGGCTGAACCAGATAGGTCCCTATGCACGGCTACGCCCCGGCACGCGATTAGCGGTCAAAGCTAAGGTTGGCAACTTTGTTGAAACCAAAAATACCGAGGTGGGAGAAGGCAGCAAAATCAACCATTTAAGCTACGTTGGCGATGCCCATTTAGGCAAAAACGTTAACATCGGTGCAGGTACGATTACCTGTAATTACGATGGCGCCAATAAGCACCGCACGGTGATTGGTGATGACGCTTTTATTGGCTCCAATAGTGCGCTTGTTGCGCCGGTCACCGTGGGTAAAGGGGCTACCGTGGGTGCTGGTTCCACCATCGCTAAAGACGTTAGCGATCAGGCGCTGGCTGTCACCCGTAGCCGGCAGCTGGAAAAAGCTGGCTGGCCGCGTCCGGTGAAAAAGACCAATTAATTCGGCCGGTTATTTACTTTATTAGTGTTCTAAAAGCGCGCTAAAACGCCAAGGAGAATCGTCTATGTGTGGCATCGTCGCTGCGGTTGCGCAACGTAATGTGCAAGGAATCTTGCTAGAAGGGCTTAAACGCCTAGAGTACCGCGGTTACGACTCATCTGGCATGACGGTGCTTCATGACGGCGCGCTAACCCGTCATCGCGCTTTGGGGAAAGTGGTAGCCCTTGAAGAGCAGCTAGCCAAGTCGGCGCTGCCCGGCGTCGCCGGTATCGCCCATACCCGCTGGGCTACCCATGGCAAGCCTTCTGAAGCCAATGCTCATCCGCACCATAGTAGCGACCAGGTTGCCGTGGTGCACAACGGTATTATCGAGAACTACGAACACATTAAGGCAACGCTTCAAGCGAGCGGTTATACCTTTACCTCAGAAACCGATACCGAAGTTATTGCCCACCTGCTGGCAGATAAACTGCAAAGCGGGTTGGGTCTGTTTGAGGCCATCCAGCAGGTTGTGAATGGGTTGGGCGGCGCTTATGCACTGGGCGTAATGAGTGCTGCTGAGCCGGGCATCGTCGTTGGCGCACGCCAGGGCAGCCCGCTCGTCGTGGGCGTGGGAATTGATGAGGCATTTTTAGCCTCTGACCCGCTGGCGCTTTTGCAGGTCACCGACCGCTTTATCTACCTAGAGGAGGGCGATTTAGTAGAACTTGGCGAGCAAGGGTCTATTCGCATTGTGGATCACCAGGGCAATGGGGTAGAACGGCCCATTCATACCTTTGAACACGGTGACGGCGCCGCTAGTAAAGGCGATTACCGCCACTACATGCTGAAAGAGATTTTTGAGCAGCCGGAGGTGATCAACGCTGCCCTTGAAGGCCGTTTAAGTGCTAGCAGCGTGCTGGTGGAAAGCTTCGGCCCAGAGGCTCAGGCGCTGTTTGAAAACACCCGCCATATTCATATTATTGCCTGCGGCACCAGCTATCATGCGGGGTTAGTGGCGCGCTACTGGCTTGAGCGCTACGCTGGGGTTCCGGTGCAGGTAGAAGTGGCCTCTGAGTATCGCTACCGCCACCCTGTAGTGCCCGAAGGCACGCTCTTTGTCACCCTATCTCAGTCGGGAGAAACCGCCGATACCTTGGCCGCGCTCCGCTTTGCCAAAACGCTCAACTACCTAGGTACCTTGGCGATTTGTAACGTACCAGGCAGCTCGTTGGTGCGTGAGTCCAATATGGCGCTGATGACCCGGGCAGGCCCGGAAATTGGCGTAGCTTCTACCAAAGCGTTCACCACACAGTTAGTCGCCCTGATGCTGCTGACGCTCTCGGTGAGCAAAGCCAAAGGTCAGCCCGAAAAAACCGACTTGATCGCTGAGATCGTCACGGCACTGCGTCAGCTACCCGCGCTTTGCCAACAGGTTTTAGCGCTGGATAGCCAAATTGAAGCACTCTCGCAGGCGTTTGCTGAAAAGCACCACGCGCTGTTTTTAGGCCGTGGCGCCCACTACCCCATCGCACTTGAAGGGGCGCTTAAGTTGAAAGAAATTTCCTATATTCATGCCGAAGCCTACCCCGCTGGCGAGCTTAAACACGGGCCATTGGCGTTGGTAGATAGTGAAATGCCGGTCATTTCGGTTGCGCCTAACGATGACCTGCTTGAAAAGCTTAAATCCAATCTGCAGGAAGTACGCGCCCGAGGCGGCCAGCTATTTGTGTTTGCCGACCACAGCGTGGGTATCAGCGAGCAAGATGATATTCGTGTACTGGAGCTGCCCCAAGTGCATGAAGCGCTGGCGCCGCTTCTTTACACCCTACCGCTGCAACTCCTCAGCTACCATGTTGCCGTGCTAAAAGGTACCGACGTGGATCAGCCCCGTAACTTGGCAAAGAGCGTAACTGTCGAGTAATTACTCCAAGTTCCACAGCGAGGTGTTTTTTGAACGCTACGCTTGTCGAATGCCCCGCCGCCCAGCGGCGGGAGGCGCTGCTGCATTTAGCCGCAGTACACGATGCCGCCTTGCAGCCTGGATTGCAGGAAGCGCTAGCGGAGGTGAAGAAGACCCCTACTTTTAACTGGCAAGGCCTATGGATAGCCCAGCAGGCTGGGCGAATTGCAGCGGCGGTGTGGGTTCAACCGTTAGCCAACCGTACCGCTCAGCTATGGTTACCGAAGATGCTGGATAGCACGGGCCTTGCGCTAATAAACGTGGCGTGCCAATGGGCAAAGCAGCAAAGGATTACGCTCTGCCATACCCTGTTAGCGCCGCAGCAGTTTGCGTGGCAAGCGCCGTTGGTAGCCCAAGGTATGCGGCCTATGGCCGAACTTGAGCATCTTCGGTGTAGCACAGGAGGCAAGCAGCCTTCTACACCGTTGATAACCCTAGTTCCTTTCAGCGCGCTAACGTCCGCACAGCAGCTAACCTTAGTCGAGGCCGTTAGCCAGGACTCTTTAGACTGCCCTGCTTTGCACCAGCTGCTTTCAATAGATGAACTGCTGGCTGGCTTCTATACCAAAGCGCCCCAAGCGCCTGCTCATTGGTATCAGGTGCACTATCAAGAAGCGTGTGAAAAAGGGGTTGAAAAACAGTGTGTAGGCGTCTTACTGCTGGCGCCTTACCCTACCACCCCGCGCTGTGAACTACTCTTGATGGGGCTACTGCCTGCGTGGCGGGGAAAAGGGCTAGGCCAGGCAATCATCAAGCACGCCTTTGCGCTGGCGGCACAAACGGGGGCTAACGAGTTAGTATTAACGGTGGATGCTAGCAACGTGCCTGCCAAGCGGCTTTATGAACGCTGCGGATTTAGGTGCTATGCCCAACAGCGTTTATTAGCCTGGCATCCTGAAGAGTGGCCGGAATGAGCCACTTTTGGGAGAGCATTCGTGAATAAGGTTGAAGTAGGTTAAATTGCGGCGCTTAGTAGCATTTTCTTACTCTTTGGGTTCTCGGTATACTAGCCCGATACGCATGTCTTGGCGTTTCGACGCAACGGGTCGGTGCGCGCAGGGGTTAAGCACAAACGTTTTATGACAATACTCAAGAGGTGGTGAGAGTGAAATCTAAGCTGATCATGAGCGGGCTGGCAGCCCTTGGCGTCATGGCAGGCACATCCGGTGCTTATGCCGACGATGCCGCACGTGACGCAATGGCCCAGCGCCTAGCACCCGTAGGCCAGCTCTGTTTACAGGGCCAAGAGTGTGGTACGGCAGCAGCCCCAGCGGCCGCTAGCAATGGCGGCGACAGTATTGATGGCGCCAGCATCTATGACCGTGTCTGTATGGCGTGTCACGAAACAGGCGCCGCCGGTGCACCGGTTCGTGGTGACGAAGCGGCTTGGTCTGAGCGCATCGAGCAAGGCTTTGCCACGCTGCTGGAACACTCCATCAACGGTATTGGCGCAATGCCTGCCCGTGGCGGTAACCCCAACCTTTCTGATGAAGAGATGGAAGCCTCAACGGCCTATCTACTTGAGCCAGTGATGGATGTGCCCGAGCTAGGCGGTGGTGATGCAGCCGATGATGCAGCGGCTGAAGAAACCACGGCTGAGGAAGGCGCTAGTGAAGACGTAGCTGCTGCCGAAGAAGCTGCTGATGAGGCCACCGCCGCTAGCGAAGAAGACGTCGCCAGTGCTGGTAACGGCTTAGACGGTGAAGCGCTTTACGGCACCTCTGGTTGTGCAGCATGCCATAACAACGGCGTAGCGGGTGCCCCCGTGCTAGGTGATGCAGATGCGTGGGCAGAGCGTCTCGATAAAGGCATCGATACGTTGTATGCCAACTCTATTGGGGGTATCGGCGCTATGCCGCCCAAAGGTGGCAACATGCGTCTTGAAGATGAAGAAGTCATGGCCATTGTCGATTACATGGTTGCTGAAGCTGAGTAATTCATAGCAGCCAGCGGTAGAGTGCGTTATCCACAGGCGGGTTTTAAACTCGCCTGTGGATATTTTTTTGCCTATCACTTTTACTGATAGCGCTACGGGTCACTTAGCCCAACAGCGAGCGTAGCCCGGCAATAGCATCCTTGCCCCGCGCCTGCTTTTTCTCCGGGTCCTCTTTATCCGCGCGACCCTCCCACTCCAAATCATCACTGGGCAGCTCGTCTAAAAAGCGGCTGGGCTGGCAGTCCATCAGCTCTCCGTAGGCTTTGCGCTGGCGTGCAAGCGTCAATGTCAGTGTGCGCCGCGCCCGGGTAATGCCAACATAAGCTAGTCGCCGTTCCTCTTCCACGGTGCCCATCTCTATGGCGTTGCGGTGGGGCAGCAAGTCTTCTTCTAAACCCATTAAATAGACATGGGGGAACTCCAGCCCTTTTGAGGCGTGCATGGTGAGTAGCTGTACCCGGTCGGAGTCATCCTCTTCAGCCTGCTGTTCCAGAATATCCCGCAGTACTAAACGGGAAATTGCTGCTTCCACGCCGTCTGTTTCGGTAGCCGTGGAATCATTGGCATCTTCTGGTTCTCGGTTAAGCGACTTCTCCAACTGATCAATTAAAATCCACACGTTGGCCATACGCCGTTCAGCCACCGTGGGCGCGCTGGCGTTTTGATAGAGCCACGCTTCGTAATCCATATCCCGCAGCATGTCACGAATGGCGGCGATGGCATCGTCTTGATCCATGCGCTTGCGGACACTGTCGATAAAATGGGTAAAGCGCGCTAGCCGCTCCACGGCCCGGGTGGGCAGCGTTTGCTCTAGCCCCATCTCATGACAGGCGGCAAACAGCGAAATAGAGCGTTCGGTGGCGTAGTTAGCGAGTTTTTCCACGGTGCCGGGGCCTACTTCTCGCCGCGGTACGTTCACAATGCGTAAAAAGGCGTTGTCGTCGGCGGGGTTAATCAGCAGCCGCAGGTAGGCCATGGTGTCTTTGATCTCGTTGCGGGAGAAAAACGACGTCCCGCCGGAGAGCTTGTAAGGGATTTGATAGTGCTGGAGCTTGAGCTCTAATAAGCGCGCCTGGAAGTTACCCCGATAGAGCACCGCAAAATCACGCCATTCGGCTTTCTCTTTGATGCGCCGAGTGAGCATCTCGCTGGCGACCCGCTCGGATTCTGCGTCTTCATGGCGATTGACGATCACGCGAATGGGCGCGCCATCGCCCATATCCGACCACAAGGTTTTATCGTACACATGGGGGTTGTTGGCAATTAGCGTGTTAGCCGCGCGCAAAATAGTGCCGGTGGAGCGGTAGTTCTGCTCCAGCTTAATGACCTTCAGGCGTGGGAAGTCTTCTCCAAGGGTAACCAGGTTTTCAGGCCGCGCACCCCGCCAAGCATAAATCGACTGATCGTCGTCGCCGACCACGGTAAACGTGGCCCGTTCGGCCATCAACAGTTTCACCAGCAGGTACTGGGAAACGTTAGTGTCCTGGTACTCATCTACCAGCATGTACTGAATTTTACGCCGCCAGCGCTCAAGCGCTTCCGGGTCGCGGCTTAGCAGTACCACTGGCAATAGAATGAGGTCATCGAAATCTACCGCGTTATAGGCTTTTAGGTGGCGCACATAGGCTTCATAGACCCTGGCGGCAAAGTGCTCGTCATCATCCGCAGCAAATGAGAGCGCATCGCTGGGCAGCACTAAATCATTCTTCCAGGTGGAAATTTTGCTCTGCACTGCGTTGATCTGCTCGGCGTCTACCTGGGCGTCTTTGTTCATCAAATCGCGCAGCAGCGCTTTGGCATCTTCCGGGTCGAACAGCGAAAAGCCCGGTTTGTAACCCAGGGTTTTTAGCTCGCCGCGAATAATCGTCAGGCCCAGGTTGTGAAATGTCGACACCGTTAGCCCGTGGCCCTCTTTACCCTTCAGCATTTGCCCAACGCGCTCTTTCATTTCCCGAGCGGCTTTGTTGGTAAAGGTCACGGCGGCAATTTTACGCGCGCTCATGCCACACTCTTGCACCAAATAGGCAATTTTGGTGGTGATCACGCTGGTTTTACCGGAACCTGCGCCCGCCAGTACAAGACAGGGGCCATCGATATAGCGCACCGCTTCCTGCTGGCGCGGGTTGAGCCCTTTAATACGGCTAAGGATGCTCATTGGCGGTTGGGGCGTCATGGCGAAGGGTGACCTCTACAAGTGTTTCTGGGCAAATTCCATTACAATCAGCGGCGCTGGCGAATGCACAATGAGCAATAATAGGCAGGTGGTGATGTTTGAAGTAGCGCTATTTGAACCGCGAATGGCCCCCAATACGGGCAACATTATGCGCCTGGTGGCCAACAACGGCTGTCGTTTACACCTAATTGAACCGCTAGGCTTTGATCTCGAAGAGAAAAAGCTGCGTCGCGCGGGCTTAGACTACCGCGACTTAGCCAACGTGACACGCCACGCGAATTTTACGGCGTTTCAAACCGCGATGCAGGGGCGCACTATTTGGGCGATTACCACTAAAGGGACTCAAGTCCACAGTAACGCCGCCTTTGCCCCTGGCGATGTGCTGCTGTTTGGCTCGGAAACCGCCGGGCTCTCTGCGGAGGTGCACGCAGCGTTGCCCGCCGCACAGAAGCTGCGCATTCCCATGCAGCCCAATAACCGTAGCCTGAACCTTTCTAACGCGGTGGCTATCGTTAGCTATGAAGCGTGGCGCCAGCATGAATTTGCTGGCGCAGGCGACTAAAAACGTAAATTAACCCCGACGTGCACGCTATTATCAAGCGTGCGCGAGCTACGTTGGTCGTCAAAATCAGCGGTCATACGACGATACCCCACATAACCATCAACGGTAGGCGTAAAATCGTAGCGCATACGAGCGCCAGCTAGAAAACTGTCATCAAGCTTGCCGCTGGTGGCCACACTGGGCGTAAAAAAGCCGTAACCCCCAACCGAAACCGCAGGAGCATTGGGTAAATAGACATAGCCGTAGCCGCCTAAGCCTAACCCGCCACCATTGCCGTAATCCGTATTAAACTGCGTCCAGCGCGCCCCTACACCGATGTCCATGCGGCGATTACGCTCGACGCCCATGATTTGACCATGCAGCATGGTGGCATCTTCGCGGTATTCACTATGCAGTACACCCGCACCAATGGCGATACCCTCGGCAATGGGCGCGGCAAGGTTAAGCTCGATGGCGTTATTGCCAAGGTTAAGATCAAAACTTCCTGCTTGCGCAGTACTTGCCGCCCACAGTGCAGTTACTCCGACTAGCAGAGGTGTCCAACGTGGCATCGATTGCTCCTAATCTATACAGTTGCTTCTAAAAAATGTGGGGTAGATAACGATATGTTAAATGCCATAACGGTCGCGGTAGGCCCGCACAGCCTCGGCGTAAGCTAGCATTTCGCCCCCGGCATGCTCTTCCAGGTACGTCAGCACTTGCTCTAGATTGACGATGCTGACGACCGGGATAGCAAACTGGGCCTGAACTTCCTGAATGGCGCTCTGCTCGCCCTGGCCGCGCTCTTGGCGATCTAGCGCAACGATCACGCCGCCTGCACGGGCACCGCTCTGTTTAATCAGGCCCATTACCTCGCGGATCGCGGTACCGGCGGTAATCACATCATCAATGATCAAAATATCGCCAGCAAGCGGCGCGCCGACAATATTACCGCCTTCACCGTGGGTTTTGGCCTCTTTGCGGTTAAACGCGTAGGGCATATCACGGTCGTGGTGGTCGGCCAGAGCGGCTGCCGTAACCGCTGCCAGCGGTATGCCCTTATACGCCGGGCCAAACAGCACGTCGGCTTTTAGGCCGCTATCGACAATCGCTTGGGCGTAGAATCGGCCCAGCTTGGCCAAGGCGCGGCCGGTCTGAAACAGGCCCGCATTAAAGAAGTAAGGGCTTACTCGCCCCGACTTAAGCGTGAACTCGCCAAACTTGAGCACGCCCTGTTCAATAGCGAAGGCAATGAAATCGCGTTGGTAGGGTTGTAGAGTGGTAGCCACAGCGGTCTTCTCTTGTCGATAGGAATGTAAGTCAAACGCAATAATAAAACGGGGTTAAATAGCAAGATTTTGTTTGTCTATTTACCCAAACGTCTAAACGTCGGGTATCATACAGCAGCGACGCAAAAGGGACGATTTATGAAAATTGCCAGCATCAATGTCAATGGTATACGTGATGCCGTCGACCGTGGCTTCCTGGACTGGCTGGCTCAGCAGGACGCCGACGTGGTCTGCGTGCAGAACATCAAGGCAAAAAGTTTTGAACTGGGTGATCATATTCTCTATCCGGAAGGCTACGAAGGCTACTTCCTGGATGCCGAAGAAGATGGTTTCTCTGGTGTGGCACTCTATTGCCGCAAAATCCCCAAGGCCATTATGTACGGCTTGGGGTTTCCTCAGTGCGACCACGAAGGGCGTTTTCTGCAGGCGGATTATGACCGCTTCAGTATTGCTACCTTCCTGATGCCTGATGGGAGTGATCAAAAAGCCAAACAAGCGTTTATGGAACAGTACCAAGAGTATCTGACGAAGATGTCACGCAAACGTCGTGAATACATCATCTGTGGTACTTGGCATATTGCCCACAAAACGGTCGATTTGGCTAACTGGTCGGACAACCAGCTGACCTCTGGTTTCCGTCCGGAAGAGCGCGCCTGGATGGATCAAGTGCTTGGCCCAACGGGCTTTATTGACACCTTCCGCGAAATTAATCGCGATGCGGGTGAATACACTTGGTGGCCCAAGCTCAATCAAGACGTGCCCCGTGAGCGCCAAGAAGGCTGGCGGATTGACTACCAACTGGTCGGCCCCAACTTCCGTCGCCATGTGGTAGACGCGTGGATTGATTACGATGCGACCTTCTCTGAGTTCGCACCGCTAATCGTTGAGTATGATTTAGCGCTCTAAGCGTTAGCTACTTCCCGCGTCGCTCCGCCATGGTAACAAGCAACAGGCCAGCTTATAAGCTGGCCTGTTTGCGTATGCGCGCGTTAATACTTTGCGTGATTAACCACGAATCCCTAGCGCCTCACGCTGCTTTTCGCGCAGCTCATCGCCTGCTTTCTCGGCTAGATCAAGCATCGCGTTTAGCTCAGCGCGATTAAACGCACCCGCTTCCGCAGTGCCCTGCACCTCGATTAGCTCGCCGCTTTCGGTCATCACCACGTTCAGGTCGGTGTCGGCTTTGCTGTCTTCCGGGTAGTCCAGATCCAATACCGGCACACCTTTATAAATACCCACCGAAATCGCGCTGACTAGCTGTTTAAAGGGGTCGCCTTTGATCTTCTTCTCGCGCTGTAGATAGCGAATAGCATCTACTAGGGCCACGCAGCCGCCGGTAATCGCGGCGGTACGCGTACCCCCATCGGCTTGGATAACGTCGCAGTCTACGGTAATGGTGAACTCACCCAGCTTCTTCAAATTCACTGCGGCGCGCAGGCTGCGGCCAATTAACCGCTGAATTTCCAAGGTCCGGCCACCCTGTTTACCACGAGTAGCTTCACGGACACTGCGCGAGTGAGTGGCGCGGGGCAGCATGCCATACTCAGCAGTGATCCAACCCTGATTTTTACCGCGCAGCCAGCGCGGTACGCCTGCTTCCACGCTCGCATTACACAGCACCTTGGTATCGCCAAATTCCACCAGCACGGAGCCTTCTGCATGGCGGGTGAAGTCGCGGGTTAAACGAATTTCACGGAGCTGGCCAGCTTCGCGACCGCTGGGGCGAACAACATCAGGACGCTTAGCACTGCTCACAGATAGCACCTCTCAATAAACGCGTTTCAGGGAAAAGCCGACCATTGTACACGTCTAGGCGCACGCTGATTGGCCTATCGGGTAGACTGGTGAATAACCGTTGCCCACTATCAGGATGCACTATGGCCACTTCCAGCCGCGTACACAGCATGACCGCCTTTTCCCGCACCGAGCAGGCAGCCGCTTTTGGCACGCTGCAGGTAGAAATCCGCTCGGTAAACCAGCGCTATTTAGAGCCGCATTTTCGCCTGCCTGATGCGCTGCGTGATTTAGAGCCGCTGCTGCGGGACGCCCTACGCACCCGACTAGCACGAGGCAAAGTAGAGTGCAGCCTGCGCTTTGAGGCTGCCGAAGCCAATCTAGCCCCCGCCGTAAACGCCCAACGGCTCAAAGAGATCGCCAACGCTTTAGAAGCTATTCAAGAGCAAGTACCCAGTGCTATACCGCCTAATACGCTGGCGATACTCAACCAGCCCGGCGTGATGGAAACCCAGCACTTAGACCAAGACGCCATCAAAGCCGCCGCCAAAGGGCTATTTGACCAAGCGCTGGACGGGCTAATTGACGCCCGCGCCCGGGAAGGCGAAAAGCTCACTGAGATGATCACCACCCGCCTAGACGCTGTCAGCGAGCAAGTAGCCACCGTACGCAGCCTGCTGCCGCAGATACTAGAGCGCCAACGCGCTCAGCTTCTAGAGCGTTTAGAAATCGCCAAGACCGAACTCGACCCCCAGCGCCTGGAAGCCGAGCTGGTACTAGTAGCGCAAAAAGCTGATGTGGACGAAGAGTTAGACCGCCTAACTGCGCATATCGAAGAAGTGCGCCACCAGCTCGCCCAGAAAGGCCCCAAAGGCCGCCGCCTGGATTTTCTAATGCAGGAGCTTAACCGTGAAGCGAATACGCTCTCGTCGAAATCCGTGGTGGCAGAGACAACGCGTTGTGCGGTGGAGTTGAAGGTGCTGATTGAGCAGATGCGGGAGCAGATTCAGAATATTGAGTGATAAAGTATTGGTTTTGCTGCATTGATAAGGACGCCGCCACGGCTTGAGTCACTATAAGCCAACTGACCAATTAACAGTGGTTGCTCAATGGGATGCCAATCCGCATACACCTCTACCAATTCACGGCTCATTTTGAGCCTTCCAGAAGCTTGATATTTTGCAGTTTGATGCCTAACTCGTCATGTGCGGCCACTTCAGAGAAGTTACTTTCCATGCCCAGCACGGCCATAATTTTTAAATAGGTGCCAATTGCCACACCAGGATCACCAGCAAACACCTTGTTCACGGTTTTATGATCAAAGCCCGTGCGCTCGCAGAGCATCTTTTTGGTTAACCCACGTTGCTTCGTCGCTAGCAACAAATCCTCACCAAAATGAGTGAGAATTTTGCGTTGCTTTGGAAACAGCACGCTGTGTAAATTTCGCTTAGCCATACAATCACCAGTAATAGGGCTATATTCCTATTTTTAATTGAATTACGGGAACATAGTCCTAGAGTTTGGCGCTTCAGCTTTGATGGATAGCTTCTAGCAACTACTAGTGGTGGGCTTGGGCATTCTCCACCCGTAGTAGAGTTCGATAGTGCACCCAGCTCAATTCGGTACGCACTGCGTTCCGTTTCGGAAAGCTTTGATAAAACTGGCGGATATTGCGTAGGTTGCGGACATCAAAGCTTTTACACAACTTCGTTTAGCTGTTGTGAGAGCTGCTGTAGCGGCTTCTTACCATACTTGGCACGACGACAGCCTTGCTGTTCGTGCTCGACAACTAAGCGACCTACTTCCCAGTAGCTCTGCACCATGGCCGTATTCACGGCTTGGCGTACCTGCCCGCGTGCTTGCGTTATCTGGTTTTTGCCGTCGCCAGCAGGTGGCCTCGCTCAGGTGCAAAAAAAGTAGGTTTACACAGCTGTTCTGTTTGGCGTTTTTGATGCGTATCACGGTAGGGCGCATTAGCATTTTATATGATGTTTAGCCCCGCTGTCGTGAACGTTGATAAGAGAGAAGTACAATGGACAAAACAAGCTGCGATAACAAAACGGCAGACACGCTATCCAAAGGGCAACCCTCATGGGTTGATGAATTTAGCGTTGTGAAGAAGACTCATGGTGCCCAAGAGGCGCAGGCAGTTGCCATTGCCGATATATTGGGGTTAAAAGGCCCGCTTCCTGAGCCTCATGAAGAAACGCTAAAAGCGGTTGCTGATATTATCGAAGGTGCGTCATTGGATGACGTGGCTGAGCTGAAAAAAGCGCTGCTGCATTGGAAACAGTTCGAAAAAGGTCGCACGGTTTCAAAGGATGAAGCGTTAGTCGACGATTGGCGCTCCGCGCCGTATCCCTACAAGCACCGGCTGTCTCGTAAAACGTACGAAAAGCAGAAATACTACCTTCAGGTGGAACTGCTAAAGCTTCAAGCGTGGATTAAAAAAACGCGTCAGCGTGTCGTCATTATTTTTGAAGGTCGCGATGCTGCAGGAAAGGGCGGCACCATTAAGCGCTTTATGGAGCATCTAAACCCGCGTGGCTCCCGGGTCGTAGCGCTTGAAAAGCCGACAGAAACAGAGCAGGGGCAGTGGTATTTCCAGCGCTATATTAAACACTTGCCGACGCACGGTGAACTCGTTCTGTTTGACCGCTCCTGGTACAACCGGGCGGGCGTTGAGCGGGTCATGGGATTTTGCACCGACCAGCAGCACCAGGACTTTTTACGTCAAGCGCCTGAACTTGAGCGCAACTTGGTGGGCAGCGGAGTGCATATCATCAAGTTCTGGTTTTCGGTCAGTCGTGAAGAGCAGCAGCGTCGTTTTAAAGAGCGTGAACTACATCCACTCAAACGTTGGAAATTGAGCCCGATTGATTTGGCATCGCTGGAAAAATGGGATGAGTACACGGCTGCTAAAGAGACCATGTTCTTCCATACGGATCACTCTGAGTGCCCTTGGGTGGTCATCAAGTCGAACTGCAAAAAACGTGCGCGCTTAAATGCCATGCGCTACGTATTAAATGCCTTCGATTATGAAGGTAAAGATATTAATAACATTGGGGCAACTGATCCCTTGGTGGTAGGTCGTGCTGAGTTTTCTAACGGCTAAAGCCCCGTGGAGAGGTATTCTCGGCCCATAGGTAGGCAGTGCAAGGCTAGCATCTAGTGCTACTGTTAACTTAGCACCCAACTAGCTTTGCCGCTGGTACTAGCAACACGCTAGGCAATGGTGCTTCTACCTTGATTGAGGATGCCCTGCCATGCTGACTTTGCGCTACCTCTCTTTCGCTCTCCTGCTCGGTATGCTGAGCATGCTCCCCCTCACCACCCACGCCAACACCGCCACCTGGCAAGCCCTCCAAGAAGGTGGCTTGGTGATCTTAATGCGCCATGCGCTGGCGCCAGGAATCGGCGACCCACCAGCGTTCAAGCTTGAAGAGTGCGATACCCAGCGTAATTTATCGGCGGAGGGGCGTGCTCAGGCAGTGAGGGTAGGCCAGGCGTTTCGTGAGCGGGAAGTGCCCATTGACGCGGTATATTCGTCGCGCTGGTGCCGGGCGTTAGAGACCGCCGAGCAGCTAGCGTTGGGAGACGTTGAGCCAACGCCGTGGTTAGACTCTTTCTTTCGCAATCCGGGCGAGCGGGAAGCGCTAACCCAGGCCCTGCGCGACAATATTATGGCGTGGCAAGGGCCGGGCAATCTGATGTTGGTAACGCATCAGGTCAATATTACGGCACTTATTGGGGGCGTAGTGCGCTCGGGTGATATGGCCGTTGTACGCCCAGAGGGGCAGGTGCTGAACGTAGTGGGGTCGCTAAGTAGTAACGGGGAGTGAGGCTGGGTTTATAACAATTTACTTCAATGAAGCGCGGCAAATTATTCGCTCCTTATCCGCTGCGGTAGGTTTTACGCTGGGCAGTGTTGATAAGGAGTAAATTATGCCACCAGACACTACCCCAACAGCACGTCGCGTGATCGCCCAGCATCCGGCCGAGCGCGATGATATCGGCGATTTAGTCACCCGGCGGCCACTGCCGGGGCCAGGGCTGGATCAGCTTGATCCGTTTCTGTTTTTGAATCACCACGGCCCGCAGACGTACCCGGCCAATAATCGCGGTCTGCCGTTTGGCCCACACCCGCACCGGGGCTTTGAGACGGTGACGTTTATTTTAGAAGGCTCGCTTGCCCACGCCGACAGCGCCCAGCATCAAAGCGTGATTCACGCGGGCGGCGTGCAGTGGATGACCGCGGGCAGCGGTATTGTGCATGCGGAAATTTCGCCGCCGGAGTTTTTACGCGACGGCGGCTCGCTGGAGATTTTACAGCTGTGGGTCAACCTGCCGTCGCACCTGAAAATGAGTGAGCCGCGCTATGTGGGGCTGCAGCAAGCATCCATACCCGCTATCGCGCTGCCGGGCGGCGGGGAGCTAAACCTGATTGCCGGTGAGTGGCAGGGAAGCGCGGGCCCTATCGACACGCTGACGGGCGTGTTTATGTCGACACTAAGGCTGACTGCCGGTAGCCACGAGCAACTGCCCGTTGCGTCAGGTCGGCAGGTATTTCTCTATGTGGTAGATGGCGATGTGACGGTAGGCGGCGAGCCCGTTAAGTCCCACCATTTGATTGAAGTGAATCGCGACGGTGATAGCCTGGACATCGGCGCCAGCAGTAACGCGCGGCTGCTGTTTGGACACGGCGAGGTGATTGATGAGCCGGTTTATTCCCATGGCCCTTTCGTGATGAATACCCGCGAAGAAATCGTCCAGGCGGTTGAGGACTATCAGAACGGCAAATTTGGCGGGCTAACGCTCTGAAGACCACTCTCCTACAGGGGTTCGCCGCGATAGTAATGCCACAGAAACAGCGAGCCTACACTACGCCAGGGAGCCCAGTGCTCTACCAACTGGCGGGCTTGCTTGGGCGTGGGTTTGTTATCCATGCCCTTCAAGCGGCCCAGCGCAACTCGCAGGGCGAGGTCGTCGGCGGGGAAAATATCGGGGCGTTGCAGTGAGAACATCAGGTAGATCTCTGCACTCCAACGGCCAAAGCCGCGTAGCGCGGTAATGGCGGCAATGGCTTCGTTATCATTTAGCTGTTCAAGCCCATCAGCGCTAAAGGTGCCTGCCAACTCCGCTTCAGCAAGCCCCTTAGCGTACTCAATCTTACGCCATGAGAGCCCCGCCTCGCGCAGCGCTTGGCCCTCCACTTCCAGCACAGCCTTGGCGTGTAACTCCGGCAGTAATGTATTGACCCGGCCCATAATGGCGCGGGCCGCCTCGGTGGAGATCTGTTGGCTGACGATGGTTGAGAAGAAGGTGGCAAACCCAGGGTCGCGTTCGCGGGGCAAGGGCGCACCCACTAGGGGATAGGCACGGGCAATATCGGCATCGGCCTCAGCGAGCGCCGCCATGGCTTTTTCAATTTTGCTAACGGCTGTGTCCTTAGCTGTCATTCTCGGCCTCTTTAAATAAGAGTTTAGGGCTAATAGCGTTGCTTATAAAAGGTGGCAAAAAGGGCTAATCGTTTCTAGGGTATAAGGGTGCAACTCATAAGGAGGTGACGCTATGCATACTCAAGTAATGAAGACTTCACGCGTACTAACCCTGAGTGCCATTGCCGCGTTAATGCTGGTGCTAGCTGGCTGCGGTTCAACCACTGGCGAACGTGCTGCCAGCGGTGCTGGAGTGGGTGCCGCTGTTGGCGCAGGTGCTGCTGCCGCCACCGGTGGAAGCGTTGGCCAGGGCGCGGTGATTGGTGGTGGCGTAGGTGCCGCGACCGGTGCTGCCACGGATGAAGACGATATCAGCCTGGATTAACGAGCAGGCCCCTTATCGGCAAAGCCGGAAGCCGCGCATGCCTAAATGAAAATGGTCGGCATGTGCGGCGTTGTAGTCTGGCCCCAGCACATTACCAAAGGTATCGCAGGCGCCATCCCGGGCTGCCCGCAAAAACTCACCAACGTCACCATCATCTTCCCAGTGATTAAGTAGTGTTACGCGCTGGCCACTCTCAAACTGAAACCCCGTTACGTCCAACGCTTCAGCGGTGGCATGTTCGCTGCGCCTGCCTGACTCGCGACCATACACATTGCGGCAGGCGAAACTGCCCACATGATTCACCTGGGCCACTCGGCTACCCATAATCTCTTCTGCGGCGGGCTGAAGGGCGTGGCGTTCATACATCACCCAAGCCAGGGCCAGCGGGCAGGTAGCCACAAAGCTTTGGTTGAAACGCACGCTGCTGGACTGCATGCGTACCACGTTGCTGAGTGGGCAGCTGTCGGTGGGGGCGTAGTCGGCCAGAGGGGTATAGCGAAGTTCACTCTCGGGCACTGTATCCAGTGCGGCTAAGCAGGCTTGACGGTTATCGTTTAAGCGTTTGAGCTTAAGCTGAGTGATGGGCGTGATGGGGTCATCGACATAAAGCGGCGCCCAAGGTGCCCAATGGCGGGGAACTTCGATGACTCCCTTCTGTAAGGCTACCCCGAGGGCAATGAAGCATAAAATCATTATCGTACTACGCATGCTGATCTCCTTATCGCTCTGCGCGAAACCCTACAGCCCACGCCATGGGTGTGCGATACTGCACGTTACTTTATGCATGTTTGTGTAGGGCAAGTGCAGACAGTAGCAGCGCTGCCAATAATGACAAACCGTTGGCGCGGCTATTTTTATCGCCTGTTTTGCCAACAGCTTGAGCAACTTTTCACTCGCTTTTTGCTAACTAGGGAAGCGCTTCATGTCCCAGGGTACGCTTTTTATCGTGTCTGCCCCATCGGGTGCTGGCAAAACCAGCTTGGTTCGCGAGCTAATCGAAAGCCTTGATGGTATTCAAGTGTCGGTGTCGCACACCACGCGCAATAAGCGCGAAGGGGAAGTGGACGGCGTCAATTACCACTTTATTCCTGTGGCCGATTTTGAAGCAAAGATCGCGGGTGGTGACTTTTTTGAGTATGCCAAGGTCTTTGATAATTACTACGGCACCTCGCGCCAAGCAGTACAAACGCTGCTAGATGCGGGGCAGGACGTTATTTTAGAGATTGACTGGCAGGGCGCCCAGCAGGTACGCCAACAGTTTTCCTCGGCGGTGTCGATTTTTATCCTGCCGCCATCGCGCAGTGAGTTAGAGCGCCGTCTTGCCAGCCGTGGCACCGATGAGCATGCGGTGATCGCCCGGCGCATGCGCGATGCGGTTAGCGAAATGTCGCACTTTGATGAGTATGACTACTTGGTCATTAACGATGACTTCACTACTGCGCTGCAAGAACTGCAGTCGCTGGTGATTAGCCGCCGCTTAACACGGGCCGCCATGCAAGAGCGTCATGCGCCACTGCTCGACGCGCTCTTGTCACAGGCGCCTAGCGTCGAGTAATCTATCAGGTTCTATTACCACTCTTTTTTTCGCTGGTCGGCGACGTTGTCCAACAACGCCGGCCCGGCGTCGTTATTACAGGAAGGCCCCCATGGCTCGCGTAACCGTTGAAGATTGTCTGGAAAATGTTGAAAACCGCTTCAAGCTGGTGATGATTTCCACCCAGCGCGCGCGTCAGTTGGCCCGTGGTTCTCGGGATTCGCAGCTGCCCTGGGAAAATGATAAGCCCACGGTGATGGCGCTGCGTGAAATAGCCGCGGGTCTGGTTGACCATACGGTACTGGATGAGCCGGTTGAAGCCCCGGTGCGTGCGCGTCCTGCAATGACGCCTCATATCGACGACTAAGGTTAAGAACCGAACGACTAGGGCTACGAACCGATTAGGGGCGCGGTAAATGTTCACCATTGATGACCTGGCCGACCGACTCGGCGGCTATTTACCACCGGATGAGATCCAGCAGGTCAAGCGCGCCTTCTACTACGCTGAGCAGGCCCACGATGGCCAGCGTCGCCGCTCTGGCGAGCCTTACGTTACCCACCCGCTAGCGGTGGCTAATATTCTTGCCAACATGCACATGGACCATCAAAGCTTGATGGCCGCTATGCTGCATG
Organism: Halomonas sp. GFAJ-1; assembly: GCA_002966495.1. Taxonomy (NCBI): domain Bacteria; kingdom Pseudomonadati; phylum Pseudomonadota; class Gammaproteobacteria; order Oceanospirillales; family Halomonadaceae; genus Halomonas; species Halomonas sp. GFAJ-1. The sequence goes on from CP016490.1 coordinate 917,481, forward strand.
ATGTCATTGAAGACACCGGCGTCTCGAAAAAAGCCTTGGTGGCGCAGTTTGGTAAACCGGTTGCTGAGCTGGTGGACGGTGTATCCAAGCTGACCCAGATCACCTTCGAAGACAAAGCCGTCGCCCAGGCGGAAAACTTCCAGAAGATGGTGTTGGCGATGTCGCGAGATATTCGCGTCATTATCGTTAAACTCGCCGACCGGCTGCACAATATGCGCACCCTGGGCGCGCTACGCCCCGATAAAAAGCGCCGTATTGCCCGGGAAACGCTGGAAATTTATGCGCGTATTGCCGGGCGTCTGGGCATCAATACCATCCGTATTGAGCTAGAAGACCTCTCCTTTCAGGCCATTCACCCCATGCGCGCCGAGCGTATTAAGCGTGCCGTGGCCAGCGCCCGCGGTAATCGCCGCAGCGCCATGCGGGAAATTCAGTCGTCGCTGCAGCAGAGTCTAGATGACGAAGCGCTGCCGGGAACGGTGGTTGGTCGCCAGAAGCATTTGCTGTCGATTTATAAGAAAATGCGCGACCAGCGCAAACCCTTCGCAGAAATCATGGATGTGTTCGGTTTTCGCATCATTACCGAGGACGTGGCCAGCTGCTATCGAATTTTAGGGGTGGTGCATAACCTATATAAGCCGGTGCCGGGGCGATTTAAAGATTACATCGCAATACCCAAAGCAAACGGCTACCAAAGCCTGCACACCACGCTATTTGGCCAGCGAGGCATGCCGATTGAGGTGCAGATCCGCACCCGTGAAATGGAAGCCATGGCCAATAACGGTATTGCCGCCCACTGGCTTTATAAAGCAGGGCAAACCGATCACCCGATTGCCGAAGGTAGTCATGCCCGCGCCCGCGCCCGCGCCTGGGTAAAAGGGCTGCTAGAGATGCAGCGCCACGCAGGGGACTCGTTAGAATTTATTGAACACGTTAAAAATGACTTGTTCCCCGACGATATCTACGTATTTACCCCCAAAGGCGACATCATGGAGCTGTCCCAGGGCGCCACGGTGATCGACTTTGCGTACAGCGTGCACACCGATATTGGCAATAACTGTATTGCCTGTCGTATCGACCGTCATCTAGCGCCACTGTCCACCCGGCTTGAAAGCGGCCAAACCCTGGAAATCATCACCGCCCCTGGGGCTAAGCCCAACCTGGCGTGGCTGAATTTTGTAACCACGGCGAAAGCCCGCTCGGCCATTCGTCACGCGCTTAAGCATCAGCAGCAGGCTGAGGCCATTATGCTGGGCCGCCGGCTGTTGAATAAGGCGCTGACGCCCTTTGAAACCAGCCTGGAAGAGCTGGATGAAAACGTGTTTAGCCAGGCGTTTAGCGAGTTAGATGTTCCCTCGTTGGATTCGCTGCTGGAGTCGCTGGGGCTGGGTAACCGGATGGCCCACGTGGTGGCGCGGCGGTTAGTGGATGTCGCCCACAGCGACCGCTGTGACCAAACGCTTACCGAGGGAAACGATAAAGCCGTCGTGATTAGCGGCAGTGAAGGGATGGTGATTAATTTTGCCCGCTGCTGCCACCCGCTGCCCGGTGACCCGGTGGTGGGCCATCTCTCGGTAGGCAAAGGTTTAGTGGTGCACCGCAGCGAGTGTAAAAATCTCACTGATCTGAAAAGCGACCCCGAGAAACTGTTTACCCTTGAGTGGTCGGAAACGATCGAAGATGACTTCCCCGTTGCGCTGCGCATAGAAATTGAAAGCCGTCGCGGGCTGGTGGCTGAACTGGCCGGGCTAGTGACCGATGCTGACGCTAATATTGAGCGCATCGGCATTGAGGAGCGTGACGCACGCCTCTCCACCATTAATTTAACCCTATCGGTGAAAGGGCGTGTCCATCTCGCCCGTATTATCAAGCGTATCCGCAACTTGCCCAACGTCGGCAAAATTACCCGAATGGCGAATTAATAGCCCGTATCAGTGAGCCGCCGGCTAAATGCTGGCAGCGCTGGTGATGGGTAAAATAATCATGTTCACACCATTAAGGAGCACGAGCACCTATGAGCAATAAAGCCGTTATAAACACTGAGAAAGCACCCGCTGCCATTGGCCCCTATTCACAGGCGATTAAAGCAGGTAATACGGTGTATATGTCGGGGCAGATCCCACTCAACCCAGAGACAATGGAAATCGTCTCTGAGGATTTCGAAGCCCAGGCACGCCAGGTATTCACTAACCTGCAAGCGGTATGTGAAGAAGCCGCAGGATCGCTTGGCGATATCGTGAAGCTCAACCTCTATTTGGTGGATTTAGACAACTTCGCCATTGTTAACAAGGTTATGGAAGAGTTTTTCTCCCAGCCGTTCCCCGCCCGCGCAGCGGTAGGTGTGAAGGCGCTGCCCAAGGGTAGCCAAGTTGAAGCCGAAGCCGTGATGGTGATTGGCGACTAAACACCGGTTAAACGCGAACACCATAAAAAGAGCGGCCCCTTCAAGGGCCGCTCTTTTAGTGTTTTACGCAAAATAGCTAGCCAGCGGCTAGATTGTTTGCGGCGTTAAGAAGCCGCCCTCTTTAAGCACTTGGGCGTAGCCCTCTTTGTAGCTTGGGTAGCGGAAGTTATAACCGGTTTCACGGATTCGGCTATTATCGCAGCGCTTACTGGCCCGGCGACGCAGCGGTGATTGCATGGTCTCAGTGGACTCCACTTTTAGCTGTGTGGCTAACCACGCCATTACGTTGTGCATGGTAACCGGTTCACAGTCGCTGCCGAGGTAAAGGTCGGAAAGGGGCTGGCCCTTTTCTTGGCAGCGAATTAAATGTGCCAAAATGCCGGTGCAGTCGTCCCGGTGAATGCGGTTGGAGTAGATGACTGGCGTTACGGCGGCAATGCGGCCTTCTGCCACCTGATGAATTAGCCGGTCACGGCCTGGGCCGTAAATGCCGGAAAAGCGCACGACGGTGCCGGGTAGCGAATGGTTGAGCAGCGCCTGCTCCGCTTCGCACATCAGTTTGCCTGAGAAACTGGTCGATTCGGTGGGGCTTGCCTCGTTTACAACCTCGCCCTCCTGCTGGCCATAGACGCTGGTCGATGAGACGAAGAAAATGCGCTTTGGCGGCTTTTTGTGCTGCTCCAGCACACCTAATACGCGCTTAAGGCCATCGGGGTAAGCACTTTGATAGGCGCTCTCTTCAAAGCGGTCGGCACTCACGGTGTAAACAACGTAGTCGGCTTGAGGCAGCGCCGAGGCATCGGCGCCTTCAAGGTCATTGAGATCCAGCGCTAGCGGCTCAATGCCGCTACCCTGTAAAGCATCAGCTTGGCGGCGTATACCGATGACACGATGCCCCTCGCTGAGTAGCTCGCGACCTAAGGTAATTCCGATATCGCCACAGCCGACAATCAATACAGTTAGCTTCACCTGGCTCACTCCTCTTGATAAATATTCCCTATCAGATACAAAGTCTCTATGAGATGTGACATCTTCAATAGGACTTGCTTGTCCTTGCCATCCCGTTAACCGTCACGATTAGTAGTCACAAGCTACTATTAATCCTAAGCAGCAACGAGAGGATGCCAACTGGCACCGTTATGACTTTAACAGAACTTCGCTATATCGTAACCCTTGCCCAAGAGCGCCACTTTGGGCGGGCGGCAGAGCGCTGCCATGTTTCCCAGCCTACGCTATCGGTCGCAGTGAAGAAACTCGAAGATGAGCTGGATATCCCGCTCTTCGAGCGCTCTAAATCTACCGTGCAGGTTACCCCGCTAGGTGAGAAAATTGTTGCCCAGGCGCAGCGGGTGCTAGAGCAGAGCAGCCTGATTTATGAAATGGCCAGCGCGGGGAAAGATCAGCTAGCGAACCCACTGCGTATTGGCGCTATTTACACGATTGGCCCCTATTTATTTCCCCATTTAATTCCTGCGCTGGCTAATGCTGCACCGCAAATATCGCTATATATCGAAGAGGGTATGACCGGCTCGCTACGCGCCAAGCTGCGTAGCGGTGAGCTTGATGTGATTATTGTGGCGCTGCCGTTTACCGAAACTGACGTGGTTACCAAGCCGATTTACGACGAGCACTTTGAAGTGCTGCTGCCTGCCAATCATCGCTGGGTGGAGCGTAAGATGATTAATAAAGAGGATCTGCTGGAAGAGCGGCTATTACTGCTGGGCGAAGGCCACTGCTTCCGCGATCAGATTTTAGAGGCCTGCCCGGCAATCTCCCAGAAACTCAACAGCCCCAATAACACACTCATTGCTGAAGGCGGTTCACTGGAAACTATTCGCCATATGGTGGCTTCAAAGCTGGGCATTACAGTGTTGCCGCAGTCGGCGCTAGGCACTGACCAGTACGAAAACGCCATGCTGGTGAGTAGGCCCTTTGCCGATCCTGCGCCCTCGCGCACGGTCGCCATTGCCTGGCGGGCCAGCTTCCCTCGGCCTAAAGCAATTGAAGCCTTGGCCCAGGCGATTAGCCAGTGCAAGCAGCCTGTTAAGATGGTTAAAGTCTCCTCATGAGTGAACTCACGTCACCGGTCACCGCGCTCAAAGGGGTAGGCGAGGCGCTAGCAATTAAACTGGCGCGCCTGGGGATTGAGCGCATTAGCGATCTGCTTTTTCACCTACCGCTGCGCTATCAGGACCGCACGCGGCTAACGCCCATCGGGCTGCTGCGGGCGGGTCAGGAAGCCGTGGTTGAAGGAGAAGTGACCGCCAGTGACGTGGTGAAGGGGCGCAGACGCAGCCTGCTGGTTCGCCTGCGCGATGGTAGCGGTATTTTAAGCCTGCGGTTTTTCCACTTCTCCCCCGCTCAGCAGCAACAGCTGCGCCCTGGGGTAACGGTGCGCGCCTTTGGCGAAGCACGCGCCGGGGCCACAGGCCTGGAGATTTATCACCCGGAGTACCGGCTAAGCGGCGGCAGCGAAACGCCGGTTGAGGAGTACTACACGCCGATTTATCCCACTACCGAAGGGCTTCACCAAACCCGCCTGCGGGCACTTACCCAGCAGGCGCTAGGTATGTTAGCGCAAACGCCAGCGGCGCTGCCGGAGGTGATACCCGACGCCCTGCTTCAGCGGTTTAACCTGCCGGGGCTGCACGCTAGCCTACAACTGCTGCATCAGCCGCCGCCGGATGTGGATTTAGAGTCGCTCACATATGGGCACCACCCTGCCACCCGCAGGCTCGCGTTGGAAGAGCTACTGGCCCACCAGCTTAGCCTGCGGGAAGTACGCTTACGCATTCAGGCTGACGGCGCGCCGGCGCTGCCTTCGGGGCGTGGTCTGCAAACCCGCTTCTTAGCTCAGCTGCCATTTGCGCTGACCGGTGCCCAGCAGCGCGTACTGGAAGAGATCGCCCTGGACCTTGCTCGCCCAGCCCCAATGCTGCGGCTGGTGCAAGGGGATGTGGGTTCAGGGAAAACGGTGGTAGCGGCAATGGCTGCGCTCTCGGCGCTGGCGGGCAACTGTCAGGCGGCGATGATGGCACCCACGGAGATCCTCGCCGAGCAGCACTACCGTGCCTTCAAGGCGTGGTTTGAACCGCTAGGCATTGAGGTGGCGTGGCTGGCGGGCAAACTTAAAGGCAAAGCGCGGCTAGATGCCAAAGCGGCCATTGCCGATGGCCGGGCGCGCATGGTGGTAGGCACCCATGCGCTGTTCCAGGCCGATGTGCATTTTCAGTGCCTGGGGCTGGCGATTATTGACGAGCAGCACCGCTTTGGGGTTCACCAGCGCCTAGCGCTGCGGGAAAAAGGTGAAGCCGGTGGATTGACGCCCCACCAGCTCATCATGACCGCCACCCCCATCCCCCGCACCCTGGCCATGAGCGCCTATGCGGATCTCGATGTCTCGGTGATTGACGAGCTACCGCCGGGGCGCACGCCGGTAAAAACCGTGGTGGTGTCGGATGAGCGCCGCCCCGAAGTGGTGGAGCGCATTCGCAACGCCTGTAGCGATGGCCGCCAAGCCTACTGGGTATGCACGCTGATAGAAGAGTCAGAAGTGCTGCAGTGCCAGGCTGCTGAAGTTACCCGTGAGGAGCTGACCCAAGCGTTGCCGGAGCTGTCGATTGGCTTGATCCATGGGCGCATGAAGGCCAGCGAGAAAGTCGCGGTGATGGAGGCTTTCAAAACCGGTGAGTTAGATTTATTGGTGGCCACCACGGTGATTGAGGTGGGGGTGGATGTGCCTAATGCCAGCCTGATGATTATCGAAAACCCCGAACGCCTAGGGCTTTCACAGCTTCACCAGTTACGTGGCCGGGTAGGGCGTGGCAGCACTGAAAGCTTCTGCGTGCTGCTTTATCACCCGCCGCTCTCGAAAAGCTCCCGTGAGCGCTTGGGCGTGATGCGCGAAACCACCGATGGCTTCCGCATCGCTGAGAAGGACTTAGAGATCCGCGGGCCAGGGGAAGTGCTGGGCACCCGCCAAACCGGCCTTGCCCAAATGAAAATTGCCGACCTTGAGCGCGACGCTGACCTATTAGAGCGTGTGACTGCCCTTGCCCAAACGCTACAGGGCAACGCCGAGATCACCGCCGTGCTGGTACGCCGCTGGTTAGGTGAAGCCGCTGGCCGCTACGGGCAGGTGTAGCAAGCGTGTTGTCAGGCTGCGGTGGGCGTTGGTTCCACCTCTTGCGTGCGGGCTAAACGGCTGGCGGCATCGCCTAGAGGAGCGAGTTGTTGGGTGATCAGGCGTAGCTGGCTCTGAATAGGCCGGTAGAGCGTCACGGCGCTCTCTTCATCGGGGGTGGGCTGCTCTTCTATTTGTACGAGTAGCTCGCGGGCGTGCTCATCCAGGGGTGCGATGGGCAAGCGTTTATGCAACTGCTCCGCCAGCTTTTCTAACAGGGCGCTGATGCGCTTAGCAAGGGGAACTAGCGCGGCATCGTCTTCGTCTTCTGCTAGCCGATGACGATGGGCTCCCAGTGCTGAGAGATGGCTTAACAGCGTATTGGACAGCACCAAAAAACGCAGCCCGTTATCGGCATCCTGCTTTCGGTAGTGGCCCGGCTCGTGGAGCATATTGGTCAGCAGCGTTGAGAGGGCCGCATCGGCATTGTGGGCATTACGGCGCGCTAGCCGGTAGGCTAAATCGTCCTGTTTGCCCTCTTCATACTGATGAACAATTTCGTCTAAATAGCGGCGGTGATTAGTCAGCACGTTGGCGGCTTCCCGGTAGAGCCTGCGGCCCTGCCAGTCGGGCAGAATAAAAAACACCGCGAGTCCCGCGATTAACGAACCAATTAACGTATCAAACAGGCGCGGCCAGATTAAATCAAAGCCGTCACCCACCTGATTAAAGCTGCACAGTATCAGCAGGGTGATGGATGCCGTAGCAATGACGTAGTGCTTTTCACGGTTAGCGAAAAATGAGACGCCCGCGGCCACCGCAATCATGCTCTGTACCAAGGGTTGAGGAAATAGGCTAATCGACACCCATCCCGCGACTAACCCGAGTACCGTGCCGACGATGCGCTGGGAAAGAAAGCGCCGCGTGGTGGCGAAGTTAGGTCGGCAGACAAGTAGCGTGGTCAGCAAAATCCAGAAGCCCTGCTCCGGGTCTAGCCACTGCAGCAGCCCGTAACCAACCACCAGCGCGGTGGTTAAGCGTATCGCATGACGAAAGGTGGGTGACCCCAGCGTAACGTTTAGCCGTACCCGGCGCCAGGCTTCCAGTAAGCTGGATGGCGAACGGTCAAAGAGCGCGCTGTCCCGGCGCGGGTCATCGCTATCGGGGTTGTGGGCACTGGCAATCTGCGCCTCTAACGTTGCAAGATTATCGGCCAAGGCGTTGAGGGGGTGCATCAACGGCCGCCATTCCGGCTTGCCGCGCTCGCTCAGATTATCGATAGAGGCGCGCAGGTCCGCGAGCGCCTGCTCACTTAGCTGGTGGTCAAAGGGGCGATTAAGCAGCAGTGATTTGGCCAACTGACGGCAGGCACGACCCTGCTGGTCGAGTAGCCGCTGGCAGCGGAACAGCACGTCGTGGTGGAAAAACGCTTCGGTGAGCGCGCCGTAGGGGTAGTGGGTCGAACTTGCTCGTTCGTGGATATCCTGGGCGATAAAGTATATCCGCAGGTAGCGGTTAAGCTTGCGACTCCCGCGCTGGCCTTCTAGGCGGCGGAAAATCATCTCTTTCGCTTGGTTAAGGGCATCGACCACAAGGCCATTTTGCCGCGCCAGCGCCACCCGGCGGGCCTCTATATCCACGCCGCGCACGGGTTCAAACAGCGCAGATTTGAGAATTAAAAACTCGCCCAGAGTTTTATATACCCTGGCCATGCTCTGCTTGACCGGCTGGCGGGAGAACAGCGCGCACCACACAACAGAAATAACCCCGTACCACGCTGCCCCGGCTAATAGCAGCAGTTGGCGAGCGGCGACGTCTTCATCCACGCCGCCGTGCTGTTCAATATTGATCATCGAGTAAATCGATAGAATCAGCGTGCCCGAGGCAATAGTGGCGTAACGCTGGCCGATGGCGCCCAGCATAATCAACGTGAAGGTAGAGAGTGCCAACCCAAGGGCAAACAGCCACGGCCACGGGAATAGCCACTGCACCACAAACGACGCCGAGGCAAAGCATAACAGGGTGACGGCCAACGCTTGTAGGCGCCCCTGCCAGCTGTCATCGGTTTCTGAAAGCGCGCTTGCGATAATGCCTAAAAACAGCGGGATCACCAGTGCCACGTCTCCCGCTACCCCGCTAAACAGCAGCGCCCCGCTGAAGGCGATAAACACCCGCAGGCTATAGGCGAACTTATCCAGTGTCCAAAGGCGCCGTAGGGGCAGTGAAAGCGGCATAGGGGCTCTTGTAGGCAGAGGTTGTTAGACTTTAGTTTATATGCTGCGTTGCCGCATGGCTAGGGAGACGCTGTTGTGGCCTATCAACGAAAAGCCCCGCAGTGCGATGGGCTGCGGGGCAATAGGCGGCAAGCAATAGAGCCACTAGCGTTACAAATACTTCAACAGCTTTTGCAGCTTGTTCATATCGGCGGAGTCGCCGACGAGGCGCACCTCGCCGTTTACCATGCCGTCTAGAAATGCCTGCTGGGTCGGCTTCTTGAGGATGCGTAGCGCGGCATCTTGGTCGCGAAAACGTAGCTCAAGATCAAGGTCAACGGGCAAGCCTTTGCCGGTGGTTACCCCTTGGGGCGTCATCCGGTAGTAGCGGGCAATGCTTAAGTCTTCGGTGGCAATCCCCCAGTCCAGTCCGCGCATGCGTTCTAGCTGCTCTTTAAAGCGCGGCTTGCGGCGTAGGGCACGCTTGAGCATAAAACTCAGCAGCCACAGCGTAAGCGTTAGCTTCATTAGGAAACGGCGTCCTTGAGCGCTTTGCCTGGCTTAAAGGCAACGTTTTTGCTGGCGGGAATTTGTAACGGGGCGCCAGTTTGCGGATTCTTGCCGGTACGTGCGGCACGTTCGCGAACGGTAAAAGTACCAAAACCAATCAGGGCGACGTCTTCGCCCTTGGCGACGCTGTTCGTGATCTCATCCAGGATGACGTTGAGGACTTGGCCCGCTTTGTCTTTGGAAAGGTCGGCACCTTCAGCAATAGCAGCGGCGAGTTCAGGTTTGCGCATAGAGGAAACTCCCTTGTAACAGAATCAAGCGTACGCTTGTGATGTGTAAGAAACAGTGTTGTTTAAGCATTACCCGGCTGGTCCAGCTTCTTAGACTAGTCGTGAATGCGGCGAAAATCAGCCTAGCAGCGCAGGGGCTGCTCTGGAAAGCTCCACTTTCCTTCTCACGCAGCCGCCTGTCAACGCAAAACCAATCAAACGACCGTCTTTATCTTCTGCCAACGCTGCCATTTCTCCCCCTTCTCCTTCAATTCGCCACTTTTCGGGCGTGGTTAACGGCGGGTAGGCCACCACGGGGAGTAGCGTTGTTTTTACGATGACCGGCCATGCGCCAAAGGCGACGCGAGTGGGCGTGCCGCTTAGGGTAGCCGCCAATGCTTTAATGCTGGCCTGAAGCGGCTGTACGTACATGGCGTTAACACCTTCAACACAGGCCACGTCGCCTAAGGCGTAAATGTTAGGCTCAGACGTGCGCAAGTAGCGGTCCACTTGTATACCGCTAGAGGCCACCGCGAGCCCAGAGGCGTTTGCTAGCGCGGTGCGTGGGGTAAGTCCCGTGGCCATTAACACCTTATCGGCTTGAAACGACTCGCCGTTATCAAGCTGGATGTCTATAGCGTGGTCATTAACGGCGTCGGTTATTGCCGTAATGGCGTGGCCCAGGTGGAGTGTTATGCCCGCCTCTTCAAAGGCTGTGGCTAGCGCGCGGCCTAGCGGTTCGGGCAGTAGGCGCGCTAGCGGCGTGTTTTCGGGGGCCAATAGGCTGACGTGGTGGCCGCCAGCAATCAGGTCGTTAGCAAACTCGCAGCCCACCAGCCCGGCACCAATCACCGCGACCCGCGTGGGGCCTTGTGTTAGTGCGGTATGAAAACGGCGGTAATCATCTAAGTCGTTCACGTTGAAGCAGCGGCTGCTAAGGCGCTCGGGCACGCTGAAGGGCGCGCGTGGGGCCGCGCCCGTCGCTAAAACTAAGTCGTCATAGTAAAACTCTCGGGCGTCACTCAACCGCACCTTTTGGTTATCCACATCCAGTTGGACAACCTGGGTGTGGGTAACTAGCGTTGCGTTAAGCTCTTCTGCTACGTCGGCTGCGCTGCGCTGGGCCAGCTTTTCGGGGCCAATGCGTTTGGCAAAGCCGGTGGAAAGCAGCGGTTTACTGTATTCGTCGCCGCTGTCAGCACTCAACAGAGCGATGGTACGGGTATCGCCTTGGCGGCGCAGGGCGCGGGCAAGCCCAATACCTGCCATGCCGGTGCCAATAATCACCAGCGCTGCGTGGGGGGCGTCGGCGCGTTGTTCAATCGGTGGGGGCATGCAGTCACCAAAAGTCGGTGGAACAAAAGCCTGTCAGAGCACCATGTTACACTACCGCTCACTTTTTTGACTGCCTTGGAGAACCCGGTGACGGCCCCAATTTTCCGGCAAGCCCAGCCTTTTATGCATTGGCTACCCGTTAATGCGCTGCGCCCTGCGATGAGCGCACCCTGGCGGCAATGGGTGGCTTCTACCGATTCGTTAACGGCGCGGCTAACCGCGGCGGCAGCCGATAAACCGTTTCGGGTGCGCTTATTACGCCAGACAATTGGCTTGCCTCAGCGGGATGAGGCGCTGGCCTTGGGTATTGAGCCGCGCCGCTATGCGTGGCTGCGGGAAGTAGCGCTCTGTGTGGACGATACGCCTTGGGTGGTGGCCCGCTCGGTAGCGCCGCTGACCCAGCTGCAGGGGAAAGGGTTAGAGGGGCTCGGCGAACGCTCTTTGGGCAGCTGGCTGTTTCGCCAGCCTGATTTAGTGCGTGGCCCCCTTTACGCCACCAAGCATTGGCCCTGTTTTGCCCACCGGCTTTGCGCGCCAAATGTGGCTGGCGTATGGGGGCGGCGCTCAGTTTTTCAGCACAGCGGGCTTTCGCTGCTGGTTCAAGAGTACTTTTTATCCACCATGGCGGATGATCTTGGCCTGCCTTCGCGCTAGGCTAACACTGCATCTTTATTCGTGAGGTAAGCATGGATCGTTCTCTGTTGCGGCCAACGGGGTGGGCTCGGGTGGCGGATTTTTTACAACTGATGCGCCTGGATAGGCCCATTGGTACCTGGCTTTTGATGTGGCCAACCCTGTGGGCGCTGTGGATTGCGGCAGAGGGAGTACCTGGGCGAAATGTATTGCTGATCTTTATTGCCGGTGTTTATGTAATGCGCGCGGCGGGCTGTGTGGTAAACGATTATGCGGACCGCCACTTTGATGGCCATGTGAAACGCACCAAGCATCGGCCGCTCGCCACCGGGCGTATCAGCGAAACCGAAGCGCAGCTGCTGTTTGTTGGGCTAGTGGCGATTGCGTTTATTCTGGTGCTGCTTACTAACTGGTTTACGGTTTTGCTCTCTATTGGGGGCTTGGTACTGGCGTTTATTTACCCCTTTATGAAGCGCTACACCCACTTTCCCCAAGTGGTACTAGGAGCGGCTTTCTCTTGGGCGATACCGATGGCGTTTGGTGCCGTGCTGGGGAGCGTGCCCCTTGAAGCATGGCTGCTGTTTTTCGCCAACGTATTGTGGACCGTGGCCTACGATACCCAGTACGCCATGGTTGATCGCGACGATGACTTAAAAATCGGTATTAAATCAACGGCGGTGCTGTTCGGAGATGCTGATCGATTAATCATTGGCCTGCTACAGCTTGCTACGCTGGCGCTATTAACCTGGGTAGGGCTACGAGTAGCGTTAGGCGGTTTTTTCTGGCTAGGGCTAATAGCGATGGCAGCGACGTTTGTCCATCAGCAGCGGTTGATAGCGCACCGTGAGCGTGATGGCTGCTTCCGGGCGTTTTTGAATAATTACTGGTCGGGCCTGCTTATTTTTGCCGGTATTGCTCTGAGCTGGTGGCCAATCACTGGCTAAATACGCTGAGTGTCATAAAATTGTCACTAAGCCATGGTGTTATCGTCACAGATATTTCATTGAACTGTTTTTCTATGAGCTAGTTTCATTGCACACCGTGAGGCCCAGGAATGACCGCCAAGACCGTTTTGATTGTCGATGATGAGGCGCCGATTCGCGAAATGATCGCAGTGGCGCTGGAAATGGCTGACTATCACGTGCTTGAAGCGGATAACGCCCAAGATGCTCATGCGATGGTTGTCGACCATCAGCCTGATTTGCTGCTACTGGATTGGATGATGCCCGGCACCAGCGGTATTGAGCTTGCAAGGCGCCTAAAACGCGAAGAGTCTACAGCTGAAATACCCATTATTATGCTTACTGCTAAGGGCGAAGAGGATAATAAGATTCAAGGTCTTGAAGCGGGTGCCGACGATTACATCACTAAGCCATTTTCGCCCCGTGAGCTGGTCGCGCGCTTGAAAGCCGTGCTAAGGCGTACCACCCCCCGGGGTGTGGAAGACCCCATTGAGATTAATGGCCTAATGCTCGACCCGGTAAGCCATCGGGTAAGCGCCCATGGTGAACCGCTGGAAATGGGTCCCACAGAGTACCGCCTGCTGCAGTTTTTTATGACCCACCAAGAGCGCGCCTATACCCGCAGCCAACTGCTTGATCAAGTATGGGGGGGCAACGTCTACGTTGAAGAGCGCACTGTTGATGTACATATTCGCCGCTTACGTAAAGCGCTAGGTGAAGCCCACCAAAACCTTATCCAAACGGTACGAGGCACGGGATACCGCTTCTCCGCTCGGGTGTAAATGGTGCGTCTCTGGAGTCGTGAGCTGTGGCGAATTGCTTGGCTGGCTACCTTAGGGGTCTTGCTGGGCTGGGCGCTAAGCGCGCCTGGGTTAGGGTTGGCCGCAGGGCTTGCGGTGTGCCTGTTTTACCATTTGCGCCAACTGCTGGCGCTTTTTCAATGGCTAACGCTGCATCCCCAGGATGAACCGCCTTCGGCGCGGGGCATGTGGGGCGAGCTATTTGATCGGCTCTACCGTTACCAAAAGAGCCAGCGCATTACCCAAACCCGCTTACGGGCTACCCTCGGGCGTATTCAAGAGTCATCGGAAGCCATGCGCGACAGCGTCGTCATGTTAGACCGCCATGGTGACCTTGAGTGGTGGAACAGTGCCGCCACTGAGATGCTGGGCCTACAAACCGCCCATGACCGCGGGCAGCATATTACGAATCTGCTGCGTGACCCGCGTTTCATCAGCTACTTCAATGCCAACGAGTATAGCGAACCGTTAACGCTAACCTCGCCAATTGATGAACGCCAAATTCTGCAGTATCAGATTACCCTCTATGGAGACGATGAGCGTCTCGTCATGGCGCGGGATATTACCCGGCTGCATCGTCTTGAGCAGATGCGGCGTGACTTTGTCGCGAATGTTTCCCATGAGCTGCGCACACCGCTAACGGTGCTTTCCGGCTATTTGGAGACCTACAGCGACTTAAGCGACCAGCTGCCGCCACGCTTAGGCCGGGGAATTGGTCAGATGGAGGAACAAACCAAGCGCATGCAGAGCTTGGTGAATGACCTGCTACTGCTTTCTCGGTTGGAAATTGACCAAGGTGGAAAAGACCACCAACCACTGGTCGTTGGGCCGTTACTTGAGAGCATTCGCCAGGATGCCTTGGCGCTCTCCGGCCAGCAGAAAGGCGATCAAGTGCCGAGTAGCCAGCTGCATAGCATCCACGTAAGTGTTGAGAGCGAGGCCCAGCTAGTGGGCAGCGAGCAGGAAATCCGCAGCGCTATTTCTAATCTTGCCTTTAACGCGGTGCGCTACACCCCTGCAGGCAGCCAAATAACCCTGCGTTGGGTCACCCTGGAGAACGGTAGCGCTTACATCTCGGTGGAGGATAACGGCGAGGGGATCGATCCGGTGCATATCCCCCGGCTGACTGAACGCTTCTACCGAGTTGATAAAGGACGCAGCACCGCCACTGGGGGCACAGGCCTGGGATTAGCCATTGTTAAGCATGTATTGCTGCGCCACGATGCTCAGCTACAGATAGTCTCCCGTCCTGGCGAAGGCGCGCAGTTTCGCTGCGTATTTCCTGCCACACGGGCCTTGGTGGCTAATACCGCCTTTTAAAAAACCACGCTGCGTTTTCAAACCCTGCATTCAACCACTGAATTCAACGGCGGTGCTGGTCAAACAATTCCTGTTACAAAGAAGCACGCGTTCCCTAAAAAAGACAACGCTTGTACAAGTGTGCCAGATTGTCTGTTAAGGATGGTCAAACGCTGCGCATGTGTCATTTTTAGCCACTTTTGCAGCTTTGACAGCGCTTTTAGAGTGGCTATAAATAATCGAATAATGTCTATAAGCCCCTGTATTTAATTTGTTTTATATTATTTTTTGGCAAGATGGCACAAGCAGTGCAACTACCTAGTTAAGGAAGATCACCGCTGGAACTGGTAAGCCTCAATGGCACTCTTCCTTAAAAATTAGCGGTATCACAGCGATCGAGGAGACGGAACATGATGTCCAAGGAACTACTCAAGAAAGCTGGCATTTTAGGTGTAAGTTTTGGCTTGATGGCTAGCCCATTAGCATTTGCTGACACCACGGACCATTCATCAATTGATCAAAACCAGGATATAACGGCTGATGAAGAGCCGAGGGATAGCCACTCGCAAAATGCAAATCCTGGTGACTATGACAGTGAAGATTTAACTACCGATCACGGTACGCAAGGCCCAGACGTGGTTGACGATCCCGAGTCAACTAACATGAACGGTGACGATGAAGAATATACGCCTGACGACGTTGTTGAAGAAAATAGTGCATCGTAATTAGTATTTTTTATCGGTAACATTAGTTTACAAAGCTGAAAATAACTCTTACGCTTAGGAGTGAGCACATAAGGGGCAAGGATGTCCCATAGCAAGGATGCTCACCGATTCAAGGAGTGAATCAAGCGACGAACAACACGTTAGTCAGGGTTAATTCCAAGGTTGGAGTCCCGCAAAAGGATAGGAAGCTAACGTTAGGTATCGCCCATATTAAGAGTTATCAAGACCCCGCCCTGGCGGGGTCTCGTTTTTTGTAGACGGTCGAAAAGTGTGTTCATTCCACACGTTCATTCCGCGGTGACCACACCACGGTAGTGGTGATCCCACATCAAAACGGCGCCTGCCACCGCACCAGGAATTAAGAATAAATTTGCCAGCGGAATCCAGGTAACCACGGTCACCAGCCCGCCGTAAGTTAGGCTTTGCCACCAGCGCCGTGAAAGTCGTTGGCGCATATCCCGAAACGTTATTTTATTGTTATCCATTGGGTAGTCTAAGTAGGTGATGGCCATTATCCAGGCAGAAAACAGTGCCCACAAAATAGGCGCCAGCAGGTTAAGCCCTGGAATCCAGCTAAACACCAACAGTGCTGCCGCGCGGGGCAGGATGTAGCCTAATTTCACCAGCTCACGCCCCACTGCATCAATCGCCGTTTTCGCCAGACCGCGGTCGTCTAACGGTTCGCGGCCAGTGGCTTGACGCTCTACTTTGGCGGCTAAAAAGCCGTAGAAAGGCGCGGCGATCAGGTGGGTGACTAACGTAAAGGTGAAAAACACGGCCAGTAGTAGGCTGACGAAAAAAAGAGGCCAAATTAACCAGGATAGCCACTCAAGCCAACTCGGCACCATTGCCATCGCGCTGTCTAGCCAGCCAGAAAAGCGGTTAACCACCAAGCGGAGCATGCTGGCATAAACCACAAGGTTTACCAGCAAGGGAAGGAAGACATAGCGCCGCAGGCCTTTCGATACACCAGCCGAGTGCCTCGGCTTAGCGCGGTAAATGCATTCAATGTGCGAACTCCTTATCAATACGCCCAGGCAGCGCATCTGGGCGTATTGCAGGAGGTATTACAGGATAGGTCAAGACTTTTTAAGCACGTCCTGATCTAAGCTGTCGAGGTCGGTATGGCGAATATCCAGTCCCTTTACGAGATAAACCACATATTCCGCGAGGTTGTTGGCGTGGTCGCCTACGCGTTCCAGGGCGCGCAGTACCCACATAATGCTGAGTACCGAGCTGATAGAGCGAGAGTCTTCCATCATAAAGGTCATCAGCGAGCGCATGGCGCTGCCATACTCGTCATCCACGAGCTCGTCTTCACGCACGACCTGCATGGCAAGTTCCGTATCAAAGCGGGCAAACGCGGTTAACGCATCGCGCAGCATTTTACGGACGTGTTCGCTGATATGGCGTACTTCTACCAAGCCACGAACACTGCCGTTGTTTTCACTTAATAGCATCGCGTTACGGGCAATCTTGCTGGCCTCATCGCCGATACGCTCAAGGTCTGAGGTGGCGCGAATAACCGCCAGCACTAAGCGCAAGTCAGAAGCTGCGGGCTGTCGGCGCGCTAGAACACGCGTGCACTCGTCATCTATTTGTAGCTGCAGATCGTTTACTTGGCGGTCGTTATCGCGCACTTTTTCGGCGAGGTGGCTGTCGCCTTCAAGCAGTGCGAATACGGCGTCTTGCACCTGCTTTTCCACTAGGCCACCCATGGCCATTAGGTGGGTTTTTAGCTCCTCTAGCTCTTGATTAAACTGGCGAGAGATATGCTGGCTGTGGGTATCGCTGGTAATGTCCATTGCGCACTCCTGACGGGTCGTCTCTGGGGCCTAGGTCATGCGGCCGGTGATGTAGTTTTCAGTGCGTTGTAAACGCGGGTTGGTGAACACTTGGTCGGTTAAGCCGAATTCAACCAGCTCGCCGTGCTGCATAAACGCCGTGTAGTCAGAAACCCGGGCGGCCTGCTGCATATTGTGGGTCAGCACCAAGGTAAGCTGCGATTTAAGGTTGCGAATCAGCTCTTCCACCTTGAGTGTTGAGATGGGATCCAGTGCCGAAGCGGGCTCATCTAACAGTAAAACGTCGGGTTGGACGGCCAGCGTGCGGGCAATGACTAAACGCTGCTGTTGCCCACCGGAGAGCTGCCATGCTGAACGGTGCAACTGGTCTTTAACCTCCTCCCATAGCGCGGCAGACGTTAGCGCCCACTCAATAATGTCGTCTCGCTTACGCTTGGGTAATCGGCGCTGCAAGCGCAGCCCAAAAGCGACGTTTTCATAAATTGACATCGGAAATGGGTTCGGGGTTTGAAACACCATACCCACGCGGCGCCTCAGCTCGGTGACGTTCGTTTGGGGGGCGTGAATATCCTGCCCTTCAAGCGCTATGTGTCCACTGTGGGAAACTGATTCGTTGAGGTCATGTAACCGATTAATCGCCCTAAGCAGCGTGGATTTACCGCAGCCAGAGGGGCCGATAAAAGCGGTAACCCGATGGCGAGGCACGTCGAGCGTCAACTGCCGCAAGGCAGGTTTCCCCGCATAGGCGAGGTTAAACTGATTGATGCTTAGGCAGCACTGCCCGGGAGCAAAGGTGGTCACCGGAGCCTGTGATGCTTGGCCTGACGCTTGGCTTGGTGTTAAGGGCGCTAGCATTCGTTTCCTCGTTGACGCCTTAGATAATGACGCAGAAATATGGCAGTTAGGTTAAGCACCAGCACAATCAGCACTAATAGTAACGCCGTGGCGTAAACCAGCGGGATGGCGGCCTGAACATCCTCCCCATGAAACGCCGTATCAAATAAATGATAGCCAAGGTGCATAAACTTGCGCTCAAGGTGCAAATAAGGGAAATCACCATCCAGCGGCATTTGCGGCGCTAGTTTTGCAACGCCCACCAGCATTAAAGGTGCCACCTCGCCAGCGGCCCGGGCGATGGCTAATATCACTCCGGTGAGCATCGCAGGGGTAGCCATAGGCAGCACCACCCGGGTTAACATTTCTAGGCGTGTGGCCCCTAGCGCTACCGCCCCTTCGCGCTGGGCGTCGGGTATTCGCGCTAAGCCCTCTTCGGTTGCCACAATCACCACCGGCAGGGTTAGTAGTGCAAGGGTCAGCGAGGCCCATAAAAGCCCGCCGGTGCCGAAGGTGGGCGAGGGCAGTTCATCGCTAAAGAACCAATTATCGATAGAGCCGCCAATGCCGTAGACGAACACTCCCAGGCCGAACACGCCGTAAACAATCGATGGCACGCCTGCTAAGTTGCGCACGCCAATGCGTACTAAATGGGTGAGCCGATTTTGATGAGCGATTTCATTGAGATAAATCGCCGCCAGTACGCCAAACGGGGTCACGATCACCGACATTAAAATAACCATCAGTACGGTGCCAAAAATAGCCGGCCACACGCCGCCGCCGGTATTGGCTGCCCGTGGCCCTTCGCTCAGAAAGCGCCAAACGTTTTGCCCCCAGGCTGTGGCTTTCTGCCACCAGGACATGGCATTGGGGGCCTGAAAATGGCGGATACTGGAGAGCGACTGGCGTAGCGCTTGGCCATCGGCGGTCAGCAACAGTAGCTCACTGCTAGCCCGCTGGCTGGCTGGCAGCGCTAGGGAAGTCGTCATGTACTCCCAGGCAGCTTGTCCGGTTAAGCGCTGGCCATCGCTTTCCACTGCGACTAAACGGCCAATAAAATCGCCCCAGGGGGTACGTTCTAAGCGGATTAGGTCGTTTGGGGTCGCTTGCTCAGCGATGTCCTCGACGTTTATCCAGCGCCAGTTAGCCCCGGTGATATCGCGGTTGCCGGTAAAATAGAGCCGCTCCATGCCCGCGTTTAGCGGTAGCGGGGTTTCGCGTACCGGCTGGCCGATAACCGTATCACCTGAGGCAAGCGTGACCTCCTCCAGGGTAGCTGGCCAGAAGTGCCCTAGCCCCCGGGTCGCCAACAGGGTGAGCAGCGCTGCCAACATCAGTAGTGAAAGCGCCACGCAGGCAGCGCATAGCCACGGCCACAGCCCATCATTTAGCCAGTTAACCCGCCGTTTGCTCTGTTCGGATAGTGGCGTCATTGGCTGCCCCCCAGCCGATGGTAGCGGCGGCGCAGTCGCTGGCGCACCACTTCTGCCAGGGTATTGACCAAGAAGGTAAAAATGAACAGCGCTAGTGCGGCCAAAATCAACAGATGATAAGTGAGTCCGCCGGGGGTCGCCTCGGGCAGTTCAATGGCGATAGCGGCGGAGAGCGAGCGTAGTCCCTCAAAGGGACTGGCGCTAAACAGCGCGGTGTTGCCGCTAGCCATGAGTACGATCATGGTTTCACCCACAGCGCGGCCTGCGCCAATCATGACCGCTGAAAAAATACCGGGGCCAGCTGTGGGTAGCGCTACTTTCCAAAGCGCCTGCCAACGGCTGGCCCCCAGCGCTTGCGCGCCTTCCATTAAGGTGGGGGGGATATCTGCGAGTGCATCTTCGGCCAGCGCATAAATACTCGGAATGATGGCAAACCCCATGGCGATACCGACAATCAGCGCGTTTCGTGTGGCGTAATCCATGCCGTAGCGTTGGTCGAGCAGGCGGCGTAGATCGCCCCCTAGCAGGTGGTGCTCAAGCCATGGCGCGAGCCACAGTGCCACGACGACCATGCACGCAAGCCACGGGATTAGCCATAGTCCCGCCCAGGAGTGCGGTAAGCGCTGGCGCAATCGGGTCGCCGCAAGATGCCATAAGACACCGGCCAACACGGCGCTGAAGGGCAGCCACACGATGAGCAGCAGGGCACTGGCTAAGTGGCGCTCTACCCAGGGTGCTAGCACTAAGCCAGCAATAAAGCCGACCACAACGCCAGGTACCGCTTCCATGAGTTCTAGTGCGGGTTTTAGCCGACTACGCAAACGCGCCGACATAAACAGTGCCGAGTAGATGGCTGCGCCTAACGCAATAGGCGTTGCAAACAGCATGGCGGCGAGGGCGGCTTTTAGGGTGCCCCAGGCAAGTGGTGAGAGCTTACTAAGCGCGAAGGTATCGCCTAATGCGAGCAGCGGAAGCGTTTCCCAAATAAGGAAAACCCCGATGGCCAGAATCGCCAATAACACCCCAATGCCCCCAGCGGTGATTAGCCCAGTGGCAATGCGGTCTTGAAGTTGGCGCAGCGGCAGATGAACGCGGGTTAGCCGGGGGGGAGTCATGTCGACATCATTGAGAAGCGGGTGCCATCGCTAAAATAAATATGCATGGGATTCTCCTTACCCTAAAACATTTTTATGACAATTAAATGACAGTCGTTACCATGGCTGCTGGGCGTTCAGGTCGCTAGGCGGCAGCGGTACAAAGCCTGAAGCGCGGACAATTTGCTGGCCTTCTGGCGACATAATCAGCTCAATAAACGCCTGCTCGGCGGCCGGTAACGCCTCCCCTGGGGGCAGATTAACGTAGAGATAGAGATCGCGGGATAAAGGATATTCGCCACGCTGAATCGCTGATTCCTTAGGCGCCAGGGCGTTGCCGTGCTGGTCGGCTAGATGCAGCGCTTTTACCATGGGGGTAAGGTGGTTGAAGCCTGCATAACCCATCGCGTTAGGCGATTCTCCCACTGCGGCGACCACGGCGGAAGAGCCAGGGTGCTCGCTAATATCGACCCGGAACTGGCCGCTGCATAGCGCCTGTTGTTGGAATAATCCGTGGGTGCCCGAGGCCAAATTGCGCCCATGCAGCGCAATACGCCCGTAAGGCCACTGCTCGGCATCAAGGAGCGCATCCCAGCGCCGAATGGGCTGGCTGGCACCACAGGCAAGGCCGGTGGAGAAAATGGCATCGACCTGCTGACGGGTTAAGACATCAAGCGGGTTGTGGCGATGGACAACGACGACCAGCGCATCCCGCGCCACACGCAGCTCAAGGGGCGGGTAGCCATAGTGGTCGATAAACTGCTGGCGCTCAGTCGCAGCCATCGGCCGGGACATCGGGCCAAGGCGTGTAGTGCCTGCAATTAACGCCGTGGGCGCACTGGCTGAGCCGCCCGCTTGAAACTGGAGGTTAATTTCTGGATGACGAGCGGTGAGCGCTTCTCCCCAGCGTAATACCAGCCCCGCCATGGTGTCGGAACCCACCGCCCCTAGCGTGCCGCTTGGCAGGGATGGCGCCACGGCGGGCTGCCCCCAGGCTAACCGGGTGACCACCAGCAGTGCACCTAGCAGCGCTAAGCGTAGGCGATATTTCTTCCTAAGCCATAAACCGTTACCCTTCAAACGCCTTTCCTCTTGTGATTAACTAATGCCACTCTATTGCGATGCAGCAACATCACAACAATAAACCCACAAAGCGACCACCTTATGACACCGTTGGATTCTGATTTGGACGATGTACCTGCGCCCCAAGGGCAGCTCACGTTAAAGCTACTGGCTTCTCGACAAGATACCAATCTCTATGGCGATATTCCTGGTGGGTGGCTCGTCAACCAGATGGATCAAGCCGCCGAGCTTGCCGCAGGCCGTGAAGCCGGCGGGCGAAACGCCACCGTTGCCATTGAAGCGATGGATTTTTTAAGCCCGGTACGTGTGGGGTCGATGGTCAGTGTTTATACCCAGGTGCGGGAAATTGGTCACAGCTCAATCAAAATTGATGTGGAAGTTTGGGTGCGCCCGCCTCACGGTCGCCATATTGAAGAGCGCCAGAAAGTCACCGAAGCACGTTTTGTCATGGTAGCGCTGGATGAAAATGGTCGAATTCGCGCGGTGCACAGCTAAAAAGGGCGCCGAGGCGCCCTTTGTGCTTAAGAAGATCGAGTTTTCTTAAGAAGTACCAGTGTGCTAAAAGTGGCTTAAGACGTTAGCTCATCACGGCTTTTCAAGTAAGCGTACTCACCCACATCGCTAAACGGGCGCAGTACTTGCTGGAAGGCTGAGTAAGACTCCCACACCCGGCGAGACGCTTCGTCGCTGTCTACCTGGCGCTGAATAACCTCTTGGGAAGATTCATGGAGCGCTTGCATGACATCTTCCGGGAAGGTTCGTAGCTGAACGCCGTGCTCATCTACCAGGGTTTCCAGCGCTTGAGCGTTGCGGTAGGCGAACTCACTGATCATGGCGAGGTTAGACGCGCGTGCCGCTTCGCGGATAACGTCCTGGAGGTCTTCCGGTAGGGCATTCCAGGCGTCCAGGTTAACGGTGCCTTCTAGCACGGCGGTAGGCTCATTCCACACCGAGGTGTAGTAGTAGTCGGCGACCTGATGCAGGCCAAACGCCATATCGTTGTAAGGGCCTACCCAGTCGGCAGCGTCAAGTACGCCGGTTTGGAGCGAGGTGAAAATTTCCGAACCGGGCATGTTAACGGTGGTTACCCCAATAGCGTTCATTGCTTCGCCTGCCAAGCCCGGTAGGCGCAGGCGCAGGCCTTGCATATCGGCCAGGGAGTTAATCTCTTTTTTGAACCAACCGGCCATTTGCGCGCCAGTATTGCCGACCGGGAAAGGCTTCAGGTTATGGTTGGCGTAGATCTCATCCCACAGCTCTTGGCCACCGCCGTGGTATAACCAGGCGTTCATTTCAGTGGTGTTCATGCCGAACGGTACCGCAGTGAAAAACTGCGAGGCGGCTACTTTTCCGCGCCAGTAATAAGAGGCGGAGTGACCCATTTCAGCGGTACCGGCGGCTACGGCGTCAAATACTTCCATGGCAGGCACCAGCTCGCCCGCACCGTGTACACGGATGCGCATACGGCCGTTAGAGAGTTGCTCTACCCGGCGGGCGAAGTCGTTCGCGCCAGTACCGAGTGCAGGAAAGTTTTTCGGCCAGGAGGTCACCATATCCCAGGTGTAGGTTTCGTTAGCGCTGGCGGTAGAAACAAACGGGGCGGCAGCGACACCGGCGGCGCCAAGGCCGGCGGCTTTGAGGAAATTGCGGCGTTGCATAATGAGCAAGACTCCGGAAATTATAGGATATTTTTGTCAGCGTGCAGAAAAGCACAGTGTCCGTTTGCCAGTATGCGCCAACCAAGTTTTAATCGGCAAGCCATTGCCCTCAACGCCAAGGCGTTGGCGTTTAAAGCGGCGTCAGCTTAGCAAACCCCAGCACCAGCCACTTAACGCCATCACCCTCGAAGCTGACCTGCACCCGGGCGCGGGCACCTTCCCCTTCGGCGTTCAGAATAATGCCTTCACCAAATACCGGATGCGCCACCCGCTGGCCCACGTGCAGGCTAGGTAGGTCACCGTCACTCTCGATGCTTTGTTGGGCAAAGGAGGTACGCGACGCGGTGACCGGGCGGGAAATATGCCCGCGCAGGCGTACTTCTTCCAGCAAGTGAGGCGGGAGTTCGCGCAAAAAGCGCGACGGGCGTGGGAATACCTCTTTGCCGTGTAGGCGGCGGGTTTCGGCGTGGGTGAGGTAGAGCTTTTGCATGGCTCGGGTAACGCCCACGTAGCAGAGGCGCCGCTCCTCTTCGAGCCTGCCAGGCTCTTCCAGCGACATTTTATGAGGGAACAGGCCCTCTTCAACGCCGGCAATAAAGACCACCGGGAACTCCAAGCCTTTTGCTGAGTGCAGCGTCATCAGTTGGACGCTGTCCTCAAACTCTTCCGCTTCGTGGTCGCCAGCGTTGAGCGCCGCTTCAGAAAGGAACGCTTCAAGCGCTGCCATACCTTCACCCGCTTCCGGGGTTTCAAACGCGTCGCCGTGGGTAAAGGCACGGGCGGCGGTAACCAGCTCTTCCAAGTTTTCTACTCGCGCTTGGCCTTTCTCGCCGCGCTCGCTTTTATGGTGCTCAATTAGCCCGGTATGCGCCGTCACGTGGTCGATGATTTCGTGCAGAGGCAGCCCGGCGGCATCGTTATCCAGCTGCTCTATCAGGTTGGCAAAGGTTTGTACTGCGTTGGCGGCACGGCCCTTTAATGTACCGTCGTGAATCGCATCATGGAGCGCCTGCCAAAGCGACACGCTTTGCTCCCGGGCGCGGTGGCGAACAATTTCCACTGTGCGGGTGCCAATGCCACGGGTGGGTACGTTGATCACCCGCTCTAACGAGGCATCGTCATCACGGTTAAGCAGCAGGCGCAAATACGCCAGGGCATTTTTGATCTCTAAGCGCTCGTAGAAGCGATGGCCGCCGTAAATACGGTAGGGCATGCCTTGGCGAATCAGCGTCTCTTCCAGCAGCCGCGACTGGGCGTTGGAGCGGTAGAGAATCGCAACGTCTCGGCGGTTAAAGCCTTCGTTGACCTTCTCTTTGATGGTATCGACGATATAGCGGGCTTCTTCAAGGTCGTTAAACCCGGCGTAGATAGAAATTGGCTCGCCTTCGATGCCATCGGTCCACAGGTTTTTACCTAGCCGTTCACTATTGTGGCTGATCAGCGTGTTGGCGGCCTCTAGAATTGCGCTGGTAGAACGGTAGTTCTGTTCCAGACGTACGGTATGGGTGTGCGGAAATTCCTGCTCGAAACGGCGGATATTTTCCACCTTGGCGCCTCGCCAGCCATAGATGGACTGGTCGTCATCACCCACGGCGGTCATCGGTGTTTTCATACCGGTCAGCAACTTCAGCCAAGCGTACTGCAGCGTATTGGTATCTTGAAACTCATCCACTAACACGTGACCAAAACGTTCCTGGTAGTGGTTTAACAGCGCCGGATTATCGCGCAGTAACTCCAGGCTTCTCAGCAGCAGCTCACCGAAATCCACCAGCCCGCCGCGCTCACAGGTTAGCTGGTAGCGTTCGTAAAGCTCGACCATCTGGCCCAGGTAAGCATCGCCATCGACGTTTACCTGGTGGGGGCGTAGGCCCTCTTCTTTGCAACCGGAAATAAAATGTTGTACCTGACGCGGCGGGTAGCGCTCATCGTCGATCGAATAATCTTTCAGCAGCCGTTTAACCAAGCGTAGCTGGTCATCGGAGTCGATGATTTGGAAGTGCTGGGGTAGCCGGGCATCCTGCCAGTGGGTGCGCAGCAGGCGGTGG
The DNA here is from genome assembly GCA_002966495.1 of Halomonas sp. GFAJ-1. Lineage (NCBI taxonomy): Bacteria > Pseudomonadati > Pseudomonadota > Gammaproteobacteria > Oceanospirillales > Halomonadaceae > Halomonas > Halomonas sp. GFAJ-1. The sequence goes on from CP016490.1 coordinate 942,706, forward strand.
GCAATGGAGTGGAAGGTGCCTACCCACACATGGCGCATAGAGATGCCCAGCAGCGCCTCTAAGCGGGTGCGCATCTCTTTGGCCGCTTTGTTGGTAAACGTCACCGCCAGCAGGGCGTAGGGAGAAAGTCCCTCGGCCTGCATCAACCAGGCGATGCGATGAACCAGCACGCGGGTTTTACCCGACCCCGCGCCAGCCAACACGAGTAGATTGCCCTGGGGGGCGCTAACTGCCTCGCGCTGGGCGGGGTTGAGCTGATCAAGAATCGCCGTGACGTCGTCCATATAAGCCGCTGCCGGTTCGAAAATGGGCAGCCAGTTTAGCACAGCCAGGGAACTGGCTGTGCGTACAGGGCGAGCGTTTAACTCTCTTCGGGGTAGCGCAGGGTGTTAAGGCTCTTTTTAACCGCTTTAAGCTGCTCGGCGAGCTTTGGCCCGCGGGTTTTGGCAACGCCAACTGCTAATACGTCGATAAGCACTAGGTGGGCAATGCGGGAGCTTAGCGGCGTATAGATCTCGGTGTCTTCGTGAACATCGATATACAGCGGCAGGCTGACCTCGCTGGCCAGCGGTGAGTCGCTTGGGCAGAGGCCAATCACCGTCGCGCCCGCATCGCGAGCCAAACGTACGCTAGCCACCAGCGCTTTGGTGCGGCCCGTCTGGGAGATCGCCACCACCACGTCGCCCTCTTTTAAGGTCACCGCAGACATATTCTGCATGTGCGGGTCGGCGTAAGCGGAGGTGGAGATCTGCAGGCGGAAGAACTTGTGCTGGGCGTCGAAAGCCACCGCGCCAGAGGCCCCAAAGCCATAGAACTCAACTCGGTTGGCCATGGCCAAGGCGTTAACGGCTTTCCCTAAGGCTTCGTTGTCGAGTCGGTCGCGCACCGATAACAGCGTGCCCACGGTGGAGTCGAAAATGCTGTGGGAAAATTCTGCGACTGAGTCGCTGTCGTTCATGGAGAACTGGGCGAACTGGCTGCCGCTGGCCAGCATTTGTGCCAGCTGTAGCTTGAAGTCCTGGAAGCCGTTGCAGCCCAATGCGCGGCAGAAACGCACCACCGTAGGCTCGCTCACTTTGGCTTCCGTGGCGAGATCCACAATCCGCATGTGGATAACTTCGTCAGGATTGCGCAGTACAAACCGTGCAACCTTTTGCTCGGAGCGACGGAAGTGCTCCATGCGGCGTCTCATTTCATCAAACAGGGCGCGGCTCACGTTCGGCTCCTTGGGTGCTCAACAAACAGGTATTTACAGTACGATAAAAAATACCTGTTTAAAACGTTCGTTTTTAATGACGGTTCATCGTTTGCTGCGGTAGAGCGGTAACTCGCTTGATGACAGCATGCCCGCGTCGGCAGCAGCGCCTAATCTGCAGGCGTTTAAATGCCGTTAAGACATTTGAGCAGGATTCGTCATCATTTTGTCAAGTAGGTTATAGTAAGAAGTGAAGTGCCGCACTGCATCATTTGCAAATCAGTGGTTACGGATGCAGGTGGACGTAGGCATATTCACCTGGAGGAACGTCGATTATGAGAAACGTCGAACGAATCACCTCGGTAAAAAACGAATTGCTCGACATCTTTATGAGCATGCAGGTCGATGAGCACGCCCAGCAACGGCGCAGCTCTGCCCAGCGCAGCTTAAGGGCGCGCAGGGGAATAGAGTTACATCGGGAGTTTCAGAAGTTGTCGCGGGATATCGCCCCCTTGCCCGAGTACGAGCAAGAGAGCGAACTTCACTAGCGTCTAAACGAAACCGCCCCGCTATGCAGCAGGGCGGCTGTTTGCTCGGCTTTGTTGAGGCCTTAGTAATGGCTCAAATAAGGCCAGTCACAAACACAATGATAACGCCAACGGGCGCTACATAGCGTGCGATGATGTTCCATAGGCTGACACCTGTTGCTGAGAGTCCCAGCTCAGCTTCCACGCTTTCGCGCTTCAAGCACCACGCCACAAATACAATCGCCCCCAGACCTGTTAACGGCAGCAGAACTTTGCTGGTAAAGGTATCCAGTAGGTCGAAAATATTCAGGCCAAAGAACAGCACCTCAGACCAGACGTTGAATGATAGAAGCGCCGCGACGCCTAATAGCCATACAGCAACACCACTCGCGAGAGTAGATGCGATACGGCTCATGGACGTGCGTTCTTCCAATGTTTCCACAACGGGTTCCAGCAGAGAAATAGCCGAGGTTAGCGCTGCGAAGGTTAATAGCAGGAAGAACATCAGTCCCAGAATGGTGCCGCCTGCCATATTGCCAAACGCCAGCGGCAGCGTAACAAAGATCAAACCTGGGCCTTCACCGGCACTCAAGCCATTGGCGAAGACAATCGGGAAGATGGCCAAGCCGGCCAGCAGTGCAATCACGGTATCCAGAATGATCACCGTGCGCGCAGTGCCCAGCAGGTTAACGTCTTCACCCAGGTAAGAGCCGTACGCCATCATGATGCCCATACCCAGCGACAGCGTGAAGAAAGCCTGGCCCATGGCGGCTAATACAACCCCACCGTTAAGCGCGCTCCAGTCAGGGCGGAACATAAAGGCTAATGCTTCGCCAAAATAACCGCTGGCTACGCCGTAGCCCACCAGGATGAGCATTAATATGATGAGGGCAGGCATTAACAACCGCGCCGCACTTTCCAGCCCTTTGGTGACCCCACGGGCCACGATGCCTACCACTAGCACCATAAAGGCGGTGTGCCAGAGCAGCAGCGTAGTGGGGCTACCTAGCATGCCGCCAAACAAGCCGCTGATGCCGTCTGCATCTTGGCCGTCAAAGGTGCCAATCACTGAGCTTAGCGTGTAGTTCAGCGACCAGCCGCCAATGACACTGTAAAACGACAGAATCAAAAATGCCGCTAAGACACCGCTAACCCCGATTAGCGCCCACGCCTTAGATTTACCGTGGTTCGCGGCCAGTTCGGCCATAGCGTTAATCGGGTTTTTCTGGCCTCGGCGACCAATCATCCACTCCGCCACTAGAATAGGCAGACCGACCAGCGCCACACAGGCGAGATACACCAGTACGAAGGCGGCGCCGCCGCTGTCGCCCACCATATAAGAGAAGCGCCAAATATTCCCTAAACCGACTGCCGACCCTGCGGCAGCGAGCACAAAGGCCATCTTTGATGACCACTGTGCATGTGCAAGTTTTGCCATGTTTCACCTTCTATATGGGTTCAATTGTAATTAATAAGGTGTTGCTATCGTAAAATGCTAATTTTCGGAAAACTAAACTGTGAGAAAAAGATATTTTCCAGCGTTATTTTCCGAAAGTAGACGCAATTTATCCGATAGAAAGAGTGCATGCCAGTAAACACAGCTAAAAAGGCTGTTTAAAACAGTTGGCTCTGCTTATCGCCAGCAAACGCTGGCAGGGGAGGTAGCGGTGCCAGTGTTTGTAGCTCTTTATAGAGCATGCGCGCCATCTCGGGAGACTCCCGGTTATCTGCAGTATGCACAAATAAGAAAGGGGTTTTCCCCTGTTTTATCCACAGGCTAAGACGCGATTTCCATGGGCTGAAGTAGCCGCTGTTGATGGTTTTGTCAATATGCCCAATGAAACGAATAACAGGCTGCTGTGCCGTGGAAAGCACGTGTAGTGGGACTTTCGGCTTTTCCTGCTGGGCGTGGGCAAGCCCAGCATGGCCATTAGCCGGGGTGGAAAACAGTGGGCGCACATCAAGCATCACGCGGTTAGCTGCGTAAGTTATCAACAATTGGTTAAGCGCCTTCTCAGCGGCTCCCTTGTGGAAAAACTCAGGGTGACGCACTTCGACAGCGCAGGGTAAATGTGCGGGCCACTGGGCGAGTAGCGCTTCTAGCTGGGGCAGCTCCTGGGGGCCAAAATCTCGCGGTAACTGAACCATGGTAGGGCCAAGGCGATCATGAAGTGGCTCCAGCGCGGCTAAAAATGCCCAGGCATCTTCCAAGCGCGTTAGCCGCTGATCATGGGTGACGCTAGCCGGCAATTTAAAGCAAAAGCGAAAGTAAGGGGGTGCCTGGCGAGCCCAAGCAGCAATTGTCTCAGGCTTGGGCGCACCACTGTAAAAGGTCGTGTTGCCCTCGACACTTGAAAAAACCGCCGCATAGTCACTTAAAAGGTCTGTTTTGGCGTGGCGCGGGTATAGGCTTCCCAGCCAATCTTGGTTGGCCCACATGGGTAAGCCTAAATAAAGCGGAAGCGTCATAAGAATTGAGCCTTCATAAGGAGGGCCTTCATTGGTATTAGGTTAGTACCAAGCGATCTAGTTACTAACTTGTAAAAATTGATCTGGATCAAGTGACAAGTTGAACTTAGTTACTACGCTTTATAAATAACTATTTTAATACACATCTACAGTGGTGTGTCCCTACCCTGTGGAGTTAGGCATGGCTAAAAAATCTCATCCAATAACGGCGGAAGAAACACCTCGCAAACGCCAGGAATTAGGGCTGTTTCTGTTTATTGTCGTGCTGCTATTTCCTATTTTGGCGATAGCGGTGGTAGGGGGCTATGGCTTTTCGGTATGGGTTTATCAGATGTTTGCAGGCCCTCCCGGCCCGCCGCTATAAGGCGCCCGTAACGCTTCTAAGAAATAAGTTTAAAAGGTGGTTAACCACTGTTTAGCACAGGGGTTAGTGTTCTTTTATTTTAGGAATACTTATGACGCGCACGAATAAAAACAATAATCGGCGCAATCTTTTTCGCCGCTTGTCGGGGCGTGATGATGTGCGTCGGCCGCCCTGGAGCAGAGCTGCCTTTCTCGACCTCTGTACCGGTTGTAACGCCTGCGTCGACGCGTGCCCGGAAGGCATTTTGACGCGCGGTGGCGGTGGCTATCCCGAGCTTAGCGTTGCCCAAGCGGGCTGCGCACTGTGCGGTGATTGCGCAACGGTATGCGAGCCACAGGCGATAGAGCGCGGCGCTAGCGTTAGCGAAGCCTTTGTTTGGCAAGCCGAAGTTCAGCCGCACTGTTTGGCACTGGCGAGTATCCATTGCCAAAGCTGCCAGGACGCCTGCGAGTGGAACGCGATTCGCTTTCCGCTGCGCCCCGGTGGTCGGCCGCCGCAACCTGAAATCCACCTAGAAAGCTGCACTGGATGCGGTGCTTGCTATTCCGCCTGCCCTAACCAAGCAATCTCACTGATAACAAAAGATACCGTCTATGTCTGATCAACTGCTACACATCATTAGCTTTATCGTTCATGCGCGGCCCGAGGCGCTGAAGCAGACAGCGGAGTGGATTACCCAACATAGCATTGGCGAAGTGATGGGCGAAGACGCGGCTGGAAAGCTCGTGGTCGTCGCCGAACATACTGACGAACAACAACTATTGGCTTTAATGGATCACGTACGCGAGCAGCCTGGGGTTATTGACGCCGCCTTTGTGTATCACGAAGTGGTTGATGCCCTGACAGCGGATGAGCCGCACGTACAGGAGGGGGAGCAATGAAACTAACACGCCGAGCGTTTGTAAAGGCGAACGCCGCAGCGGTGGCCGCTGCTACGGCAGGGATGTCGATTCCCGCAGGCGCCAGCAACCTGATTACCCATGCTGATCTGAACCGCTTGCAGTGGGATAAAGCCCCCTGCCGTTTTTGCGGTACCGGCTGTAGCGTCATGGTTGGCACCTATAACGGCCAAATCGTGGCGACTCATGGTGATAATCAGTCTGAAGTAAACCGGGGGCTTAACTGCGTTAAAGGCTATTTTCTTTCCAAAATTCTCTATGGGGAAGATCGCTTGACCCAGCCGCTGCTGCGTAAGCGCAACGGTCAATATGCTAAAGATGGCGATTTCGAGCCGGTCTCCTGGGATGAGGCGCTCGACCTCATGGCAGAAAAATTTACCAGCGCCATTCGTGAACACGGCCCGGAGAGCATCGCGCTATTTGGCTCCGGCCAGTGGACTATCTGGGAAGGCTACGCGGCGAGTAAGCTATTTAAAGCCGGGCTGCGTTCGAACAATATCGACCCCAACGCCCGCCACTGTATGGCTTCGGCGGTATTCGGCTTTATGCGCACCTTCGGCTCGGATGAGCCCATGGGCGTGTATGACGATATCGAACATGCGGATGCCTTTGTGCTGTGGGGCTCTAACATGGCCGAGATGCACCCGGTACTCTGGACCCGCGTTACTGACCGGCGCCTCTCTTTTCCGGACACCCAGGTCGCCGTGCTGTCGACCTTCGAGCACCGCAGCTTTGAGTTGGCCGATATCCCCATGATTATGTCGCCCAACGCGGATATCGTGATCCTTAACTATATTGCCAACCATATTATTCAGACTGACCGGGTAAATCGGTCATTCGTCGATAAGCATGTCAACTTCGCGCTCGGCACTGATGATATCGGCTATGGCCTGCGCGACGAGCATCCGCTGCAGCAGGCGGCGAAGAACGCTGATAACGCTAATAGCTGGACGGATATGAGCTTTGAGGCGTTCGCCGACTATGTTGCGCCTTATACCTTAGCGCGGGCAGCGCGAGAGTCCGGCGTCTCTGAAAGCCGCCTTGAGGCCTTGGCAGAGCTGTATGCCGACCCTGATAAAAAGGTGATGACGTTCTGGACTATGGGGGTCAATCAGCATACCCGCGGGGTGTGGATCAACAATCTGATTTACAACCTCCACCTGCTTACTGGCAAAATTTCAGAGCCGGGGAATAGCCCTTTCTCGCTTACCGGCCAGCCCTCAGCCTGTGGCACGGCGCGGGAGGTGGGTACCTTTGCTCACCGTCTGCCCGCCGACCGAGTGGTTACCAATCCGGAGCATCGCCGCGATGCGGAGAAAATCTGGAAACTGCCTGAGGGCACGATCCCTTCGTGGGTGGGCTTTGACGCGGTGGCCCAAAGTCGCCGCCTTAAAGACGGTGACATCAAGGTCTACTGGACCCAGGTAACCAACAATATGCAGGCCGGGCCCAACGTCATGCAAGAGATTCTGCCTGGCTGGCGTAACCCCGAAGCCTTTGTAGTGGTCTCGGATATCTACCCCACCGTTTCAGCCCAGTCGGCGGATCTGATTTTGCCCGCGGCGTCCTGGGTAGAAAAAGAGGGCGCTTTTGGTAACTCCGAGCGGCGCACCCAGTTTTTCCATCAGTTGGTCAATGCCCCCGGCGAGGCGCGCTCGGATTTATGGCAGACCGTGGCCCTCTCCCAGCGCATCCGCGTGGCTGACGTCTGGCCCGAAGAGTTGCTAGAAGCTGCCCCGGAGATGCGTGACAAAACCCTGTTTGATTTACTGTTTGCCAATGGTCAGGTCGACCAGTACCCCACCTCCGATATGGAAGAGGGCTACGCCAACGCTGAGGCAGACGATTTCGGCTTCTATATCCAAAAGGGGCTGTTTGAAGAGTACGCCCGCTTTGGCCGCGGCAAAGGCAAAGACTTGGATCATTTCGACGCTTACCACGCCAACCGGGGCAAGCGCTGGCCGGTGGTGGATGGCAAGGAAACGCTATGGCGCTACCGGGAGGGGTATGACCCTTATGTAGAACCCGGCAGCGGCTGGCAGTTCTACGCGAAGCCGGATAATCGCGCGTTAATTTTCGCAGTCCCGGCTGAGCCACCTCCCGAGGCTCCTGACGATGACTTCCCCTACTGGCTCTGTACAGGGCGGGTATTGGAACATTGGCACACCGGCTCCATGACCCGTCGCGTGCCTGAGCTTCATCGGGCCGTACCTGCCGCGCTTTTATATATGCACCCAGAGGACGCTCGCGCTGAAGGGTTCCGGCGGGGAAGCGAGGTTAAAGTGGCCAGCCGACGCGGGGATGTGAACCTGCGGGTAGAAACCCGTGGGCGCGTTAAACCGCCCCGTGGCTTAGTGTACGTGCCCTTTTTTGATGCCTCCTATCTGATCAATAAGGTCACGCTGGATGCCACCGATCCTATTTCAAAACAGACCGATTTCAAAAAGTGCGCGGTGCGCCTTGAACTCGTCAATCTGGCGTAAACAGGCTAAGGAGAATAACGATGAAATGGCTTTTTCCTCTCTGTTTATCCATGGCGCTGCTGGCGGGGGCGGCCGGTGCGGATGAGGCAAGCGATGCGCCTGCACCGGATGGCTTGCGTCTCGGCGGCACCATTAGCCAAACGCAGTCTGCGGCGCCTATTGCCGGTGAACCGCGAGATGGCGGCCGTGAAGTGCGCAGCTATCCAGAGCAGCCGCCGGTGATCCCCCACTCGATTCGTGACTACCAGGTCGATATGCGGGTTAACCAGTGCCTAAACTGCCATAGCCGAGAGCAGGCTGTCAGCGCGGGTGCGCCTATGGTGAGTATTACTCACTTTATGGATCGCCATAAGCAGGTATTAGCCGCCGTATCGCCGGATCGCTACTTCTGCACTCAGTGCCACGTGCCCAAAACCGATGCCACCCCTCTGGTACCCAATCGTTTCAAGTCGGTGGAAGAGGTGATTAACGAGGCGCTACGTGAGCGCCAGGAGGCGGGGCAATGAAGCGCTTTTTTACCCGTTACTGGCGTATTTTAAGCCGCCCCAGCGTTCACTTTAGCCTGGGGTTTTTAACCCTGGGTGGTTTTATCGCCGGTATCATCTTTTGGGGCGGTTTCAACACGGCGATGGAAGCCACCAACACCGAGCAGTTTTGCATCTCCTGCCATGAGATGGAGCGCAACCCGATGCAGGAGCTCAAAACCACCATTCACTACACCAATCGCTCTGGGGTGCGGGCGACGTGCTCGGATTGCCACGTTCCTCATGGCTGGACGCACAAAGTAGCGCGTAAAATGGAGGCTTCTAAAGAGGTGTGGGGTTGGGTATTTGGCTCAATTCGCACCGAAGAGCAGTTCGAGGCAAAGCGCCGCGAGCTTGCCGAGCGTGAATGGGTGCGGCTCCAGGCCAATGACTCGCTAGAGTGCCGCAACTGCCACGAATTCGACTCCATGGACTTCACCCAGCAGAGTACGCGTGCTGCCCGGGCCCACTCCACCAACCTTGCCTCGGGCGATGCAACCTGTATCGACTGCCATAAAGGCATCGCCCACGAACTACCGGATATGAGTCCTAAAATAGAGGCTGCTGTGGGAGTGCCCGATATCGTGTCCTGGGCCGCGCATTTAGAGCTGGAGAGCGGTGCCTATGCCGAGCAGTAGCGTCGGCGTTGATTGAAAAGTCGCTGGCGCAATAGATGCGCTAGATGCTAGAACAAGCATCATCGTCAATGTATGCGCCAGCGCACAGGGTGGAAGAGAGAATGAGTCAGGGAAAAGTATTGGTATTACATGGCCCAAATTTGAATTTGCTGGGTAGCCGTCAGCCAGAGATCTACGGCTATGAGACGTTAGAAGATGTGAATAACATGCTGCGGGAGAAAGCGGTGATGGCCGATTGGGACATCACCTGCTTTCAAAGTAATCATGAAGGCGCCTTGATTGATGCGATCCACGCCGCACGCCTTGATGGTACCCAGGCGATTATTATTAACCCGGCGGCCTATACCCATACCTCGGTGGCTATTCTCGATGCGCTTAATGCCTTTGATGGCAAAGTCATTGAGGTGCATCTCTCCAATGTGCACAAACGCGAAGCTTTTCGGCATCACTCCTATATATCGCTACGCGCCGATGGCGTGATTGCCGGATTGGGCGTGCAAGGCTATCGCGCTGCGTTAGAGGCTGTAATGGTCAATTAATATGCGCGCGGATGTACGCGACTTTGCTTTGCAGCACAGGTAGGTAAACATTAACGAGCGTGTCGAGGTCGACCCGAGCTGCGTTGGTGCTGATATTGATTGCCCCCATTAAGTGCTGCTTAGCATCAAAAACCGGAACAGCGATAGAGCGTAAGCCCGAGTCCAACTCTTGATCAGAAATCGCATAGCCTTGCTGGCGTGCATTAACTATTTGGCTGCGTAACTCTTTAACATCGGTCACTGTTTTATCGGTGTAGGGCTCTAGGGAAATAGTCGATAGGAAGTGATCAAGATCTTTATCGTTAAGCTGAGCCAACAACATGCGACCCATTGAGGTGTGCGCAGCCGGAAGTCTCGTGCCTACGGATAACGTAATCGCCATTAAGCGATGTTTGGCTGCAGAACGAGCGACATAAATAACATCGTTACCATCTAAGACGCCCAGAGAAGAAGACTCCCCGGTTTCTGCGGTTATTTCTTCCAAGTACTGTTGAATAACCCCTTGATAGTTGTTGGCGGATAGAAACGCGTAGCCTAACTGTAGAACTCGAGGGGCTAATTCAAAATAGCGTTGTTCTTTACGGACATACCCTAGCGCATGCAACGTCAGTAAGAAGCGCCTAGCTTTTGCTCTATTCATGCCAGTGCGCGTCGCCACTTCGCTTAACGTCATGCGTGGGTGTTCAGCGTCAAATGCCTGTATAACCTCCAGGCCGCTGGCCAGGGCAGTGACAAAGTCACGACTCTCTGTATTAAGCATCTCTTCTTGCATCGTCGCTATCCACTGTTTGAAGCCTCTGATAAGAGAGTAACGTAAAAAAGTTCGCCATGCGAACTTTAGGGTTTTCACTATAGGCTCGCTGTGGGGAGAGTATTTACTGCCATACTACTAAAGTTGTGTTTTTTAAAGTGTTAACAACAACGTAATCTCAAGGCATGCACTACGAATACGTGTACGCAATGCGAACAATAATTAACTAACGCACAGGAAGATAACAATGAATAAACTCCTTAGCGCAACATGTTTAGCTGCCTGTAGTAGCGCGCTTGCACTTGGCCTTGCTGTTTCCTCTGCCAGCGCCAATGAGTGGCCGACTGATGATATTCGCCTAGTCGTTCCATACGCCCCAGGTGGTACTACCGATGTGTTGTCGCGGCGCGTTGCCGATCTACTCCAGCAAGAACTCGATACTAACGTGGTGGTAGAAAACCGCCCGGGTGCGGGTTCCACTGTCGGCACCGGGCGCCTTGCACGCGGTGGGCGCGGTGCGGATCACACCATTCTTATGGCATCGCCAGGCCATACCATCGGTGCCGCTATTTATCCTGACCTCAGCTACGACCCCGTTGATGACTTCGTCTTCCTGCAGAACATGATCGATATTCCTAACGTCATGGTCGTGCCCGCTGACAGCCCCTATGAAAACGTTATTGAATTCGTAGAAGCTGCAAAAGAACAAAACATGACCTTCAGTCACAGCGGTGTGGGTAGCTCTATTCACATGTCTGGCGAGCTATTTAAAACGCTGACCGAGACCAACATGACCGCGGTGCCTTTTGCGGGTAGCGGTGCGGCACTGCCTGCGCTGTTAGGTGGTGATGTAGACGTATCGTTTGAAAATATGCCAACGGTTCTTTCCCACGTTCGCTCCGGCGATCTGCGTGCACTGGCGGTTACCTCCGCTGAACGCTCTGAGTACCTTCCTGATGTGCCAACATTAACGGAAATTGGCGAGCATAACCTTGACCAGTTCATCACCACTGCTTGGTTTGGGCTGATTGCCCACAGCTCCTTCCCAGAAGAAGCACAAAGCGTCATGCAAGATGCATTGGCCAGGGTGATGGAGCGGGAAGAGTTTCTAGATTTCGCAGAGCAGTTAGGCGCAGAGCCGGGGCAAGTGTCGGGTGATGCGTTTAAACAGTTCATCGTTGAAGAATTGGAGCGTTGGGACGGCGTCGCCCAGCAAGCTGGCATTAGCCAGTAAGCTAGGCAGCCTCTCATCAAACACTGAGGCGAGGACATGCGTTCTCGCCTTTATTGTTTTCCCTGGAGAAGGCAGCGATGACACCCTCAGATTCTAAGCGCAGGGTAAAAGACCCAAGTGACGTAGTCGCGGGAGTTATCCTGCTGGGCTTCTCGCTGGCACTGGTGTTTTACTTAGTGCCTAACTACGTCAATGAACCGCCTATTCTGCAAAACCCGATGATGTCGCCGCGCTGGCTGCCGGGAATCGTCGGCTGGTTGATCCTACTGTTTTCTATTCTGCTTATCCTACAAGGCTTCCTGTTGGATAGAAGCAGCGAGGAGGATGAACGAAATATCGAGAAAGGGACGACCCGGCGTTTCATATTGATGGTGGTCGCTCTGGTCATCTATGTCTCTCTATTTGAGTCGATGGGGGCGGTATTTACCGGCATTCTGGCGACCCTGGTGCTTTTTGTGGCACATCCCGTTCGCACCTGGTGGGTTTATAGCCTGGCCTTCGTTTTTCCTATCGCTGTGACATTTATCTTTGTAAAAGTGATGAATGTACCGCTTCCGATATCACCAATCGGTTTCTGATTGGCTACTTAATCTTCTGGGTGATCTATGGAACATTTTTCGGAAGTCATCGCGATATTTTTTAGCTTAGATAACTTTCTGGCCATCGCGATGGGCGTGGTCATCGGTGTGGTGGTGGGGTCCATTCCTGGGCTGACCGCCACGATGGCGGTGGCGCTGGCGCTGCCCTTTACCTTCTCCATGCAGCCGGTCGCCGCTATTTTGCTGTTGGTGGGTATTTATAAAGGCGGCATGTACGGTGGCTCCATTACCGCTATTTTGATTAGAACGCCTGGCTCACCTGCATCCGCGTGTACCTTGTTAGATGGCTACCCCATGGCCCAGCAGGGCCATGCCAAGAAGGCACTCAAAGCTGCGCTCTTCTCATCGGTAATCGCCGATTTTATTTCCAACATCGCGCTGATCTTTTTTGCCGCCTATTTGGCAAAAATTGCGCTAAATTTTGGCGCGCCGGAGTTTTTCTGGCTGATCTGTTTTTCGCTCACCATCATTATTTCCCTGGCCAGCGGCTCTATGATCAAAGGCTTGATGGCCGCGTTGTTAGGTATTCTGCTTTCTCTGGTGGGGCTGGATGAAGTCTACGGCTCCCAGCGGTTTACCTTTGGCAGCTATAACTTAATGGACAGTATCTCCTTTATTCCTCTGTTGATTGGCCTGTTTGCCATCCCAGAGATTATCGAGTTCTATCGCAAGAAGGCGCTTCCCCATATTAAGGCGAAGGCGAGCGGTGCTGGCCTGGCATTTTCTGAATTGAAGCGCTGCTTGACGACTATTGTGCGGGGCAGTTTGATCGGCGTGATTATTGGAGCCATCCCCGGTACTGGTGCTACGGCGGCTGCGTTTATTTCCTATAGCGATGCACGTAGGCGGTCGCCTAATAAGGCGAACTTCGGTAAGGGTGAGGTAGAAGGCGTTGCCGCTGCCGAGGCGGGTAATAACGGGGTTGCCGGGGCGACGATGATTCCGCTGCTATCGCTGGGTATTCCCGGGGATGTTATTACGGCGATTATTCTTGGGGCCTTTATGGTTCATGGGCTAACGCCAGGCCCCATTATGTTCCAAGAAAACCTGCCGCTCATCTATGCCTTGTTTATGGGCATTATGTTTAGCTCGCTGGTATTGCTGCTAGTGGGCAATGTGGCCATTAAGTACTTTTCATTAATTGCTGACATTCCTAAATCTATTCTTTTCCCGATTGTGTTGATGTTCTGCGTTTATGGGGCGTATGCGGTTAATAATGACACCTTTGACGTGTGGCTAATGCTGGCCTTCGGCGTCGTGGGCTATATCTTCAATCGCGCCGCGATCCCGGCAGCGCCATTTTTAATCGGCTTTATCCTCGGGCCAATGTTTGAAGATAACCTGCGCCGCTCGCTATTGATCGGTCATAACGATCTTTCGATCTTTGTGCGTGGCCCCATTACCTGGGTCTTTATTGCATTGACGGTGGGTTCCATTGCCTTGGCCCTTTACCGCTTTATTTCATCACGCCGTGAAGCGCGCAACGCCGTCGGTAAATCGCAGTAAGTACGACTACCGGAGAAAATGGCTATGGCAGGACCGCTAACAGGGCTTCGAGTGTTGGATTTAAGCCGCGTAATGGCAGGCCCCTGGTGTACGCAAATACTGGCCGATATGGGCGCCGAGGTGATTAAAATTGAGCACCCCACCCTCGGCGATGACACGCGCCACTGGGGGCCTCCCTGGTTAAACGATAAACAGGGCAAGGAGTCCCAAGAGTCGGCTTACTACCTGTCTGCCAATCGCGGCAAGCACTCGGTGACGGTGGATATTGGCCAGCCGGAGGGACAAGCGCTGGTGCGTGAACTAGCGGCAGAAAGCGATATTCTGGTGGAGAACTTTAAAAGTGGGGGCTTGGCGCGAAAAGGTCTCGATTACGCCACCCTAGAAGCGATTAATCCCGGGTTGATTTACTGCTCAATCACCGGCTTTGGTCAAACCGGGCCAATGGCGGCAATGGCCGGCTATGACTACCTAATCCAAGCTCAATCCGGCCTAATGAGTATTACCGGTGCCGCCGACGGTGAGCCGGGGGCTGGGCCGCAGCGGGTAGGCATGGCGGTCTCCGACCTGACCACAGGGATGAATGCCACCATCGCCATTCTGGGTGCTTTGCATCACCGACATAGCACCGGGGAGGGCCAATATATTGATATGGCGCTGCTGGACGTTCAGGTCAGTTGGCTGGCAAACCAAGCGCTTAACTACTTCTGCAGTGGCACACCGCCCACCCGCACCGGTGAGTATCACCCTAACTTAGTGCCTTACCAGCCGTTTCCTACGGCTGACGGTGAAAAAGTCATTATCGCCATTGGCAACGATGGGCAGTTCAAGCGCTTCTGTGAGGCGGTGGGGCGCCCTGAGCTAGCCATTGATCCTCGTTTTGGCACTAACCCTGAGCGGGTGAAGCACCGTCTGGTGCTAATTCCACTGATGGTGGAGATCACTCGGACCCGCACCAGCCACGAATGGATTGAAATGCTAGGCGCCATTAGCGTTCCCTGCGGGCCGATTCAGAATATTGCCCAAGTCTTCAATGACCCGCAGGTTCAGGCGCGAAACATGCAAATTGAGCTAGAAAGCGACACCGGCGTAGTGCCTGGTGTGGCTAACCCTATTAAATACTCCAAAACGCCGTTGGCGTATCACAAGCCACCGCCGCGACTGGGCGAGGATACCGATAGCGTGTTAGAGCGCCTATTACACAAGAGCGCTTCCGACATCAGCGCCTTGCGCCAAAAGGGCGTGGTGAAATAAGCCTTCGATTTGCCTAACCGACCGTAACACCGCCGCACACGAAGAGGGTCTGTCCGGTGATGAAGCCGCTACGCTCATCGCAGAAGAAACTGACGGCCTGGGCCACGTCGTCAGGTTGGCCCATGCGTTGTAGCGGAATATTGTCGATGATGCGGCGTGCGCGCTCCGAATCAGGCGGGTTATTTTGCCAGAAGGCGCTGGTGGCAATAGGCCCAGGAGCAACACAGTTAACGGTGATGCTGTGTTCAGCCAGTTCCAGCGCCCATGTTCTGGCCATGGATTGCAGCGCTCCCTTTGTTGCGCTGTAGATAGTTCGCGCTTCTTTGCCCAGCACCACGCGGCTGGCATTTATGACGATGCGCCCCATACCTTGTGCCTTCATAGCAGGAAGCAGCGCTTGGGTGCAGATCAGCGCCGAGCGTACGTTCAGGTGCATCAATTGGTCGAAGTCTTCAAGCGTTGCCTCCTCAAGCAGAGCGGGGGCGACGATACCTACATTGTTGATTAGCCGGGTCACCGTATAACGCTCGGCGATTTCTGCCATCACCCGTCGTGTCGCGTCGGCATCGGCAAGGTCGACCTGGTAGGCGTCAGTCTGCAGCGCATCGACTTCCGGCGCAACGATATCCACCACGATAACGTGATAGCCATCCTGTTGGAGTCGTAACGCGATAGCTTGACCGATGTTTCTAGCGCCGCCGGTAACCACGGCGCAGGCGTATTGATTATTTTGGTTATGTACAGAAGGTTGGCTCATTGTTGTTGTCCTTTGCTGACCTAAACCGGTGTCCATTAGAACGCCAATACGCAGTGTGATGCATGCAATCCGGCTTTATACCTTGGTAGCGTCACTGCCCAGGTAACGCGTGCAAATAAAGGGCTGAAAAGTAAATAAGTAGCTGAAAAATATCTTTAAAACGCGTTACTCAGTGCGGGGGATAGGCCATCCAGGCACTGAATAGCCGCTAGGCATTTGACCTCATTAGCGATCGGCAGTAACTTGTTCGTATTAAGAATATATGTTCGTTAAACGCACAAGCGCTAACAACGTCGGCAACGACCTGCTAAGAGGCACCCATCATGGCCGAGTTTCTCAGCTTGCATGACGCGGTAGCGCGCTACGTCCAAGACGGCGCCACCGTTGCCATGGAAGGCTTTACCCACCTGATTCCGTTTGCCGCGGGTCACGAAGTGATCCGTCAGCAAAAGCGTGATCTGACGCTGATCCGCATGACCCCCGATATCATCTACGATCAAATGATTGGCGCGGGCTGTGCCAAAAAAGTCATCTTCTCCTGGGGCGGTAACCCCGGCGTGGGCTCGCTGCATCGCCTGCGTGACGCGGTGGAGAAAGGCTGGCCGTGCAAGATCGAGATTCTTGAGCATAGCCACGCGGCCATGGCCTGTGCCTTTGAAGCGGGTGCGGCTGGATTACCGCTGGCGGTTTTCCGTGGCTACATCGGTAGCGAGCTGCCCAGCGTCAACGACCAAATCAAATTCATCGAGTGCCCGTTTACCGGTGAACGCCTGGCCGCTATACCGTCGGTGCGCCCAGATGTCTCGATCATCCACGCCCAGCGGGCGGATCGCCAAGGCAACGTGTTGGTAGAAGGCATTGTTGGCGTACAAAAAGAAGCGGTGCTGGCCGCCAAACACAGCATCGTCACGGTGGAAGAGATTGTCGATGATCTGAACGCACACCCCAATGCTTGCGTGATCCCAAGCTGGGCGATCAGCGCCGTTGCGGTGGCCGAGAAAGGCGCGCTGCCTTCCTATACTCACGGTTATTACGGCCGCAGCAATCGCTTCTACAAGGAGTGGGATGCTATTGCTCGGGATCGCGACACCTTTACCCAGTGGCTTGACGACAACGTCTTTAATGCCGCCGATAACGTGGGAGGCCAAGCCTGATGAGCCTGGAATATACCTCGTCTGAAATGATGTCGGTGACGGCGGCGCGAGCGCTGGAGAACGGCATGACCTGTTTTGTGGGCATCGGGCTGCCCTCGGAAGCCGCCAACCTGGCGCGGCTGACCCATGCCCCTGATGTGGTGCTGATTTACGAGTCCGGCACGCTGCAAACCAAGCCTGCGATTCTGCCGCTTTCCATCGGTGATGGTGAACTGTGCGAATCAGCGCTGACCACCGTGGCGGTGCCGGAGATGTTCCGCTACTGGCTGCAGGGCGGCAAAATCGATGTGGGCTTTTTGGGCACCGCGCAAATCGACCGCTTTGCTAACCTTAACACCACCCTAATTGGCGATTACAAGGCACCCAAGGTTCGCCTGCCGGGTGGTGGCGGTGCCCCGGAAATTGCCACCAACGCCGGGGAAGTGTTTATCACCCTGAAGCACTCCAAACGTGCTTTTGTAAAAGATGTCGACTTCGTCACTACGCTAGGCTTTGGCCGCGACGGCAAAGGGCGTGATAACGTGCCCAATATCGGCAAAGGCCCCACCCGCGTCATCACCGACCTGTGCGTGATGAAGCCTGATCCCGACACCAAAGAGCTAGTGGTGGTATCGCTGCACCCAGGCGTAACCCGCGAGGACGTGATTGACGCCACCGGTTGGGAAGTACGCTTTGCCGAGCAGCTTGAGAGCACCCCGGAGCCCAACGAAAACGAGCTGACGATTTTGCGTGAGCTGAAAGCGCGCACCGAGCGAGCCCACGCGGGCGCATAAGAAGTACTTTATGAGGTGCATCGCGGGAGGTATCCGAGGATAGTAAACGCGTCGTGGTACGCGGCCGCAATGGGTATATCCACTTAACTGCCTAAAAGTCTACGCGAATGCGTGGGTAGTCGCTTATTGCGTAATAAAAAAGGGAGCCCGTTTAAGCGGGCACCCTTTTTTTAGGTAATGCTAATAACGCTTAAAGATGATTAAGCGCTTTTCTTCTTTGTGATCTTAGGATCGCTCGCTTTATCTTTTTGATCACTCGGTTTGCTGTCGCTGGCGTCGCTTGGCTGTGGGAGCGATGGCAGCGATTTGGCGAGCATTTCTACACTGTGGCGGTAGTAGAGCTGGCTCTTATTATGCTCGCCCATGCTGGCGTAGAGGCGGGCAAGCTCGGCACATACTTCACCATTGGGGCGCTGGCGCTGACTAGCTTCAAAGTATTCCAGCGCTTTTTCCCACTGGCCAATACGTAGCGATAGGCGCCCGCATGCTAACAGCAGTTCTGGGTCATTGGGGCGCTCTTGCAGCCATTTCTCTGCTTTCACCAGCTGGCGCGCTGCGTCTACGTTAAGCAAGCCGTAACGTTTTACCAGGCGTGCATCCCAGTGGTGGTCCAGCGAGTGATTGAGCAGCCGTTCAGCAATAGGCTCTTCGTTCGACTGGAGCAGCGCCTCGGTGTAGAGCACGATCAGCTCAGTATTCCCACGCAGGTAGTCCGGCATATCGGCCCATAACCCCCGCACGCGCTCGATATTCGTGGGGTTCTTGGCCTCAAACACAATCAGTTCACGGTAGGCCTTGAACTCCAGCTGCTCACGCTCTTGCTGAGTAATCAGCTTTTGCGCGGCTAAGCGCGGGATCAGGTGGCGTAGCCCCTCCCAATCGTTAACGCTGAGATGCACCTGCTTAAGCATCTTGAGCACTTGAGGGTGGTTGGTCAGCTGCTTATCCAAACGGTTAAGAATCGCCAGTGCTTCTTCAGGCTGCTGACGGTCGATCATCAACTGAGCCTGCATCAGGCCAATCGCTGTGTCGGCGCCTTCGGTCGTTAGCTGAGCCTTGTTGAGATGCTCTTGAGACTTAACATGGTGGCCTTGGTAGTGTGCCGCCAGCGCCGCTGAAAGGTAGTTAACCAGTGGGGTGCTGGAGTCATTGGCAGCGTTAACCAGCGTTTTTTCGGCTTTTTTGAAGCGGCCTTCGGTAAGGGCCACTAAGCCATGCACCGTGCGTTTCATGGCGCGGCGATTGCGGGCGCGGCTGTTCCAGGTGCGAAAGTTACCCACTGGACGAATAATGCCGCTTAAAAGCCGCAGGGCAAAGTGCAGCACAAGGAAGGCGGCGAGTAGCAGTACCAGGCCAAACCAGAAGGAGGTCTGTACCGAGGTTTCACCGACACGAATTAACCAGTAGCCAGGCACCGCCATCATTAGGTGCCCAAATAGGGCACCTACTGCAAGGCCTGCGACGATAAGAAGAATGAGCTTTCTCATGCATCACCTCCGCCTTGGCGACGCGATTCAAAGCGGTTTTCAATGAAGTTCGCTAGCGCCTGCTGTGACGCGCTGATATCGGGCAGTTCTGGCTTCACCTCGGTTTGCTTTAGCTCTTCTAGGCGATTAATGACGCTTTGAGTCTCGTCACGATCGGTGTCGTAGTAGCTGTTAAGTAGACCCAGGGCTTTATCAAGGCTCGCTTCGTAAAGTTCCTGCTCTTCTTTCAACAGGGCCAGTTGCGACTGCTCAAGCACTAGGCGCAGGCTTTGGCGCAGATAGGTCTCTTGCTCTGGAGTAATCAGCGTTTCCAACGCTTCGTCATGATGGCGAATCACGACAAGATCTTTTAACTCTTCGCCAAAGCGTGCCAGCTGGCGCTGGAAGGTACCTGTAGGCGGCTGCTCGATGCTAGAGGTAACGGCACGCTCTTCCACTTCCTGGGAAAGACGCAGGCCAGCGATGCGTTCCTGCTGGGCGTTCAGCGCCAGATAGATACCGGTGCGGTCTACGCGGGGTACCGCATCAAGGGCGGCCAGCTCATTGGCGATTTCACGGCGTACCGAGGTGAGTGCCGGGTTGTCGGCGTCCACTAGGCGGGCGTCGGCGGTGTTAAGCAGGGCGGCTGCACCATCGACATCACCTTCAAGCTGCAGGCGCTGGTTGGCTAAGCGCAGCAGATAGGCGGCTTCTGCGTGTAGCCAGTCGCGCTCGTCGGTTTCCTGCTCTTGGGAGAGCTGGGCCAGCACTTGATCCAGCGTCTCGTCGACGTCACTGCGGTAAGTGTCAAGTTCACTGCGCAGATCGCTCAAGGTGCTTTCCAGCGCCTGACTGCGCTCTGCTTCGCCACTTTCGATACGTGACTCAAGGTCGCTAACGGCCTGCTGGGAGGCGCTGTCTTCAGTCTGCTGAGTCAGCGCATCAATGCGCTGCTGTTGACTATCCAGGCGCTGCCAGCCTTGCCAAGCAACCAGTACTAATGCCACCGCCAGGATAATCACCAGCACAATGGCGAGCATGCCGCTCTTGCCACTGTTGCCGCCGTTGCCACTGTCGCTACCCGAGTGGCGGTCACCACCACTGTTAGTGGGCGGCGGCGTGAAGGCGCCTTTGGGGCTTGCGCTCGCGGTGCTCGTACCCGCTGCCTGTTTGGGGGCAGGCTCATCTTTTTTGGCACCGCTGTGTGGTGCTACAGGTGCGGCGCTTGTGGTGTCTTGCTTAGAATCGGCGGGTTGGTGGCCGCCTTTATTACGCCGCCGGGAACGGCTGTTCTTAGCGGCATAAGAGGAAGATGCTGAGGTAGTGCTTGACCCTGCAGGCTCGCTGTTGGAAGAGGCGGGCACGGCGGTATCGCTCGGCTTAGCGCCCTCTTGGGATGCATCGGCAGACGTCTTGTGTACGCCTTCCTGATCGTTTAGTTGTTTGCTCATCTGTCGCTAGCCCTTATTAAGTTCCTTGATCGACATCGGCACCCTTTGGGTTGCAGGACCGATCCAACGCGGCTGCTAGTGCAGCCGGCGTTGCTCCCGACGCCACCTTGAGGTCACAAAAACCCAGTTTACCGGCCAGTGTAGCTAAACGGTGACTGGAAACGATTAGCGGTTGGTTCAACGCTGCTTGATTACACCATTTTGCCAGATGTTCAAGCAGTTCGCTGCTGGTAACGATTAACGCCCGGTAATCGCCTACTAAAAGACGTTGCTGCATGGCCGCTGAGGGCGGTTGATACACTCGCCGATATACTTCTACGCGGATGACTTGCGCGCCACGCGTTTCCAGCGTCTCGGTGAGTAGTGTGCGGCCGCCTTCACCCGCTACCAGTAGTACTCTCTGGTGGGTTAATGCTTTTAGTGAGGCAAGTGCCAGCAGTGCCTCGCTGGTATCGTCACCGCTTGCAGGTGAAGGAATGTGAACGCGTACGCCTAGCAGGTTGTAAAGGGTGTAGGCGGTGGTGCTGCCAACACTGTAGTAATCAATCCCTACAGGAAGCTGCGGCCAATAACGCTCCAGCGCTTCGCTTAAACATTCGGCTGCGAAGGGGCTGACCACTACTATCTTATGGTACTGATCAATATCCAGCCAGATTCTGCGCTGTTCCGGTGTTTCAGGCAGTGCTTCAAGCTGCATGACCTCCAGGGATTCGACCCAAGCGCCCTGGGCGCGCAGCGCAGCGGCAAGCGCTTCACCACGCTCTCCGGGACGGCAGATCAGTACCGGTTGGGTCATACGTTGCGGCCGTAAACCTCGGCCAGGATATCCCCAGCCCCTTGGTCAAGGAGGTCTTCAGCCACCCGAATGCCCAGCGCTTCCGGCTCGTGGATGGAGCCACTGCCTTCGGCCCGTAGCACTTCGGTGCCTTCAGGGTTGCCCACTAAACCGCGCAGCCAAATGGTTTCGTTGGCCTTGTCGAGAATCGCATGACCACCGATAGGCACCTGGCAGCCGCCTTCTAAGCGGGTGTTCATTGCCCGTTCGGCGCGCACGCGGGTGGCGGTGTCAGGGTCATCCAGAGGAGCCAGTAAGCTGATCAGCTCAGGGTCATGCAAGCGGCATTCGATACCCAGCGCCCCTTGGCCGCAGGCCGGTAGGCAAATTTCTGGGGGCAATGCTTGGGCGATACGTGCATCCAGCCCTAGGCGTTGCAGCCCCGAGGTGGCAAGAATAATCGCATCAAATTCACCGGCGTCTAATTTTGCCAAGCGAGTTTGTACATTACCGCGTAGATTAAGAATTTGAAGATCAGGGCGGGCCTCGCGCATTTGCAGGCCACGGCGTAGGCTGGCCGTGCCGATGCGGGCACCTTCAGGCAGCTCTTCAATGTTGCTGTAGTGGTTGGAGACAAAAGCATCGGTGGGGTCGGCGCCATCTAAAATCACCGAAAGCCCGAGGCCTTCTGGGAAGTGCATCGGCACATCTTTCATAGAGTGCACGGCAATGTCTGCGCGGCCATCCAGCATGGCGTCTTCCAACTCTTTGACAAACAGCCCTTTACCGCCAATTTTAGAAAGCGGCGTGTCGAGAATTTTATCCCCTTTGGTAGAGAGCGGAACCAGCTCGACTTCCAAACCGCTGTGTGCCGCCATCAAACGGTCGCGGACGTACTCGGCCTGCCACATGGCCAACTGGCTTTTACGCGTGGCAATGCGCAATTTAGTGATGGATGACACGTTATTCTCCCTTGGCCGCTGACACGGCGCGTCGAACTATGATAAGTCTCATGATAAAGCACCCGGCCACACAGTAAAAATAACCGGTTAAATTTAAGCGTAGCGTTGAAACGCGACTTACATCTTTAGGTAACGCGATGCCCCTTGAAGAACCGCAAGGTCAGCTCGATCAATTTTTCCGGCTCTCGCAAGACATGTTCTGCTGCCTCGACGCTGCGGGCATAGTGCTTAACGTCAATCCTATGTTTGAAACACTGCTGGGCTATAGCGCTGCAGAGCTGGTGGGCCGACCGTGCGGTAAAGTGATCGACCCGCGTGATTATAAGGTGATTGAAACGGCGCTGGCGCAACTGCTTCAAGGAGAAATCATCAAAGCCTTTGATGTTCGCGCGTTAACCGCAGCAAGGCAACTGCTGTGGCTGGAAGTCACGGCGTCACTCGGCGATAAGGTGATTTATGTCATTGCCCGAGATATTACCCGGCGCAAGGCCATTGAAAAGCAGCTTTTACGCAATCAGCGGCTGCTGGAAATGGCGGGTGAGTCTGCGCTGATTGGTGGCTGGTACGTAGATGTGGTGAATAACGTGCCCGTTTGGTCAGACGAGCTGTGCCAAATTCACGGCATGCCGCCGGGGTTTAAACCCTCTGTGGAGGAGGCTTTCGCTTTTTATGCGCCAGGCTCTAGAGAACAACTGATGCGCGATTTTCAGGCGTGTAGCGATACCGGCATTAGTTTTGACGGCGAGTATGAGGTGATCACGCGTCAGGGGCGACACCTGTGGGTGAGAGCCATTGGCAGAGCGGTGAGAGATGAGCACGGAGAGATTTTTCAAATACAAGGCTCAACCCAGGACATTAGTCACCGTAAAGCCACCGAGCAAAAGCTACAGCTGCTAGAGCGCAGCGTTGAGTCGAGCACTAACGGCGTGATTATCGTTGATGCGCTCAGCGACGATCTACCGATGGTTTATGTCAATGCCGCGTTTGAGCGCATCACGGGCTACTCCCGGCAAGCCGTGCTGGGGCGTAACTGTCGGTTTCTTCAGGGAGAGGATACCGCGCCGGAATCTCGGCGACAGCTGCGTAAAGGTATTAATGCCCAGCGTGAAGTGCATGTGGTGATTCGCAACTACCGGTGCGACGGGACGCCGTTCTGGAACGATCTATACATTTCGCCGGTGCGCGATGAAGCCGGCGTAGTGACCCACTTTATTGGCGTACAAAATGACATTACCTCACAGCGCGAGTATCAAGCGCAGTTACGCCATAACGCGAGCCACGACGCGCTGACCGGGCTGCCTAATCGGTTGTTGCTCAACCAGCGCTTGGCCCAAGGGTGTCTGTTAGCAAAGCGCTACCATCGCTACTTAGCCGTTCTGTTTGTCGACCTAGATGACTTTAAGCCGATTAACGACACCCTGGGCCATGAAGTGGGGGATTTTCTGCTGATTGAAGTGGCTAAGCGGCTGGAGGAGGAGCTGCGCCCTTGGGATACCGTGGCGCGCTTTGGTGGCGATGAGTTTGTCGTGCTGCTGCCAGATTTAGCCCACGAGCAGGATGTACTGCAAGTGGTCGAGCGTCTGCTTGCCCGGGTTTCGTCGCCCTACTGGTATCGCACCAGCGAGCTACGAATTTCCGCGAGCATTGGTATTGCCACCGATGACGGGACTATGAGCGAGCCACGCCAGCTGATTCAACAGGCAGACCTTGCGATGTACAAAGCCAAGCGGCGGGGGCGCAACACCTACCAGTGGTATACCGATGAGTTAAATCGCAAGGTAACCGAGCGCGTCAGTTTGCGTCATGCTCTTCAGCAGGCCATTGAGCAAGACCAGTTTGAGCTACATTATCAGCCTCAGGTTTGCCAACGCGGCCGGGTGGCCGGGGTAGAAGCACTGCTCCGCTGGTACCATCCTGAGCGTGGCAATATCCCGCCAGTGCAGTTTATTAGCCTAGCGGAAGACACCGGGCAAATTATGCCCATCAGTGAGTGGGTGCTGGCCACCGCGTGCCGGGACGCGGTGGCCCTCAACGCCGCAGGCCACGGCCCGATCACCATGGCCGTTAATGTGTCACCTATGCAGTTTCAGCGGCCAGGTTTTTTGGCTTCAATAGAAAAAGCGCTACAAGAGAGCGGTCTTGCGCCTGAGCTGTTGGAGCTAGAGCTTACCGAAGGTGTGCTCATGGATAGCGCCGAGCACACGATTCAAGCGCTGCATGCCCTGCGCCGCATGGGGGTACACATAGCGCTGGATGACTTTGGTACGGGGTTCTCCAGCTTGAGCTACTTAAAGCGCCTACCCATTAATAAGCTCAAGGTTGACCGCTCCTTTGTGCGCGAAGTGGTTAACGACCGCCGCGACGCTGCCATTGTGGATGGCGTTGTCACCATGGCGGATAAGCTGGGTCTTGAGGTATTGATTGAAGGTATCGAAACCGCCGAGCAGTTTAACTATTTCAAAGGGGTTCAGCGTGCCCACTTCCAAGGTTACTACTTTGCTCGGCCGATGCCCCTTGCAGCGTTCTATGCGTTTTTACAATCCCCGCTTACCGCCACCGTTACAATTGAGTCACCTACGTCTTAAGCGGCCACTGTTTAAAACGGCATGCCGCTGAGTGCGGCGACTCTGGTACACTTTCGATTAACGATTCCATTAGTTTTGTCAGCAGGATATGCCTCCGATGAGCCAAGCTACGAACCAGTCTTGGGGCGGTCGCTTTAGCGAGCCCACCGATGCTTTTGTTGCACGCTTCACCGCGTCAGTAACGTTCGACCAGCGCCTAGCGCGCCAGGATATCCAGGGCTCTATCGCCCATGCCACCATGCTTGCCCGGGTAGGCGTGCTCAGCGATGAAGAGCGCGACGCCATTATTAACGGCCTGACCGAGATTCAGGGCGAGATTGAGCGGGGCGAGTTCAACTGGTCGGTGCCGCTTGAAGATGTGCACATGAACATTGAGGCGCGGCTGACCGATAAAATCGGCATTACCGGCAAGAAGCTGCACACCGGGCGCTCGCGCAACGACCAAGTGGCCACTGATATCCGCCTGTTTATGCGCGATGAAATCGACGTCATTGAAGCGGAATTGGTACGCCTGCGCGAAGGCATGATTGAGCTTGCCGACCGCGAAGCCGATACCATTATGCCGGGCTTTACCCACCTGCAAACGGCGCAGCCGGTCACTTTTGGCCACCACCTGCTAGCCTGGCAAGAAATGCTGGCCCGTGACCACGAACGCCTGCTGGACTGCCGCAAGCGCGTGAACGTACTGCCACTGGGCGCTGCAGCGCTGGCAGGCACTACCTACCCCATCGACCGCCACGTGACCGCTGAGCTGCTCGGTTTCGACCGCCCAGCAGAAAACTCCCTGGACGCCGTCTCCGATCGTGACTTCGCCATCGAATTTACCAGTTTTGCCAGCATTCTCATGATGCACCTGTCGCGCATGAGCGAAGAGCTGGTGCTGTGGACCAGCGCCCAGTTTGACTTTATCGACCTGCCTGACCGTTTCTGCACCGGCTCCTCCATCATGCCGCAGAAGAAAAACCCGGACGTGCCTGAGCTGGTGCGCGGTAAAACTGGCCGGGTCTACGGGCACTTAATGGCGCTGCTGACGCTCATGAAGTCCCAGCCGCTGGCCTACAACAAAGATAATCAGGAAGACAAAGAGCCGCTGTTTGACGCGGTAGACACCGTGCGCGACTGCTTAAAAGCCTTTGCCGACATGGTGCCCGCCATTGAGCCCAAGAAAGAGAGCATGTATGAAGCCGCGCGGCGGGGCTTCTCCACTGCTACAGACCTCGCTGATTACTTAGTGCGCAAAGGCGTTGCCTTCCGTGATGCCCACGAAATTGTTGGTTTGTCAGTGGCCTATGGCCTGAAAACCAAAAAAGACCTCTCGGAAATGACCCTGGAAGAGCTGCAGCAGTTCTCCACCATTATCGAGCAGGACGTGTTTGAGGTGTTAACGCTAGAAGGCTCTGTAGCGGCGCGTAATCACATTGGCGGCACCGCGCCTGACCAAGTGCGCGCAGCGGCAAGCCGTGCCCGCGAAGCGCTGGCAGCGCTTAAAGGTGATGCATGAAGCGGCAAGCCTTCACATTGAGCGCAGTGCTACTAACGGCGCTGCTACTCGTCGGCTGTGGCCAGAAAGGACCGCTTTATCTGCCTGACGATACCAACGATTCGGCCGCCGAGCAGGAGGGGTAATGGATCACTTTAACTACCGTGACGGCGTTCTTTATGCTGAAGATGTGCCGCTAACGCAGCTGGCTGACGCGCTGGGCACGCCTTGCTATGTCTACTCCAAGGCAACGCTGAAGCGCCATTTCCGTGCCTATACCGAAGCGCTAGGTGGCCACCCGCACCTGATTTGCTACGCGGTAAAAGCAAATTCCAACCTTGCTGTTTTAGGGCTGCTAGCAACGCTAGGCGCCGGGTTTGATATCGTCTCAGTGGGCGAGCTTGAGCGCGTATTGAAAGCCGGTGGTGACCCTGCAAAAGTGGTTTTCTCGGGGGTTGCCAAGCAGCCTCAGGAGATGGCCCGCGCCCTTGAGGTTGGCATCAAGTGTTTTAACGTTGAGTCGCGCTCAGAGCTTGAGCGCTTGAATCGCGTGGCAGGTGAGCTGGGAAAAATTGCGCCAGTCTCGCTGCGGGTTAACCCGGATGTAGACGCGGGCACCCACCCGTATATTTCTACCGGCTTGAAAGATAACAAGTTTGGTATCCCGGTAGATGAAGCGCTAGACGTTTATCAGCTAGCGGCCAGCCTGCCCAACCTGCGGGTGGCAGGGCTTGATTGCCATATCGGTTCCCAGCTTACCGAAACCGCGCCGTTCTTGGATGCCCTAGAGCGGTTATTAATGTTGATGGAGCGGTTGCGTGAGCGTGGCATCGAAATCGACCACCTGGATTTAGGCGGCGGCCTGGGTGTGCCTTACCGCGATGAAACGCCACCCCAGCCATTTGATTACGCCAGCCAGTTGCTGGCGCGTCTCTCTCGCTGGAAAGGCGGTGAAACGCTGACCCTGCTGTTTGAACCCGGCCGCTCCATTGCCGCCAATGCAGGTGTCATGCTGACTCGCGTGGAGTTTTTAAAGCCTGGCGAAACTAAAAACTTTGCGATTGTTGATGCCGCCATGAATGACTTGATTCGCCCGGCGCTGTATCAAGCATGGCAGGCCATTGTGGCGGTGGATACTCGCCACGAGCGCGCAACAGCCACCTACGATGTGGTGGGGCCGGTGTGCGAAACCGGTGACTTCTTGGGTAAAGAGCGCGAGCTGGCGATTACCGAAGGCGACCTGCTGGCGGTGCGCTCGGCGGGGGCTTATGGTTTTGTGATGGCCTCCAATTACAACAGTCGCCCGCGTCCGCCAGAAGTGATGGTAGATGGCAGTCACTACCATGTAATACGCGCCCGGGAAAGTTTGGAAAATCTGTGGGCTGGCGAGGCGCTGTTGCCTGAAGGGGCGCGCTGATGCTGCTCCACTTCACTAAAATGCACGGCCTGGGCAACGACTTTATGGTCGTTGACCTTGTCACTCAGCGCGCCAGGTTGCTCGATGAGCAGATCCGCCAGTTGGCGGATCGCCGCTTTGGCATTGGCTTTGACCAGCTATTAATCGTCGAGCCGCCCCGAGACCCGGAGATGGATTTTCGTTACCGCATCTATAACGCCGACGGTAGCGAAGTGGAAAACTGCGGCAACGGCGCGCGCTGCTTTGCCCGCTTTGTGCGTGACCAGCGCCTGACCCATAAACATGAAATCCACGTGGAAACCGCGGGTGGCCCGCTGGTGCTGAACGTGCAGCACGATGGCATGGTGCGCGTGGATATGGGCAGACCACGCTTTAACCCTGCCACGCTGCCGTTTGAGGCGCCTGGCGACCAGCCGCTTCATGAGGTGGCTGTGGAGGGGGAGACGCTGCAGCTGGGCGTAGTGTCCATGGGCAACCCCCATGCGGTTTTGCAGGTGGAGAGTGTCGATAGCGCACCGGTGGAGCGCTTAGGGCCGCTGCTTGAATCACACCCGCGCTTTCCCAAGCGAGTGAACGTCGGCTTTATGCAAGTGGTGGCGCCCAATGAGATCCGCCTGCGCGTGTTTGAGCGTGGCAGCGGCGAAACCCTTGCCTGCGGAACCGGCGCCTGTGCCGCCGTGGCTAGCGGTATCCGCCAAGGGCTGTTGAAAAGCCCGGTGACGGTACACCTACCGGGGGGGCAGCTCAGTATTGAGTGGCCTGACCCTGAAGCATCGCTTGTCATGGTTGGGCCCGCAACACGGGTCTTTGATGGTCGTGTAGCACTCATCTAATTCGAGGAGAACGGCGATGTCACAAGCCCCCGAGCCGCGCAAGACGCTCGACCCTGACCAAGTGGCGTTTTGGCTGGCCCGTCATCCCGATTTTTTTGTCGGTCGAGAAGGGCTATTGCAGCAGCTCAAGGTGCCCCATCCCCATATAGAGGGTGCCGTATCGCTGCTTGAGCGGCTAGTCATTGATTTGCGCCAGCGCGCCGAAACCGCGGAAGACCGCCTAGAGCACCTGCTGGAGACCGCACGGCATAACGAGTCCCAATATCGCCGCCTGCGAGAAACGCTGCTGGCGCTGGTCGAAGCGCAAGATCGTGATGCGTTAGCCCAGGCCCTGGCCACCCAGCTAAGCGAGCGTTTTGATACGCCCGCTATGGCGCTGTGGTGCCCGGCGTCATTAAGCGATAGCGAAGCCGCGCCCCCACAGCCGCCGCGTCACGTGTTAGACCAGCACGCCAGCGCGCGGTTAGCGGCGCTGCTGGATGGCCGCACCAGCCGTTGCGCCAAGCTTAGCGTGAGCGACTGGAAGTGCCTGCTGCCCCATACCAAGGCGCCGCGTAGGGCCGGTTCCTGCGCCATTTCACGGCTATCGGCAGGGGAGCCGCTAGGGTATTTACTGCTTGCCAGTCCCGACCCCGAGAGCTACCGCGCCAGTATGGATACGCTGTTTACCGAGTACCTGGGCGATATTGTGGCGCGGCTGTTGATGCGCCTGGAACCCCATGCCTAACACGTCCATTGCTGAGCAGGTTGAGCGCTATTTAGCGGTCCTGGCGGCCCACGCAAGCCCGGCTACGGTAGCGGCTTATCGCCAGGATTTAGCCGCGCTTTGCCGCTTTACGCAGCAGCGTGACATCACTGAGCCCAGCGCGCTGGATGCCACCCTGCTCAGAGCATTTTTAGGGGCCGAGCGCAGCCGTGGCCTAGCCCCCAGAAGCCTGGCACGCAGGCGGGCTGCGCTTTCGCGCTTTGCGGATGACCTGGTAAAGCAAGGCGTGCTTGCGGATAACCCCGTCGGCCTGCTGCGAACCCCGAAGCAACCAAGCCATCTGCCCAGGCCCGTGGATGTAGATGCGCTGGCGCGCTTTTTAGATACCCCCCACGACGGCACGCCGCTGGCGATACGCGACCAAGCCATGCTGGAGCTGTTTTACTCCAGTGGCTTGCGCCTGGCGGAGCTGGCGGCGCTGGACCTTAACCATTTAACCGCTAATCATGTGCGGGTAATGGGTAAAGGCAGTAAGCCCCGCCAAGTACCGGTGGGTCGGCGAGCTCATCAGGCGCTCACAGCGTGGCTTGCCTGCCGTAGCGGGCTTGCGCCTGAGGGTAACGTCGCGCTATTTGTCGGTCAGCGCGGCTCGCGCCTTGGGCATCGTGCTATCCAAAAGCGTTTGGCGCAGCTGTCGGTAACCCGTGGCTTGCCTGAACACCTGCACCCTCACCGCCTGCGCCACTCGTTTGCCAGTCATCTGCTGGAGTCGAGCCAGGATCTACGCGCGGTGCAAGAGCTACTCGGCCATGCCAACTTATCTACCACCCAGGTATATACGCGGCTGGATTGGCAGCACCTAGCCGAAAGCTACGATGCTGCTCACCCGCGCGCTAAACGCCGCCCTGCTGGGAGCTAACCATGTCGTCGCTAGAAGCGATTACTTTTGATCTTGATGATACGCTTTGGGACAACCAGGGCGTGATGCTAAAAACGGAAGAGGGGCACTATCGCTGGCTGTTAGAAGCCCTGGCGATGTGGCGCGAAGCACGCCAGGAGCCGCCGTTAGCACTGCATTACCAGCAAGGCGTGGCGGATTATTTGCAGCGTCGCCAGCAGTGGGCACAGCGGGTGCCGGAACGGCGTGGAGACTTTACTTGGCTGCGGTTAAGGGCGCTGGAAGAGCAGCTTGAGGCACAGGGCCTGACGCGCAGTGCCGCCTTCATGTGGGCGGCCGCCGCGATGAATGAGTTTCACCGCCTGCGGGTACAGGTAACGCCTCATCCTGAAGCGGCCGGTTTGTTAGCCGCTTTAGCTGAACGCTACCAGTTGGCCGCGATTACGAATGGCAATATCCACTTAAAGCGCCAACCTTTGGCCAGCTATTTTCCCGTGGCGATTGCCGCAGGTGAGTTGCTGGCGCCGAAGCCTGATCCCAAGCCCTTTCTTACCGCGCTTGAGCGGCTTAACGTGGCCCCAAACCGGGCTATGCACGTGGGTGACTCGTGGAAAGAGGATGTGCTGCCCGCCCAGCAGCTGGGGATGCATGCTGCGTGGATTGCCGAGCGCGGTGACCAGGCACTACCCGCGCGCGTCCACCGCATAGCCCATGTCAAAGAGTTGCCTAACCTGATCGAGTGGCTGGAGAAGCGGCGCTGAGTGCGCTGTATTTTCACCAGCGAATGTTACGAGCCGCTTAGGCAGGCGGCTGGTCGTGCTCTGATTGGTCCGGTGTATGCAGCCACTGGTCGAGCTTCTTGGAAAGCGTATCCACGCCGTCGCGCTTAAGCGATGAAAAAAGCTGCACAGACACGAGGTCCTCCCACTCTTTCAGGCGTGAGCGGACTTTTTGTAGCGTGGCACTGGCTGGGCCTTTTTTGAGTTTGTCGGACTTGGTGAGCAAAATATGCACCGGCATTTCACGCTGGTCGGCATAGTTGAGCATCATTTGGTCGAACTCGGTAAGCGGGTGACGTACATCCATCAGCAGCACCAAGCCGCGCAGGCTAAAGCGGTTACGAAGATACTCAGCCAAGTGCTTTTGCCACTCTAACTTGACCGATTCTGGCACTTTGGCGTAACCATAGCCGGGCAAATCAACCAAACGGCGTGATTCATCGTTCATCACGCTAAAAAAGTTAATCAGCTGGGTACGACCCGGGGTGCGCGACGTGCGCGCCAGCGCGGTCTGCTGGGTAAGCGCGTTAATAGCGCTGGATTTACCTGCATTGGAGCGCCCGGCAAAGGCCACTTCCGCACCGGTATCGTCAGGGCAGAGCGCAAGGGTCGGCGCACTGATAACAAAGCGGGCGGTGGGGTAGTTCAGTCGGGGGACTAGGCTATCATGGGGGGTAGTCATGGAATCAATCCTGGAAAACGAACGTATAAACGGCCCGCTTCACCACATTAGTGTGAAAAAAAGCGATACCGCGACGAATTACCCCGAAAGCAGTCTTGGACTTGCATTCCCGCCGCTAGGGTGATTCGTTATAATGCAAGAGGTTTATAACTGCGACCTGGGGCGCTAGTGTACCATCGCGCTCTAGCCAGCAGCGACCAACACGACATGTTGTTCGTTTTGGCGGAGCTGACCCTGGTAAAGTGCTGAACCTGGGCAGCGCCCGGGATGCGTACCAGTCAATAATCAAACGGCATAGTGGACTAGCAATGAGAAAGTTACTGGCAAGCCTGGCAATTACCATGGGTGCCGTTGGCACCGCCCATGCGCAAACCGACTATCAAGCGGAAGCCGATGCTTCAGCAGGTCGTGAACTGGCCCAAACCTGTGCGGCCTGTCACGGCCAAGCGGGCATCAGCCCGTCGGGTGCGTTTCCTAACCTGGCAGGTCAGCAGATGTCTTACCTGGCCAAGCAAATTAAGGACATCCGCGATGGCCACCGTATGGTGCCCACCATGGCGGGGCAAGTAGATGATTACTCCGACCAGGACGCCTGGGATGTAGCCGCGTTTTTCGCTGGGCAAGATGCTAACTTGGGCCAAACTAGCGATGAAGATGCAGAGCTTCTCGCCCGCGGTGAAGAGCTCTATCGTGCAGGTGACATGGCGAAAGGTATCCCCTCCTGTAGCGCTTGCCACACACCTACCGGTGTTGGTATTGGCAGTGCGGTGTATCCGGGGCTTTCCGGTCAGCATGCGGAATATACGATTGCTACTCTGCAGGATTTTGCAGCCGGTGAGCGGGCTAACGACCCGAACAACATAATGCGCGATATCGCTTCTAAAATGAGCGACAGCGACATGGAAGCGGTAGCGAACTACCTGTTGGGCTTGCACTAAGTTCAGCGTCTAGGGTTCTCCCTTTTGCTAAACGACGTTGGCAAAGCGGGGAACCTGTGGCCTACATTGACGGTCACAGCTTTCGCTTATCCTTGGAGAATTCTCGCTATGTTTAAAACGTTAGTGGTCGCGTTGGCCGGTTTCGGCCTTTCCGCTGCTGTCAGTGCCCAGGAGTTGGTCGAAGGCCAGCACTACACGCTACTTGCTACCCCCGTGGCGACAAACGTAGACGAAGGGCAGATCGAAGTGACCGAAGCGTTTTGGTACGGATGCCCGCACTGCTATCGCCTCCAAACGCCGGTAAGCGAGTGGTATGAGTCGCTTGAGGACGATGTCAGCATCGTGCACATGCCTGCGACCATGGGCGGTGACTGGAATACCCACGCGAATGCTTTTTATGCCGCTAAGTCGCTGGGGATTGAAGAAGAGCTGCATGCAGATTTCTTCGCTGCGATTCATGAAGACGGTCGTGCGTTAACAGATGCTGATGACATTGCGGCATTTTTTGCGGATTACGGCGTCAGCGAAGAAGAAGCAAAGCAAGCGCTAACGGCTTTCAGCGTGCGCAGTGACGTTAACAAAGCGAACAGCCGCATGCGAGAAATGCGCCTTATGGGTGTTCCTGCGCTAGTGGTTGATGGCCGCTATGTGATTACCCCTAGTACGGCCGGCAGCTTGGATAACATGCCGCAGATTGCCGGTGCGTTAGTTGAGCGCGTCCGCAGCGAGCGCACAGAATAACAATGCTGGAGCAGGGTCATGTTGGCAGCTTAACAGGTGGGCTAACGTCCAATCGCGGAAAATCGTTATTGGATCATGGCCACCTCAGGCTACTGACGTTCAATCTGCAGGTGGGGATTCAAACCTCCGCCTACCACCACTATGTAACCCGTAGCTGGCAGCATTTTTTACCTCATCCCCAGCGTTTGAAGCGGTTAGCGGTGATGGGTGAAGTGCTAAGCCAATTCGATGTGGTTGGGCTGCAGGAAGTGGACGGCGGTAGCTTCCGCTCCAGCAGTATTAACCAAGTGGAATTCCTCGCCGGTCAGGCGGGGTTTCCCCACTATTTTCAACAGCTAAACCGTAATTTGGGGCGTATTGCCCAGCACAGTAACGGCCTTTTATCCCGTTTAGTGCCCAGCCGTATTGAGGAGCACCGCTTGCCGGGTGCGATGCCTGGGCGTGGGGCGATACATGTGCGCTATGGCAATGGGCCTGATGCACTGCATATCTTTGTGGCCCACTTGGCGCTCAGCCATCGTGGCCGTGTTCGGCAGCTTAATTATCTCAGTGAAATCATCGAGCCGCTTCGTCATGTCGTGGTGATGGGTGATTTGAACTGCACGCCTGAACAGCTTCATGCCCATGAGCGTTTTAGTACGTCCCTGCCGCTCCACCCGGTCAAGCCGCTTTTAAGCTATCCGTCGTGGCAGCCACGCCGTGCGCTAGATCATATCCTACTCTCGCAAACCCTCGAAGCCGCCGAAGTGCGCGTGTTAGACCATCTGTTTTCGGACCATCTGCCGATTGCCGTAGATCTGCCGCTGCCTGCCGCTTGTCTAAATGCTTTAGCCGATGCAGAGCAGAAGCCGAGGCATTAGCCAACACGCGCTAATGCGCCGAATAAGCATATTAATTGTCACTTAGCGCCGAATAGCGTGCTTATGGGGATGACGTCCGGCCTAGAATCAGCGATGATTCTGGGCCGTTTTATTAATGCAGGACAACAACAATGCGCGCAAATGCCCAGGAGCCCCGCTTATTGCGCTGGCTCGACTGCTTGACCGAAGGGGTGGGCCGGGCCATTGCCTGGCTAGTAATCTTCATGATGGCGATTCAATTCGCTGTTGTAGTGATGCGCTATTTCATCGGTATCAACAGTATCGTGATGCAAGAGTCGGTGATGTACATGCATGCCGCTGTTTTCATGCTGGGTGCGGCTTGGACGCTTAAGCGCGATGGCCATGTACGGGTCGATATTTTTTACCGCCGCTTATCGGCGAAAGGGCGCGCCTGGATAGACTTGCTTGGAACGCTGTTTCTTCTCATCCCTGTCGCGCTATTTATCGCTATTAGCAGCTTTCGCTATGTGCAGAGCAGTTGGGCGGTGATGGAGCGCTCCCCCGATGGCGGCATCCCAGGCGTGTTTCTGCTCAAAACGCTGATTTTAGTTATGGTGGGGCTGCTGCTGCTGCAGGCGGTTGCGCAGCTAATGCGCCAGACATTGATTATTCGCGGCAAGCTATCCAACGCCTCCCACGAGCATGAGGAGATTCTCTAGTGCTGGCTACTTTACTAGAATTTATGCCGCTGGTGCTGTTCGCTACGGTGTGTGCAGTGCTCATGCTTGGTTATCCGGTTGCCCTAGCGTTGGCAGGTACCGCGCTGGCGTTTGCGGGCTTTGGCTTAATGCTCCAGTCCATGGGCGTGGCTGTGCCCTTTGAAGCCCGCATGATGAACGCCATGCCTAACCGGCTTTACGGCATTATGACCAACCAAACGCTGCTGGCGGTGCCGCTGTTTGTGTTGATGGGGGTGCTTTTAGAGAAGTCCCGAGTGGCGGAAACGCTGCTCGATGCGATGGCCAT
The DNA here is from genome assembly GCA_002966495.1 of Halomonas sp. GFAJ-1. Classification (NCBI taxonomy): domain Bacteria; kingdom Pseudomonadati; phylum Pseudomonadota; class Gammaproteobacteria; order Oceanospirillales; family Halomonadaceae; genus Halomonas; species Halomonas sp. GFAJ-1. Next base: position 977,929 of record CP016490.1, read on the forward strand.
GGCGTTTGGCGCCCTGCGTGGCGGGCTGGGCATAGCGGTCGTAATTGTCGGCATGCTGCTGGCGGCCTCCACCGGCATTGTGGGTGCAACCGTGGTGACGATGGGGCTGCTATCGCTGCCCACGATGTTGAAGCGTGGTTATTCCCCCGCATTGGCGACGGGCACAATCTGTGCAACGGGAACGCTTGGGCAGATAATTCCGCCCTCTATTGCCCTCGTTCTTTTGGGGGATGTGCTGTCGAATGCTTACCAGCAGGCCCAGCTGTCCATGGGAGTGTGGAGCCCTAAAACACTCTCTATTGGTGATCTTTTTATTGGGGCTCTGGTGCCCGGCCTGCTGCTGGTGGTTGCGTATATTGTTTATCTGTTAATCACCGCTTGGTTAAAACCCTCAACGGCTCCCGCAGCTGATCGTGCAGCTCTAAAAGCGGAGCTGGGCCATACAGGCAGTATTTGGCCGTTGCTATTAAAAGGTTTACTGCCCCCCGTACTGCTGATCGTCGCTGTTTTAGGCTCCATTTTAGGTGGGTTTGCTACACCCACCGAAGCGTCAGCCGTGGGTGCATTTGGTGCGCTGTTTTTGGCTGCCGCTAACCGCCGTTTGAATATCACTATGCTGAGAGAGGTGCTGCACTCGACGGCACAGGTCACCAGCATGGTGTTTTTGATTCTGATTGGCGCAGCGCTGTTCTCGCTGGTATTTCGCGCCTATGGCGGTGAAGAGCTTGTCACCGAGCTGTTTGAAGCCATGCCTGGTGGGGTCGTTGGCGCCACGTTAGTTGTGATGCTCGTCATTTTCTTGTTGGGCTTTATTCTCGACTTTATTGAAATCACGTTTGTAGTGGTGCCTATTGTGGGGCCGGTACTGCTAGCCATGGGCGTCGACCCTATTTGGCTAGGCATTATGATTGCGGTTAACTTACAAACCTCTTTTTTAACCCCGCCGTTTGGCTTTGCGCTGTTCTATTTGCGCGGTGTTACGCCGCAGAGCGTACCCACCTCGGCAATTTATAAAGGGGTGATACCGTTTATCCTGTTGCAGTTAAGTATGCTGTTGGCGCTAGCCTTTTTCCCAGGGCTTGCCACCTGGCTACCATCGATCATGTAAGAGGGGTATATGACTCATATAGCCAATGTATTGACCATCGCAGGCTCCGACCCTTCCGGTGGCGCAGGTATCCAGGCAGACCTTAAAACGTTTTCTGCGTTGGGTGTATACGGTACCACCGTGATAACGGCGCTAACGGTACAAAACACCGGCGGCGTGGCCGCTGTTTACCCTGTCTCGCCACAGGCCATTCATGAACAGCTTGAACACCTGCTGGACGATGTCCATGTGGATGCGGTCAAAATTGGCATGGTTGCTAGCCGTGAGGTGGCCGAAGTCATTGCTGACGTGCTGAGCACACGCCGCCCCCGCTGGATTGTGCTGGATCCGGTGATGGTGGCAAAAAGTGGTGATATCTTGGTCGATGATGCTGGTATCCGTGCGGTACGCGATATTTTGGTGCCGTTAGCCGACGTGATAACCCCCAACATACCCGAGGCCGCGGTGCTGTTGGGCACTGCGTCGCCCACCACTTTAGATGAGATGGAAGCTATGCTGCCAGGTCTCAGCCAGCTAGGCACACCCTATGTGGTGTTAAAAGGTGGGCATTTGCGGGGCGAAACCTGCCCCGACCTATTAGCCTCACCCGGCGGTCATTCATGGCTACCGGCCTCGCGTATTGCTACCAAAAACCTGCACGGAACCGGCTGCGCGCTCTCCTCAGCGATTGCCGCGTGCTTGGCCAAGCTGCCCCAAGACGCCGCCGCTGAGGCGCCGATAGAGGCCATTAGTGAGGCAAAACAGTGGCTACACACCGCGTTAGAAGCGAGTGAGCGGTTAAGCGTTGGTAAAGGGCGTGGCCCGGTGCACCATTTTCATGCCTGGTGGTGACTGAGTGACGATGGACATATTGTCCTGGCGCAGATAAACGAACAGAACAGCCAAGGTTAGGGCAGCGCCTGCTTGCGGTATGCGCATTCGGGCACCATGCTGAAGAGTGCCTGCTTGTCTTACGACTGCGCCGACTGCTCGGCCAAGGAGTTGTGCTGTGTCTCAGACCCTGCTGTTTGCCACTGACCTTTCCCAAGATAACCGCGCTGCGTTTGCCCGAGCGCTGCGCCTCGCTTACGCTCAGGGTGCCCAGCTCGATATTTTGCACGTACTCGATCCCTACTTGCCTCATCGGGTTCTGCATGAGGTGGAGCGTGCGGTCAGTGAAGACATTAGCGCCACGCTGACGGATCTTCGCGAGGACTATGCGTTAGAAGCCCCCGCACTAATGATTCAGACGCTAGCAGGCTCTCCCCATGTGGAGATCGTCCGCGAAGCCCATGAGCGGCATGCTTCGCTGATCATTATGGGGATGCACCGTAAGCGCGGTCAGAAAGACCTGCTCATGGGTACCACCGTGATGCGGGTGCTGCGCAGCGCGCCTTGCCCGGTGGTAGTAGCGTCGTATCTACCTACCCAGCCCTGGCAACATATCTTGGTGCCCATTGATTTTTCGCTGGCGGATCGTCAAACCTTAAAAGAGGCGTTAATTCGCTTTCCTGAAGCAAAGCTGACGTTACTCCATGCCTGGAGCCTGCCCGGCGAGCGTGAGCTTGGCTCGCAAGCTTACTACGCCCAGTGGCGCGACCACGAGGTATCGCGGTTACGCGAAGCACTGGATAACGAAGTCGAGAGCCTGCTGCGTGAGCTTGATGGTGTGCCTGATATAGAGCTTGTGCTGGAACAGGGCCAGCCCTGCAACGTATTGCACGATTACATAAAGCGCCACACCCCTGACCTAGTGATGATCGGAAGTCGTGGCCAGCCCCATCACACCAGCCAGTTAACCGAGATGCTGCTTAACGAACCCCACTGCGATTTAATGCTGTGCCGTGCGTGGTGAAAGTGATACGGAACCTTTATGAGTTGAGTTTGTATGTATAGCTGAGGTGTAGGGCCAAAAAGGCCGCCCCTTATGCCACTCAATTCGGAGGTTTTGACCGTGCCCCTTATTACTCTTAATCGCAGCATCGCAAGCGTCATACTGATGGCCGGTATGGCGCTTTTTGCGTCAGCGGCCTTAGCCGATAGCGTTACCGAGCGTGGTGAACGCTTTGACCGTGTTGTTGAGGAGAACGGCCAGCGCTATCGGCTGCTTGGCAGCGGAGTGTTTCGCTATATGATCTGGACCGCTTACGCAGGGGCTTACTATCAGCTTGAAGGTGAAGACCAGCCGCAGCCGTTAAGCAACGTGCCGCGCCGCCTGGAGCTTGCTTACTTTCACGCCATTGATGCCAGCGACTTCGCAAAAGCGACCGAAGAGTCGCTAAAAGCGTCGCTAACGCTTTATGAATTCAACCAGATTCAGGAGCCCCTTGAGCGGTTTAACCAGCGTTATCGCGACGTTGTGCCCGGCGACCGCTACCTGTTGAGCTGGGACGGCGAGCAACTGCGTCTTGGGCTTAATGGTGAAATGCTCTTTGAAGACGATAGCGCCGAGTTTGCCAGCGCCATGTTTAGTATCTGGTTGGGCGAACGTCCGCTTGGTGAAGGCTTTCGTGATGCATTGTTGGGCCAGAACTAAATGCGCGGTGAGTTTTGGTTGAATCGGGTGGCGGCGCTTACACTGTCCTCACTGTAGAGAACCATGCAAGGGGAAAGCGTGAAAGCACTGATTCAACGGGTAAAAAGTGCCAGCGTCACGGTAAATGGCGACGTAGTCGGTGATATTAACCACGGGCTGTTGGCGTTGGTAGGGGTGGAGAAGCGCGATAGCGAGACAGAGGCCGATAAGCTACTTCACAAGTTGCTGCACTACCGCGTATTTAGCGATGCTGACGGCAAGATGAACCACAACCTGCAGCAGGCTGACGGGGGGCTTTTGCTGGTTTCCCAATTTACCCTTGTCGCTGATACCCGCAAGGGGCTGCGGCCCAGCTTCTCTAGCGCAGCTCCCCCGGGGGAAGGGGAGCAACTGTTTAATTACTTAGTTAGCCAAGCCCGCGCTGCTTGGCCCAAGGTTGAAACCGGCCAATTCGGCGCTGATATGCAGGTAGCACTGGTGAACGACGGGCCGGTTACGTTTCTGCTGGAAAGCTAGGGGCTGTCCGCCCACCAAGTTAGGTATCTTCGCTTGCCAGTAGCTCGGCTTCCATGGCTTCAAGCGCTTCTTCGGCGGCGAGCCAGGTTTGTTCGGCGCCGTCTAAACGCGCCTTAATGTCTGCTTGCTGGGCAAGCGCTTGGGTTAATTCAGCCTTTCGAGCGCTATCGGTGTAGAGCGCGGGGTCGGCGAGCACGGATTCGACCTCTTCCAGCGCCTGCTGAGTTTTTTCCATGGCTTTTTCAGCGTGATCGCGCTGTTTTTTCAGCGGCCGCAGCTTCTCGCGCAGTTCCGCCGCCGCCTTGCGGGTAGCTTTGCGGTCGCTGCTGGGCTGCTGGCTTTGGCGCTCGCTCTTTTCGCTACGCGCATCGCGGCGGCCCTCTTCCAGGCGTGCCTTCAGCCATATCCGGTAGTCGTCCAGATCCCCGTCGAAGGGTTCCACACGGTGATCGGCCACCCGCCAGAACTCATCCACCGTCGCGCGCAGCAGGTGGCGGTCGTGGGAGACCAGAATCACCGTACCCTCGAAACTTGCCAGTGCCTCGGTAAGCGCTTCGCGCATTTCCAAGTCCAAGTGGTTAGTTGGTTCATCGAGCAGCAGTAGGTTGGGTTTTTGCCAGGCAACCAGCGCCAGTGCCAAACGCGCTTTTTCACCACCGGAGTAAGTAGCCACTTCGCCAAAGGCGTCATCGCCCTTAAAGCCAAAGCCGCCGAGGAAATTGCGAATGTCTTGGTCGCTCGCTGTGGGTGAGAGACGCTGCACATGCACAAAGGGCGTTGTGGTCACGTCGAGGCTTTCCAGCTGGTGCTGGGCAAAATAGCCAATGGCTAAATGCTCCCCAGGCACTCGCTTACCCTCGAGCAGCGCAAGCTCACCGGTCAGTGATTTGATCAACGTCGACTTACCCGCTCCGTTGGGGCCTAACAAGCCGATACGGCTGCCGGGCAGCAGGGTAATGTTGACCTTCTCTAGCTGCGCGACATCGCCCGCGTCGCCGCGATAGCCCAGGGTGGCTTGGTCAAGTACGAGGAGAGGGTGGGATGTTTTGTCGGCGGCAGGCAGGGTGAAGTGAAAAGGCGAATCCGTGTGGGCGACGGCAATGTCTCCCATGCGCTCCAGCATTTTCACGCGGCTTTGTGCCTGCTTCGCTTTGGTTGCCTGGGCGCGGAAGCGTGCAATAAAGCGCTCAATTTCTTCGCGCCGGGCCTGCTGCTTGGCGGCTTCTGCTTGTTGCAACGCAAGCTTTTCAGCCCGCGTGCGTTCAAAGCGGGAGTAGTTGCCGCGGTAAAGCTCAAGCGTTTGGTGATGCATGTGGACGATGTGATCGCACACAGCATCCAAGAAGTCACGGTCGTGAGAAATCAGCAGCAGCGTGCCTGGGTAGCGAGTCAGCCACTGTTCTAGCCAAAGCAGGGCGTCAAGATCCAGATGGTTGGTCGGCTCATCAAGCAGTAATAGATCGGAAGGCATAAACAGCGTGCGCGCTAGGTTCACCCGCATACGCCAGCCACCGGAAAAGTCCGACAGGGGGCGCTTAAGATCGGCTTGTACAAACCCAAGCCCCACCAGCAGCTGAGCCGCCCGTGATTCGGCCGTGTAGCCATCCAGCGTTTCGATCAGCCCATGTAATTCGGCTTCCCGGTGCGCATCGTCTGCTTCGCGAGCGGCCAGCAGGTCTGCCTGCGCGCGACGCAGCGCGTGATCGCCATCCAGTACATACTCCACAATGGGGCGGTTTAGGGCGTCTACTTCCTGGGCCATGTGGGCAATTCGCTGACCACCGCTCATCTCAACGTCGCCCTGGTCGGGCCCAAGCTCGCCTAGCAGGAGTTTAAACAGGCTCGACTTACCGGCGCCATTTGCCCCGATAATGCCCGCCTTTATGCCGCTGTGGAGCATAAGGTCAGCGTTATCGAGTAACGTTTGTGTGCCCCGTTGCAGGGCGACTTGGCGCAGTGCGATCATGCATTCTCCCGATAAAAGTGGGTAAATCAATGCTCGATTCTAACCGATTACAGCGCTTACAGCAGGCTCCGCTGTGGGATTTCGCACTGGCACTTTATGCCCAGCCCGGGGTTGAGCAGGCTTGCCTCGTATTACAGGACAAAGCAGGCGGTGATGTGTGCGAATTGCTGTTCCATAGCTGGCTTTATCAGTATGGTTTGCAAGCTGCTCCTATGGCGTTAAATACCATCCGTCAAGAGCGTTTAGGCTGGCAGCAGCGGGTCACCGAGGCGCTAAGATCGCTGCGTCGTGAGCTTAAGCCGCAAGCGGAAGGAAGTGACTCCATTACTACGCTGCGCAAAACCATTCAGCAGGCTGAGCTTCAAGCCGAGCGTGAAAACCTTCAACGCTGGCAGGCGTGGGCCTGGCACGCCACGGCGAGTAATCAACGATTAACAAATAATCAAATCAGCCCGCCAGAAGTCGCAAGATGGCTGCATGATACGCTGTTTTTTCTGGAATTTGATCAGCAAAGACAAAACGGGAGCCACACTCGTAGAGACCTGTTGTCGGCGTTGGAGGTAGTGGCTTGCCAGCTTGACCGCTTGGGTTCATCACGCTAGCCTGAAATTAAGCTATTTTTGAATAACGCGGCATACGCTGAATAAATCATCTGCTAAATCACAGCAATAACTAACTAATCAGCAGGGGTGATATGCGTTGGCTTTAGAGTCGTTGTGAGCTAGCAAAATAGGAAACTGCGTTATTCAAAAAATAAGATTTTGGCGCACTTGTATAGCGCGCTGACCACTGAAAGGGGAACTCTGCATGAAGGCAAAAAAAACTTTTTCGACTCGTTCAGTAACGACAAAGTTATTGACCACGGCTAGCGTTGGCGCCCTGCTGTTTGGCCTAAGCGCTGCTGCCCAGGCGGATAACTGGCGTTACGCCCACGAAGAATACGAAGGCGATGTACAAGACGTTTTCGCAATGGCGTTTAAAGAGTACGTCGAAGAGAACTCTGATCACACCGTTCAAGTCTATCGCTTTGGTGAGCTTGGCGAGTCTGACGATATTATGGAACAGACCCAGGCGGGGATTCTCCAGTTTGTTAACCAATCACCGGGCTTCACCGGGGCGCTGATTCCTGAAGCGCAAATTTTCTTTGTGCCTTATCTGCTGCCCACCGATGAAGAAACGGTTATTGAGTTCTTCAACACCAGTACCGCTATTCATGAAACCTTCCCAGAGCTTTACGCCGAACAGGGCCTTGAGCTGCTGAAGATGTATCCGGAAGGCGAAATGGTAGTAACGCTTGATGAGCCGTTTACTACGCCGGAAGAGCTGCGCGGTAAAAATATTCGTACGATGACCAACCCACTTCTGGCAGAAACGTATCGTGCTTTTGGTGCCAGCCCCACGCCGCTACCTTGGGGTGAAGTATACGGCGGCTTGCAAACCAACATTTTGCAAGGCCAGGAAAACCCGATTTTCTGGATCGAGTCTGGTGGTCTTTACGAAGTGTCGCCTAACTTAGTCTTTACTGGCCACGGCTGGTTCACCACCGCGATGATGGCCAACCAGGATTTCTATGAAGGGCTGTCTGAAGATGACCAGCAGCTAGTGCGTGATGCGACGGAAGCCGCTTACGAGCACATCATTGAGCACATCTCAGGCTTAGCAGATGAGTCACTGGAGAAAATCCAGGCCGCGTCTGATGAGGTTACGGTTACCCGTCTTGATGAAGAGCAGATTCAAGCCTTCCGTGAGCGTGCACCGCAGGTTGAAGAGCGTTTTGTTGAGCTGACCGGTGAACGTGGTGCTGCGCTGCTTGAACAGTTCAAGCAAGACCTGGAAGCAGTACAAAGCAACTAATCAGCCTTTGGATGGTTAGCGCAACGTGTGTAGGGGCGGCCATAGGCTGCCCCTTTTGCATTAAAGGCTTGTGCGGCTAATCAGCGTTGAATGTTGGGTAGCGGTTAATCGTTACAGTGTAGAGGGACGTGTATTAGCCCCATGTGCTTAGCGTCTCTGCATCACTCGGCACTAGATAACACCGCTGGCTAAATAACAGGACGCAGTGACTAGCGTCAGGGGAACCAAGAGGAGCAAATGCGATGGATATGAGCGAAGATGATATTGCAGAAAAAAAGTATCGCTCCATGTTGCCTGGCCCGCTTGGCGTATTGGATACCTGGATCAGTAAAGGTGAGGCCGTCATTTTAGGTGCCGGTGTCATCTTAATGGCGGTGAATACGGTGGCCAACGTGGTAGGGCGGTTTGTTTTTGGAGAGAGCCTGCACTTTTCTGAAGAAGTAAACCGCATGCTAATCGTGCTGGTAACCTTTGCGGGTATTGGTTATGCCGCACGTCATGGCCGTCATATTCGGATGTCGGCCATTTATGATGCGCTGCCTACCGGCGGGCGTCGCTGGCTGATGATTTTTATCAGCTTGTTTACTGCGCTGGTGATGTTTGTGTTGTGCTACTACGCCGTTGGCTACATCACGACGGTTATGGGACGTGGTCGCAGCCTTCCCTCTACTGGCATTCCTGCATGGTGGATGTACGTATGGGTCCCCGTTGGGTTTGCAGTAACGGGGATTCAGTACCTCATGACGGCCTATACCAACGTGATTTCGAAAGATGTTTATCTCTCGACCCACGTAGTGGATGGCTATAAAGATACCGAAACGGAAGTTTAGGCCGCGAGGAGCGACACATGACTGCAACGATAATTACCATCATGATCGTGCTGCTGCTGCTTGGCTTCCCGATGATGATTCCACTGATGACCGCGGCGTTTGTGGGCTTCTTTATGAGCTTCGGCGGTTTAGGGCAAATGGAAACCCTGATCCAACAGATGATGCGCGGGATAAGTCCTACCGCGCTCATTGCGGTGCCGATGTTTATTTTGGCTGCCGATATTATGACACGAGGCCAATCGGCTAACCGCTTGATCGATATGGTGATGTCCTTTGTGGGGCATATCAAAGGCGGACTAGCGGTGAGTACGGCGACTTCCTGTACGCTGTTTGGTGCGGTGTCTGGCTCAACTCAGGCAACCGTTGTTGCGGTAGGTTCGCCGCTGCGTCCGCGGATGCTCAAGGCGGGTTATAAAGACCCTTTTACGCTTGCCCTGATTATTAACTCCAGCGACATTGCCTTTTTGATACCGCCAAGTATTGGCATGATTATTTACGGAGTTATTTCGCAAACCTCCATTGCTGAACTGTTTATTGCCGGTATTGGGCCTGGCCTGCTGATTCTGGCTATGTTTTCAACCTACTGTATTATCTACGCCATTGTGAATAAGGTGCCTACTGAGCCAAAAGCGTCGTGGAAAGAGCGCGGGGTTGCGGTGCAAAAGGCATTATGGCCGCTGGGTTTCCCGGTTTTAATTGTTGGCGGTATCTATGGCGGCGTGTTTAGCCCTACCGAAGCTGCTGCTGCCTGTGTTCTCTACGCGGTGCTGCTTGAGTTTGTGATTTTCCGTTCCTTGAAGCTGCCCGATATGTTCACCATTGCAAAGTCCACCGGTTTGATTACCGCGGTGGTCTTTATTTTGGTAGCAGCAGGTAATGGTTTCTCATGGGTTATTTCCTTTGCCCAGATTCCTCAGGCAATACTGGGCACCTTTGGTATTAACGAGGCAGGGCCAGTTGGCGTATTAATCGCTATTTCTATTGCGTTTTTTGTCGCCTGTATGTTCGTTGATCCCATTGTGGTGATTTTGGTACTAACGCCGATTTTTGCCCCCGCTATAGCGGCTTCTGGTCTAGATCCCGTGCTCGTGGGTGTGTTGATCACGCTACAAGTCGCCATAGGCTCGGCTACGCCACCCTTTGGGTGCGACATATTTACGGCGATTGCGATCTTTAAGCGGCCTTACTTGGAAGTGATAAAAGGAACGCCACCGTTCATCTTTATGCTGGTTTCCGCAGCGGCGCTTATTATTGCTTATCCGCAAATTGCACTGTTCCTGCGCGACCTTGCCTTCCGCTAAACCATCACAAGGATAACGCACATGTTTAACCGCATTTTAGTGCCGGTGGATGGCTCAAAAGGGGCGATTAAGGCACTTGAAAAAGCTATCGGACTGCATATGCTGACCGGCGCTGAGCTTTACCTGCTGTGTGTATTTAAACACCACAGTCTGCTGGAAGCGTCGCTTTCTATGGTGCGGCCTAACAAGCTCGACATCCCCGATGATGCGCTTAAGGAGTACGCGACTGAAATCGCCGTACACGCTAAGTCTTACGCGATTGAACTAGGCACCGACAGCACTAGGGTCAGGGCCTTTGTTAAGGGCGGGCGCCCGTCGCGCACGATTGTGCGTTTTGCCCGTAAGCGAGAGTGCGATCTTATTGTGATTGGCGCTCAGGGTACCAATGGCGAGAAGAACCTCCTGCTGGGCAGCGTCTCTCAGCGTGTGGCGGGTGCAGCGCACTGTCCTACATTGGTGGTGTGATGCATTAAACCTCTACTCACTTATGTGGTCTGAGCATCACCCGCCGTTTCAGGTAATGCAGCCTGGGGCGGCGGGTGTTAGTCTTTAAGGCACTCAATTTTTGGCGTACCGCGCCCCTGAATAAGGTTTTTTTCATGAAAGTACTGCTCTCTTCAACCGCATTAACGGGTTTGTTACTGGTGGCACCTTTCGCCGCGGCGTCACCTGAAACGGACGAACAGCGTCTTGCTTACAGCTTAGGGGTCACCTTAGGCGAAAGCATGCAAGCCGATATCGAAGATCTTGACCTCGATGCCTTCACTGACGGCATGCGTGATGTATTTGAGGGCAATGACTTAGCGCTGAATGAAGAAGAGATGATGGAAGCGCTGGTGGCATTCCAGGCGCAGTCGATGCAGGCTCGTGAACAGGAAGCCGCTGAAATCGCCCAGCTGAATCTGGAAGAGGGTGAAGCTTTCCTGGCTGAAAACGCCGAGCGTGATGAGGTGGAAGTAACGGACTCAGGCTTGCAGTACGAAGTGCTGGAGTCGGGTGACGGCGCAACGCCGGGCGCTGAAGACACTGTTGAAGTGAATTACGAAGGTATGCTGCTGGATGGCACCGTATTTGATAGCTCTTTTGAGCGTGGTCAATCGGTGAGCTTCCAGGTCAACCAAGTTATCGAAGGGTGGCAGGAAGCGCTCCAACTGATGAGCGTTGGCGATAGCTGGATGCTGTATATTCCTGCCGAACTTGCTTACGGTGAAGGCGGCCAAGGCCCTATCGGTCCGAACGAAATGCTGACGTTCCGCGTTGAACTACTAGGCGTCGAGTAAGCCATGCGCTCAGCCCCGTCTGCTTCTGTGCGTTGCCTGATGGGCGCGCTTATTATGCTGGGCAGCAGCGCTGCCTACGCTGAGACTCCTGCCCCTCTGCCCGAATTAAGTGCTGATAGTGACCAGGCCAGCGTGCTGGGTGTATCGTCCGGGGGCTATATGGCAACGCAACTGGCGGTGGCATGGCCCGAGCGTTTTAGCGGTGTTGGGGTGCTGGCCGCTGGGCCATGGAGCTGTGCCCAAGGGGCATTAAGCCTTGCGCTTAACCAGTGCATGACAACCCGTCGTGGCCTACCTTCCCTGGATGACTTGGATGCACGACGGGAGCGTTACGCCGCGCAAGAGCTGGTGGGCAGCCAGGAGGCACTCAGCCAGCTGCGCGCCTATATCTGGCATGGCGCCGAGGACAGTGTGGTCACGCCTGAACTTGGAAGCCTGCTAGCTGAACAGTGGGAAGCTTGGCTTGCCTCACCGGAAGAGCAGCTTCGCTGGGTTAAAAGCGAGCATACCGGTCATGGGTGGCCGGTGCGGTTGCCCCAAGAAGCAGCCATCGACCCTCAGGCGTTGGGTGGCTGTCGTCAGGGTGGTGGAAGCCATGTACTGGCCTGCAATGAAGACGTCGCCAGCGAGATGTTGTCGTGGCTCTATCCCGAGCGCCCTTCTTCACCAAGTAGCGGTGAACTCGTGGCGTTTGACCAGTCGGAATTTGCGGTAAAAGGGCTGGCGGATACAGGCTATGTGTTTATACCCGAGGCGTGCGAGGCGGGCGGCTGCCCGGTGTCCGTTGCACTGCATGGTTGCCAAATGAGCGTTGATGCTATTGGCGATACGTTTATCCGTCACAGCGGCTTAAACCGCTGGGCAGAAGAGAACGGGCAGGTGGTGTTATACCCCCAGGCGAAAAGCAGCATGGCAAACCCCCAAGGGTGCTGGGACTGGTGGGGCTTTGCCGAAAGTACTTGGCAGATAAATCCGCTTCACGACACCCGCGATGGCACACAAGTTAGGGCATTAATGGCCATGCTGGACAGGCTAGAAGGTGAGGTGACGGAGGAGAGCGCGTCAGCTCACCAGGAGTGACGCGGCATCATCGCTCATCCATCCAGTTCGTTTTCCAATGCTGATATTAAGGCGTGGGGCGTGGGCGAGTAGAGTACTCGCTGCAAAATCTCGCCCTCACGGTTTACCAGGAAGAGCGATGCGCTGTGATCAATGGTGTATGACATCGCTGAATCAGGTGCTTCTACCCGGCGCCAGATGACCCCGTAGCGCGCCGCTACATCTTCAAGCTGTGTGGCACTTCCCACTAAGCCAATAAATTCGTCTCCGAAAAACTGCATGTACTCTTCCATTCGCGAAAGCGTATCACGCTCTGGATCGACGGTAATTAATAGGGGCAGTACGCGCTCGCGCTGTGTTTCGTCTAACTGGGCAAGCGCCTGGCGTTTAACGGCTTGATTGATGGGGCATACGTCGGGGCAGTAGGTATAGCCAAACGAGACAATAGCAATATCCCCTTCATCAAGCTGCGCCAAAGAGAAATCGCCGTGGGTCGAAGGCATTTCGATGGCCCCGCCTGCTGGCTCACCACTATCGTTATTCAGGGTTGTTTGGTAGAGACCGATAAGGCTGATTATCACCAGGGCGACTAACAGCCCTAAGCCTAGCCAAAGAGATTTACGTTTTGTTCTAGCTGCCATGCTTATTAACTCCGAATCACGTCAAAGTCGAACCAACTGCCCAATTTGCCTTCTGGGGTATCCAGTATGACACGTGCACGCCAGGGCATTACGGCTTGCGTACAAATACCTACCTGACCTTGGCCATAAAAATGATCAGCGGCGGTCGCGGTTAAGCCAAAGCGGTGTAGGCCCATATCCATATCTCGGCCGATAAAATCAACGCTAACATGTTGGGCGTCAATACCTTCTACGTGTACTTCCAGCGGCACAATCTCCAACGCTTCAATACGCCCATCGGTATCAACCGTTAGCGTGATTCGCCCTTTGTCGCCGAGCATGGCAGTGCAGGGGTGGGTGTGTAAATCACAGCCTGCGTTGGGTGCAAACCAGGTGACATCGCTATCGTCCCGCAGCGAGTTGGCAAACACGTACCATGTGCAGGCGGCAAGGGCTAAGCCGGTCACAAGAATAAGCACTTTAAGTGCGGGAAAACCCGTAAAGTAGACAGGTTTAGACAATTTCTTCATGGCAGAATAGTCGCTACGCAGGCCGTGAGGCGGAGATGGGCTCATGGTAACAGCAATCGCGCAGATGTCCGCTGTGCTGGGATGTCGCACTTACTAAGGAACGACCATGGGGAGTATCACTGGTGCGTTAGGGCCGCTGTTTTTATTGATTTTGTTAGGGGCTGCGATTGGTTATGGGCGCTGGCCCAACGCTACCTTTTGGCCACAAATGGAGCGCTTAATCTATTTTGTGCTGTTCCCAGCCATGCTGGTAAGCACACTTGCCACCGCGGATGTAAGCCAAGTACCCGTGGGGCGGCTAGCGCTGGTGCTATTAGGTGCCATGGGGCTGTTTGGCCTTGGTTTGTGGCACTTTCGCGCTTGGTTGGGGTTATCGCCTGCGGCGTTTACGTCAGTGTTTCAGGGGGCGGTGCGTTTCAATACCTACGTGGGCGTGGCCGGTGCCGCGGCGCTACATGGCAGCCTTGGCGCCACGACGGCAGCGGTGGCGGTAGCCATCATGGTGCCGGTGGTTAACGTAATGTGTGTTGCAAGTTTTGTCGCCGCAGGCACCTTGGGGCGCGCAAGTATGGGTCAAAGCGCCATAGCGCTGGCGAAAAACCCACTAATACTGGCCTGCCTAGCGGGTATCGCATTAAACCTGACGGGGATAGGCTTGCCCGGTTGGAGTCAAGACACCGTGGAGCTGCTAGGGCGTGCGGCGTTGCCGTTAGGGCTAGTGGCTGTTGGCGTAGCACTGCGTCCGTCGGCGCTGCTGAGGTTTGACCGAGGCGTCATGGCCACCAACAGTGTCAAGCTGCTGTTAATGCCAGCGTTTGTTCTATTGCTGTCCTGGTCGCTGGGGCTGGATGCGGTAAGCCGCGATGTAGCACTTTTATTTGCCGCACTGCCGACGGCGACGTCAGCTTACATCCTGGCTCGTCAGCTGGGTGGCGACGCGGAGATGATGGCGGCGATTATTACCGGGCAAACGCTGTTGGCAATGCTGACGTTGCCCTTTTGGCTGAAATTGGTGGTCTAGCTAAAAATAAATACAAACTATTCGCATTTGTGTTGACAGATTAAATGAGAATGATTATATTGTGTTTGTCGGCGTTTGATGAGACGCCACGAACCTCGACAGATACTTGGTAAGCAGTATCAACTCATTTTCTGTCATGGTTTCTCCCTCTCATTGCTAGTCACGGTCTTTTGCCGCTCCCCTTGGAGCGGCTTCTTTTTTCTGGCTACTCTTTTTCTAGTTACCCTCCTCTTTGTGGATCACCGTTACGCTTATTTGTCACTTTTGGGCAGATAATGTCTCACGTCATGCTTAGCGTTAATCAGTTGCTGAGCGCCAATAACGAGTAAGGAGAAACCGCCATGCGCATCGCCGTCTTTAGCGCTAAACCCTACGATCAAACCTTTTTAACCCGGGCGAATGCCGCTAACCGCCATGAGCTGAGCTTTTTTGATGCGCGGCTGACCCATGACACCGCACCGTTAGCGAAGGGGTTTGACGGAGTATGCGTCTTTGTTAACGACCACGTGGATAGTGCTGTACTTGAGCAGCTTCACGCGGGTGGCACGCGCTTAGTGGCGCTGCGTTCGGCGGGCTTTAACCATGTGGATTTAGCGGCTGCCGAACGGCTTGGGATTACCGTGGCGCGGGTGCCCGCTTATTCGCCCCACGCGGTGGCCGAACACGCTGTGGCGTTGGTGTTGAGCCTGAACCGTATGACCTTTCGTGCCTATAACCGCGTACGGGAAGGTAATTTTGCGCTGGACGGCCTGCTGGGGTTTGACCTACATGGCAAAACCGTGGGCGTGATTGGTACCGGCCATATTGGGCTGATTTTTGCTGACATCATGCACGGTTTTGGTTGCCGTATTTTGGCTTATGACCCGCAACCTAACCCACAGGCCAAGGCGTTTGTAGAGTATGTGCCGCTGGAGTCACTTTACGCCCAGGCGGATATTATCTCGCTGCACTGCCCGTTAACCCCGGATACCGATCACTTGATTGATGCCGATGCTATTGCGTTAATGAAGCGGGGGGTAATGCTGATCAACACGGGGCGTGGCCGCGTGGTGGACACCTCGGCGGTGATTGCTGGTTTGAAAAGCGGCCATATCGGCCGCCTGGGTCTGGATGTCTACGAAGAGGAGGAGCAGCTGTTTTTCGAAGATTTATCCCATGGGATCATCGAGGATGACCAGTTTATGCGCTTAACCACTTTCCACAATGTACTGATTACCGGCCATCAGGCGTTTTTCACTGACGAAGCGCTCACCAATATTGCTGAAACGACCCTGGCCAATGTAGATGCCTTTGAATGTGGCAGCGGCACGTTGCACCGGGTCGTTTACAGCAAGCGCGTTTGAGAGATAGTTAAGCCGCTTTACCCGACGGCTGCGTCGCTTTTTAGTCTTCTCGGCGGTAGATCAAATCCCATACGCCGTGGCCGAGTTTTTCGCCGCGGGCTTCAAACTTCGTCAACGGGCGGAACGTCGGGCGCGGGACGTAGGGGGCAGTTTCTGCACTGGCTGTATTCGCGTAGCCGGGGGCGGCTTCCATGACCTCGGCCATCCACTCGGCGTAGGCTTCCCAGTCGGTGGCCATATGGAAAGTGCCGCCTGGCTTGAGACGCGTACGAATGAGCTCCACGAAAGCAGGCTGCACAATGCGACGTTTGTGATGCTTCTTTTTGGGCCACGGGTCAGGAAAGAACAGCTGCAGCGTAGTCAGCGAGCCCTCTGGCAAGCACTGTTCAAGCACGGCGAGGGCATCTTCACGGTAAACGCGCAGATTAGATAGGCCGCGTTTATCCACCTCATCAAGCAGTTTGCCAACGCCGGGGGCGTGAACCTCAATGCCAATGAAGTCAGTGTCCGGATGGCTTTCGGCCTGCTCAACCAGCGAATTGCCCATACCAAAGCCAATTTCCACCACGCGGGGCGCTTGGCGGCCAAACAGAGCGTCTAAATCCTGGCGGCCATCGGCGATGGTGAGTCCTAAGCGGGGCCATACTTCTTCCAGGCCACGGCTTTGGGCGGGGGTCATACGCCCGGCGCGAATCACATAGCTTTTAATGCCCCGGCGGTGCAGCGGGGCATCAACGCTTTCAGGGCCGGTGGTGCTGCTTTCGGGCGTGGTGTCGTTCGTATCGGTCATGGTGTCTCTATTTCAGCCGTTAATCCGGCCTGCAAAAGGCGAAGAGGGGTCGGCGCTTTGGCGGCGCGGCATGCGGCCTGCCAAAAACGCATCGCGGCCTGCTTCTACGGCAAGTTTCATGGCGTTGGCCATGCGCAGCGGGTCTTGGGCATGGGCAATGGCGGTGTTGAGCAATACGCCATCGCAGCCCAGCTCCATGGCCATGGCGGCATCAGATGCCGTGCCAATGCCAGCATCTACCAGAACCGGCACGCTGCTCTGTTCAACAATCAGGCGCACGTTGTGGGGATTTTGAATGCCGTGACCCGAACCAATCAGCGAACCTAGCGGCATGATGGCGCAACACCCCATGGCTTCTAATTCCCGTGCCACGATAGGGTCGTCGCTGGTGTAGACCATGACATCAAACCCATCGGCCAGCAGCGTTTCGGCAGCTTTTAGGGTTTCGACCACGTTGGGGTAAAGCGTGTGGTCGTCGCCGAGTACTTCCAGCTTGATCAGGTTGTGGCCATCCAGCAGTTCCCGCGCCAGGCGGCAGGTGCGCACCGCATCTTTGGCGTTGTAGCAGCCCGCGGTGTTGGGCAGCAGGGTGTAGCGCTTAGGCGAAATCACATCCAGCAGGTTCGGAGCGTCGGCGTCCTGACCAAGGTTGGTGCGGCGTACAGCGAAGGTGACAATTTCTGCCCCGCTTTGGGCAATGGCAGCACCGGTTTCAGTAAAATCTTTGTACTTTCCGGTGCCCACGAGCAGGCGGGAGCTAAAGTCGCGTCCGGCGATGGTAAACGGTGTATCGGTCAGTTGCGTCATGACGAATCCTTGGAAAAAGCACAAGCGGAAGGCAGCGCTAGCCGCCGCCAATAGCGTGAACGACTTCGACCTGGTCGCCATCCGCTAAGAGGGTGGCGGCCAGCTGGCTTTTGGGCACAATCTGTTCATTGACTTCGACGGCGATACGGCGTCCGCTAAGGCCCAACTGTTCCACTAGGTCTGCGGCGGTTAGGCGAGGAGCAATGGCGTAGGGTTCGCCGTTGAGCGTAAGCTGTATCGACTCATTGAGGGTAGACATAAACGGTGAACGTCCCATTTTTGTGAGGCAAAACGCGCTCTATTGTAGCGGTTTAGCGGCGTGCAAGGTATGCGGTGACGTTAATATCTGAGCGTTTTAATCAGTAAACGGTGGTTATCAAGATTTATCAAGAGGAGTAAAGCGTGCAGCGAGTAGATAGTCTGTGGTGGTGTTTGGTGGCGCTTTCCGGTGCGCTGATGGTGATGTTAGGTGCCTACGCTGCCCATGGGTTGGCGGCGAGCGCTGGTGCGGCGATGGTCGATATTGTGGAAACCGGCGTGCGCTACCAAGCTTGGCATACCTTAGCGATGTTGGCTGTGTTGGTCTGGCGCAGCAGCTGCCCACTGGCAGGGCAGCGGGTTGTGCTAACGCTCTGGGCGCTGGGAATCATCGCTTTTTCAGGCTCGCTCTACCTGATGGCCCTGGCAGGGCTAGGCCTGGGTCTCGTGACCCCGGTTGGTGGGTTGTTGTTAATGTCAGGTTGGCTGGCACTTGGGGCGGTGGCGCTTTTTAGTCGCCCCTAGTCAACCTCCGCCGTCGACTCTGCCAGTTAGCTAACCTGTTGGCGCTTGGGTGATGCGATGAGCACTTGTTGCGCTGCTGGCGCGCTTGAGGATGCGGGCAGTGTAAAGCCGCTCACAGCGAGCATTAGGGTGTCGGCGGTGCCGGATAGCTGCTCAGCCATACTGTGCGAGTTATCCACTGCTTCGCGTGACAGCTCCAAGGCATTGTAAATCTCGTTAACGCTTTGCTCTAGCTCTTCTACGCCTTGATGCTGTTGTTGTAACGCGCTGTCCATATTGGTTAAACGCATAGCCACTTGTTCAAAGCTTTGGATAAGCGACTGAGTGGTTTTGGCGATCGTGGTGGTCTGATCAACGCCTTGAGAGACTTGGTCAGTCGTGACCGCAATGGTTTGACGTATTCGAGAAGCGGTGCTCTGGGTGTTTTTAGACAGCGTGCGAACCTCGTTGGCGACGACAGCAAAGCCTCGCCCGTGCTCGCCGGCCCTGGCCGCCTCAACCGATGCGTTGAGTGCTAACAGATTGGTTTGAAACGTAATGTTGTCAATTTCGCTCAGCATTTCGTGGATGTTACCCGCATGCTGATTAATTAAACGCATCATCTCGCGCATTTCTTCGACCTGCTCACCGTTTTGGCGAGCGACTTGCTCAGCATGATTGGCCAGATCGCGAATGTGCTGGGACTCTTCCGCTGTTTCGCGGGTAGTGGCCGCTAGTTCAGCGGTGCCAGTGGAGATGCGTTCCGTTTGGCTGCTATTACGCGCTGTTTGCGTACGCAACTGCTCCTGGGCCGTAAAAAGGTGTTGGCTGTAATCGGTGACTTGGCTTGCTGCGGTTTGTGTCTTGCGTAAACTTTCAGCAACCTGATCGCGCATATTGATAATAGCGGCTACCCCGGGTAACTGCTGTTCGGTATCGCTAAACACCATATCTAACTTGCCGCCGCCTGCGGCAACGGCAAAGCGGCTGACGTGCAGGCTTTCCTTCACCATTCTCTCCAGCACTTTGGCCAGGTAGCCCAAAATAATCACCTGGGCGACCACGGCGCCGCCATGCATCAGCAAGCAGTATATTAAGTCTATCGGGCCGTGAGTCGTTTCGCCGTGGGCCATACTGTCCATGTCGCCCATGCTGATATACAGCTGCACAACACCTTGATATTGCAGCCATGTGAACAGCGCATGGTGGAGGGCGATGACCAACCCGCCAACGGCGATCACCCGCCAATCGCTGTAGAGAATTAATACCGATAGTAGGATAAAAATACTGAAATGAGCTTCGATCATCCCGCCGCTTTGTTCGATGAGCGTCGCAGCCCAAACCATCATGACCGCGGCTTTAACGAACCCATTGGCAATGTGCCCAGTGAGCTTTTGTTGAAGAAGATAGGTGAGTGGAAGCGTCACCACTCCGACCACGGTAACGAGCATCAGCGTATGAGTGAAAACGCCTACGACCAAGCATAAGAGCGCTATAAAACCTAACGGCCACCACATGAGCCTATCGGTACGCGCAATATGGTGTGAAAAAGAAGCGTTGGTCATTAAGAGTGTTCCTTGCAGCCTGGTAAGGCGTAATCAATCGGTACCACGATTATCGGCTTGGATGTCAATGCCTTTAATGAAAATGTATATAGCTGGAGAGAATATAAAGAAATAACGTTTATTACGATGCCAGGAGCACCAACGTTACGTGTAGGCAGGTAATGCATAGCTAGCAGTGACATGAACGACCGGCTTGGTTTCGTCACTGGCGGAAAAAATCTGCACTTCACCCACCGCAAGGCGACGGCCCAGCTTGATCAGCTTGGCGTGGGCGATGATGTCGTGATCACCAGAAGCGGCCCGCAGGAAATGGCAGTTTAAGTCGCTGGTGACCGCCATGGCTTCCGGGCCAATTTGCGCCAGAATCGCTACGTAAAGCGCTACATCGGCGAAGCCCATCATGGTGGGGCCAGAAACGCGGGGGCCAGGGCGAAGGTGCTCATTGCCAATCGTTAAGCGCATGGTGGCGCACATATCGCCTACGTTTTCTATCTTGCCCATGCGCTGAGGAAATACATCATCAAGGAAGTGTTCGATTTGTTCGGCGGTCATGACGGTCATTGTTATTTTCCTGTGATTGATTTCGTTAACGTTAACGTAAGCATGTTATTAAGCTAAACAAAAGCCCCTCAAGGTGCGAGACCGTGAGGGGCTTTTAGCGACTATTGTCTAGTCAGTGCGCAGCGTTTACTTCGCTTTATGCACCTGACGCCACGCGTGCAGTAGCGGTTCGGTGTAGCCGGAAGGCTGTTCACGGCCTTTGAAGACAAGGTCTGAAGCCGCTTTAAAGGCAGTAGAGCCTTCAAAATTAGCGCTCATGGCGGTGTAGGTGGGGTCGCCCGCGTTCTGCTCATCGACCACTTTCGCCATACGCTTCAGTGTCTCTTCCACCCGTGCTTCGTCCACAATGCCGTGGTGCAGCCAGTTGGCAATGTGCTGGCTGGAAATACGCAGCGTGGCGCGGTCTTCCATCAAGCCGACGTTATGGATATCCGGTACTTTCGAGCAGCCTACGCCGTGCTCTACCCAGCGAACAACATAACCCAGAATGCCCTGGCAGTTGTTGTCCAACTCCTGCTGGATCTCTTCGTCCGACCAGCTGGGGTTTTCCGCCACCGGTACGGTTAGCAGGTCATCGAGGTAGTCTGGCTCACCTTGGGCTTCTAATTCGCGCTGAACATCAGTGACGTTTACCTGATGGTAATGCAGTGCGTGTAGCGCCGCAGCGGTAGGCGACGGCACCCATGCGGTGTTGGCACCGGCTTTCGGGTGACCAATTTTCTGCTCCAGCATGCTGTGCATTAGGTCCGGCATGGCCCACATGCCTTTGCCGATTTGGGCGCGGCCGCGCAGGCCACAGGCCAAGCCGATCTGTACGTTGTTTTTCTCGTACGCAGAGATCCAGGCGGCGCTTTTCATATCGCCCTTGCGAACCATCGGGCCTGCTTCCATGGCGGTGTGCATTTCGTCACCGGTGCGGTCGAGGAAGCCGGTGTTGATGAACACAACGCGGGAGGTGGCTTCAGCAATACACGCTTTCAGGTTGACCGTGGTGCGGCGCTCTTCGTCCATGATGCCCATTTTTAGGGTGTCACGGCTCATGCCCAGAATGTCTTCCACACGGGAGAACAGTTCATTGGCAAAGGCCACTTCCTTCGGACCGTGCATCTTCGGCTTAACGATATATACCGAGCCTGTGCGGGAGTTACGCGCTTGGTCGGCGTCTTTTTTCAGGTCGTGCAGGGCAATCAGTGAGGTGACCACAGCATCCAGAATGCCTTCCGGTAGCTCGTTGCCGTTCTCGTCCAGCACCGCTGGCGTGGTCATCAGGTGGCCCACGTTACGTACAAACAGCAGCGAACGGCCGGGCAGCGTGACGCTTCCGCCATCGGTGGTTTTCCATGTGCGGTCATCGTTCAGCTTACGGACAAACGTTTTGCCACCTTTATCGATGCTTTGTTCCAGGTCGCCCTTCATCAGGCCGAGCCAGTTACGGTATACACCCACTTTATCTTCAGAATCGACCGCGGCAATGGAGTCTTCGCAGTCCATAATGGCCGTTAGCGCCGCTTCTACCACCACGTCTTTTACGTGGGCGGGGTCGGTTTTACCGATCGGATGGCTGGCGTCGATCTGGATTTCCAGGTGCAGGCCGTTGTTGGCCAGCAGGATTGCTTCTGGGGCAGATGCTTCGCCGTTAAAGCCGATCAGCTTGCCGGAATCTTTCAAACCGGTTTCGCGACCGCCTTCCAGCGTGACCACCAAGTGTTCGTCGCGAATAACGTATTTAATCGCATCCCGGTGCGAGCCAGTGGCCAGCGGCGCTGCGCGGTCCAGCACGCCACGGGCGTAGGCAATCACCTTTTCGCCGCGCTTGGGGTTAAAGCTGGAGCCTTTCTCAGCGCCATTCTCTTCTGAAATTGCATCGGTGCCGTACAGCGCATCGTAAAGGCTGCCCCAGCGCGCGTTAGCCGCATTTAGCGCATAACGGGCGTTGCTCACCGGCACTACCAACTGTGGGCCTGCTTGAACAGCGACTTCACGGTCAACATTGGCAGTGGTGGCTTTTACGCTGTTCGGTGCCTCGACGAGGTAACCGACTTCTTTCAAAAAGCGGCGGTAAGCAGGCATGTCGCTGACTGGACCGGGGTTTTCACGGTGCCAGGTATCGAGCTTCTCTTGCAGCACATCGCGCTTTTCGAGTAGTTGACGGTTTTTGGGGGTCAAATCATGAAACAAGGCATCGACACCGGCCCAAAAAGCGCTTTCGTCGACGCCAGTCCCCGGCAGCGCCTGCTCGTTGATGAAGCGGTCTAAGTCGGCTGCCACCTGTAAACGGTGACGCGTGATACGCTCACTCATGGGGTCTCTCCTGTGAAGGTGCCCGTGGGTTAAGGAAAGGTCCACGGTCAGGGTAAAGGTATATTTATGGAAAATACTTCCATATCTGAACGTACATGTAAACAGCCTACTCTTTAAAGCGGCAAAATGCTCGACCAAATGATGAGAAAGGTAGCCCCTATTGCCTGACTCTTGGCCAATGGAAGGTGGCATTTATGGAGCGACGTTGATGCATAATTTCCAACACTTGGAAGGCTTGTTTCGGCAAGCGGCAGGTAAGTCATCGCTCTCACGCTTACGGCTGGGTGACGCGCTAACAGACGCCGTAAATGACTATTTTTGCCATTACGGTTTAGAAGCACTGCTCAATGACACTAGCGAGGTACATGCTGGATTCATTGATACGGGCCGTTTTGCCCTGTGGTGCCAGGTGTGGAGCCCTCCTAGGCCCACTGGAACCGCATTTGTCATTCACGGTTACTTTGACCATTTAGGGCTTTACCGGCACTTGCTTGGCTGCCTGCTGGCGCAGGGGTGGCGGGTGGTGCTTTGGGACTTGCCCGGTCATGGGCTTTCCAGCGGCCCCCGGGCAGAGATCGAAGACTTTGACGATTATCAGCACTGCTTAATGCATTTGCAGACTGCCCTGCAAGTTCAGGGTATGGCTCCTAAGCCGTGGCTGGGCGTAGGGCAAAGTACCGGTGCGGCGATACTGGCAACTGATGCCCTTACCCGGCGGGAAGCATCCGGCTGGTCGGGCATTGTGCTGCTGGCGCCGCTAGTGCGCCCCTGGCGCTGGAGCCAAGCTAGCTGGTTGCATCTGATAGCCAGCCCGTTTGTGAAGGAGCTGCCGCGTAATTATCGGCCCAACTCCACCGATGAGCAGTTTACCGAGTTTCTCCGCGACCACGACCCGCTCCAGCCCGAGCGTTTAAGCGTTGCCTGGATTACTGCCATGCGCCGCTGGATGCCGCGGTTGCTGGCGCTGCAGCCTAACCCCTTGCCTACCTTGATTCTGCAAGGTGAGCAGGATTTAACCGTCGACTGGGAGTGGAACTTAGATGTGTTAGCGGAGAAATTCCCTAATGCTGAGGTGCACCGCCACCCAGATGCCCGCCACCATCTCGTCAACGAAGCGGAACCTATCCGCGATGTGCTATTTGAAGCGCTGGATCATTTTGTCGAGAGTGTGCGTTAAGCCCCTTTCAACATTCGATCTAACTGCCGGTAGCCGATGGCTTCGATAAAGTGCGGCTGTGAGGGTTTAGGCTCGCCCTGTAGATCCGCCAGGGTGAGCGCAACGCGGAGCACGCGATGGTAGGCGCGGGCGGAAAGCTTGAGCTTTTCCAGCACGCTTGCCAGCCAGGCGCGCTCTTCGTCGTTAAGCGCGCAGGCGGCTTCTAAGGCTTTGCCACTCAGCTGGCTGTTAAGTGCGCCTCGGGCCATCTGCCGTTCGCGTGCGGCCATTACGCGCTCCCGCACGGCACTTGAAGGCTCGCCCTGGGTTTGGGCGGTGAGTTGCTCGGGTGGCAGCGCGGGGACTTCCACCTGTAGATCAATACGGTCAAGAAGCGGGCCTGAAAGCCGTGCTTGGTAGCGCTGAATTTGGCTGGCGCTGCACTGGCAGCGTTGGCGTGGGTCGCCTAAGTGCCCGCAGGGGCAGGGGTTCATGGCGGCTACGAGCTGAAATTGAGCAGGGTAGCGGCGCTCGTGGCTGGCGCGGGCTAGATGTATGGTACCTGTTTCTAGGGGTTGCCTCAGCACTTCTAAGACGTTGCGGGAGAACTCCGGCAGCTCGTCTAAAAACAGCACGCCGTGGTGAGCTAGCGAGATTTCCCCTGGTTTGGGTTTAGAGCCTCCGCCGACCAGTGCGGCGGCGCTGGCACTGTGGTGGGGTTGGCGAAACGGCCGCTGGCCCCAGTCGGCTTCTAACGGCAGCCCACATACGGAGCGCACTGCGGCGACTTCTAACGCATCCTCTTCTGAAAGCGGCGGCAGAATGCCGGGCAAGCGGCTGGCCAGCATGGTTTTGCCGGTGCCTGGCGGCCCTGCCAGTATCAGGTTGTGGCCGCCAGCAGCAGCGACTTCTAGCGCTCGGCGCGCTTGATGCTGGCCGCGCACGTCGGCTAAATCTGCCATGGGGGCAGTGGATTTAACTGACGCAGAGAGCTGATGGGGTGTGATTTTTTCCTGGCCCAAAAGGTGAGCAACTACCTGCCAGAGCGAGTCAGCGGGCAGAACGGGTAGATCGCCAGCCAGCGCCGCTTCATCGGCGCAGGCGCGAGGAATAATCAGCGCCTTGTTCGCTCGCCGGGTGGCCAAAGCAAAGGGCAGCACGCCGGGCACGGCGCGCAGCTTGCCATCTAGCGCTAGCTCGCCCGCGCACTCCATGCCTTCCAATGCTTCTACAGGTATCTGCCCGGAGGCGGCAAGAATGCCCAGGGCAATGGGAAGATCAAACCGGCCGCCCTCTTTGGGCAGGTCGGCGGGGGCAAGATTCAGGGTGATGCGTTTGGTGTTGGGAAAGTCAAAGACTGCGTTGATGAGTGCGCTACGCACCCGTTCGCGGCTCTCTTTCACCGCGGTTTCCGGCAGCCCCACCAGCGTAAGTCCCGGCAACCCATTGGCTAAATGAACCTCTACATGTACCGCCGGTGCCTCTAAGCCAACGCCTGCGCGTGTGGCAACAATGGCTAATGTCATCGCGCTCCCTCGCTACTTGTTATCATCCAGGTTTAGCCAAATCTTACTTTATTTTAACCAAGTAAACCTAGTAGTCGCCCTGGATTAGCCACCACTGTTCCTTTAGCGGCGATGGCGTGCTGTAGGGAGAAGTCGGGATAATCATGCATCACATTGGCGCAGGAGGGCGGCGGCAGGCGTATCAACGCACTGCCGTCTTGGTGACGCGTTTACGCTTACTCGTCGGTGGCGTTCGGCTTTGCAGCAGCCCCTGGCTGGATAGGCTTTGTCGAGTCGGTGTGATCAGGCGTAGGGGGCACCTCGGCCTCAAGCGGCGTGGTGTTGTTAGCCACAGAGGCTTCTACCGTGGCTTCTAAGCTAGCCACCTGCCGCTCCAGGGCTTCAACCCTTGCGCGAGTGCGCTGCAGCACATCCATCAGAATATCAAAGTCTTCCCGTGACACGAGTTCCAGGCGGTCAAAGGCGCCACGCACGACTTGCTGTACGCCTTTCTGGATATCTTCGGGAGCGTGGGATGCGTTTTGTAAACGATCGCCAATCTGCTGAGCGAGACGGCTGATGCGGTCTTGGGGCGCCATAGTTCTCTCCTTAAACGAACACGCATAAATGTGAACTGCTTAATAGTAAGGATACGCAACCCTTCGCTAATACGCATGTGTCGTTTGCATTTGTGCGCTCAGATTATCGTTGCATCGAAATGGGGCGCGCAGCTTTTTTGAATGATCACTTATGGTGCAGCGTCATGCTGCGCGCTATTTCAATTCTTGTCCTAAGCGTATTAAAGGTTCCGTATATTTTGTCAAGTTACTGACTTTAATAATAAAAAAATCGAGTGGCACGGTATGCGCATTAACGAGACAAGCACTTATTTCGGGCGACCATGTCGCCTCCTATTCAGCAGGGCTAATCCAGCAGGGGAGAACCGGGATGAAACTCATCACCGCTATCATCAAGCCATTCAAGCTTGACGACGTTCGTGAAGCGCTCGCCGACAACGGCGTTCAGGGCATCACGGTTACAGAGGTCAAAGGTTTTGGTCGTCAAAAGGGGCATACCGAGCTATATCGCGGCGCAGAGTATGTGGTCGATTTTTTACCCAAAGTAAAAGTGGAAGTTGCTGTTGATGATGCGCGTCTGGAAAGCGTTCTTGATGCTATTTGCAGCGCGGCGAACAGCGGCAAAATCGGGGACGGCAAGGTCTTTGTAACACCCCTTGAAGACGTGATTCGGATCCGTACCGGTGAGCGCGGCGCTGATGCCGTGTAATCCAGCCAGCTAATAACATCTTTCTATGGTTAATGGGGAACTGACAATGAACGAGCTTGCAGAGTTGAGTTACGCGCTCGACACCTTCTACTTCTTAATGTGTGGCGTGTTGGTCATGTGGATGGCGGCTGGCTTCTCGATGCTGGAAGCCGGTTTGGTGCGCTCTAAAAATACCGCCGAAATTCTCACCAAAAACATCGCGCTGTTTGCAATTGCCTGCACCATGTACCTCTTGTTGGGTTACTACCTGATGTACTCCAGCGCGGAAGGTGGTTTCCTGCCTAACCTTGGTTTCTTGCTAGGCGGTGAAAACAGCGCCGATGCGGTAACCGCGGGCGGTGATGACGCGCCTTACTACTCCATGCGTGCAGATTACTTCTTCCAAGTAGTATTTGTTGCCACGGCGATGTCGATTGTGTCGGGTGCGGTTGCCGAGCGCATGAAACTGTGGGCGTTTTTAGCCTTTGCTGTTGTGATGACGGGTGTGATTTATCCGGTATCGGGCTACTGGACTTGGGGCGGCGGCTGGATTGATGCGATCGGCTTCTCAGACTTTGCAGGTTCGGGCATTGTTCACATGGCTGGTGCGGCAGCTGCCTTAGCCGGTGTGCTGGTATTAGGTCCACGTAAGGGTAAATACGGTAACGACGGCACTATCCGGGCTATTCCTGGCGCTAATCTGCCGTTGGCAACGCTGGGTACCTTTATCCTGTGGATGGGCTGGTTCGGCTTTAACGGTGGCTCTGAGCTGAAGGTGTCAGACGTAGACTCCGCTAATAATGTTGCACAAGTCATGGTAAACACCAATGCAGCAGCGGCGGGGGGTGTTATTGCTGCGCTTATCCTGGCGAAGCTATGGTTCCGCAAGGCAGACCTGACGATGGCGCTTAACGGTGCACTGGCGGGCTTGGTGGCGATTACGGCTGAACCTTTGGCGCCTACTGCCTTCGGTGCAATGCTGATCGGTATGGTGGGTGGCCTGATCGTTGTGGTTTCCATCGTGATGCTCGACAAGCTGAAGCTTGATGATCCGGTCGGTGCGATCTCGGTGCACGGTGTGGTAGGCATCTGGGGCTGTCTGGCAGTGCCTCTGTCTAACGCTGATGCCACCTTCGGGGCGCAGATCATCGGTATGCTGGGCATCTTCGCCTGGGTCTTCTTGGCGAGCCTAGTGGTATGGCTGGTGCTGAAAGCCATCATGGGTATCCGCGTTAGCGAAGAAGAAGAGTATGAAGGGGTGGATATCGCTGAGTGCGGACTTGAAGCCTACCCTGAGTTTAGCGTTAAGAAATAAACGTGCGCTAATGAAGTGAGCCGGCGCGCTCCCTTGGCCTCCCTAACCGGGAGGCCTTTTTGTTTTAGGATACGCTTAGGCTACATTTGCGTTGATTTTTTATTCTCCGCCGGTAGCGGTGTATGCTTAACGGTAACGGGTGATGGGCTTTAACCACAGTGGCCCGCCAACCTTCGACAATAGGCCACCAAGCTAGAGGATGTCGCAATGAAATTAATCTCAGCCATTATCAAGCCGTTTAAGCTTGATGACGTACGCGAATCACTCTCTGATATCGGCGTGCAGGGCATTACAGTCACTGAAGTGAAGGGCTTTGGTCGTCAAAAAGGCCACACAGAGCTATACCGTGGTGCAGAGTATGTGGTGGATTTTCTGCCCAAAGTAAAGCTGGAGGTGGCGGTCGATGACGATATGGCGGAGCAGGTCATCGATGCCATCACGCAGGTGGCCAATACAGGCAAAATTGGCGACGGCAAAATCTTTGTCATGCCGCTTGAGCAGGTGATCCGTATTCGTACTGGTGAAACCGGGAAAGACGCTGTTTAGGTTAACGGTGAATAGTGAGTGGTGAAGTAAAAAGCTGTCAGTTTTTGCACTGTAAATAGTAAGCAGCACAAAGCCCCTGTGGATCAACTCCAGCAGGGGCTTTGTATTAGTGATGTGGTCATTAAAGTGACTAGAATTTTTCTACTCACGACTCACGACTCACGACTCACTTCTCAACAAAGGCACGCTCAATCACGTAATCGCCTGGCTCGCCCATTCGCGGAGAGATATTCAGGCCCAGCTCGTCCAGCAGCGCGCTGGTGTCGTCCAGCATGGCGGGGCTGCCACAAATCATCGCCCGGTCTTGGCGCGGATCAATCGGCGGAAGACCAGTATCTTCAAACAGTTTTCCACTGCGGATATGGTCGGTCAGGCGGCCCATGGTGTGGAACTCTTCGCGGGTGACCGTGGGGTAGTAAACCAGCTTCTCGGCGACCTCTTCGCCCAGGTATTCGTGAGCGGGCAGCTCCTTGGTGATGAAGTCAGCGTAGGCCAGCTCCGAGACTTCACGTACGCCGTGTATCAACACTACTTTCTCAAAGCGCTCATACACTTCAGGGTCTTGGATCAGGCTCATAAAGGGCGCAAGACCGGTGCCGGTGGAGAGCATGTAAAGGTTGCGACCCGGCAGCAGGTCGTCGCATACCAGGGTGCCGGTGGGCTTGCGGCTGACCATAATTTGATCGCCCACTTTTAAGTGCTGCAGGCGCGAGGTGAGAGGGCCGTCGGGCACTTTAATACTGAAAAACTCCAGGTGGTCTTCGTAGTTAGGGCTGGCGATGGAGTAGGCACGCATCAGCGGTTTGCCGTTTACTTCCAGGCCGATCATCACAAACTGACCATTTTTGAAGCGCAGGCTGCGCTCGCGGGTGGTGCGGAAGCTAAACAGAGTGTCGTTCCAGTGATGAACGCTGAGGACTTCTTCTAAGGCAAACTTGCTCATGCTGACTCCTCTAGGGGCAGAGTGGGCTACGCCTCGCCGCCATATTCTAAAAAAGAATAAAAAATAGCTGTATATGATGCTGCTAATTCTAAATAACGGGTGGTATATCTGTTAAGTGAATTATACTGATAACACTTATCTAAATAATAGATATAGAGCCCCGAACGGATAGGTCACTGCTATGCATTACACCCTGCGCCAGCTAGAGGTCTTTGTGGCGGTTGCCCAGCACGAAAGCGTTTCCCATGCAGCGCGTGCGCTTGCCATGTCTCAGTCCGCGACCAGTACGGCGTTGGCGGAGCTAGAGCGCCAATTCGACTGCCAACTGCTGGATCGTATAGGTAAGCGGTTAAAGCTTAATGCGCTCGGTTTTCAGCTGTTGCCCAAAGCCGTGGCCTTGCTGGACCGTGCCGAAGAAGTGGAGGAGCTACTGCGCGGCCAGCAGGGGGTAGGCGCGCTAGATGTCGGGGCAACCCTTACCATTGGCAACTACTTAGCCACGCTGCTGATTAGTGACTTTATGCAGCAGCACCCCGGCAGCCGCGTGCGTCTAGCGGTGCGCAATACGCGGCATATCATCGAAGGCGTGCGCCAGCACTCGCTGGATTTGGGGCTGATTGAAGGGCAGTGCGATGACGAGATGATTATCAGCCAGCCTTGGGTCGAAGATGAGCTTTGCGTGTTCTGCTCGCCGCGCCATCCACTGGCGGGGCGTGAGCATCTTGAACTGGAGCAGTTGCTCCGTGAGGATTGGATAATGCGCGAAGAGGGCTCAGGTACGCGCATGACCCTTGAGCACGCCGCCCGCCATCGGCGCAGTCGGTTTAATACCCTGCTGGAGCTTGAGCATACCGAAGGCATTAAACGGGCAGTGGAATCGGGCCTGGGTATCGGCTGCGTTTCCAGGTTGGCGCTACGCGATGCCTTCCGACGGGGCAGCTTAGTGCCGCTGCCCACGCCGGAGTTAGACTTAAGACGCCAGTTCACCTTTATTTGGCACCGCCACAAGTACCTCACCACCGGAGTGCGTGAGTTCCTGCGGCTCTGCCGCGAAATGACCGCGGGCGCTAAGCGTAGCGATGATATTCCGCTACCGCCGATTCCTTAGCCCATCAGCGGCACGTTTCTGGAGCCGGCAGTGAATACTCTTTTAGCGCCTCGCTGCCAGTCGTTTCAAGTGTGAAGCCACCCACCAATGCGGCCAACCGATCGGCTTGGTCTTTCAGCTGTTCGGCAGCGGTGGTGGATTCTTGCACCAGGGCAGCGTTTTGCTGGGTCATCTGGTCTAAGTCGGTCACAGCAATACTGACCTGGCTGATGCCATCGTTCTGTTCTTGCGCTGCTGTGCTGATGTCTCCTAGCATCTGAGTGACGCGCGTTACGCTCTGGGCCAGCTCACGCATAGCGGCTTCGGCATCGCGCACCATTTGGGTGCCGCTCTCTACTTTGTTGGCTGAGGCATCAATACGCTGGCGAATATCTTTGGCGGCGTCGCTACTACGCGACGCTAATTTGCGTACTTCATCTGCTACAACAGCAAACCCTCGCCCATGTTCCCCCGCCCGAGCGGCTTCGACGGATGCGTTTAGCGCCAGCAGGTTGGTTTGGAAGGCAATGCCATCAATGACGCTGACAATGCTCTGTATCTCATCAGAATTGGTACGAATATCCGTCATGGTGGTGACCACCTGCTCAAATGCGCTATCCGTGCGGGATGCTAGCTCCGAGGCGGTTTCGGAAAGCCCACTGGCTTCCTTAGAGGCGTGGGTCGTATGGCTAACGGTGCTGCTAATCTCTTCCATAGCAGAAGATGTTTGTTGCAGGCTGGCAGCGGCCTGTTCGGTTCGCCGTGAAAGATCGTGGCCCCCTTGGGTAATCTCATTGGCGGCATGATTGACCGCTTCGCTGCTGCGCCGTACATCCAGTAAAATCGCTTGGATTTTGGCGGCAAACGCATTGAATTGCTCGGCTAACGCTGCGCTCTCGTCGCGGCCATGCACCAGCAAACGCTGGGTAAGATCGCCACTGCCCGAGGCAATTTCCTGCATACGGTTAGCAAGCCGCTTTAATGGACGTGCGATTCGCCCACCAATCCACCAAAGGGCTATGACGCCAATAGAGGCAAGTAACAGGCCAACAAGCGTCATGCCGATCGTGTTTTGCTGGCGCTGGTCGCCGAGCAAACCTTGCAGCGTATTTAGCTCTGCCAGTACCAGTGACTCGGGTAGCTGCAACACCAGTACCCAGGGCTGCTCGGTACCCAGAGGAATAGGCTGGTAGCGCTGTAGCATGCCGTCATCTAGGCTGCTGTGGAGACTGCCCTGAAAGGCCGCTTGGGCAATCCCAGACATCAGCGTATTACTAAGCGACTCGCTTGCTGGTAAGCCAAGGCCACTTTCGCCTGCGGTGTCCGCTACTAAGCCGCCACGGCCGGCTACTAGCGCCATGCGGCCTGCTCCGTTATAGAGGGATTGATTGGCTTCGTTTAATAGCGTTTGAATAAAGTTAAGCGATAGATCCACCCCTGCGACGCCACGAAACTCCCCATCCACCACGATCGGTGCGTTGAAGGAGGTGACCAGCTCTGTGACGCCGTCATAGTCGTAGGCGGCGGGGTCAATAATGCAGGGGGCCAGCGTTTCGCGCGGGCACAGGTAGTACTCGCCTTCGCGAACGCCACTGGCTAGACGTGTTTGGCTCTCCATGGTATCGCCCAGGGGTAGTACCGCCAGGGAGCCGTCGCCGGTACGGTACCACCAAGGCATAAAACGGCCGCTGCCGTCATGTCCGTAGCGCTCATCACCCGCGTAGCGTGCGTCATCCCCAAAGGCGTTGGGCTCCCAGCCAATAAAGGCATCCAAAAGAGCAGGGTGATCGGCGACGGTTTGGCGAACCAGGTTCGATAACTGGCGGCGGCTCAGGTGTAACGCTCGGAACCCTTCTTCATCTTCTACGCCCATCAAGGCATTGGTAGATGCCAGTTGAGACGCGAGGGTCATCGCCGTGTCTAACTCTCGGCGGATGCGCTCGCCCTCTGCATCGGCAATGGCATCCAGCCGCGCATCAAGCGCGCCCTTAATTAAGGGGCGTGTATAGTCATCCACCGTTTGTTGGGTGCGGGCGGCGGCAATTAAGTTATACGCCACCAGCGCTGCAACGATGGCAAGTAAGCAAGGCGCGGCTAAGGCAACCACAAACGAGCGTAAAGAGCGAAAATGCATAAGCGTGGCTATCCCTTTAAGGCCATATATGGGCGAGGGCTTTCAAGTGCCTGGGGCGTTGCTGACGACAGCTTAAAGCTGCTGACGGTGCCCTTAAGGTGATCGGCCTGCTCTTTTAGCTGTTCCGCAGCGGTAGTGGACTCTTCCACCATGGCGGCATTCTCTTGGGTCATACGGTCAAGTTCCGCCACGGCGATATTGACTTGCTTAATGCCATCGCTCTGCTCGCTAGTCGCGGAGTTGATTTCCTCCAGCACATCGGCAACACGGGTAATATGGGCCACGATATCCTGCATGGTCGCCCCTGCGTTTTGCACTAATGTGGTGCCGTTATTCACTTTGCTTTGTGAATCTTCGATCAATTTCTGAATATCGTTGGCCGCGTCACTACTGCGCCCTGCTAATTTGCGTACTTCATCGGCCACGACCGCAAAGCCTCGGCCATGCTCCCCCGCCCGGGCGGCTTCTACGGAGGCATTGAGGGCCAATAAGTTGGTTTGAAAGGCAATGCTGTTCATGAGCGTGACGATCTCGCCAATTTTATTGGAAGACTGGGAGATGTCTTCCATGGTAGTGACCACGTTAGCTACCACTTGTCCCCCTTCTTTAGCCACTTTCGAGGCCGTATGGGAGAGCTTGTTGGCTTCTTGAGCGGACGCGGCGGTGTGCTCGACCGTGCTCGTTATCTGCTCCACTGAGGCAGAGGTTTCCTGCAGATTAGACGCTGCGTTCTCGGTGCGTCGGGATAGATCCTGGCCGCCCAGGGCGATTTCGTTCGCCGCATGGTGAACCGACTCGCTGCTGGTGCGTACATCGATCAATACCGCTTCCATTTTGCCGACAAAACGGTTGAAGGCGCTGGCGATTTGGGAAACCTCGTCGTTGCCCTCTTCTGGTAGGCGCTGGGTTAAATCGCCCTCTCCAGAGGCAATGTTATCCATTGCATTACGCACCCCGAGTAAGCGGCGCAGCAGCAGTGAGAGCAGCATACTAAAGACAACTGCGGTAATGGCGGCGACAATTAGCAGCGTTACTATCGATGTGGTGGCAATGGCGCGCAGCCCTGCGGTCGCTTCTTGTTCATCGAGTGCAACGATGAGCTGCCAACCGCTACTGCCGCCGACATAGCTCCCCATAAGCAGCTTATCGCTGTTTTGCAGCTTAAGTGCTTGGGGCTCATTGCCTTGGATGATTTGGCTAAGGCGTTCATTGGTAAGGTCTCCACTCAACTGCGTAGAAGCTTCAAGCGTTAATTCAGCATCAGGATGGGCGACGAGGGTGCCGTCTTCTGTTGTTAAAAAGCCAAAGCTGGAAGGCGTAGGCGCAATGCCTGAGACGATATCGATGACGTCACCAATGCTAATGTCAGCACCGATAACGGCGGCAAGCTGATTGTTTTGGTAGAAAGGGCGTGCAAAGGTAACAATCAATCCACCTGATTGAGCATCCACATAAGGTGCTGTAATAATAGTATCTTGCGCTTCAGCAGCCTCTAGATACCAAGGGCGCTGCCGTGGGTCGTAATCACTGGGGGGTTGCCATTCGTCAGAAAATACGGCCGCTGATGTAGAAGGGTAGGCAATGTAGGTGGACATAAAACTGCCGGAATCAGCTAGCTGACGTAATGCAGCCAGTGGGGAGTCGCTAGCGACCGTATCTTCCATGCTGGCGAGCATCGTATAACGGGCGTTAAACCACTCATTAATGGCTTGTGTGTTGCCGTCTACGACGGCGCTTAAGTTACGGCTAATTTGTTGACTATTGTGATGCTTAACAGTGGTATAGCTGGCAATGCCGTTAATAATCAGAGCGAGGGTAATTGCCGTTAAGGCAGCAAGTAAGATTCGTATGCGAAGGGAGGAAAACATGGTCGCTCTCTCGAGGATGGCTGGATACCAAAGCTCTATCGGCGAGAACGACCACGACTTGAGTGACGATTAACGCAAATCGCTTACCGCGTTTTGAATATCCTGCACAGAGGCTTTGCTTAGATCTTTAGAGAGCGTGTGAATAACCAGCTTTTGAGTGGGGTTATCAAGTTTTTCACGCAGTAGGCCTAGAAACTTAGGCGGCGCAACCATAATCAGCTTTTCCATGCTGTTTTCCACCCGAGCGGTATAAAGGCGCTGAACCACTTCTTTAGCAAACAGCTCGTTCTCATGTTTTGAAGCGGCTCCCTCTTCACCGGAGGAGCGTGACGTAGTGGACATTGACTCATGGACATCGGCGCCACGACGATCGGTGATTAAATCTCCTTCATGCAGCCGTCCTTCCGCATGTACCAAACTCTCCTGTTCAACGAGGTTTAGTGCATCACGGGTGAAAATACGCGCACGGGCGGCATCGGCTACCACAATATAGGTGGTCATCGTCATACGTCCTCCTTGTCATTAGTTGCCTCTTAACCATGGCAAGCGTTTGCCGTTTGGTCAAACACTTGCGAGGGCTAAAACATGTTTTGGAGAGTTAAAGTACCTTGCTGCGCAGTAAGCTGGTAATTGCCTCGCCAATCAGTACAAGCACGATGATCGCGATCAAAATGGTGGCAACAGTGGGCCAGGCAAAGGTATCGATAGCGCCCTGAAGAATCACGCCAATACCGCCAGCGCCCACGAGCCCTAGCACGGTGGACTCACGAATGTTGATGTCCCAACGCAAAATCACAATGGCGAAAAAGGCCGGCATCACCTGAGGCACAATAGCGTAGGCAACCACTTTGGCTTTGGAAGCACCGGTGGCTTCCATAGCCTCCACCGGTCGGCGATCGATTTCCTCAATGGCTTCGCCCATTAATTTGCCGATAAAGCCTATCGAGCGAAACACAATCGCCAGGATCCCTGCTAACACGCCGGGGCCAAAAATGGCCACGAATAACAGCGCCCATATAATTGTATTAACCGAGCGGCTTGAGACCAGAATAAAGCGCCCGAGCCACAGGCACGCACGATTGGGCGTGGTGTTTTGGGCAGCGATATAGGCCACCGGCAGGGCTAGAAAAATAGTGAGAAAGGTTGCTAGCGTCGCGATATGCACCGTTTCCAGCAGCGCGTTCAAAATATTGCTTAGCCCGGCAGCGCTCGGGGGCCACATGCGCGCACCCAAATTCGACATTTGATTGGGGGCGTCCCACACCCAGGGCCAGAAAATATCAATATCGCGAACTGCCCAGAACACCAGCATCAACGTGCCTAGTAGCACCGCATAGCGGATGAGCCTCTCTTTACGGTCGTAGCGTTGCCAAACGCGGTCGGCGAGTTGCTGTGCGTGATCTACCATATTTTTTTCCTTACCCAGCCGCTGATGCCTTCACTGAGCAAAATAACCGCAATAATGATCAGCAGAATCGCAAAGGCGAAGTCGTAATCGTAACGGCCAAAGGCATTCATTAACGTGCCACCGATACCCCCCGCCCCGACGATGCCAACCACCGCAGAGGCGCGCAAATTGCTGTCAAGTTGATACATTGATAAACCAACTTGACGGGGTAATATTTGTGGGAAGACAGCGTAATACAGTGTGGCTATATAGCCTGCACCTGCTGCGCGCATGGCTTCTACTTGCCCCCAGTCAATCTCCTCAATCTCTTCGGCCAGCAGTTTGCCTACAAAGCCAATGGAGTAGAGGGTGAGCGTTAAAATACCTGCCAGCGGCCCAAAGCCCACCGCTGCGACAAATAAAATGGCCACAATCACTGGGTGAAAGCTGCGCGAGATAATGATCACCGAACGGCCAATTAAGTAGATCGGTAGGGGGGCAATGTTACGTGCGGCCATCACCGCAAAAGGAATCGAGAGCAGCACACCCAAGAGCGTTGCCAGAATGGCGATTTGAAAGCTCTCTTTAAACCCGGTGAGCAGCAGGCCAAAGCGCTCAAAGCTTGGTGGGAAGCCGCCGCTAAAGATGCGGGCAGCCCTAGGTAGGCCTTCCGAAATGCGTGCCCAGTTAAACGGCAAAGAACCGAAAGCCCACACCAGATAAATCGCGGCGACAATAAAAATGCCGTAGCGAATAAAGGGGTTGGCAATAAACGGCGGCTTTTTCCAGGTGCGAGGCACATGGGGTTGGGGGTCAGGCGGAGTCATGGCGTTCTACCTCCGCTGAGCGGTGCGGCTGCTCGGAAACCGTTTCATCCGGTGCCTCAATGCCACCATAAATGGCATCTAGCGCGTCTTTGTTAAAGTCCGCGGGCCGCCCGTCAAAAATCATCTTGCCGTGGCGCAGGCCGACAATGCGCTCTGTGTAGGTTTTTGCCTGGGCAACGTTGTGAATGTTGATCAATACTGGCAGCGAAAGCTCACTGGCAAGGCTCTGCAGCAGAATCATGATTTGTTCCGACGTACGTGGGTCTAGCGATGCCGTTGGCTCGTCGGCCAGCAGTAAGTCAGGTTCTTGCATTAACGCTCGCACTACGCCAACGCGCTGGCGCTCACCGCCGGAAAGCTCATCGGCACGCTTATTGGCGTAATGGGCAATGCCCACTCGCTCCATGAGGCTAAATGCGCGCTCTATATCGGCTTGGGGGTAGCGACGTGAGATGGCTTGATAGAGGTTAACGTAGCCAAGCCGCCCGGCGAGTACGTTCTCCATAACCGTGAGCCGATCCAGTAAGTTAAAGCCCTGGAACACCATGCCAATTTTGCGCCGGGCACGGCGTAACTCAGCCCCTTTCACGTTAACCAGCTCAGCACCGTTGAGTTTGATCGAGCCTGACGTGGGCTCTACTAAGCGGTTGATACAGCGCAGCATGGTGCTTTTACCGGCACCGGAAGCGCCTACGATAGACACAACGCTGTTGTCTTCTACCTTAAGATCGAGGCCTTTTAGCACCGCCTCGTTGTGGCCATAACGCTTGACCAGATTTGTAATTTCCAGCATAGGTTCGCTTCCATCGATAAACGAAGAACCGCGCCGCGAGTAGCGGCGCGGTACGCGTTACTCCAAATTTTCCCGCGTATAACGCACGTCATTAGCGGCTTGGATGGTGCGAATCACTTGCCAGTTATCTTTGTAATTAATCGGAATAAACTTCTCGACGCCCTCAAACTCTTCGCCAAGTTCGGTGCCGACAAAATCAAAGGTAAAAAAGGCTTCTTCGATTTTCTCCACGAGGTCTGGGTGCAAGTTATGGGCGTAGTTATAGGAGGTGGTAGGGAAGCGGTCTGACTCATAAATCAGCCGAACATCCTCTTCATCGTAAAGCCCCCGTGCGGCCATGCGCTCGACAACCTCAGAAGCGACCGGCGCTGCGTCGTAGTCACGCGCTACAACACCCAGCATGGACTGGTCGTGGCTGCCGGAGTAGACCACGTCATAATCTTCCTCTGGCGTGATCCCTAGTTCGGGCAGCAAGGCACGCGGAGCCAAGTTGCCAGAGTTAGAGGTAGGTGAGGTGTGGGCTACCCGTTTACCTTTAAGGTCTTCAAGGCTCTCAATGTCAGAGTCCACGTGGGTGAACATCTGCAGGGTGTAGCCGAACTGGCCGTCGTCGGAGCCCATCAGCGCAAAAGGCACCGCACCCGCTAAATTAACGGCAAATGGGGTTGGCCCGGTTGAGAAACCGGCGATATGCAATCGCCCGCTGCGCATGGCTTCAACCTGTGCGGCGTTGGACTGTACCGCGAAGAAACGCACGTTACGCTCGGTAACCTCAGATAAGTGGTCAATAAAAGGCTGCCAGATGTCTGAATAAATGGCAGGATCTTCTACGGGCGTATAAGCAAAAATAAGAGTGTCTGGGTTGACCCACTTTGACTCATCGCTTGGCCGGTCAGCGACCATATCGCCATCTTCGTCGCAGAAAATAGTGTCAAGATCGCCGCGTTCGCATTCTGCGAAGGCGTGGGTAGAGAGCAGTGCTAAGGGGAGCAGCGATGCCGCCGCGAACATAGCAAGCGGTCGTTTGCAGAAACGTGATGTTTCCATAGTTAGCCTCTTATATGCGTTATTTTTGTGTTTTGCTATCCACTATCGCGTTTAGCGCTTTCTTTTGCTTGGCGTGCGTTTCGTAAGTGGACATTGGTAATGCTAGATGTTTATTTTTCGAAAACGATCTCTTCCAATCTAGGATTTATTGCAAAGCTATGTCAAACACTTTCAGAACCTCTTCCTATCATTGGCGAAACAGCTATCTCTTGATGCGTCATGGGCATAGCCAAGCCAATGAGCAGGGCTTAATTATTAGCTCGCCTGAAAGGGGGCTTAACGCGTTTGGGCTTTCTGCTTTGGGAGAACAGCAACTGCTTGAGACGGTAGAAGACTGGCAGTGGCCAACCCCGACGCGGGTAGTGCATTCGGACTTTTTACGTACAACACAAACCGCTGAAAGGGTTGCCAGTGCTTTTGGTTTAACGCTGAAGAAAGAGCAGCGCCTGCGTGAGCGCTATTTTGGTGAGCTTGATGGTCAGGCGGATCGATATTACCCCGATGTATGGGCGCTAGATGCTCAGGATGCCGACCATCAGCAGTACCAAGTGGAAGCCGTAAGCCGCGTAGCTGCGAGATTGTGTGCAGTGATCGAGGGGCTAGAGCAGCAGTGCAGCGGCGAGACGGTGCTGGTGGTTAGTCATGGGGATCCGTTACAGATACTGCTCACTGCGCTGGCCAATAAACCGCTGACGCAACACCGTGAGCAGGCCGCACTACTGCCCGCGAGTATTACCCGGCTGGGCGGTTAAGCGTTGCTTTCTTTGGGCGGAATCCAGGCAATCATGTCCACTTCTACGTCCGCACCACCGGCAAGGCCGGTAACGCCAATACAGGTGCGGGTAGGCAGCGGCTTCTGGAAGTAGCTGGCATATACACCATTTACCTCGTCAAAGTGGCCCATGTTGGTAATAAATACCCGTGACTGAACCACGTACTCAAAGCTGCTGCCCACCTCTTCCAGCACAATCGCTAGGTTTTGCATCACGCGGTGGGTTTGTTCGGTAAACGTACCCAGCAGCATTTCGTTGGTTTCCGGAACAGTGGGCATTTGGCCGGTAATAAATACCAAATCTCCCACCCGGCATGCGTGGGAGAAGGGCGCAATCGGCTGTGGGGCGCGGTCGATAAATAGCTTTTCCATCGTAAACTGTCTCTCTTATGTCGATGTGTCGGCGATGCTAGTTATAAATGAAATACAAAAATGGGCCTGCGATGAGGCCCATTGTCTTACCCATTCCCGTACTTAGTGCCCCAGAATCTGGCTTAAGAACAGCTTCGTGCGCTCAGACTGTGGGTTATTAAAGAACGGCTCAGGCGCGTTCTCCTCAATGATTTGCCCCTGATCCATAAAAATCACCCGGTCGGCGACGGTTTTGGCGAAGCCCATTTCGTGGGTCACGCAAAGCATGGTCATGCCCTCATTGGCCAGCTCGACCATGACGTCTAGCACTTCTTTAATCATTTCAGGGTCAAGGGCGGAGGTGGGCTCGTCGAAAAGCATCACATCGGGGTGCATACACAGCGAGCGGGCAATCGCCACCCGCTGCTGCTGGCCGCCTGAAAGCTGTCCGGGATACTTTTTGGCCTGCTCGGCAATGCGCACCCGCTCTAGGTAACGCATGGCCTGCTCTTCTGCTTCGCGGCGCGGCTTTTTCTGCACCCACATGGGCGCGATACAACAGTTTTCCAGCACCGATAAATGGGGGAAGAGGTTAAAGTGCTGGAAGACCATGCCCACGCTGCGACGAATCTGCTCGATACGCTTAACGTCCTGGGTCAGCGGCACGCCGCCCACCACGATTTCACCCTGCTGGTGCTCTTCTAAATGATTGATGCAGCGAATCAACGTGGATTTACCCGAGCCAGAAGGTCCACATATAACGATACGCTCACCGCGTTTAACCTCTAGGTCGATATCGCGTAGCACGTGAAAGTCGCCGTACCATTTGTTAACGCCGCGCATTTCAACCATCAGATCAGAAGTACGTGTGCCAGAGACGTTGGTGGCTGCTTGTGTCATGTCAGTATCCTGCTAAAAATCGTTAATAAAAGCGGCGTTAGCGCTTATGGCCGGTGTGTAGCTTGCGTTCTAAGTACTGGCTATAGCGCGACATGCTGAAACAGAAGATCCAGAACATAAACGCGGCAAATACATAGCCCTCTAGCGAGAAGCCCAGCCAGCGAGAGTCGGACAGTGCCGCTTGCACGATCCCTAATAGGTCAAACAAGCCGATAATCATGACCAGCGTGGTGTCTTTAAACAGCGAGATAAAGGTATTCACGATGCCTGGAATCATCATCTTTAGCGCTTGGGGTAACACAATCAGCCCCATGCGTTTCCAGTAGGTCATCCCTAGCGCGGCCGCAGCCTCTTCTTGGCCTTTGGGAATAGCCTGTAAACCACCCCGGATAACCTCAGCCATATAGGCACTTTGGAACAGCGTAAGGCCGATAAGCGCACGTACTAAGCGGTCAACGCTGATTCCTGAGGGTAAGAACAGCGGCAGCATTACCGAGGCCATGAACAGGACGGTAATCAGCGGCACACCGCGCCAAAACTCAATGAATACTACGCAGAAGCTTTTGACGATGGGCATATTAGAGCGCCGCCCCAATGCCAGCACAATACCAATGGGTAGCGCGCCCACCATACCGACGGTGGCCAACAGCAGGGTCA
The DNA here is from genome assembly GCA_002966495.1 of Halomonas sp. GFAJ-1. Taxonomy (NCBI): domain Bacteria; kingdom Pseudomonadati; phylum Pseudomonadota; class Gammaproteobacteria; order Oceanospirillales; family Halomonadaceae; genus Halomonas; species Halomonas sp. GFAJ-1. Next base: position 1,019,212 of record CP016490.1, read on the forward strand.
GCATTAAACCGCCCCAGCGGTGAGTGGGTACGCGGGGCAGGTCGAAGTAGCCGCCGTGGAGCAGCACGTAGGCCACTACCGGAAAGCCCACTAAGGCAAACACCGCCACCCAGCGTTTAAAGGGCAGCTTGGGAATAGCCAGCCATGCAATCAGCGCAAAGAAACCCGCAAACGCCACGTTAGCGCGCCATATTTCTGTGCGCGGATAAAGGCCATAAATAAACTGGCTAAAGCGGGCATTGACAAATACCCAGCAAGCGCCTTCACGTGAGCAGTCGTCGCGGCTCGTGCCGACCCAGTCGGCGTTAATAAACGCCCACTGCACGGTGGGCACGACCAAAAGATACAGCACGTAAAGCCCGATAAGCGTAAAGATGGTATTGATTGGGCCGTTAAACAGGTTGGTGCGCAGCCACGCGACTGGCCCCACTGAACTACTGGGGGCGGGCCTCGGATCAATCATCGATTGGTTATGAATCATGTGTATTTCCTCGCCATTGGCCTAGCGTTCAACCAGCGCCACGCGGGCGTTGAACCAGTTCATAAACATGGACACCAGTAGGCTGATGGTCAGATAGACCGCCATGGTCATGGCAATGACCTCAATGGCTTGGCCAGTCTGGTTCAGCGTGGTGCCTGCAAACACCGAGACAAGGTCTGGGTAACCAATAGCCGTGGCCAGCGATGAGTTCTTGATCAGGTTTAGATATTGGCTAGTAAGCGGCGGAATAATCACACGCAGCGCCTGGGGAATGACCACTAAGCGCAGTACTAGATTGCGCGGCAGGCTAAGCGCCTGGGCGGCTTCGGTTTGGCCGTGTGAAATGGCCTGAATGCCTGAGCGCACAATTTCGGCGATAAACGAGGCGGTATAAATCGACAGCGCAAGCCATAAAGCGAGGAACTCAGGAATGATCGTAATGCCACCGCGGAAGTTAAAGCCACGCAGCTCTGGCACATCCCAAGTAACCGGCACACCCGTGGCCACCAATACCAGCATGGGTAAGCCGAAAATTAACGCAAACGAAATCCAGTAAGCTGGGATGCGTTTGCCGGTTGCCTCATGGCGGCGTTTGTTCCAAACAACCAGCGCAATGCTGGCAATGACCGCGGCCATAAAGGTTGCGGGGATGAGGCCAAAGCCTGACTCAAAGAGCGGTTCAGGCAGGTAGAGGCCGCGCACGTTGAGGAAGATAACTTCACCAAAGGCGAGACTGTCCCTGGCGCTGGGCAGCGTGCGAAGCACTGCGTAGTACCAGAAGAAAATTTGCAGTAGCAGTGGGATATTACGAAAGGTTTCGATATACGCATTGGCTAAGCGGGCAAGTAACCAGTTAGGCGACAGGCGGGCAATCCCGACAATAAACCCAATGATGGTCGCCGCTAAGACCCCTAAACCCCCTACCAATAGGGTGTTGAGCAGGCCCACGACAAACGTGCGGCCGTAGGTGCTTTGGGATGAGTAGTCGATCAGACTCTGAACTATCCCAAAGCCTGCGGTGTTACCTAGGAAACCAAACCCGGTAGTAATGCCACGTGCGGATAAGTTGTCCTGGGTATTCCCGACGATATAGAGCAAAAAAGCGGCGACAGCGGCCACAAGGAGTAACTGAAAAATAAGAGCGCGCTTAGCGCGGTCTCGCCAGAAGGGAGGCTTTTGGCCGACCGGGCGAGAGTTGGGTCGAACGGACATGGATAGCGTCTCCGCGATACGGCAGGTCAATCAAATGGCCCGCCGTCACTAAACAGGAGGGCGGGCCGGGGTCAATCGAGACGCTTAGCGAATCGGCGGTGCGTACTGGAAGCCGCCTTGGTTCCACAGCGCGTTAACGCCGCGTTCGATTTCCAGCGGAGAGTCCATTCCTACGTTACGCTCAAAGCTTTCGCCGTAGTTACCCACTTGGCTTAGGATGTTGTAAGCCCAGTCAGCGTCTAAGCCCATGCCTTCACCGTAGTTGCCGTCTTGGCCGAGCAGGCGTGCAATGTCGGGGTTATCAGAGTCGCGCATTTCTTCAGCGTTTTCGCTGGTAACGCCATACTCTTCACCGTTAAGCATGGCAAAGAGTGACCATTTGACGATATTGAACCACTGGTCGTCGCCCTGGCGAACCACCGGGCCAAGGGGCTCTTTTGAGATAACATCGGAGAGAATGACGGCGCCATCTGGGTCATCTAGTTGGATGCGCAGAGCAGCAAGCTGAGAGGTATCAGAGGTGAGTACGTCACAGCGGCCAGCTTGGAAGCCACCTACCGTTTGCTCAGACGTATCAAATACAATCGGGTCGAATTCCATGTCGTTAGCACGGAAGTAGTCAGCTAGGTTGAGTTCTGTAGTGGTGCCCGACTGGATGCAGATAGCGGCGCCATCTAACTCAGAGGCTTCTGAAACGCCCAGGTCGCGGGAAACCATAAAGCCCTGGCCGTCGTAAAAGTTAACACCGGTAAAGTTAAGACCTAGGGTCGTATCGCGGGTAGTGGTCCAGGTGGTGTTGCGTGACAGTACGTCCACTTCGCCCGACTGCAGCGCGGTGAAGCGCTCAACCGCATTTAAGGAGATGTAGTTAACCGCATCGGCATCACCCAGCACCGCTGCTGCTACGGCGCGGCATACGTCAACGTCGATACCTTGCCACTCGCCGCTATCGTCTGGCGCGGAAAAACCTGGTAAGCCATCGCTAACACCACACTGAACGGCCCCGCGTGATTTGGTATCTTCGAGCGTGCTGGCCTGCGCAGTTGCTACGCCCGCAACGGTGATGGCGCCCGCAGATGCCAGCAGTACCAAGTGTTTCTTGTTAAACATGGTAGTTCCCCTTCCTAGATGTAATGTCGTTATGCATGCAGGTGCATGACACTAAAAGCTAGCAAGGAAGGTGCCAAGAATGATACGACGTTAAATTCAGCGCTTTTCAACGCAAAACGGAGCAATTTCCTACCAAAGTTGTGGTGCATGAAAGTGCATTAGCGGCTACCGTGCGCACTTTTTTGGTGCGTAGCCGCTAATGCAGAGGTGATACTCTCTGCTGAGAGCTTAATAATCGGACGTCTTAGCGAATGGGTGGAGCGTACTGAATGCCGCCGTCATTCCAAAGACTGTTTAAGCCGCGTGCAATATTGAAATCTGACCCTGTACCCACGTTACGATCATAAATATCCGCATAGTTGCCTACCTGTTTGACGATTTGGTAAGCCCAGTCGGTCTCAATACCCATGGCTTCGCCAAAATTACCGTCCTGACCTAGCAGGCGCATCACATCGGGGTCTTCTGAGGTGAGATGCTCGTCCACGTTTTCCTGGCTAACGCCCAATTCTTCGGCGTTAAGCATGGCAAACAGCGTCCATTTGACGATGTTGAACCACTGGTCATCGCCTTGGCGCACGGCGGGGCCAAGCGGCTCTTTCGAGATGATTTCGGGGAGTACAACAGCCATGCTGGGGTCGGCAAGCTGCATGCGCTGAGCATAGAGCTGGGAGGCATCGGAGCTTAAAACGTCGCAGCGGCCCGCTTCAAAGCCGATGATCGACTGCTCAGGGGCATCAAACACCACGGCGTCGTAGGTCATTCCATTGAGGCGGAAGTAGTCGGATAGGTTAAGCTCACTGGTGGTGCCGGACTGAGTGCAGACTGCCGCGCCATCCAGCTCTTTGGCGCTTTGCACGCCCAGGTCACTAGCGACCATAAAGGCTTGGCCGTCGTAGTAACTAACGCCGGTAAAGTGCATGCCCAGGGTGGTGTCACGGCTCGATGTCCACGTGGTGGTGCGGGATAGTACATCGACTTCGCCAGACTGCAGGGCGGTAAAGCGCTCTACAGAGTCTAGCGGTACGAAATCTACTTTTGTTGCATCCCCGAGCGCCGCTGCGGCAACTGCTCGGCACACGTCGGTATCCAGGCCGCGGTACTGATCATCGTCATCCAGTGAAGAGAAGCCCGGCTGGGCGGCATTGACGCCACAGCGAAGGCTGTCACGGTTCTGCACCGTTTCCAAAGTGCTGGCCATGGCCACCGTGGGTAGCAGTATGCTGATTCCTAACCCCAACCAACGAACGTTTTTCATTTTTATTCCTTAACGTGGATAGCTAAATAAACAGGTTTAGCAAACAAACAGATTTAGCAAATAAAACTAAGCGCACAAAAAAGGCCGAGCAATGCCCGGCCTTCGCTGTCAATACCTTAGCGCTCACTTACGCAAAGGCTTTCCGCATAAAGGGCGGTAGTGCCAGGGCGCCACGGTGGGCATCACCTGTGTAGTACTGTAGCGGCATTTCGTGGCTGGCGGCAGCTTGTTCGCGAAAGCTTTCCACGTTGGCGTTTTTACCCGCCAAGGTCACACTCCACCAGCCAGAGGGGTACACCGGCTGTGGGAAGGGCAGGGTGGCCACGCTATCAAAGCCTGCTTCACGCATATCGTTGCGCAGCTCACGAATGATAGAGCCGCTGTGGTAGAGCGGTGATTCGCTCTGCTGCACCATCACGCCACCATTTTTTAGGATGCGGTGGCAGCGCTTCAGGAAGTCGGTTTTAAACAGCCCTTCGGCAGGGCCTACCGGGTCGGTGGAGTCGATAATCAGCACATCGATGCTCTCATCGGCAGCGTCATCTACCCACTTCACGCCGTCGGCAAATAGCAGTTCGGCTCGGGGGTCGCCGTTAGCTTCCACCAACGCCGGGAAAAAACGCTCCGCCGCCTTGGTGACCTCTTCATCAATGTCGATTTGGGTGACTTTTTCAACGCCGGGGTGGCGGAGCACCTCTTTAAGCGTTCCACAGTCACCGCCGCCAATGATCACCACCCGCTTGGGGTCTTGATGGGTGAATAGCGCCGGGTGGGCAATCATCTCGTGATAGAGGAAGTTGTCGCGGTCGGTCAGCATCACGCAGCCATCCAGCACCATCAGGTTGCCGTAGGTCTCCGTGGCGTACACTTCTAGGTGCTGGTAAGGGCTCTGTACATCCAGCAGTTTTTCAGAGATTTTCAGCGAGAAGGCGCTGCCGTGGCTATCAAATACCTCGGTGAACCACTGGTCGTTACGTAGTTCGCTCATGACTTTGCTCCTGAGCGTGGGACGCTGGTTTGCGTTGCAATGCCTTGGTGGTATTGGGGGCTTAACTCGTGCAGCGCGTCCATAAAGGCGGTGACATTATCTGGGTTAGTGAACTGGCTGATGCCGTGGCCCAGGTTAAACACGTGGCCCGGGCCGTGGCCGTAGCTTTCAAGCACGCGTGCCACTTCAGCGCGAATAGCAGAAGGCCGTGCGAACAGCACGTTAGGGTCGAGGTTGCCTTGCAGGGCTACTTTATGACCCACCCGTGCGCGGGCGTCAGACAGCTCGGTAGACCAGTCGATACCCAGCGCATCGGCACCGGCGCAGGCGATGTGTTCAAGCCACTGGCCGCCATTTTTGGTGAACAGGATGACCGGCACGCGGCGTCCGTCGTGGTCGCGGATCAAACCGGAAACAATCTGCTCCATATAGCGCAGCGAGAACTCAAGGTAAGCCGGGGTAGATAGCGCGCCGCCCCAGGTGTCAAAAATCTGCACCGCCTGGGCGCCCGCACGAATCTGGGCATTCAGGTAGTCGGTTACCGCGTGGGCCAGGGTGTCCAGCAGCTGGTGCATGGTGTCTGGCGTATCGTAAAGCATAGTTTTCAGGTGGCGGAAATCTTTACTTGAACCGCCCTCCACCATGTAAGTAGCCAGCGTCCAAGGGCTGCCTGAAAAACCAATCAGCGGCATACGGCCGTTGAGCTCACGACGGATGGTCGACACTGCGCGCATCACATAATCAAGGTCGCGCTCGGCGTTGGGCACGGTGAGTGCGGCAACCTCTTGTGGCGTGCGCACGGTTTTTTTGAATTTCGGGCCTTCGCCGGTTTCAAAATAGAGCCCCAAGCCCATCGCGTCAGGGATCGTCAATATATCTGAGAACAGAATGGCGGCATCAAGGGGGTAGCGTTCTAAAGGCTGCAGCGTGACCTCACAGGCCAAGTCATGGTTGCGACACAGATCCATAAAGCTACCCGCATCGGCACGGCTGGCGCGGTATTCCGGCAGGTAACGGCCTGCTTGACGCATCATCCACACCGGAGTGCGGTCTACGGGCTGACGAGCCAGCGCGCGGAGAAAACGGTCGTTTTGCAAAGGTGTGGTGGTCATAAACACTTGCTCTTAAGAAATTTGCCCGCATTGTAAGGGAGTCTTTGTACCTGAAGATAGGAATTGTACGTGAAGATAGGACGCATGGCGGCGTCTGGGCTGGCATTAATCGTCGCACCCTATTAATCGTTGCACCCTAGGGATACCGTGAGGCCGCCGCCGCTTCCTGGTAAACTATGTGCCCACTTTGCCAACACTGGTGTGGTTAACTGGTTTGGTTGATCAGCGAGGTAACCTGTGACCATCCGCTTCATTGCCGCTTCTCGGCTGCCCACTCCCTGGGCGACATTCACTATGCATGGTTTCGAAGACGAGGCCACGGGCAAAGACCATATTGCGCTAACGCTGGGCGACGTGAGCGGCGGCGAGCCAGTGCTTGGGCGCGTGCACTCTGAGTGCTTAACCGGCGATGCGCTGTTCTCCATGCGCTGTGACTGTGGTTATCAGCTGCAGGAGGCGCTCAAGCGTATTGCCGAAGAGGGCCGGGGCGTACTGTTCTACCTGCGCCAAGAGGGGCGCGGTATTGGGCTACTTAATAAAATTCGCGCCTACAACCTTCAAGACCAGGGGGCCGATACGGTCGAGGCCAACGAACAGCTCGGTTTTGGTGCCGACATGCGCCGCTACGACCTGTGCGTGCCGATGCTCAACCATTTAGGTATTACGGCGTTAAAACTGATGACGAATAACCCGCGCAAGGTGGATGCCTTGACTCGGGATGGAGTGAATGTGGTCGAGCGTCTGCCGATTACCACAGGTCTGAACCCGCACAACGAACACTACCTCTCCACTAAAGCGGGCAAGCTCGGCCATATGATGGCGCTGGATGATTTTACCCAGGCCAGCGACGTGGATATTGAGCGTAAGGGGTAGAAAAAAAGAGGCTTGACCGTTGTATGCCTTTAACGCAAAGTAAATTTATTGATAACTCAAAGGCATAATGATGCAACGCTTATCTATTTTGCTTGTGGAAGATGATCCCGGTGATGCCGGTCTTATTAAGTATACGCTTAAGTATGAAGATCAAGAGACCACGCTAGATTGGGTAAGCAGCCTCTCAGAGTTAGCCGATTATTTACAGCAAGCGCCCTTACTCCCTGATGTTATTCTGCTCGATTTAAGCTTGCCAGACTCAAGCGGTATTGCAACGGTACAAGCCTGTAAAAGGCTCGCTGCTGGAACGCCCATCGTTGTATTGACAGGTTACGACGACGCTCACTTTGCGCTAGAAGTGCTTGAAATGGGTGCTCAAGACTATCTTGTTAAAGGCAGTATCGATGCGGACTCTTTAAAACGCACCATACGCTATGCCATTAGCCGCGCTAAGCTTGAGCAACGTTTAGTGCTTTCTGAAGAGCGCATGGCGGCAGCCATTGAAGGGGGCAAACTAGGGGTTTGGGACTGGTTGTTTGACCGCAATGAGTTTGTTTTTAGTGATCGCTGGCTGGCTACCGTGGGCTTTAAATCTGATAGTCCAGACCTGCCCGCTAATGCTGAAGCCTGGATAGAGCGCATACATCCTGAAGAGCGCCAACATTTTGAGCTAGCCGTTGAACGCTACCTGTCTGGCGAGTTGCCTAATTACCAGTGCGAATTTCGTATCCTTCACCGTGATGGCCATTGGGTGTGGTTATTTGAATCCGGTCACGTCACTGAGCGAGACGCGCAGGGAAACCCTATTCGCATGGTAGGCGTACAACAGGATATTAGTGAGCGAAAAGCGATGGAGGAGCGGCTGATCCATTTAGCGATGCATGACGAGTTAACGGGTTTGCTTAATCGCCGTAGCTTCATGAATATAGCGGACAGAGAGTACGGGCGAGTTAAGCGCCAAGCTGACTACTGTGTTGGCATGCTGATGCTCGATTTAGATAGGTTTAAAAGTGTTAATGATACCTATGGGCATGCTGCGGGAGATGAAGTGTTAAAACGCTTTTCACACGTGGTAACTGAGCAGTTAAGGGAAAACGATGTATTTGCCCGTTTAGGGGGGGAGGAGTTTGCTGTTTTACTTCCTCACACGGAACGAGATGGCGTAGAAAAAGCGGCTGAAAAGCTTAGAGCGGCTGTTGAAAGCCTAAATATTGACCTTGATGAAACATTAACGATCAAGGTAACGACCAGTATAGGCGCTACCATGATGCACCCTGATGATGATCGACCCGACGGGGGGCTAGCCAGAGCAGATAGCGCGCTTTATAACGCAAAGAACAGTGGTCGGAATCGTGTTTGTGTGAATGTAAATAGTGCCTAGCTTTTAATGCGATAAGGATAAACGGTATGCAGTTGGCCGCGTCTATAAAAATAACGAAGCAAGGCTGGCTCACCCCTTTAGTGTTAGCGCTTCTACTACTCCTGCCGTGTATTGCCCAGGCTTCTCTGACTATCGGTGTCTTTGCCTACCGCGACGCAAGCGCTGTAGAGCAGGAGTTTGCCCCTGTGGCAGACGCTGTGAATAGCGCTTTTCCGGAGCGGACTGTCGAGCTTAGCGCTTTAAGCCTGGAGCAGTTAGAAGCCGCTATCGAGGCGGGAAACCTTGATTTTGTTCTCACCAATCCGCTGCACTTTTTAACGATACGCCACCAATACGATGTAAGTGGCGCTTTGGCAACACTCTCCCGTCCTTATGCAGGACATCGGCTTAATGCACTGGGTGGTGTCATCGTCACACATGCAAATCGTGATGCTCTTCAGCAGCTTGAAGACCTTGAAGGCTTAGTCATTGGCATGCCGGGTAAGCGTTTTTTAGGGGGTTACCTTACCCAAGCGTATGAAATCTATCAGCATGGATTTCGCCCTGAACGTTTTGCTGTTTATCGCGAACTAGGTAACCACGACGCCGTTATTCAAGCCTTGATAGATAAAGACATAGACGCGGGGTTTGTGAGAACCGGGACGCTCGAATTATGGCAGCAAGAGAGCAGGGAGGGTATTGATCAACTCAAGGTATTGAATGCCCAGCAGCATACTCACTTTCCTCTTGAGCACTCAACTCGCCTGTATCCCGAATGGTCATTTGCCGCGCTGCCCCGCGTCTCTGAAGAAGATAAACGAACGGTGAGCAGAGCATTACTTAATATGCCGCCCGATGCACCCTTAGGGTTTGTTGCCCCTATGGATTACTTGCGCCTTGAAGAGACGGCTAGGGCGTTGCAGGTGCCGCCTTATAACCCTGTCAATGCCCCGTTGTTGCTACGTTTGCAGCGTGAGCTTGGCAATTGGCTGTGGGTTTTCACCGTATTACTAAGTGGTTTGATTGTCTCTTTACTGCTGCTGGGCGTTCTGTATTGGCGGGGGCGTAAGCACTTGGTCAAAATTAAAGAGCAGCGCCAGGCACTTAATCATATTTTGTGGGGGACGGCGGCAGGCACCTGGGAGTGGAATGTTCAAACAGGCGAAACGCGTTTTAACGAACGCTGGGCAGAGATGGTTGGTTATCGCCTAGCTGAGCTTCAGCCCACGACCATTGATACGTGGATGACGTTTTGTCACCCAGATGATCTAGCTCGCTCTAATGCTGCCCTTCAAGACCACTTTGAGGGACGTGTAGACAGCTATAGCATGGAAGCGCGTATGCGCCATCGAGATGGGCATTGGGTTTGGGTGCATGACCGTGGCCGCATTGTAGAGCGAGATGAAGTAGGAGCACCGTTATGGATGGCGGGCACGCATACCGATATCACGTCTCGCAAAGAAGCAGAGGGAGAAGCCTTTGAGGTGACAGAGCAGCTCAAAAAGTTGGCAACCCTGCTGCCTGGTACCATCTACCAGTATCACCTTGCGCCCAGCGGCCATGCCTGCTTTCCCTACGCCAGCCCAGGCATTGAAGCTATTTATGGCGTAACTATTGAAGAAGCGGCAAGTGATATAACGCGTATATTTAATGCTATTCACCCGGATGACCGGGAGACCGTCGCAGAGAGTATTCGACAGTCAGCAGAGACATTGACTATTTGGCATGCTAACTACCGTGTTAACCATCCTAACGGCAAGCTGCTGTGGATAGACGGCATTGCCATGCCAGAGCGTTTAAGCGATGGCGGTACCATATGGCACGGTTACTTACGTGACATAACGGCTGCTTACTTACTGCAAAAGGAACGCGACGAATACCGAGAATCCTTAGAAAAATCAAACCAAGAGCTTGAGCATTTTGCTTACGCGGCATCGCATGATTTACGTCAGCCGCTGCGCATGGTGACCAGCTATGGGCAGCTGCTACAGCGCCACTTGGGGGACACCCTAGATGACGATGGCCGCACGATGCTGCATTACATGAGTGATGGTGCCAAGCGTATGGATGCCATGCTGCTCTCGCTACTTGAGTATTCCCGAGTGGGCCGTAAAGGGCAGCCTATGCAAATGATGTCTCTCAAGGCATCCCTTGATGAAGCGCTGCACTTTCTAAAACCTAGTATTGATGAAGCGCAGGCGCAGGTAACGGTTACTGGTGATTGGCCAGACGTCGTCGCTAGCCCGGATGAAATGACCCGGCTTTTTCAGAATCTGATAGGCAACGCATTAAAATATTGTGCAACCGACCAGGCAGTGACCATTGATATTGCCGTCATCGAACTCTCTGATCCAGCATGCTGGCAAATCAGTATCTGCGATAACGGTATTGGCATCGCGCCAGAGCACATTGAGCGCCTATTCAAAGTGTTTCAACGCCTGCATACCCGTGAAAAATATGAAGGCACTGGCGTAGGGCTAGCGGTTTGCCGCAAGATTATCGATCGTTATGACGGACGCATTTGGATAGAGTCTGAGGGTGAGGGGAAAGGCAGCTGTTGTATCTTTACACTACCCATAAGAAATGCCGCTCAAGGAGCCGATTAATGCGACACACACCGCGGTTTCTCGGCTACCTGCTGGTGTTGCAGCTATTATTGCCGATGTTCGCCTGGGCCACTCCAAGTTTTGATGAATATTTTGAACGTCACTCAGCGCCTATGTGGATGATTGACACCACGAGTGGGGACATTGTGCGCGCCAACGCCGCTGCTTATGAATTTTATGGCTACGATGATCTTGAGCAGCGCAATATACGTCAAATTAATCTGTTAACGCCGGCACAGATAGAAGAGGAAATTGCGCGCGCGAGTGAACGCTCTTCCAACCATTTGTTCATGCGCCATAGGCTTGCCAATGGCAACATCAAAGTAGTTGGTATTAATACCCAGCGGCACAATATCGATGGCCGCGAGGTATTAATATCGTCCATCTACGATACCAGCGAGTTCGAAAGCTCTGCTGAGCGGCACTATATCAAAAGCGTTGAGCAGCAGGTGGACCTGCAGACAGCCGCATTAATAGCCGCTGAACGTAGAACGAGATGGATAAGTTTAATCGCTACCTCTGCGCAGGCGTTGTTTATCGCATTGCTGCTTTTTATGATTTTCCGGCTACGTAAAGCAAAGAAAGATAATGAACAGTTAATTGATGCGCTTTCTCATCAGAATCGCGATTTGGAGCGGCTAGGTCATGCAATGGCCCACCACTTTCAAGAGCCAAGCCGACGCTTAATTAGTTTTTCTCAGCAATTAAAAAGGGAAGTTGTTGATGCTGCTTCTCCAGGCACGGCAATGGCCGTTCACTATATAAGTACCCAGTCTCAACGTTTAAGCGAGCTCGTGGCAGATGTACAGCGCTATTTAAGTCTGGGTACCGTACCGCCTGTATTTGAGCGGCTGGATACTCTGTCCATCCTGCAAGATGTCTATCAGATGGAACGTCTATTAGACCCCATGCGGTTAGAGTGCGAGCTGGAGATAGCTACACCGCTGCCCCGTGTTTATTTTGATAAGAAACAGCTAAGCCTTATTTTTAAAATATTACTGCACAATGCTTGGCAGTACCGCTGTAAAGATAGGCCGCTACGTGTGGTGGTGAGTGGGCTGAAGGTGGGTGACCGAGTACGTTTTCGGGTAGAGGATAATGGCCAGGGTGTTGCACCTGAATATCGTGAGCAAATCTTCGATATGTTTTCACGCCTAGTGCCTAATAACGAAGAGTACCCAGGTACAGGGATGGGGTTAGCACTGGTGGCCAAAGCACTTAGAAAGACCAACGGCCGTATAAGCATTGAAGATGGCCCCCAAGGGGGAGCCTGTTTTATATTTGATTTGCCATCGGCAGGGAGTGAAAAATGACGCGCGCGCAGTTTAAAGTATTGCTGGTGGAAGATGAACCCGCGGATGTGCACCTCACTAAAATGGCCTTCAATGAAGGTAAAGTACTGGTGGATGTGCATGACGTGGGAGATGGTGTTGAGGCGTTAGCATTTTTAAAGCAGGAAGCCCCCTATCAGAATGCGCCAAAGCCGGACTTAATTCTGCTCGATCTTAATATGCCGCGTATGGATGGCAAAACGTTCCTGAAAAAATTCAAAACCTTGGAAACACTTCGTCAAATACCGGTGGTTGTATTAACCACGTCGGAAGCAGAGTCCGATATTATTGACTCTTACGATCTTGGCGCTTCGGGCTTTATTGTCAAACCTGTTGATATAGATCAGTTTATTAACGCTATCCAGGCGCTAGAAGAGTACTGGTTGACGTTGGTAAGAAGGCCATCTTAAAAATGTGCGTGTTGTTTCTCTAACATGCGCCAGAACCTTCCTGTTAATCATCATTGTGAATGCTCGCGCGATATTACTGAGAGTATGACGAGTAAATTTATGGGGCATCTACGGCAGCATAATTTTATATGGTTAGCTTTATTAGGGCAGTCTTAAGTTGAGCGGGGTATCATCACGTTAGTTAGCTCGTTACGGAATGCGCTCACCTCAATGGTGAGTCCTGCGCTGGTGAAGCGTTTCTAATAATTTGTAATGAGTCGTATTTTCTAAGAGTATTAGATAAACGCTTCTATACAGATCATTGAGGGTGTGTAGTGAGTGTTGAGTGCTATTCGTGAATGCGGGCGAAAATGTTAATCCTGCTGATAAAAAAATAAGCGTAGAGGCTACGATGAGCACGACTAAGAATGCCCACGATTCGACAATGCCGTCGGTGTTGGGAAAGCACGATAGTGCTGATGACATGATTCACCGCATAGGCTATGTAACTCGCCTGCTGCGCGACAGTATGAAAGAGCTGGGGTTGGATCAGCAGATCTCTCAGGCAGCGCAGGCGATCCCTGATGCTAATGATCGGCTTAGCTATGTGGCGGCAATGACAGAGCAGGCCGCTGAGCGCGCTTTAAATGCTGTTGAACGAGCCCAGCCATTACAAGATGACCTTGAGAGTGCCGGCGATGCGCTGAGCCAGCGCTGGCAGAAAGCTGCCGCCGCGCTGGCCAAGGTGGACGGAGATGCGACGCTGATTGAAGATACCCAGCACTATCTAAGCCAGACGCTGCCGGATGCCACCGGCGCCACACAAAAAGAGCTGCTAGAAATCATGATGGCGCAAGATTTCCAAGATCTTACCGGCCAAGTGATCAAAAAGATGATGGAAGTCATCAAGCTTATCGAAGAGCAGCTGGTTCAGGTGCTGGTGGATAATGTCCCGAATGTAACCGATGGGGTTAAGGCAGAAGATAACCGTGACGAGCATGCCAAGCTGCGAAACGGACCGCAGGTCAGTCAAAACAAGACTGATGTAGTGGCGGGGCAAGATCAGGTTGATGACCTGCTGGATGAGCTAGGCTTTTAACCGACACCTAGCCCGGTGGCTAGGCGCGGTTAGCTGCTGTATTAATCTTCACTCTCTTCTTTTGCTGCCTGCTCTTTTTCCATGGCGCGCGCCATCGCCGGGCGTGCCGAATGGCGAGCGTGGTAAGCCACTAATGGCTCGGGTAACCGGTGCTTCATGCTAGCTGCCCAGCTTAGCGTATGGGTAAGAAATAGATCTGCCAGGGTAAACGTATCGCCGACAAGGGTTTCTTGGCCATCATAGCGGCGCTCAAGCGCGTGTAGTGCGCGCTGGAACTCCCACGCGGCGGTGGGTAAAACCGCGGGCACACGCCGTTCTTGGGGCAGGGCAAACTTATGCTTGGCCTGTAGCCACAGCGGCTGCTCAATTTCGGTAATGATAAAGCTCAGCCATTGATCTACCTGCGCACGCTCGGCAGCGCTGTTTGGCAGCAGGTTGCCGTCTCCATACTGTTCTGCGAGGTATCGGCAGATAGGCGCCGACTCGAACAGTATTAGCTCACCATCTTCAATCACGGGCACCTTGCCGTCGGGGTGTCGGACTAAGTGCGCAGTGGTTTGTCCCTCGCCTTTATCCAATGCGACATGCTGGCAGCGGTATTCCAGGCCGAGCTCTTCAAGTGTCCAGGTAACCCGCACCGAGCGAGAGTTCGGAAAGCTGTAGTTGGTTATCATGAGGCGGCTCCTGTGATGTGCAGCGGAAGACTCACTTTAGGCACTGTCGTGCACGCTTGTCATTACCTACTGCCCCCGGGCGCTACGAATACGTTCGTAGGCGTTACCAATCTCGCTGGTGCGGGCCTGGGCAACTTCGCGCATGCTGTCGGGAAGCCCTTTGCCAGCCAGTTTGTCTGGGTGGTTTTGGCTCATTAGGCGGCGGTAAGCCTTTTTGATCTCGGTATCGCTGGCATCTTCACTTACCCCCAACACTTGATACGCATCTTTAAGCGCTTCTTCGCTGGAGCCCTGGGAGTTGGCGGCTGCGCCGTGCAGCATTGCTTCAATTTGTTGAACTTCGGCTTCGCTGCAGCCAACACCGCGGGCCACCCGTAGAATCATTTCGTGCTCGGCGGGGTGGAGCACGCCGTCGGCAGCAATGGCGGTGAGCTGAACCTGCAAAAACACCTGACGTAAAATGGGCTGACGCTGGGTGAGGCGGTTGACGCTGGCCAGTTCTGCATCAAGATTGAAATTGTCGGCGCGACCGCGTTCAAAGGCGGCACGCGCTTTAGCGCGCTGTTCACCCTGGAGGTGCATCTGGTCGAACAGCTTTTCGGCTACGCCCAGCTCGCCATCCGTGACCTTGCCGTCGGCTTGGCACAGGCAGCCCATCACCGAAAAGATCGACTCTAGAAAGCCCTCTTGGATTTGCATTCGCGCGATGGTTAAGCGGCGTTTGATGCGCCGTCCCAGCCACCAGCCTAAAACACCCCCCGTGAGCAAGCCCCAAGAACCGCCAATGGCGAGGCCAATCAGGCCAAATAGAATAATTAGAAATAGCATTGCATTCTCAAATATTTAAACGTCAAAAAATCACGGCAGCCGGGCGCGGATCGCGTGTTCAATGCCCGCTGCATCTAGCCCGCAGTCGCGTAAAAGCTCGGCGGGGGTGCCGTGTTCAACAAAGGCGTCCGGCAGGCCTAAATTTAGCACCTCCACTTGAACGCCTTCGGCGTGGAGGAGTTCATTCACTGCACTGCCTGCGCCACCGGCAATCACGTTCTCTTCCAGGGTGACGAGCAGTTCGTGCTCATCGGCAGCATGTAGCACGGCGTCGCGGTCAAGCGGTTTAATTGAGCGCATATTAATGTGAGTGGCGTTGAGCGTTTCAGCCACGTCGGCGGCGGCGCTATTAACACTGCCAAACGCCAGCAGTGCGATACGCACTCCGTCGTTTGAGGCGTGGCGGCGCACCTCGGCCTTGCCGATGGCGAGGGGTTCCAGGTGCGTGGGAATATCGACGCCGGGGCCGCTTCCCCGCGGGTAGCGTACGGCAGCGGGGCCAGGGTGGTGATACGCGGCGCTAAGCAGGGCGCGGCATTCGGCCTCATCGGCGGGGGCTAAAATCACCATGCCCGGCACACAGCGTAAAAATGAAAGATCCATACTGCCGTGGTGCGTCGGCCCGTCTTCCCCCACCAGCCCTGCACGGTCAATCGCGAAGGTGACATCCAGGTTCTGTACGGCCACATCGTGAATCAATTGGTCGTAGCCGCGCTGTAAAAAGGTGGAGTAGATCGCCACTACCGGTTTCATGCCTTCGCAAGCCATACCTGCTGCCAAGGTGACCGCGTGCTGCTCTGCAATGGCGACATCAAAGTAGCGCTCAGGGTAGGCTTGGGAAAAGCGAATTAAATCTGAGCCTTCGCGCATGGCGGGAGTAATGCCCATCAGCCGCGGGTCGGCGGCGGCCATATCGTATAGCCAGTCACCAAAGACGTTACAGTATTTCTTCGAGCTCTGTTTTGGCGCTACCGGCTTTTTCACCAGCGATGCTTTGGCGATGTCGCTAGGTTTTTCCAGCTTAGTGATGGCGTGATAACCAATCTGGTCAGCTTCAGCGGGTAAGAAGCCTTTACCTTTGACGGTTTTAATATGCAGGAACTGCGGCCCATCTTCATCGCGCAGGTTGTGCAGCGTGCTGGTTAGCGCGTCCAAATCATGGCCATCGATGGGGCCGACGTAGTTAAAGCCCATCTCTTCAAATAGCGTGGCGGGGCTCACCATACCTTTCATGTGCTCTTCGGTGCGGCGGGCAAGCTCGAGGGCGCCGGGCAGGTGAGAAAGCACTTTTTTGCTCTCTTCGCGCATTTTGAGATAAGGCTTGCTGGACAGCACGCGGGCAAGGTACGTCGCGATGCCGCCGACGTTTTCAGAAATCGACATTTCGTTGTCGTTCAGCACCACCAGCAGGTTAGCGTTAACGTGACCGGCATGGGCCAGAGCTTCAAACGCCATGCCTGCGGTTAGCGCGCCGTCGCCAATAATCGCACACACCCTGCGTGGGTTGCCTTGCGCTTGGGCGGCCAGCGCCATGCCAAGGGCCGCGGAAATTGAGGTGCTGGAGTGGCCGACGCCAAAGGTGTCGTACTCTGACTCTGCCCGGTGGGGAAAGGCTGCAAGGCCGCCGTGCTGGCGAATACTGAGCATCGCGTCGCGGCGCCCCGTGAGAATCTTATGAGGGTAAGCTTGATGGCCCACGTCCCACACTAAGCGGTCTTTAGGGGTATGAAAAGCGTGGTGCAGCGCTACGCTAAGCTCCACGACGCCGAGGCCTGCGCCAAAGTGGCCGCCGGAAACGCCGACGCTATACAGCAGGTAAGCGCGCAGCTCATCTGCCAGCTGGGCAAGCTGCTTACTATTCATGGCACGCAGGGCGGCAGGGTGCTCAAAGGAGTCGAGCAGCGGTGTCGTCGGGCGCTCGCGGGGTATCTCGTCGAACAGCTTCATAGGCGGCATGCTTTCATGAGTATGGAGTTAAAAACATCGTTAAGAACATGGTTAAGAGCATCGTTTAGTGGTCGCGCTCGATCATATAGTGCGCCAGATCGGCCAGCGGTGCGGCACGCTCACCCAGGGGGGCGAGGGCGGCAATGGCCTCATCAATCAGCGCTTGTGCTTTGCGCTGTGCGCCCGCAAGCCCTAGCAGGCTAGGATAAGTGGGCTTGGCACGGGCGGCATCGGCACCGGATGCTTTACCCAGCGTGGCGGTATCACCCGTCACGTCCAGCACATCATCGTGAATCTGGAAGGCTAGACCAATGGCGCGGGCGTAGCGAATTAATGCGCTTAAGCGCGGGTCCTGTTCTTCAACGGCGACTAGCCCACCGAGACGTACCGCGGCCACAATGAGCGCGCCGGTTTTATGGCTGTGCATGTGCGCTAGCGCGTCGACATCCGGGTGGCCGCCCACAGCGGCAAGGTCCAGTGCTTGGCCTGCGACCATACCTTCTCGACCCGAAGCCACCGCCAGCGTAGTCACCATACTGCCAAGCCGGGGGTGCGGGCGGCGGGCGAGCACTTCAAACGCTAACGCTTGTAGCGCATCACCGGCCAGAATAGCGGTAGCTTCATCGAAGGCTTTATGTACCGTCGGTTGGCCGCGGCGCAAGTCGTCGTCGTCCATGGCGGGTAAATCGTCATGGATTAGCGAGTAAGCGTGAATCAGCTCAATCGCCGCCGCGGGGGCATCCAGGGCCTCATCATCAGCGCCCAGGGCCTGCCCTGCGAGATACACAAGCAGCGGGCGCAGGCGTTTGCCGCCTACCAGCAGGCCGTGGCGCATGGCGGCTTCCAGGCGCGGATCAACGGCGCGGTGGCTGTCGAATAGTGCGGCGAGGGTGGCGTCTACCCGGGCGTTGCTGGTTTGGCGCAGGGTGGTTAGCCGTGTTGGGTTAGCGGTTACCATGGTGGCGTCTCCTCGCTGTCGTCCCCATTGGTTTGGGCAGTGTCGTCCGGGGTGGCAGCAAAGGGGGCGACCGCTAAACGGCCGTCGCGGTCTTCGCTTAAGGCGCGCACCTTTAGCTCTGCGCTGTCGAGACGCTGCTGGGCGTCACGGGTTAGCCGGACGCCTTGCTCGAAAGCTGTCAGCGCATCTTCCAATGAGAGGTCGCCGGACTCAAGGCGTTCCACAAGGCTCTCTAACTGTGAGACCGTTGCGGCAAAATCTTGCGCGGGTGGTGTGTGTTCGCTCATTGGTTAATGCCTACTGGTTTACGGACGCCACAAACAGATAAAGGGCGGCAAGTGGGGCTGCGGTCGTGCTACCAAAACAAGCGCACAGTATACACCGAGGCAAGGGGGTGGCGTCTGCCCTCATCCGGACGGGCATTTTCCGACTTGCGCCCGGTTCATCTTGAAAGCGCACACTTTTCATCATTTCAAGGCGCCGGGAGCCCCGGGTGCTGTGCTACTATACGTGCCTCCCGTGAACCGATACACGGCGCATGCCGCCGACCATAGAGGTTGATTCAGCCATGGCCAAAACGTCCCTGGACAAGAGCAAGATCAAGATCCTGCTGCTCGAGGGCGTCCACCAAAGCGCGGTGGACAATTTTCACAACGCAGGCTACGAGAACATCGAGCTTCTGCCTACCTCGCTAGATGAAGAGGCGCTGATCGAGAAGATCCGCGACGTTCACTTCATCGGCATTCGCTCTCGCACTCAGTTAACCGAGCGGGTGTTCGCAGCGGCAGAGAAGCTGGTGAGCGTTGGCTGTTTCTGTATCGGTACCAACCAAGTTGACCTGGAAGCAGCGCTCAAACGCGGTATCGCCGTGTTCAATGCGCCTTACTCCAACACCCGTTCGGTGGCCGAGTTGGTGCTGGCAGAAGCGATTATGCTGCTGCGCGGTATTCCTGAGAAAAACGCCCGTGCCCACCAGGGTGGTTGGCTGAAATCAGCGAAAAACTCCCACGAAGCACGGGGTAAAACCCTGGGTATCGTGGGCTACGGCAGCATTGGTGCGCAGCTCTCTGTATTGGCCGAGTCGCTGGGCTTCAACGTCATTTTTTACGATGTCATCACCAAGCTGGGGATGGGTAACGCGAACCAAGTGGCCAGCCTTGAGCAACTGCTTGAACGTTCAGACGTGGTTAGCCTACACGTGCCCGACCTGCCTTCAACCCGCTGGATGATGGGCGCGAAAGAGATTGCGGCCATGAAAGATGGCGCCATCCTAATTAACGCAGCCCGTGGCAGCGTGGTGGAAATTGAGCCGCTGGCAGACGCTATTAAGGCCGGCAAACTTAACGGTGCCGCCATCGACGTTTTTCCGGTGGAGCCTAAAGGCAACGATGAAGAGTTCCAAAGCCCGCTGCGTGGCCTGGAAAATGTGATCCTGACGCCGCATATCGGTGGCTCTACCTTGGAAGCCCAGGAGAACATCGGTATTGAAGTGGCGGAGAAGCTGATCACTTATTCAGATAACGGCACCACGGTGACCTCGGTCAACTTCCCCGAAGTGGCGCTGCCAGCGCACCCGGACAAGCACCGCTTGCTGCACATTCACGATAACGTGCCCGGCGTACTTTCCCAGATTAACCGTGTGCTGTCTGAAAACGGCATCAATATCTCGGGTCAGTATCTGCAAACCAACGATAAAGTGGGCTACGTCGTCATCGACGTGGATAAAGCTTACGGCCCCCAGGCGCTGGAAGCTTTGAGAGAAGTCGAGCACACACTGAAAATTCGTGCTCTCTACTCGGCGCACAATAGTTAAGTAGCGCTTCTCACCAAAACGGCCCCTTAAGGGGCCGTTTTGCGTTCTACCACTCATCACGCAAGGTCAAACAGCAGCACTTCGCCCGCCTCTTTACAGGTCAGTGTTATTACCTCTTCGGGGGTGAACGCTGCCGCATCGCCGGTGGTCAGCGTTTCCCCGTTAACCTCTACCGCGCCTTTTACCACGTGTAGCCATGCGTAACGGGTAGCAGGTGGTGCCACCTGATCCCCAGGGCTAAGTAAACTCGCGTAGAGGTTAACGTCCTGATTGATACTCACCGACCCCTCGCGTCCTTCCTGGGAAACCACTAAACGCCACTGGCTCTGACGTTCAGAAACGGGAAAGTGTTTCTGTTCGTAGCTGGGCGTAATGCCGCGTTTAGCAGGCTGAATCCAAATCTGTAGAAAGTGCAGGCCATTCTCTTTGGAGTGATTGAACTCACTGTGCAGTACGCCGATGCCCGCCGACATGCGCTGCACGTCGCCTGGGCGGATGACCTCGCCATTGCCCATATTGTCACGATGTTCCATTTCCCCTTCCAATACATAGGAGAGAATTTCCATGTCCCGGTGGGGGTGGGCGCCAAAACCGTTACCAGGCGTTACCCGGTCTTCGTTGATAACCCTCAGCGCACGGAATCCCATATGGTTAGGGTCCATATAATTGGCGAACGAGAACGTATGGTAGGAGCGCAACCAGCCGTGATCGGCATAGCCCCGCTCGATTGAACGACGAATCTGCATGGGGTGCTCCCAAAGAGTGACTAACAGTGATGCTTACTATACGTCCGGTACGGGTTGGCGTGGGGTGAAGGTTTCTATACGGTAACATCGAATAAATCGACGATTGGGTGTTGTGGTTGCGTGTTGCATCTAGGTTTTGCTGAACTTTTTGCTCATTTTTCGTTAAAATGCGCGCCTCTTTTAACCCGGTCCGCCCTTTGCGAGGGCGACTACCAGGAGTTGTACCATGACGGCACCTACCCCTATCTCAACCTCAGCGCCGCCCATTGTGGTGGCTGCGCTATATAAATTTGTCACCCTGAATGACTTTGAAGCGCTGCGCGAGCCGCTGCACCAAACCATGGTCGAGAACGGCGTAAAAGGCACGCTGCTACTGGCCAAAGAGGGCATTAATGGCACTGTTGCCGGTACGCGCGAAGGCATCGATGCCCTGCTGTCATGGCTGACGGCCGACCCCCGCTTAAGCGATATCGACCACAAAGAGTCGTTTTGCGATGAGCCGCCGTTTTACCGCACCAAGGTGAAGCTGAAAAAAGAGATCGTCACCTTGGGCGTGCCTGGCATCGACCCCAACGACACCGTGGGTACTTACGTTGAGCCAGAAAACTGGAACGACGTGATCTCCGACCCGGAAGTACTGGTGATTGATACCCGCAACGATTACGAAGTGGCGATTGGCAGCTTTGAAGGTGCAGTTGACCCCAAAACCACCACGTTTCGCGAGTTCCCTGGGTACGTGCGCGAGCACTACAACCCGGAAAAGCACAAGAAAGTTGCCATGTTCTGCACCGGCGGTATCCGCTGCGAAAAAGCCTCCAGCTTCATGCTGAAAGAGGGTTTTGAAGAGGTCTACCACCTGAAAGGCGGCGTGCTGAACTACCTGGAAAAAGTGCCGGAAGCGCAATCCCTGTGGCGCGGCGAGTGCTTTGTGTTTGATAACCGCGTTACGGTTCGTCATGACCTCAGCGAAGGCGAGCACGAGCAGTGCCACGCCTGCCGGATGCCCATTTCTCTTGAAGATATGCAGTCGTCGGCCTATGAGCCGGGTATTAGCTGCCCCCACTGTATCGACTCGCTGCCTGAGAAAACCCGCGCCGCCGCCCGCGAGCGTCAGCGCCAAATTGAACTGGCAAAGGCGCGCGGTGAACCCCATCCACTGGGCTATGACCAGCGCCAGAACGGTCGCAAGAAGGAGCCTAAAGACGTAGTCGAAAAAGCGTAAACAGCGTGGCCTATTGTTTTGCAGAGGCCACTTTGGTCTTACTTTGCCCAATACCTCTCTAGGGAAGCGTTAGACTAGCAACAACCCATTGTCTAGGAGCTTCCCATGCCAACTCCCCCCACGACACCCCTGGCCGCGGATAATTTGCTTCAGCGTTCTGACCACCAGGGCGTTACCACGCTAACCCTTAACCAGCCTGAACGTTTTAATGCACTCTCTGAAGCAATGCTCTCGGCGCTGCAAAGCGCGTTAGACGACATCGCCCAGGATGAGCAGGTGCGCTGTGTGGTACTTGCCGCGAGTGGGAAAGCGTTTTGCGCGGGGCACGATTTAAAACAGATGCGCGCTAACCCTGATAAAGCCTACTACCAAGCGCTGTTTG
This sequence comes from Halomonas sp. GFAJ-1, assembly GCA_002966495.1. Classification (NCBI taxonomy): domain Bacteria; kingdom Pseudomonadati; phylum Pseudomonadota; class Gammaproteobacteria; order Oceanospirillales; family Halomonadaceae; genus Halomonas; species Halomonas sp. GFAJ-1. Next base: position 1,041,598 of record CP016490.1, read on the forward strand.
CGCGCTGCGGCGCGGTGATGCAGGCAATTGTTAACCTGCCGGTGCCAGTGATTGCTAAAGTCCAGGGTATTGCCACAGCTGCCGGCTGCCAGCTCGTCGCCAGCTGCGATTTAGCGGTGGCGGCCAGCAGCGCGCGGTTTGCGGTGTCGGGCATTAACGTAGGGTTATTTTGCTCAACCCCTGCGGTAGCACTATCGCGTAATGTTGCCCGTAAGCGGGCCATGGAAATGCTGCTCACCGGAGAGTTTATCAGCGCGGCCCAGGCGGCCGAGTGGGGGCTAATCAACCGCGTCGCAGAGGACGATGCGCTAGACAGCGCGGTTGATGCTTTGACCGCAAGTATTTGCGCCAAAAGCGCGGTGGCGGTTCGCACTGGTAAAGCGATGTTTTCCCGTCAGCTAGCGATGCCGTTGGATGAAGCCTACGCCTTTGCTGGCGAAACCATGGCCTGCAATATGCAGGCAGAAGACGTTGGCGAAGGCATAGATGCCTTTATTGCCAAGCGCGCTCCCCAGTGGCGACACCGTTAGCGAAGCACCTGTCGGCATTGGTGGAATTTGTTTCCGTAAACGCGACAACGCCTATAAGGCGCGTTATCCTCACCCCCTTTACGCCAAGACGCCTTCAAGGGAGAACAGGGTGAGTGAAGTCAAGCGCAGGTCAGTCGGACGCCCGGCGGGAGCCACCAAAGCAAGCGGCGGGCACAGCCAATCGTTGGTACGTGGCCTCACGCTGCTTGAGTATTTATCAGCAAGCCCACTAGGGCTAGCCCTTTCAGAACTGGCGGAAATGGCCGACCTTGCGCCCTCTACCACCCACCGTTTGCTGCAAGCGCTGCAGAGCCAAGGCTTTGTGACCCAAGAGAGCGAGCAGGGGCTATGGCGAATCGATGTGAAAACGTTCCGCATTGGTAACAGCTTTTTGGAAGCTCGGGACGTGGTCGCCAAAAGCCGCCCTTTTTTACGCCGCTTAACCGCAGAGACCGGCGAAACTGCCAACCTGGGCATCCGAGATGGCGCAACGGCTGTGTTTTTGGCCCAGCATGAGTCACCTCAAATGATGCGCATGATTACGCGCTTGGGCTCCCGCGCCCCGCTTCACGCGTCGGGCGTGGGTAAAGCGCTGTTAGCCTGGATGAGCGAGGAGGAGCGCGCCGAACTGCTGAAAGGCTACGAGCTTGGCCGGGTCACCGAAAACACCCTCTACCAAACCGACACCCTGTTAACAGAAATGGCCGCCATTCGCGCCCAGGGGTTTGCCTGCGATCGCGAAGAGCATGCCATCGGCCTGCACTGCGTCGCTGCTTGTATTTATGATGAGCATAGAACGCCGCTGGCGGCGATTTCGGTGTCTGGGCCAATGGCGCGCATTCCTGAAGAGCGCTTGTTAGCGCTGGGTGCACTGGTGCGCAAAATCGCCGACGAGATCACGCTACAGTTAGGCGGTCATCTGCCCCGTTGTTAAGGTGTAACGCCTGATGTTTAGCTTGTTTTGGGTGGCGTTGGCTAGCGCTACGTTGCTACCCGGTGGCTCTGAGGTGTGGTTAGCCCGGTTATGGTGTCTGGGAGAGCCCGCACTGGGCCTGTGGATAGTCGCCACCACCGGCAATACCCTTGGTAGCCTGATTAACGTAGCGATGGGGCGCTATGCTCGAAAATTTCAACATCGCCGCTGGTTCCCCGCGTCTCCCGCTAGCCTCGCGCGGGCTGAGCGCTGGTATCACCGCTTTGGTGAGTACAGCCTACTGATTTCCTGGGCGCCGATTATTGGCGACCCATTAACGGTGCTGGCGGGTGTTTTCAAACTGCCCTGGTGGCGAGCTCTGCTATGGATCGTACTTGCTAAAGGTGCACGCTATGCCTTAGTGCTTGCCCTGGCTCATCAATGGTTAGCACCGCTCTGCAGCTGATGCCTGGCAAAACACTATCCGTTAAGAGAGGCCGTTAATGCCGCAATGCGCGTGCTAAGCGCCGCTGCCCCTTCAACGAACGTGATAACCCCATGTTACCCTAGGCTATCTCTATACAAGCTGTGCCTCCCTGCTGGGTGCGCTATGATTTGTATACAGCGATTCAATCGTAGATTGTTGAAAACTACTCACCCGAAGGGAGGTTAAGGTGTGACGCCACTACGTTTACTACCCTGGCTAAGCGTCTTGATGTTAGCGCTGTTTGCCTTACTGGCAACGCCCGCGTTGGCGCAAACGACGTTAACGGCAGAAGAGCAAGAGGTCACCCAAACAGCGCAGGAAGCGCCCACCTACGCCGCGCTTGCTGATTTGCTTGAGGATGAGCAGGGGCGACAAGAGCTGATAGAGCTGCTGCGCAATCAAGCCTCAACGCTTCCCGCAGGATTAGCCAACGAGCTGTCGCCGGAAGCGGCCGCACAGGGCGGCGAGGCGGCCCCTGAAAATGTATCGCTACCGCGTCAGTTAGCTGAGCTAACCAGCGGGGTAGTCACGGATATTGGCAGGCAACTGGAGCAGGCGTTTACGATGGTAAGCGGCCTGTTTACGGGGCAAGGGGCCGGTACCTTTGATACAGCGGGCTTCATCAACGCGGCGATAAATTTGGGGATTGTGATTGTCGCTACCTTTGCGATGTTTATAGTCTTCCGTCGCCTTGCGAAGCCTCTTTTCACAAAAATTAGTGCTTGGTCGCAACTGGGCAGCGGGCTAACCCCTGTTCTTAGGCTGGTGGTATGCGTTGCTATTGCCGCGGTCATCGATGTGTTACTGGTCGCCCTGGCCTATGTAGGCGGTAACCTGCTAGCGACCTTTGCGGTGGGCGAAACCGGCGAGCTCTCTACCCGCGCGTCACTCTTTTTAAATGCCTTCCTGATTATTGAGCTGCTTAAAGCGGCCGTGCGGATGCTGTTCTCTTCGCGCTATGAAGGACTGCGCCTGCTACCTATTTCAGCTACAGAAGCGTCGTATTGGAACCGTTGGTTAGCGCGCCTGATTGGTATGGTCGGGTACGGCTTAATGGTAGTGGTGCCCCTGGTCAACTTCTACTTGGCAGCTGCGCTTGGGCAGTTGTTAGGCACCGTCATTATGGTGCTGGCGTTTATTTACGCGGTGGGCGTGGTGCTTAAAAACCGCCTTCGCCTGCGGGATAACCTGAATGACATGGCGGCGCGCTCAACGTTAACCGCTAGCCGTGTCTCGCTGCAGCTGTTCGCCCGTACCTGGCACCTGTTTGCGCTGCTCTATTTCTTGATTGTCTTTGTACTTACGCTAGTACGCCCCGGAGATGCCCTGCCGTTTGTGCTTTTTGCGACGCTGAAAACGCTGGCTGCCGTGGTCATTGGCATTCTGCTCTCGTCGTTCTTGAGCCAAACCATTGGCCGTCGTATTCAACTTTCCGATGATCTACGCCGTAAATTGCCGCTACTAGAAGCACGTTTAAACAGCTACGTGCCTAATGCGCTGCGTGTGCTGCGTACCATTATTTTGATCGCGGTCATCATGGTAGTGCTGGATGCTTGGGGCGCCTTTGACCTGAGGGCTTGGTACGCTTCTGAACGTGGTGCCAATCTGGTGGGCAACCTGTTCGGCGTTGCCATCATTCTAATTGTGGCGCTTGGCGTGTGGCTGGGACTCGCAAGCCTGATCGAGCATAAACTCAACCCGGAAACGGGCCATGGGGAGCCTTCGCCGCGCGCTAAAACCCTATTGAGCTTGTTCCGTAATGCCCTTGCTATCGCCATGGTGACCATTACTGGCATGATCGTACTGTCGGAAATCGGCATTAATATCGGCCCGCTGATTGCTGGTGCCGGTGTGCTGGGTCTAGCGATTGGTTTTGGTGCACAGAAGCTGGTTCAGGATGTCATCACTGGCGTCTTTATTCAGGTTGAAAATGCCATGAATACTGGCGATGTGGTGACCCTGGGCGGCATTACGGGAACGGCAGAGCGGCTCAGTATTCGCTCTGTGGGTATTCGCGACCTTAACGGTACTTACCACATCGTACCGTTCTCAAGTGTCGATACCGTTTCCAACTACATGCGTGATTTTGGCTACCATGTGGGTGAATACGGTATTGCCTATCGTGAAAGCATTGACGATGCCATCGTTCAGCTACGTAATGCGTTTGACGAGCTGTCTGCCAGTGAAGAGCATAAGATGAATATCTTGGCGCCGCTTGAAGTCGCCGGGGTAACCAGCCTTGGGGATAGCGCGGTTAACATACGCGTGCGTATTAAAACCATCCCAGGCATGCAGTGGGCCATTGGGCGAGCGTATAACCGCTTAGTGAAAATCCACTTTGATAATGTGGGTATTGAGATTCCGTTCCCGCATACCACGCTCTACTTTGGCGTGGGTAAAGAGGGTGAAGCGCCGCCGGCCAACCTGCGTATCATGCGGCAGGACTTTGATATTGATGGCCGTCCCGGTGGTCAGCCGCGCACAGGCGATGCGAGTCGCCTGAGCGAAGATGACCCGCGCTCCAAGTCAAATCCTGAATTTAAAGGAGACTTTGACGAGGATTAGACCCCACATCCCGGCGAAGTAGTCGGGATGGTGATAGCGTACAGCGGGGCCGCCTTTGGGCGGCCCCGCTGCGTTTGAGGCAGTGCATAAAGGCGTGAAGGAGGGCTACACAGGGTAGTTTTCTGAGTGCTGCCCTTCCAGGTTGTTTGACTCACCGCCATCTACGAACAGGACTTGCCCGGTCACGAAGTTGTTATCCAGTAAGTAGTACATAGCTTGTACAAGATGGCTGGGGTCACCCTGCTGTTTAAGCGGAATGCCTTCTATACGCCATTGAATATAGTCGCTGGTGCGTTGGGACGCAGGGAGTACCACGCCGGGCGCAATACCGTTAATACGCAGGCGTGGGGAAAATTCCAGTGCCGCCATGCGCGTCATGTCGGCAAGGCTCTTTTTCGACAGTAAATAGGCCGCGTAAGGGTACTGGTGGTAGGCCACTTTATTATCAATGATGTTGATGACCTGACCGTTCTCTACGGCCTCTGCAAAGTGGCGCGTGAGGAGCAGCGGCGTAAACAGATTGACCCGAAACTGCGTTTCCAGCATCGCCATGTTGGTGCTAGCAATAGGCGCCGGTTCATACGCAGAAGCACTATTTATCAGCACATTCAGGCCTGGAAAGCGCTGCTTGGCAGTGGCTACCAGCTCTTCAAGCGCGTCGCTTAAGAAGTTGCACGGCAGTATTTCGCACGCTTGGCCTTTTTGGCGAATGCCTTTGGCAACCTCTTCGGCCTCCCCCCGTGAGCTATTGACGTGCAACGCAATATCATAGCCCTTTTCCGCCAGGGCTTCGGCGAAGTGGCGCCCCAAGCGGGTGGCGCCTCCGGTCACTAATGCAGCGGGTGTATGCATAGCAGCTCCTCAGTCTTGAAGAATGTCAACGACAGCCATGACTCTCTGCGTGTACTCAGCGTTTGTCAATAAATTGTACAGGGGTTGAACAAAATATAAGCCGAGCTACTCTAGTGAGGCGCCTATTTAATGACGGCTTTCGCTATTACGTTCGCGACTGCCTGCTTTTGTGACTGCCTTTATCATGCCTTTGAGGCTGGAGTGCTGCTATGCCATCAACGTCGTCACATGCAACTTTGGGTACTGCCTACCATGAATGCGTAATCTCGTTAGGCAGCAATATTCAGCCCGACCAGCACTACACACAAGCGCTCGCCATTTTGGGCCAAGAGTGCGAGCTGGTAGCCAACTCCCAGGCGATTCGTACCTCGCCCGTGGGGTTTCAGCAGCAGCCTGATTTTCTTAACGCGGCGTTACTGGTGCGCACTTCCTTTGATTACACCGCCTTTCGTGCCTATTTAAAAGAGGTTGAAGAGCGTTTGGGCCGCATCCGCGGGCCGATTAAATCCGGTCCGAGAACGATGGATTTAGACATCGTCGCGTGGGATGGCGAGGTAGTGGACACGGCTTATTATCACCACGACTACGTGCGTGGCCCCGTCGATGAGCTATTAGCCGCCACTGGGCGCTCGATTACGCCCTCGGCCAGCATGCAATAACGCATTTTTTTTACCTACTAAGCCTCACCTTCTGCGCTCCTCTGCCGATATTAAAGTGACTGCCACGGTGCGTTTGCCAGCGGCCGAAGTAGCAGCCCTAAGAGGAATCAGCGTGATCAGTCTTGCGACCAATATAACGTCGCTACTGGTGCAAAATAATCTGCGCAGTAGCCAGCAGTCGATGCAAACCGCCATGCAGCGGTTATCGTCGGGCCTGCGCATTAATAGCGCCAAGGATGACCCCGCCGGGCAGGCAATTGCCAACCGTATGACGGCGCAAATAAAAGGCATGAATCAGGCGATCCGCAATACCAATGACGGCATCTCCATGGTGCAGACGGCTGAAGGCACGCTTAACCAGATTAACGATAATCTGCAGCGCATTCGAGAGCTAAGCGTTCAGGCGGCCAATGGCACAAATGCACCCTCCGATCTGGCGTCTATCCAGGGGGAAATCGACCAGCGTTTGGAGGAGATTGAGCGCCTGGCAGGGCAGAGCAATTTCAACGGCATCGGACTGTTGGGAAGCGATAAGACGCTCAATATCCAGGTCGGCGCCAATGCAGGTAATGTGATCGGGGTGCGTTTTGAGGCGATGGGCTTACAGGCATTAGGCTTGGAAGGTTTCAGTGTACTGGGTGATAACAGCGCAACAGACAACCCACTCACTGCCATGGATGAAGCACTTAAACGCGTAGACCGTCAGCGTAGCTATATGGGGGCTGTGCAAAACCGCTTTGAGAGCGTTATCGAAGGGCTGAATACCAACATTATCAACACGTCTGCCGCGCGGTCACGCATCCAGGATGCCGACTACGCACAGGAAGTCTCGAATCTGATCCGTGCTCAAATCCTACAGCAGGCAGGCGTAGCGATTTTGGCCCAGGCCAATCAGCAGCCGCAGATGATTCTGCGACTGCTGGAAGGGCTATAAGAAGCGCTATCAACACGAGAGGCGCTTTTACTTGATGATGCCCTGCTCCCGCGCCATGGCATAGGCTGCCTGGGGGCCATTCCAGAGTGATGGCAGTAAGATCAATGACACGGGAATCGCAGTAATCACGATAAACTGCTGCAGCGCGCCGATTTGTCCAGCGCCCATGTAGAGCAGAACCGCCGCCATCAGCGCCATCGCAATGCCCCAGAAGGCACGTATGTAAGGGCTGGGGTTGTCGTGACCAGCGCCCACTACCGCAATGGCGTAGCTCATTGAATCACCCGTGGTCGCCACAAAAATGGTGGTCAGCAATAGAATTGCCAGCGCCATCCAAGTGCCGCCGGGCAGCGCCTGGGCAACTGTTAATGTTGCCACATCAAATTGGAAGTTGTTCAGCGCATCGGTGAGGTCAATGACGCCGTTGAGCTGGTAGTAAATACCCGAGCCGCCCAGCAAGGTAAACCATACGGTAGTCGCAATAGGCGCAAGAACCGCAACGGCTAGAATCATCTCGCGAATGCTGCGGCCCCGAGAAATACGCGCCACAAAAATTGCCATTAACGGCGCATAGCCAATAAACCAGGCAAAGAAGAATACCGTCCACCACTGCATCCACCACGCTGGTGCGGTGTCGGCGGTCATGGTCGCCATGGTGAAGAACTCACTCGCATAGGCGCCCATACTCGCAACGTAGGTGTTGACCAAAAACAGCGTAGGCCCAAAGACGAAAATCGCCGCGCCAATCGCCAGCGCCAGCAGCACATTAAAACGGCTGAGTAGCTGGATACCTTTGTGTACGCCACTCATGGACGAGAGCACATAAACACTGCCCAACACTGCCAAAATAATCAGCTGTCCGGGGTAGCCTTCAGGTAGTCCAAATAGCTCATGCAGGCCAAAGCTTACCTGCGTTGCCAAAAAACCAATCGGGCCGACCGTGCCGGCAACGACTGCAATCACACAGCACGCATCGACTACCGCCCCCAGTGGGCCACGCATTAGGCGCTCGCCTAAAATTGGGTACAGCAGCGTACGCGGTTGAAGCGGTTGGCCTTTCACATAGTGGGCGTGGGCCAGCACTACTGCCGTCAGGGAGCCCAGTACGGCCCATGCCATGAAGCCCCAGTGCATAAACGACTGGGCCAGCGCGCCAGAGACGGCTTCAGCGGTGCCTGCTTCGGTATCAAATGCCGGCGGCGTGACCACGAAGTGATAAACCGGCTCTCCGGCAGCGAAAAATACCCCGCCACCCGCCAGTAAGGTGCACAAAATAATCGATAGCCACTTGAAGGTGCTTATTTCTGGTGTATCAAGATTACCAATTTTAGCACTGGCAGCGGGGGTGGCGGCCAAGCCAATCGCGATAAAGAAGGTCAGCAAAAGCAACAGTTGAAAGTAGCTGCCCAGCACCAGGGCCGTCCAAGCGAACCCGGCGCTGATGGAGTCGGCGACCAGCTCAATGTCGTACAGTGACAGAGCAAGAAACGCGACGATAAAGCCAATGCTGAGGAGCAGCACAATAGGGTCGCCAATGGTACGCTGTATGCGGCCCTCGTTTGGGACAGGTTGGTTCATAAAACACCTATAAATGAAAAGTCAGGGGCAGAGGTGCCCATTTATCAGCACCTTGCGCAAACGGGTGTAACGCATAGGTCCACAGATTTTTTTAAAGCTTGGTTTTTCGAACAAAAAAAAGCGCCATTCAATGAATGGCGCGAGGACAGGAAACTGGATGTAGTTTATCGCAAATATAGACCAAGGTCTAATGCGTTTTGCTTTGGTGCAAGATAAACACCGTCATGCACTGATATAAAGCAGTCAAAAAGCGTCCGTAGGCGAAGAGTTCTCAGCGTTTTTCAGAGAGGGACTTTCATTACCAACGAAACAGCAGCGAGGCACTGGTGGTGTGATCAGTACGTTCGCTGGCATCTTCTGGCGGTAGTGAATTGTGTTTGATCTCGTGGGATAGCCGTAACGACAGCCGAGAGTTCAAGCGTGTTGTCAGGGCTGTGAGTGACCGTGACGTCGTATTTTGGTCGGTATACTCAACGGACATCTCCTGCTTAAGGTCAGAGTGTTGCGAAAACTCCCAACGGTAATCAAGGGCGGAATAGGCCACGGCGAGCCGCTCATTTTCGTCGTCGCGTAGTCGATCGTGACGATAGCCTGGCCCCGCCTCAAGGGAGAGGTAATGGCGCTCACCATCGACAATTTGTCGGCCGTAGCCACCAATCGCGGAGAGCTGTTGGTCGTAACCGGCAAAGCGGTCTTTTTCCCACCGAGCAAAACCGAATAAATAGTGCGGGCCGTTAAAGTCGTAGCGCTCGCGGCCCGCCAGTAAATACTGTTCAGCGCTTGTGTTGCCATCTCTGCTGACATTGCGCACTTCACCGCGCAGTGAGTGAGTCAACTGGCCGGTAATCCATGTTAGGCGTGTTTTGCCAATCAGAGTACGGCTATCGGTATTGCCGGAAAGCTGGTTAAACCCAAGCTCAGCGTCGCCACTGAATAGGGGGGCGTCATCTTGAGGGGGAGGGGGCGCATAAAATGGGCTAGCCGTTGCTGCAGAAACCCCTACTAAACTACTGGCTAGCACGATACATCTTGTAAGGCTTAGCACGACTCTCCTCCTTGAGTACACAACGGTGCGAACAGCTGACCTTAAAGCGCAGCTAGTAGGTATCAGTATATAGACGCGGCTAGATGGCTGCTATTAAGGCAACGTGCCACAACAGCGCCATGGCTAACGCCTCTTGGCATTGCGGTGCCATAATGACGCTGTCGCGCACTATGAGTTCCGTTATGACTGCTTCCCGCCCCCGAACGCTGGCTGAATTACAGCGCTGGCGCCGCACCCGCGCAAAACACCGCTGGTATAAGCGCAGCTTTCGCTTACAGGTCATGCTGTTGGTGGGCTTCTTATTGGCCGGTATGCTGCTGGCGCAAGGCACGTATCTGAATCACCGCAAAGCGGAAATCATTACCTATCAAATGGGTGAGCGGGCGTTGGCGGTGGCTAAAACGGTGGCGGGTATGCCGCAAATCATTCATGCGTTTGCTACCCCTGATCCCGCGTTAATTATCCAACCCTTGGCGGAGCGCGTTCGCCAAGAAACCGGCGCCCGCTATGTGGTGGTGGGCAATGCTCAGACGATTCGCTATTCGCACCCGCTGCCGGAACGCATCGGCCACCCCATGGTAGGCGGCGACAACGACCAAGCGCTGATTTATGGTCAGTCATATGTGTCAGAGGCAACCGGCACGCTGGGTACCGCAATGCGCGGCAAGACTCCCATCTGGGATGAAGAGGGGAATATTATCGGCGTGGTCTCGGTGGGCTTTATGCTCGATCGTGTGGCCATGGATGTGGGGCGCTATACCAACTTTGGTTGGGCGTTAGTGGCGCTGATGATCGCCTTAGGGTTTGCAGGCGCCTACTGGCTGTCACAGCATCTTAAAAAGGTCATTCTTGGTTTAGAGCCCTACGAGATTGCCCGTCTGGCCATGGAAAAAGAGGCGATTTTACAGTCGATCCACGAGGGTATTCTGGCGGTCAACCGCGAGGGGCAGATTACCTTAGTGAATCAACAAGCGCGGCGTTTTTTAGGATTGCTGGATGAGCATGTGCTGCTGGGCCAGCCGATTCGCGAAGTGGTGCCTAATTCGCGGCTACTGGAAGTATTAAGGCACGGTGAGCAGGAGTTCAACCAGGAGATGTGGCTGGGTGACCACCCGGTGGTGGTCAATCGCGTGCCGATTGTGCATGAAGGCGAGATTGAAGGCGCCGTTGCCACATTTCGTAGCCGCCGTGAGATTGTTGACCTTTCCCAAGCGCTGACCCAGGCAAGCCGTGATGTGGATATGCTGCGTGCTCAAGCCCATGAGTTTTCTAACAAGCTGTACACTATTTCAGGCTTACTCCAGCTAAAACGTATTGACGAGGCGCTGGCGCTGATTCATCACGAAACTGAACGTGCTCAGGCGCAGATGAGCTTTTTGATGCGCCATGTCACCGACGCGGTATTAAGCGGAACGCTGCTGGGTAAGCTGACCCGTGCCCGAGAGCTTGGGGTTGCGTTGGAAATTGATGAGCAGAGCTCACTCTCCAGCCCCTTAACGCCCACTGGACAAGAGGTCATGATGAGCGTGGTGGGCAACTTATTGGATAATGCCTGCCATGCTGCGCTTAATGGCCCAAACAGCGATACCCCAACAGTCCGCCTGTTCTTTACCGACCTGGGGGAGCAGCTGTTGATTGAAGTAGAGGATAACGGCCCAGGCGTCCCTGGTGAGCATGCACAGTCGATCTTTCAAGAAGGGTTTTCGACTAAAACCGGCAAGCATCGTGGCATTGGTTTAGCCTTGGTCGCGCGGCTGTGCCGTCAGCACGGCGGTGAGGTGACGCTAGAAGAGAGCGAATTAGGCGGTGCGTGCTTTATTGCTGTGCTTGATCGCTCGCTTTGCGATCAAGCAGCCACGACGTCCTACTCATAATAACGATGCCAGTATAAGAGGGATGACTATGTCTACGGCGCAGTACGGTATTTTGGTCGTCGAAGACGATTTTCGCATTGCTGATATCCATAAAGCGTTTATCGAACAGAGCGACGGCTTTTATGTGGTGGGAATGGCACGCAACGGCAGCGAAGCAAAAGCGCTAATGGCCGAGCATGCTGACACTATCCAACTGATTCTATTGGATGCGTATTTGCCTGATGTGGAAGGCCTAGAATTGCTATGGGCTATCCGGCGCGACTATGTGCATGTGGATATTGTGATGGTGACCGCCGCCCGTGAAGTGGAAACCATTAGCGAAGCGCTGCGCGGTGGCGTTTTCGACTACCTGATTAAACCCATTGAAGTCACGCGGATGAGCCAGATGTTGAGCCGCTTTCGCCGAGAGCGAGCAGCCTTGGCCAATCGCGTTGAAATGAATCAAGACGAGCTAGATCAGGTGCTAGCGCGGTTGCAGCCGAACGAGCCACCGCGGCCAGCGACGCGCTCGCTACCCAAAGGGGTTGACCGATTAACGCTACGCCGCGTGGTGGATGCGCTGGCAGCAGCACAGGACTCGCTTACGGCTATGCAGGTGGCGCGCACCATGGGGGCAAGCCGCTCCACGGCGCGGCGCTACTTGGAGTTTTTAGTGGCTGAACAGGCGGTTAACGCAGAGCTAGGGTATGGCGATGTTGGTCGACCTGAGCGGCGCTACCGGCTACTAGCCGCGGCGAAAGGCTGGTTAGAGGCGCTGTAATGTATCCGCGTGAACAAAATGAACAAAACGCACATAAAGAACAGTTTGTCCTTTATGCCCATAAGCTTGTCCCCTGAACCTAACTTCTTCTAACGTTCTCAGCGTAACCACACTACAACACGCATATAACCACACGTTTATAACGTTGTTTATAACAATACGCTTATAAAAAATAGCTGAATCGTGGAGAACGCCAATGATCTCGCCTTCCCTAAAGCGCCTAGCCGTGCTGGCCCTGCCGATGGCTGCCCTTGCCGTAACAACCAACGTTCACGCTGAAGAGTGGTCGCCGAGCCGCTCAATTGAATTTGTAGCCCCGGCTAACCCAGGCGGTGGCTGGGACACACTGGTACGTACCGTTTCCCGTGTGCTGCAAGAAGAGCAGCTTGCTGAGCGTAACTTTGCGGCGATTAACGTGCCTGGCGGCGGCGGTGCGGTCGCGTGGGCGCAAATCGCCCGCGATAGCGGTAACCCACACAAGCTGTTTGCGACCAGCCCACCGATAATTCTGGTACCGCTCGCCGGTGCCTCCCGCTACGACCACACTGATTTCACACCGGTCGCGCGCTTAATTACCGATTACTCCATCATTTTGGTTTCTGCAAACGCTGAGTATGAAACCATCAATGACCTATTTGATGCGTTAAAAGAGAACCCTCGTTTGAGCGTTGGTGGCGGCAGTGCCCCTGGCTCTATGGACCACATCTCAGTGGCGGGCTTGGCATCAGCGGCGGGGTTAGATGCCTCTAGCGTCAACTACATTCCGTTCTCAGGCGGTGGCGACGCCATGACCAACCTGATGGGGGGGCATGTAGAAGCGGTTATTACCGGCGCCGGTGAAGCCGCTGGCCAGTTGGGAGAAGGCAGTCAATTACGTGCACTGGGCGTATCCGCACCTGAGCGTTTGACGGGCAGCTTAGCGGATGTCCCCACCTACCAAGAGCAGGGTGTTGATTACACGTTCGATATCTGGCGTGGCGTGATGGGTACCCCCGACATGCCTGAAGAAGCCGTCACCTACTATGAAAATCTCTTCGCTGAAATGCTAGAAACCGACGGTTGGCAGCAGGCCCGTGATCAGCTGGGCTGGATTGATGCCTATCAAAGCAGCGAAGAATTTGGCGACTTTTTGGATCAGCAGAAAGAGCTATTCAGCGACGTGCTGAGCGAGCTTGGCCTACTGCGCCAGTAAGCGCTCCTCTGAGTCCTCCCGATGGCGTTTCGCCATCGGGATTCATCGTCTGAGACCGATACCGCAAGGCAGTGCTTAAATGCCACGGCGCCTTCGGAGAGATTCCAATGACTCGATTAAACACTAACCAGTGGCTGGCACTTGTGTTAGCGCTGTTGGCGGCTGCCTATCTAGCGATGGCGTGGCAGATTCCTGTTTTCCCGTTGCCACGACCAGTGGATTCTGACCTGTTCCCTAAAGTGCTGGGCGCGGCGTTGCTATTGCTATCGGTTTTTCTCTTTTTTGAGAAACCCACCCCGATTGCAGGCGCCGATGAAATCGATCAAGACGCTACCCAAGGGCCGCTGCTGCTTACTCCCTGGGCACGCGTTGTAATAACCGCGCTGGCCATTGCTGCCTACGCGCTGCTGCTGGTGCCATTGGGTTTTGTGCTTGCCTCAACGCTACTGTGCGTTGGCTTGACCGCTTACTACGGCTACCAACGTCATGGGGTCAACCTAGCGTCCTCTTTGGGTGTGGTGCTGGTGCTTTATCTGACGATGACGCGGGTCATGGATGTTTACCTTCCAACCGGCGTTCTGCCGTTCTAATCACACCGTGATGCTGAATTTGTAGCGGGTTTTGCGAGAGAGTCTCCCATGGATGCCTTAAACAATTTGATGTATGGCTTTGGCATCGCGCTTGAGCCAATGAATATTGCGTATGTCTTTGCTGGTGTATTTGCGGGCACTATTATCGGCATGCTGCCGGGCCTAGGGCCGATTAGTGCACTGGCACTGATGATTCCGATTACCTTTGCCATGGAGCCTTCGTCAGGGCTGATCTTGATGGCGGGGGTTTACTACGGCGCGATTTTTGGCGGCTCTACGTCGTCTATTCTGCTTAATGCCCCCGGTGTTGCAGGCACGGTGGCGACCTCCTTTGACGGCTATCCGTTGGCCAAGCAGGGGATGGCCGGGAAAGCGCTGGCTATTGCTGCCTATGCCTCCTTCATTGGCGGCACCATTTCGATTGTCTTTTTGATGCTAGTGGCACCGCTACTTTCCAAAGTCGCGGTGAGTTTTGGCCCACCGGAGTATTTTGCGTTGATGGTACTGGGCCTTACCGCCGTGGTCTCACTATCGGATAAATCCTTGGTGAAAGGGTTAATTGCGGCGGTAGTGGGTGTGATGATCTCCATTGTTGGTATCGACTTACAAACGGGTACCGAGCGCTTTACCTTTGGCACTATTAACTTGCTCGACGGTATCGATTTTCTGGTGGTGGCTCTGGGTATTTTTGCCTTGGCAGAAGTTTTTTACATGCTGCTACGGGGCGGTGGCGGTAAAGCGCCGAAGCGAAATGCGATTGGCTCGCTAAAACTGTCGGGCAGTGAAATGAAGCAGATTGCAGGCCCTATCAGCCGTAGCTCGGTACTTGGTTTCTTTACCGGGGTGCTGCCTGGCGCAGGGGCCACGATTGGCTCTTTTCTTGGCTACAGCATGGAAAAACGTATTGCTAAAGATGGCGATACTTTCGGTAAGGGCAATATTAAGGGGGTTGCTGCCCCGGAAGCGGCCAATAACGCTGCCTGTACCGGTTCATTTGTGCCGCTGCTAACGCTGGGTGTGCCGGGTTCTGGTACGACGGCGGTGCTGCTGGGTGCGCTTTTGGTGATGGGGGTAACGCCTGGGCCAATGATGCTTGAGCAGCGCCCGGATGTGTTTTGGGGGGTTATCGCGAGTATGTATATCGGCAACATCTTCCTGCTGGTACTCAACCTGCCGCTGATTCCACTGATCGCCAAAATTCTTGATCTACCACGGCCACTGCTGCTATCGCTGATTTTAATCTTCTGCATGATTGGCGTTTACGGCATGAGCTTCAGCGTATTTGATCTACTGCTGCTGCTTGGTTTTGGGTTGATTGGCCTGGGGATGCGCTTATTTGGCTTCCCCGCAGCACCGCTGATTTTGGCGCTGATTCTAGGCAATATCATGGAAGAGTCCATGCGCCGCGCGCTGCAGATTTCTGGCGGGGACTGGATGATTTTTGTTGAAAAACCCATCTCACTGAGCCTTCTGCTTATTGCGCTGCTGTCGCTTGGTTTACCGCTCTTAAAGAAGCGTCGTAAGCGCCCCGTGGCTTAAGCATCCCTCTTTTTAAAAAACGTTTAGCGCCTTAGCCTAGCTAGGGCGTTTTTTTAGTTTTTTACACTAAATCGCTGTGAATGCTTTCTTGGTGCATGGTGCTCTCCTGGTGCATCCAAGCCGTGCATTAAGGATGCGTTAGCGCGCTACGTTAGTGCATAAAGCGTTTTTAGGTGTTTCTTAGTTAATGGCTAAGTGTTTGATTTATTATTTATTAAATTCATTTGTTCCAGTGTGGCGCACCCCTTGCAGGCGTAATAGGTACCACTCTAGTGGACGTGCTGAAGCGCACCAATGCCGGTAGCAGCAAGAGGCAGAGGTTTCAGCACGCAGCCAACATACAGAGCCCCAAGCATAAGGGGCGCAAGGAGGTTCAAGTGACCACACTGCAGCGCAAGACACACCCTCGCACCCTTGGCCGTTTTACCACTGGCTTAATTGCCGCCGCGGTAATGGGCGCCAGCGCCCACGCGGTTGCCCAAGATAACGACCCCATCAAAGTCGGTATTCTTCATTCGCTTTCAGGCACCATGGCGATCAGTGAGTCAACGCTAAAAGACACCGTTGAGATGCTAATTGAGCAGCAGAATGACGCCGGTGGTTTGCTGGGCCGCGAGCTTGAAGCCGTAGTGGTCGACCCGGCTTCTAACTGGCCGCTGTTTGCCGAGCGCGCCCGTGAGCTGCTGGCTCAGCATGAAGTAGACGTTGTGTTTGGTAACTGGACTTCGGTATCGCGTAAAGCCGTTCTACCGGTGTTTGAAGAGCTAAACGGCCTGCTGTTCTACCCGGTACAGTACGAAGGGGAAGAGTCTTCTGAAAACGTCTTCTATACCGGCGCGGCCCCCAACCAGCAGGCGATTCCTGCCGTTGAGTATCTGATTAATGAAGTCGGTATCGAGCGTTTTGCACTGGTCGGCACCGATTATGTCTACCCGCGCACCACCAACCGGATTCTGGAAGCATTCTTAAAAGATGAGCATGGTGTGGCAGACGAAGACATCATGATCAGCTACACGCCGTTCGGCCATTCGGACTGGCAGAATATCGTCTCTGAAATACGCCGCTTTGGTGAAGAGGGCAAATCTACCGCCGTGGTTTCGACGATTAATGGCGATGCCAATGTTCCCTTCTACCGGGAACTGGCTAACCAAGGCATTGACGCTGCGGATATCCCGGTGATTGCTTTCTCGGTAGGTGAGCAGGAGCTTTCAGGTATTGATACCGGGCCGCTTGTGGGCCACTTGGCCGCGTGGAACTACTTTATGAGCGTTGATACCGACGAAAACTATGACTTTATAGATGCTTGGATTGACTGGACCGGCGATGAGGAAGCCGTCACTAACGACCCCATGGAAGCGCACTACATCGGCTTCAACATGTGGGCGGAAGCGGTACGTAAAGCAGGTACTACCGACGTTGATGCAGTAAAAGAGGCAATTATTGGCGTAACGGTTCCCAATCTCTCCGGCGGCTATGCGGCCATGATGCCTAACCACCACATTACCAAGCCAGTGCTGATTGGTGAGGTGCAGGATAACGGCCAGTTCGACATCGTATGGCAAACGCCGTCAACCGTTGCGGGCGATGCCTGGTCTGACTACCTGCCGGGTTCACGTGATTTGATCGCCGACTGGCGTGCGCCCATGCGCTGCGGCAATTTCAACGTTGCGACCGGCTCCTGTGGTGGTAGCACCGCAGCAGAAGAAGCCGAGGCGGCCCTCGCTGAGTAACACCCTTATCCCTTGCCGCACTGCTTCGCTAGGCCCATGGATGCCAAGCGAAGCAGTGCAACAACACGCGGCAAGGGAGCACGCTACCTCTCCTTTTTAGACAACCCTTGTTAGACAACCAAAGGAAGAACCCCTATGAGGCGTTTCCTTTCCTTGGGGCTTTTGTGCGCGCTGCTACTGAGCATTTCGTTCACTGCACAAGCACAATCTGACTCCAACCCACCTGATGACTCAGCCGCGCTGGAACTGCTCGAAGCGTTGGACGTGCGTTCTTATCCTGCCAAAGGAGAGGCGATTACGGCCATAGTGCAAAGCGACGATGAGCGCGCCCGCGACTGGCTACAGGCACTCCTGGATGGCCGCTTACAACGCACTGACGACGGCCGTTTTGTGGTGGTGCTTGATAACCGTGGTCGTGACTGGCCAGTGGCGGATGCGTTGACCAATGAACCTCTGGGCGATATGTCGCGCCGCGAGCTGGATCGCATCGGTATTAATAACGCCCTGCGCAATCAGCTACGCAGCGCCATTGCGGTGGTGGACCTCTATTCACCCGATGTTGAGCGTCGCCGTTCTTCGGCAGAACGGTTATTGGGTGAAGTGGATGAAGAGCTAGCCGAGCCGCTCGGTGAACTGATCACAGAGGAGGAGGACCGCCAGGTACAGCGTCGCCTTGCCCAGGCGCTTGCCATTTATCAAGTAGAGAGTGGCCAGCTTGAAGGCGTTGAGGCACTGCGCGGTAGCCTTCACCCCCGTGCCCGTGTGGCGCTCAGCCGCGCGGCCAGCGGGGAAGATCCTATTATTGCCGATGCAGCAAGAGAAGCGCTGAGCAGTATTGAGCAGAATCTGAGAATCAACCGCGGTATTGAGACCCTCTACTTCGGCTTAAGTTTAGGCTCCGTATTGGTGCTGGCGGCGATTGGTTTGGCAATTACCTTTGGTGTCATGGGGGTGATTAACATGGCCCACGGCGAGCTGATCATGCTGGGCGCTTATACCACCTGGATGATGCAGCAATTCTTGCCCGGCCAGCCAGGGCTAGCGTTAATCTTATCGATTCCTGCGGGCTTTATGGTGGCGGCACTTGCAGGTATTGCCATTGAGCGTGGCGTGATCCAGTTCCTCAAAGGCCGCCCGCTGGAAACCCTGCTAGCCACCTTCGGTATTAGCCTGATTCTGCAGCAGCTGGTGCGCACGGTGATCTCGCCGCTGAACCGCACCGTGATTACACCCGAGTGGATGAGCGGTTCGTTGGTGATTAACGACGCCCTGTCATTAACGCTCAACCGCATGTTTGTACTGGGTTTTGCACTGGTGGTGTTTGCAGGCCTGATGCTGATTATGCGCCGCACGCGCCTGGGGCTTGAGGTTCGCGCCGTGACTCAAAACCGCGCTATGGCACGCTCTATGGGTATCCGCGCTACCCGTGTGGATATCATGACCTTTGCGCTGGGCTCTGGCGTGGCAGGTTTGGCAGGCGTTGCGCTCTCGCAGCTGACCAACGTAGGCCCCAACCTTGGCCAAAACTACATTATTGATTCGTTCATG
Source organism: Halomonas sp. GFAJ-1 (assembly GCA_002966495.1). Lineage (NCBI taxonomy): Bacteria > Pseudomonadati > Pseudomonadota > Gammaproteobacteria > Oceanospirillales > Halomonadaceae > Halomonas > Halomonas sp. GFAJ-1. Next base: position 1,060,394 of record CP016490.1, read on the forward strand.
GTGGTGGTGTTTGGCGGCGTGGGCAACCTGTGGGGCACCCTGGTGGCTGGGCTCTCCCTGGGCATTATCAACCAAGTGTTGGAACCCTGGGCAGGCGCAGTGCTTGCCAAGATTATTGTGCTGGTCTTTATCATTCTGTTTATTCAAAAACGCCCGCGTGGACTCTTCCCGCAGAAGGGCCGGGCTGCGGAGGGCTAAGCGATGTCATCAACGACTTCATTAACGACGCAATCATCCTCGAGCCAGTTTTGGCTAACCCGCCCGTTTGGCGAACGGGCCACGCAGATTTTTCTTGGCGTGCTGTTTGCCGCACTTCTGCTGGTCACTGTGCTGCACCTAGCGGTACCCCAGGGCCATCCGCTACATGTGAATGCCTACACGGTAAACCTGTTTGGCAAGTACTTAAGCTACGCGCTGCTGGCGGTAGCGGTCGACCTGGTGTGGGGTTACTTGGGTATTTTAAGCCTTGGCCACGGCGCATTTTTTGCCATTGGCGGCTACGCCATGGGCATGTACCTGATGCGCCAAATCGGTGACCGTGGCACTTACGGTGACCCGGTATTACCGGATTTCATGGTGTTTCTCAGCTGGGATAGCCTGCCCTGGTACTGGCTCGGCTTTGATATGGCCTGGTTCGCGTTTGCCATGGTGTTGATAGCGCCCGGCCTGCTGGCATTGGTATTCGGCTTTTTAGCTTTTCGCTCACGGGTGACCGGGGTTTATCTGTCGATCATCACCCAAGCGCTCACCTTTGCCCTGATGCTGGCATTCTTCCGCAATGAGATGGGCTTTGGCGGCAACAACGGGCTGACCGATTTCCGCGAGCTGCTGGGCTACAACCTGCGCAGTAATGACACCCGCTTAGGACTATTTATTGCTACCGGCGTGGCGCTAGCGCTGGGCTACGTTCTTTGCCGCGCGATTGTCACCAGCAAACTAGGCCGAGTGTGTGTGGCCACCCGAGACGCCGAGGCGCGCACGCGCTTTATTGGCTACCGGGTGGAGCGTTTTCAGCTATTTGTGTTTGTGGTGTCAGCCATGCTGGCGGGCTTGGCGGGGGCGCTATACGTGCCACAGGTAGGCATTATTAACCCCAGCGAGTTTTCGCCAATTTTCTCTATTGAGATTGTGCTGTGGGTCGCGCTGGGCGGTCGTGCCACGCTATATGGCGCGGTAATTGGGGCAATTTTGGTTAACTACGCCAAAACCGTGTTTACCGGCGTGATGCCGGATGCCTGGCTGTTTGCCCTAGGGGCGATGTTCGTACTGGTAACGGTCTTTCTGCCCAAGGGCGTGGCGGGGCTATTTCGCCATCTCAAGCGACGCAAGCAGGGCGATGAGAGCGAACAACCCAACAGCACACCTAAGGAGGCCGCCGTATGAGCTTTTTACAATCGCTGAGCCAGCGCGACCGGGTGTTTGATTTTATGGCTCCCCAGGCTTCCCCGGTAGATGTGCGCCATGGCCCGATTCTGTATATGGAAGATGTCACAGTGAGCTTCGATGGTTTCAAGGCCATCAACAACTTAAACCTGACCATCGATGACGGCGAGCTGCGCTGCATTATCGGCCCCAACGGGGCGGGTAAAACCACTATGATGGACATCATCACCGGCAAAACGCGGCCCAACCAAGGCAGCGTGTGGTTCGGTAGTCGCCATAATCTGCTGCAAATGAACGAACCTGACATCGCCAGCCTAGGCATTGGCCGTAAGTTCCAAAAACCTACGGTGTTTGAAGCGCTTAGCGTGTTCGAAAACCTAGAGCTTGCCATGGCCGCAGATAAGCGGATTTTTCCCACGCTGACCGCCCGCATGACCGGTGAAATCAAAGACCGCATTGATGAGGTGCTGGAAACCATTGGGTTGACCGCGCTGCGATACCAGCCTGCCGGCATTCTCTCCCACGGCCAGAAGCAGTGGCTGGAAATTGGCATGCTGTTGATGCAGCGACCGCGCTTGCTGCTGGTGGATGAGCCGGTGGCGGGGATGACGGAGCAAGAGATGGAGCGCACCGCCGAGCTACTAACCAGCCTTGCGGGTAAGCAGTCTGTGGTGGTGGTAGAGCACGATATGGGGTTTGTGCGCTCGATTGCCCGAAAAGTGACCGTGCTGCATCAGGGCAGCGTGCTGGCAGAGGGCAGTATGGATCAGGTATCAAGCGACCCTAAGGTGGTTGAAGTCTACCTGGGTGCCGATGATGAGGAGGCCGCCTGATGCTATCCATTGAAAGGCTCAACCAATTTTATGGGCAAAGCCATACGCTGTGGGATTTAGACCTTGAGGTGCCCGCAGGCGAATGCACCTGCGTGATGGGCCGTAACGGGGTGGGTAAAACCACCTTAATGAAGGCCATCATGGGCGAAGTGGCAGTGAAGAGCGGCCAGCTACGCTACCAAGGCGGTGACGGCGACATTGAGCTGACCAAAAAAGCCGTTGAAGCACGCTCCCGAATGGGGATTGGCTTCGTACCTCAGGGACGGCAGATTTTTCCGCTGCTCACGGTGGAGGAGAACCTGCGCACCGGGCTTGCTGCCCGAGGCGACGGGCTGAAAAAAATCCCCGAGCGCATCTATGACCTGTTCCCCGTGTTAAAAGAGATGAAGCATCGCCGGGGTGGCGACTTATCCGGCGGGCAGCAACAGCAGCTCGCTATTGGCCGTGCGCTGGTGATTGAACCTAAGCTGCTGATTCTTGATGAGCCAGGGGAGGGCATCCAGCCCAATATCGTCGCCCAAATTGGTCAGGTGATTCGCCAACTGATCAAAGAGGACGGCTTAACAGTGCTGCTGGTAGAACAGAAGCTACCCTTCGCCCGCAAATACGCCGACCGCTTCGTGATTATGGATCGCGGCCGACCGGTGGCCAAAGGCGATATTAGCGAGCTTTCCAACGCGCTGATCAAGCAGCACCTGACCGTTTAAGTTATCCACACCCGATTCACGGCGCCCACTAATTAGTGGGCGCCGTAGGTAATAGCACAGGTTGTAAAAACAGAAGGTGTAAAAGTATTGAGTGTGAAAACCTTTAGTTTGAGAACTTAGGGTGTTATGAATAAACAGTTTAAGAACTTGGCGTTTAAGAACAAAGAGTGAAAAAACCCTGCGCTGGGTTCGTGTTGGCAACATTGCTTTACGGTAACATGGCTCGCCTTAACAACCAGAGCCGGGTGGAGTATGCGTTATAAAGATAAAAATCAGCTCGCTACCGAGTGGCGAACGCTGCTGGAAAGTACGCCGATGGCGTTACGCCAAGCGGTGGAAGCGCTGATCGAACAACACTGCGCCCACTTTGCTGATCACTTCTACAGCGTCATGCTAGAAGATCCTCATGCCTCGCTGTTTCTCTCTAACGACCAAGTGCATCAGCGCTTAAACCCTTCCATGCAGCGCTGGCTAAGTGCCATGTTTGCCGTAGAACTGGCTGACTTCGATGCGCTGGTCGTGCATCAGGAAAAAATTGGCCAGGTGCATGCCCGTATCGATATCCCGGTTAATCTAGTGCTTAACGGAGCACGACAGCTTAAACAGGCAATTTATCAGCAGATGAAAGCCACTTTTGATAGCCCGCTGTCGCCGGGAGACGCCTCTGTGTATGTCTCCAACCATATTGATATGGCCATGGAAATTATGAGTCACGCCTACTCCGTCGCCAGTGACCGCAATGCGCGCACTGAAGAGGCATACAAGCTCTTTTCTCTGACCCAGAGTATCGGCGATGAGCGCGAGCGGCAGCGTTCGGCGCTATTGGACTGGGAAAATACGCTGATGTTTGCCGTGGCCGCCCAGCAGGAGATAGCCAACTTTCCCCGGCTAGCAAACTCCGAATTTGGCCTATGGTACTTTCATAAAGCCTGCCATGCCTTTGAGGGCGCGCCGGAAATTACGACGATATCGCGCCACATTCAGCAGGTGGATAGCGAATGGTTAAAGGCCCTGGCCAGCGAAGATACCACTGCACGGCTGCGGGCGTTGAGCGATATTCGCACCGCTGCGCGCACCATCATCATGCTGTTAGATGATGTGCTAGAGCGCGCTTCAGGTTTAGAAGCAGGGCGCGATAGTTTAACCCGGCTGCTTAATCGTAAGTTTCTTTCCGTAGTACTTAACCGTGAAGTTGAGATTGCCCGCCATTCAGACAAGCGCTTTGCGCTATTAATGGTGGATATCGACCACTTCAAGTCGATCAATGATACCCATGGGCACGATGCTGGCGACAGCGTACTGCAGCAGGTAGCGAGTATTCTTGACCGCTCCACTCGCGGTGGCGACTACGTATTCCGCATGGGCGGCGAAGAGTTTTTAATTGTATTGGTCGACACTGACCAGGATGGCAGCCGGCTGTTTGCCGAGCGATTGAGGCAAGCCGTGGCCAAAGAGCCTATGCTCGCAACGGCCGATACACTGCTCAATGTGACGGTAAGCGTTGGATTAACACTCCACGATGGCCACCCGGACTACCAGCGCTCCATGCAGCGCGCCGACCAAGCGCTCTACCAAGCCAAGCGCGGTGGGCGTAACCGGGTCATTGTGCAATAGGCGATAAGCGATGGAGGCAAAATGACACACGGCCTAGTGCTCACCTCGCACTATGCTGATAATACCTAGCGATACGATTCACTCGCGCTTTACAACAAGCACAATAATAGCAAGGATCAGCCTACCCCATGACGAATCGGTGGCGTCGACAGAGAAACCAGCGCAAGAGTATCGTCATTGCTATCGTTGTGTCGTATGTGCTGTTTTTGCACGTATTGCTGGGTGGCTATGCTCAGGCAGCGCTGCTTGGTAGTGGTGGCCACTCTCCGCTGTTTGTGTTGTGCGACCCCCACGGTGTGATGGCTAATCGGGGTGGCGCGACGGATACCGCAGGCTCCAGCGAGCTTAATCATCTTCTATGCAAATCAGCCTGCGCACTTGGTGCTGCGCTGGCGAGCGTACCGCAAGGCTTTATAGCCTTGGCTGATGTGGAGGCTTTGCCTCCTTATTGTGAACCTCTTCAGCAAGCCTTTGGCTTGTTCATGCTCTGTTATGCGCGTGCACCTCCTGACGTGACAGCGTTCCTACTATCTTAACCATTAATGAGGTCTGTCGCTTTGTGTTGCACTTTTGATTAGCAACAAAGTGTCTCTGTCTACGCTTTATAGGAGCTTTTTATGTTTACCCTTCGTACAGCACTGCTTTCCTCGCTGCTATTAGTCAGTACCACTCTGTTTGCCCATCATGGCGGTTCGCATGATGATGACGCGGATGGTGGCTCGTCACATATTAAAGCCTCCCAGCCTTGGACACGCGCTACGCCGCCCGGTGCAGGCGCTGGGGGAGGATTTGTCACGCTTACTAACCATGGCGATCAAGGCGATCGGCTAGTCAGCGCTTCGACCCCTATCACCGAGCGAACGGAAATTCATACCATGGAAATGGACGGCGAGGTGATGCGCATGGTCCCGTTGCCGGGTGGTATTGAAATTCCTGCCGGTGAATCAGTGGCCCTAGCCCCCGGTGGTTTGCATCTGATGTTCATGGATCTTCCCCGCCCTATCGTGGAAGGTGAGCCGCTGCCTGTCACGCTGGAGTTCCAGCGTGCTGACAGTATTGAGCTTCAGCTTCAGGTAGTGCCTGTCGGGTCTTCGCCTGATGGCCTTAGTGCTCATGCTGACCAGCACCAAGAACACAGCCATATGGCACATTAAGCGTGCCACGCCGCGACGTTGCGCTGCTTTCCATTGGTTCGTTGGTATTGCTACTGACGTTGGCCGTGTTTTTTGTGGTCTTCGGCCGTCAATCCGAGGGCCCGACGCTGGCCGAGCTGGGTGGGCAATTTCAGTTGGTGGATACTGAAGGTGGGGTCGTTACGCAAGATGAGCTGATCGGAAAGCCGACACTGTTGTTTTTTGGCTTTACCTACTGCCCGGATGTTTGCCCTAACACACTGTTCAAACTCTCGCGTTTGATTCAGCAGTTGGGGCCGCAGGCAGATCAGTTCAACTATCTCTTTGTTTCTCTGGACTGGCAGCGTGATGGCCCTGAACAGCTGGCGCGCTACCTCTCGGTGTTCGACGAGCGCATACGAGGTCTGTCTGGAAACGAGGCACAAATTGATGCAATGGCTGACGCCTACCAGGTTCAGTACGAGCGTGTATCACTCGGACAAGGCGATTACACCCTCAGCCATACGGCTGCCACCTACCTATTGGATCGCGAAGGTAACGTCGTGGGCACTCTGGCCTACGATGTCGAGCCGGAGTTTGCCAAGGCACCCCTGATATCCTTACTGTCATCTTCCTGAATAGGCCATCAACGCCGACCAGCCGTCGGCGTTGATGGGTAGCAGGCCTAAGTGGCGTGCCTGGCAAGGCGGCGCTCTTGACGCGGCCGCACGATGCACCAGTCGATGACCAGCATCACCAACAGCGACGCGCCTACCAGTGGAAACAGCAACCCGCCGATGACCAGCAGGGCGATGAGCCCGCGGAACACCCGCGTGTCGGCAGGCAGGGGCGGCACGCCCATGGCGCCAGAGGGGCGGCGTTTCCACCACATCACACCCGCGGCCACGCACATCACGATGATGGCTAGGCAGGCGGCCAGCAGGAAGAGCTGATTGGCCAGGCCAAACTCCTGCCCCAGGTGAACGTTGATGCCGAACTCCAGCCAGCGGCCCAGAGGGCCGTAATCGGCGTAGCGCATGTCGATCAGCGGCTCGCCGCTGTACTGGTCGAGATGGATTACCCGCTGTTGGGCCAGGTCATCCGGATAGATGGAGCCGGTGTAGACGCCTGCTGCCGTTGTGGGTAGGTTGACGACATAGCCCTGCTGTAGCCCCAGCTCATCCAGAATCGCTACGATGCTGTTCAGCCCAAGGCGGGGTGTCGGCGTGGGTAGTGAGGTGGATTCCGGCACTTGGGCCTGCTCTAGCGACCAGCTGGTGGTGCCTTGATCGCTCAGGTAAGCATTGGACATGGGCACTTCCACGCGTACCCCCGAGGGGTAGCCGAAGTTGTTGCCGTTGGCCCACTGGTTGACCTGCCCGCCCCATACGCCTGACCAAGGCATGCCGGTAATGGCCAGAAATACGATAACCCCACCGGTAAAGATGCCCAGCACCGCATGCAGGTCGCGCCAAAACACTCGGCTGTTGGGTTTGCCGCGCACGCTCACCACGCCGTCGCGACCGTTGCGCGGCCACCAGAGGTAAATACCGGTAGCGACCAGCAGGATCGACCAGCCCGCTGCCATCTCGATCAGCTTGCGCGGGGTTTGTCCGAAGAGCTTGAAGCTATGCAGGTAGCGCACGGTCCACATCACCGTTCCCCGGTCATCCAGCGAGCCCAGCACCTCGGCGGTGTAAGGATTCACGTAGACCGCCAGGCGTTCGCCAGACAAGGTGTTGACGGTAATCTCAGCCGAGCTTTCCGGCGTGGCGGGGGAGGTGTATTTCACCGCCGTGCCGGGGTAGTCCTGCAGTGCCGCACTGACCTGAGCGGCAGGGGGCTGGGCGGCCTCCTGAACTGCCACGCGCTTTAGGTCGGAATGTATGAAGGCATCCAGCTCGTCATTGAATAAGTACAGCGCGCCCGTCAGTGAAAGGATGATCAAAAAGGGTAGTACCAGCAGCCCGGCATAGAAGTGCCAGCGCCAGACGGCGCGATACAGATCCAGCGCGGCTTTGCGCGCGGGTGGAGATGTGGAAATAGTCGACATGTGGGTGCTCCAGAGCCGCTGCATAGCGGCGAGCAGCGACTCCCCCTAAGGAGGCGCCACCACTGGGTAACAGGTGGGCAAGGCGCTAAGTGCGCCTACCCCGCGCAGTCATGGGGTTAACTGGCCTGCAGCAAGGGGGGAGCACGAGGGCAAGCGTGGGGGTAATCGAGCCATACCACCGTCCGTTGGGAGAACGTGTTTGGCAATGGCGACGCGTCGATAAACGCCCTGCCCAATGGCAGGAAGGTGGTTGGGTGCCGAGGATGACGGCTGCCAGACACCGCAGTAATCACACTGGTGGTGCCAGTGCTCCAGTGCGTGGGACGAGGAGGGAGTAGGGTCGGAGTGGCTGAGACACAAGGCATGCTCGTCATGGTGGGCATGACCTGACGCCTGCAGTTGGGAAAGCAGCGGCCCGGCAAACAGCAGGTAGATCGCGACGAACGCCAGACAAAGCGCTGCGCGATACCAGAGAGAGTCGGCAGACCGAAATGGATGCATCCCTACCACACTGATGAACGTTGTCAGGGCAAATGATGTCATGCCACGAGCTTGGTATGACACGAATCTGGCCGTGAGAGTGCTGTACCCGCAATTCACGCTCGCACAGTTTACAGGGTTCGCACTGAACACAATACGGTGAGCTCTTAACGACATGGTGTCGCGTATGGCCTGTTTGATGGCTCTTTTTTTATGAGCCTTTTTGGTGCGCGCTTAAAGTGCCACGCTTTTTTGTGTTCGGTTTTGGTGCAAGAAAGGCTTTTGTTTGCCCAGCCAGGAGAGTGCCAGCGAAGTGATAGGGGATATGGCGGCGCTTTCACCATTTTGGCGCACTCTTTGCATTAAACGGGGAAAGGCTTATCAAAAAGGATGCGACCGCTCCCCATGCTGCTGTGCGAACCCGCAACACCGCGTGCTGGCTCCGGCCACCGGTTTGACCAAGACCGCCACTGGGCGGCATCGTTGGCGCTGCGTTTTGCTAACCGCGACGGCATTACCCGGCTCACCCAGGCCCGCCATCAGGGGCCGCTTCGGGTACAGCGCCCGTTTTACCCCGAAGGCAGCGCGCAAGCCTGCCATGTATATGTGCTGCACCCGCCGGGTGGCTTGGTCAGTGGCGATGCGCTGACGATTAATGCCCACGTAGAGCACGGGGCCCATGCGCTGCTAACCACCCCCGCCGCAAATAAACTCTATAAAGCCGACAGCCAGGGCGTTGCCTGGGCTCAGCACACCGCACTGAACGTGGACGATGGCGGCATACTTGAGTGGCTGCCCCAGGAAACCATCGCGTTTGATGGTTCCAAGGGCAACCAGCGCACTCATATCGCGCTTCACGGCAGCGCGCGCTGCCTAGGCTGGGAAATCATGGCCCTTGGCCGTCCTGCGAGCGAACTCCCCTACCTTTCTGGCTGCATTGAGCAGCACTTTCGGCTAACCCTGGATGGCAAGCCGCTGTGGCTAGAGCGCCAGCCGTTAGACCCATCTCACCCGCGCTTTGCAGGGCGCTGGGGCCAGGGCGGCGCCACAGTACAAGCCACGCTATGGGCGGTAGGCCTGGAAGAAGCCGGGGCGGCGATTGATGAGCTACGCGAGTTACTGCCGGATAACCCGCGCTGGGCGGTTACCGTTCGCCGCGGCGTGCTGCTGCTGCGCTACCTTGGCAACTCCCGTAATGAAGCATGGACGCTGTGTGAACAGGCCTGGCACCTATTACGCCCGCGCTGGATTGAGCGTACAGCCCACACCCCACGCATTTGGCTAACCTAATGTGATGCACCGCTGGAGACATGCCCCATGGAACTGACCCCACGAGACAAAGACAAGCTGCTGCTGTTTTCAGCTGCCCAGCTGGCCGAACGCCGCAAAGCACGCGGCCTAAAGCTTAACTACCCCGAAGCCGTCGCACTGATTAGCTTTGAAATCATCGAAGGTGCCCGTGACGGCAGAAGTGTCGCCGATCTAATGAGCTACGGCCGTGAAATTCTTAGCCGTGACGACGTGATGGAAGGCGTGGCGGAAATGGTCGATGAAGTGCAAGTAGAGGCCACGTTCCCTGATGGGACAAAGCTGGTCACCGTGCACACGCCCATTGTGTAAGTAGCGAAGGGTGAATGATGGAGTTATGACACACACCTAACGCCTTACCCCTCACAGCAACGCGACGAAGGAGCAAGCAGATGATTCCTGGTGAGTATCAGTTAAAAGACGGTGATATTGAGCTATGCGTGGGACGCGAGCGAATCACGGTAGAAGTGGCCAATACCGGCGACCGCCCCATTCAGATCGGTTCTCACTACCACTTTGCTGAAGCCAATCCCGCGCTGGTGTTTGATCGCAGCAAAGCCCGCGGCTTTCGCCTAGACGTGGCGGCAGGCACCGCGATCCGCTTTGAGCCTGGCCAGACCCGCGAAGTCACGCTAATTCCTTTCGTCGGCAAGCGCGAAATCTACGGCTTCCGCGGCGATGTGATGGGTGCACTTGATGGAGGTAACCAATGACATCGGTTAACAAAATCAGCCGGCAAGCCTATGCCGACATGTACGGCCCCACGGTGGGCGACCGCGTGCGCCTGGGCGATACCGAGCTGTGGATTGAAGTTGAAAAAGATGCCACCCACTACGGCGACGAAGTGAAGTTCGGCGGCGGTAAGGTTATCCGTGACGGTATGGGGCAAAGCCAGCGTAACGACGGTACGGTCATGGATACGGTGATTACTAATGCGCTGATTTTAGACTGGTGGGGCATCGTCAAAGCCGATGTTGGCCTGCAAAACGGGCGCATTGCAGCGATTGGCAAGGCGGGCAACCCCGACGTACAGCCTGATGTGGAGATTGTGATTGGCCCTGGCACTGAAGTTATCTCAGGCGAAGGCAAGATTCTCACCGCTGGCGGCATCGACGCGCATATCCACTTTATCTGCCCCCAACAGGTAGAAGAAGCGCTCATGAGCGGCGTGACTACCATGTTGGGCGGGGGGACTGGCCCGGCGACGGGCTCCAACGCTACCACCTGCACCCCCGGCGCTTGGCACATTGGCAAGATGCTCCAAGCGGTGGACGATTTGCCGATGAACATTGGCCTGCTCGGCAAAGGTAATGCCAGCCTGCCTGAAGCATTGGAAGCGCAGCTAGAAGCCGGTGCCATGGGGCTCAAGCTCCACGAAGACTGGGGCACCACGCCTGCATCGATTGATACCTGCCTAAGCGTAGCGGAAAAGTATGATGTACAGATCGCGATCCACACCGATACGCTAAACGAATCCGGCTTTGTGGAAGACACCCTGGCGGCGTTTAAAGAGCGTGGCATTCATACTTACCACACCGAAGGGGCAGGCGGCGGTCACGCGCCGGATATCCTGACTGCCTGCTCAAAAGAGTACGTGCTGCCGTCTTCCACTAATCCGACGCGGCCTTATACGGTTAACACCATCGACGAACACCTGGATATGTTGATGGTCTGCCACCACCTGGACCCCAATATCCCTGAAGACGTAGCTTTCGCCGACTCACGCATTCGCCGTGAAACCATCGCCGCTGAAGATATTCTCCACGATTTGGGCGTGATCTCGATGATTGCATCGGACTCCCAAGCCATGGGGCGGGTGGGCGAAGTGGTCTGCCGTACCTGGCAAACGGCCCATAAAATGAAGGTACAGCGCGGCTTACTGCCCGAAGATGAAGCGCTGGGCGCGGATAATCTGCGTGCCAAGCGCTATATTGCCAAATACACCATTAACCCTGCCATCACTCACGGTATTGCCCATGAAGTAGGCTCTATCGAAGTAGGCAAGCTGGCTGATTTAGTGCTCTGGAAACCGGCGTTTTTTGGCGTAAAGCCCTCGCTGATTTTAAAAGGCGGCATGATTGCGGCAGCCCCTATGGGCGACCCCAATGCCTCTATTCCCACGCCGCAGCCAGTGCATTACCGCCACATGTTTGGCGCCTTTGGGCGGGCCACCAGCCATATCCGGCTCAACTTTGTTAGCCAGGCCGCCATTGATGCGGGAATTAAGGAGCGCCTGGGCCTGCATAGCACCTTAGCGGCCTGTAAAAACGTGCGTGGCGTGCGCAAAAAAGATATGAAGCTCAACGATGCCTGCCCAGAACTGACGGTTGACCCACAAACCTACGAAGTGCACTGCGACGGCGAGCTGCTCACCTGCGAGCCAGCGACCGAGCTACCACTGGCGCAGCGGTATCACTTGTTCTGATAAAGGAGCCCTTATGCTGAAACTGATAGAACGTTTAGGGCCGGTGGAAGAGAGCGCCGCCAGCGACACGCTGACACTGCCTTTTGAGCTGCGCATTCGCGGGCGCTTAAAAGCGGACAGCGACAGCGGCCAATCCTTAGGCCTGTTTCTAGACCGCGGCCCCGTGCTGCGCGATGGCGAAGGCTTAAAAGCCGAAAATGGCGAGATCGTGCGCATTTGCGCCGCGATTGAGCCTGTGGTGACTGCGCGAGTGAGCACGGGCCTGCCCCTGGCGAGGCTTGCTTACCACCTCGGCAACCGCCATGTGCAGCTCGCGCTGGGCGAAGACGAAAAGGGCGGCTGGGTGCGGTTCCCCCCCGACCATGTGCTAGAAGAACTGGCGGAATTGCTGGGAGCTGAGCTTGAGCATCACAACGCCACCTTCGACCCAGAACCAGGCGCCTATAACCAAGTAGGTGGCGGGCACTCGCACGGCCATTCGCACAGTCGTTCGCACAATCATGGCCACGCTCATTCCCACGACCACGACCACGACCACGACCACGCGCATGAGCACCACCATGCCCACTGAGCAGCCATCAGACCTCGCCCTGTTAGGGCTGATGCAGCTGGTCAGCCCGGCGCTGCCCATTGGGGCCTTCGCCTTTTCCCAAGGGCTAGAGAGCGCCTTTGAGCTGGGCTGGGTAAGCGATGAGCAAAGCCTTTCTGAGTGGCTTTCTGGCGTACTGGAAGATGGCCTAACCCGCTGTGAACTGCCGCTAATCGCGCGCTTGTACACCGCTTTTGAACAGCAGGACAGTAGTGCCATCGCCCTGTGGGACGAATGGCTAGCCGCCACCCGCGAAACCGCTGAATTAGCCACCGAGGATAGCCGCTTGGGTGCTTCACTCAAGCGCTTGCAGGGCAGCCTGAACTTATTGCCACATGAGACGTTACTGCCGGTTCAGGCCGGCTACGTCACCCTATTTAGCTATGCTGCTCACATGCGCGGCGTATCCAAGCGTCAGGCGCTTTTAGGGTTTGGCTGGGCGTGGCTGGAAAACCAGCTGGCAGTCGCCTGCAAAGCACTGCCCCTGGGCCACACCGCCGCCCAGCGCGTGATTGAACAGCTTCGCGGGGAGCTGGTGGCTGCCGTCGACCAGGCATTGTTGCTCGACGATGATGACCTTGGCCCCGTACTGCCCGGCGTGGCGCTGGCAAGTGCGCTGCATGAAACGCAATATTCACGCTTGTTTAGAAGCTAACTGCTTATTTATTAGGAGAAAAAAATGACGCACTGTTTACGCGTAGGCGTGGGTGGCCCGGTTGGGTCCGGTAAAACCGCACTGCTCAAGCAGCTCTGTTCAGCGCTAAGGGATTACTACGATATCGCCGTTGTGACCAATGATATTTATACCCGCGAAGACGCTGACTTTCTGCTCAAACACGATGCCCTGCCTGCCGACCGCATCCTGGGCGTGGAAACCGGCGGCTGCCCGCACACGGCGATTCGTGAAGATGCCTCGATGAACCTAGCGGCGATTGACGAGCTGCACGCCCGCCATCCAAAACTTGAGCTAGTGTTGGTGGAGTCTGGTGGCGACAACCTATCGGCCACTTTCAGCCCCGAGCTTTCCGATCTAACGCTGTACGTGATCGATGTTTCCGCAGGCGATAAGATCCCCCGTAAAGGCGGGCCGGGTATTACCAAGTCAGACCTACTGATTATCAACAAAATTGATATTGCCGAGCAGGTGCACGCCTCTCTTGAGGTGATGGAGCGCGACTCGAAGAAAATGCGTGGCGAGCGTCCCTTTGTGTTTACCAACCTCTACGATGGCGTTGGGCTTGAAGAGATCATCCGCTTTATTCTCGATAAAGGGATGTTAGATGAGAGGCGCCCACAGGCTGAAAAAGCTAACGGCTGAGGTGATCTAAATCCCGCTTTTACTTTACCCGTGTAATGGGCTGTCGGCTTGGGTCGGCATACCAGGGCAGATCAAGGCGGGTATTTCTTTCCAGTTCGGCAATTACCTGGGCGCCCAGCAGCAAAATGATGGCGCCCACTTCCAGGCTAATCAGCAGGATTACCAAGGTTGCCAGCGAGCCGTAAACGGCGTTGACGAACGACAAATTAGCGAAATAGTAGACCAGTAACAGTCTTACGCCTTCCCACAGCAGTGCCGCGACAAAACCTCCCACCACCGCTCGGCGTAAAGCAATGCGTACGACAGGAAGCACTTTATAGATAGCGCTGAATAACAAGAAAACCCCAATGAAGCTGGCGAGATTCAGCACGGGGCCTGAAAACCCCGCGAGCGGCAGCTCTCTATCGAAAAACATCAGTGCCAATGCATTGAGTGAACTGGCCAGCGTAACGGCCAGCGTTAGCGCCATGAGCCCTGCGCCCAACACCACCATGAAAGCGTAGGGCAGCATCACGGAAACCCAGGCGCTACGTTTAATATGGGGAGTCTCAGGCGCATGAAAAATGATCGCCAGGGCATCTTCGAGCATACGAAAAGCAAAGGAGCTAAACAGAAGCAGAATAGGAAAGCTCAGAATGCCAATGACATCCCGGGAAGCCAGCAGGCTGCGCACGGCTTCTAGCAACACCTCGGCGTGAGCAGGCGCCATATGGCGTGCCTGAACCGTCAGTACACTGAGAAGATGTTGTTCGTCTACGACTTGGGTGAGGAGCACAACGAGGATAGCAAACAGCGGCACAATGGAGAGCAGAATATTGTAGCCCACTCCTCCCGCTAGCAGGATGCCGTGATTTTTTAAAAAGTTGCGTATGACGCGCCAGGCAAAACGGGCCAGCCGAGGGAGCAGTAAAAAGAGCGTACTGATGATGACGCGGGTTCGAACCATGGCGTGCTGTTCTCCTTGTACGTGAGCCCCTATTGCCATGATACGCCGATGGCAGTAGCAAATAACAAGGAGGGTGAGGAATTACAGCACCAGGAGGCACGGCGAGTGAATAACAGCGGAAATAAAAAGCTGCCCTAACCAGGCGGTTGCGGCCAGAGCAGCGGAAGAGCGTGGCTAGCATTTCGCTAAAACGGGCCGTCCCTGGCCACCACAAGAACACAATGAACCTGTAGGTTATTGATAACCTTAACCTATGTTATGAATAGCCTTATTGATGGGATAATTAGTTGTTCAATAAGCAAAAAAGTACCGTGAGTGGTTAAAGTTGACACACTTTTAGCCGATAATTTTTATACCCCTCCTAATCCTGTCTTCCACTTTACCGAGTGCCTGAAAGCTCATGGATAAAAAAACATTGGTTACTATGTCCTTACAGAAAAAAATTCTAGCGCTTGTTTTACTCCCGCTTATCTTGCTCGCTATTGCGCTGCAAGTTGTAAATACACAAACCCGCGTTGCTGATGCGCGTGAAACGTTAGACACGCAGCGCAAAGCGCTTGTGGAGGCGCGTGAGCAAGGTATTAAAGATGTCGTAGAGGCCGCGCAAACATCGCTGCGCCACTTGGTAGAAGACAGCCGCTTATCTCAGCAAGAAGCGCAGGCAAGGGCGTCTGAGATTATCCGCAGTCTACGTTTTGATAATGATAACTACATTTTTGTTTATGACTATAGCGGCGTGAATGTCGTACACCCTTATATGCCGCACCTTGAAGGGCAAGACTTATGGAACCTGCAGGGACCTGATGGCGACTATTTGATTCGCGGATTGATTAACTCGGCACAATCGGGCGGTGACTTTTATCGCCATGATTGGGAAAACCCAGCGACCGACGAAGTAGAGCCAAAGTACTCCTATGCAGCGGCGATTCCAGAGTGGGAGTGGATGCTAGGCAGCGGTATTTATCTTAATGATATTGACGTCACGATGGCGGCGGCAGAAGCCCAGATGCAGCACGAATTGCGGCGCTCTTTGATTGCTTCTGCGGCGCTGTCGCTGCTGTTTGTGGGCATCATTATCGTCGTAGTAATGGCGCTTTTACGGCGTGCCCTACGTCCGATTAAAACAGCGGTAAGCGCTATGGAAGACATTGCCCAGGGCCGAGGTGACTTAACGCGCCGCTTGGCTGTCGAAAGTAATGATGAAATTGGCAGCCTAGCGATTCAATTCAACGCCTTTGTGGAGCGTATGCAGGAAACCCTGCGCGATGTGCGTCGCAGCACCATGAGTGTCTACCACTCCGCAGGAGAGATCTCCCACAGTTCCGAGGAACTAGCCACCCGCACCGAGCAGGCGGCGGCCAACTTGCAAGAAACCTCGGCCTCTATGGAAGAGATCACCTCGACGGTGAACCACAGTGCGGATAACGCCCAGCAGGCCAATAAGCTGGTGCAATCCACGTCAGAGGTGGCCCACCAGGGTGAAGAGGCGATGGGCCAAGTTGAGCGCACTATGAGCGATATTAACGACTCGGCCACGCGCATCAGCGAAATTATTAGCATGATTGATGCCATTGCCTTCCAGACTAACATTCTGGCGCTTAACGCCTCGGTAGAAGCGGCGCGGGCCGGTGAGCATGGCCGTGGTTTTGCCGTGGTGGCTCAAGAAGTGCGGGTGCTTGCTAGCCGCTCAAGCGATGCCTCTAAAGAGATTCGCGGGCTGATCGATAACTCGGTGCAGCATACCCACGCCGGTGCTGAACTGGTGCGCAATGCAGGCGCGACAATGCGCGAGATTGTTGAAAGCGTTTCTAAAGTCACCGACGTTATTGGTGAGATTAGCGCCGGAGCCAAAGAGCAAAGCAGCGGTATCGGTCAGATCAACACCGCCGTGGCCGAAATGGACACCATGACCCAGCAGAACGCTGCCATGGTGCAGGAGTCCACTACCGCCGCTGCCGACATGCGTCGCCACGCGGAGCACCTGAATGAGCTGATTAACTCTTTCATCCTAGGCGACGATGAACCCCAGCAGCGCCAAGCGCTGCCTGCTAAGGGCACGGCCAGTGCAAGTGCGGGCTTAAAGCGCCCAGCGCTCTCTTCCAAGCCTGCGCCCGCCCAGCATGCCGATGATAAGTGGGAAGAGTTCTAGGCAGAGGGTAGTTAGCGAACCGTTAGCGAATACAAAAGGGGCTTGCCAATCGGCAAGCCCCTTTTTCTTAGGTGTTTTTTTCTTAGGTGTTTTTTTAATCGTGCTTGTTCGTTAATTACCCGACCAGCCCAACAAAATCGGCACGTACACCACCAGCAGCAGCACGCCAATGAGCCCCAGCAGGTAGGGGATAATTGCCCGGGTGATGCGCTCTAACGGAAGCTGGGTGACCGACGAGGCGACGTAGAGGTTAATCGCCACCGGCGGGGTAATCATGCCAATGGAGAGCCCCACCACGATGATCAGCCCGAAGTGGATCGGGTCGATGCCCAGCTGCAGCACCAGTGGCAGCAGTACCGGAGTGAGGATGATCAAAGCGCTGGCGGTCTCGATAAACACGCCGGTCAGCAGAATCACCGCCACCACCAGCAGCATAATCACATAGGGGTTAGTGGAGAGCGACAGCACCGACTGGGCGATGGCGCCGGGCACCTGCCAGCTAGAGAGCGTCCAGCTCAGTACCGCCGACATGGCAATCACCAGCATAATCACCGCCGTGGTCATCGCCGAACGAATCAGCAGCTTATACACCTGGGGTAGGGTCAAATCCCGATACACAAACAGCGATACCAGTAGCGCATAGTTCACCGCCACCACGGCCGCTTCAGAAGGTGTGAAGATGCCCGAGAAGATACCGCCGAGAATAATCACCGGTGTCATCAGTCCCCAGCTGGCGGCTTTAAAGGTGCGCCACATTGTCATGAGCGAGAGCGGCGTGCCTTTGGGGTACTGGCGTTTATATGCCTGGGTAATCGCAATTGCCATCAGGCCCAACCCCATGGCCAGCCCCGGTAAAAAGCCATTTAAAAACAGCTTAGACACCGACTGCTGGGCAATCACTGCGTAGATAATCATCGGCACCGAAGGAGGGATTACCACGCCAATAGTGCCGCTTGCGGCAATTAGGCTGGCCGCTGAGGCGGGGTCGTAGCCTTTGCGTTTTAGCTCCGGTACCAGGCTAGAACCCACCGCGGCAGTCGTCGCCGCACCGGAGCCGGAGATGGCCGCAAAGAACATACCCGCCATCACCGACACCACCGAAAGCCCGCCGCGCATAAAGCCTACCAGCGAATCGGCAAAGCTCACCAGCCGTTCACTCACCTTGCCCTGGGCCATTAAATCCCCCGCCAGAATAAACATCGGGATGGCGACCAGGGCAAAGGAGTTGATGCCCTGAAACATCTGCTGAGTAACCACCATCAATGGCACCCCAGACTGATGCAAGGCATACAGGGCGCTTGCGCCAATGGCAAAGGCGATCGGCACGCCCAGCAGCATGAAGAGGAAAAACAGCCCAAACAGCACCAGCGTCATAGCGGTTTCTCCTCGGCGGCGGCTGTTGGTTCACCGTTGATCAGCACTTCAATCATGTCCACCAAGGCGTACCACGCCATGATGGCGGCTGAAATCGGAATCACTGCATACACGTAGGTCATGGAGAGCCGCAGCGAGGCAGATTTCTGAAAGCTCTGCACTTGCATGTAGCGGTAGCCAATCACGACCAACATCACCATAAAGGCCAGCACCACCGCTAGCGCTGCCAAGCGCGCTAGCTTGCGTAGCGGCAGTGGGAGTGCGTCCACGGCGAACGTCACTGCGATATGTCGCCCACGCTGAAAGGCCAGCGTACTGGCTAAAAACGTAATCCACACCAGCAGAAAGCGTGCGACCTCTTCTGTCCAGCCCACGGCGCTGAAAAAAACGCGCGAGATAATCTGTAGCGTGATTACGCCAATTAAAGCTGCCATGCCCGCAAACACCACGGGCTGGATGATCACATCCAGCCCGCGTTCAATGCGTCGCAGCAGCGTCAAAAGAGGCTGTGCAAACACCATCACTGATTTAGCGCCTCCTGAATGCGCGGTAGGTAGTCGCCAAACTGCTGGCCGTATTTCTCGTACACTGGCGCCACAGCGGCTTGGAAGGCTTCAATATCTGGCGACTCGTTGATTTCCATACCCGCTTCACCAAGGTCGGCCAGCTGTTCGGCTTCCATAATAGCATTCTGCTCCCTGGCATAGGCAGATGCTTGCTGGGCGGCGTCTAGCACAATGGGCTGGAGCGCTTCCTGCAGGCCGTTCCAGGCGGGTAGGCTCATGATAAACGTTGCTGGCGCATAAATATGCCGTGTCATCGTGAGGTGGTCCTGGGTTTCCGCTAGGTTAAACGCATGAATAGCGTTCACCGGGTTCTCCTGACCATCAATCGTGCCTTGCTGTAGGGCGGTCAGTGCTTCTGTCCAGGCCATGGGAACGGCGTTGGCACCCAGCTCGCGGAACGTATCAACATAAACCTCGTTCTCAATGACGCGCAGTCTCAGGCCCTCAAGATCCTCGGGTACGTTAATCGCGTGTTTGCTATTGGTGATATTACGAAAGCCGCGTTCAGCGTAGGCCAGCCCTTTCAGGTTGACGTCCTGTAACTGTCCCAATATTTCCTGGCCGATCTCGCCATCTAGCACAGAGTAGGCGGCTTCGGCGCTGGGAAAGAGAAACGGCAGCTCGAAAACAGAGAACGCATCAACGAAGTTAGCCACCGGCCCGTTGGTAATCACGCCCATATCCACGGTGCCGATCTGCATGCCTTCTAACAAGGTGCGCTCATCGCCCAGGGAGGCGTTCGGGTAAATCTCAATGGTGACGGCGCCATCGGTTTGTTCACTAACGATCTGCTGAAACCGCTCGGCGGCAATATGGTATGTATCTTCCGTATTCACCACATGGGCCAAGCGCAGCGTGGTGGGGGCTATCTCATCTGCTTGACTGACGAAGGGGAAGCCAAGTAAACCGGCACACATAATGGGCAGCGTGAATTGTTTCAGTTGGCGAGTTGTTTTAGTCACAGCGTTAACGTTGAAGCGGGCGAGGTTGTTCACATGATCTCCTGAACGTTGGCAGTTCTTATTATAAATAGAGAGGCGTGGTTTTTTTATCTTCTTAACGCTCATCTATATCACACTCGTTCTAGGGGACAAATTACTTATTTTTATTCCATTATTCGCGCTGCTAATCCAAAAAATCTTTATAGATCTTGGGCTTGAGTGATTTGTCGGTTGGCGCTAGCCTGCAAGCGGTGTCTATTGATTACGCACTCTTGGAGAAAGCATTTGCTGGTTTTTAAAAAGAACAAATGCTTCGACCAATGGTGTAGTTAGCTAAAATAGGAATAAGAAATGGATAAGTTGCTGAACGACCTTTTGGCAATCGTCGGCCCGGCGGGGGTGTTGGTGGGTGACGATGTCTCGCAGCGAAGCGTAGATTGGTTTACGGGAGCGCCGTGTCGCGCCAAGGCGATTGTAAGGCCGCGCAGCACAGAGCAACTAAGCCGCGTTATGGCCGTGTGTTATCAGGCCGACCAGCCTGTGGTGACCCATGGCGGCATGACCGGCATTGTGCATGGCGGTGTGGCAAGCCCGGAGGAGCTTGTTGTGTCGCTGGAGTTGATGAACCAGATAGAGGAAGTCGACTCGGTTGGCTCCACGATTCAAGTTCAGGCCGGGGTAACCCTGCAGCGGGTGCAGGAAGCGGCGGAAGAGATCGATATGCAGTTCCCCCTTGATTTGGGGGCAAGAGGCTCCTGCACTATTGGTGGCAACATCGCCACCAATGCCGGTGGTATACGGGTAATACGCTACGGCATGATGCGCCAGCAGGTATTGGGCTTAGAAGCCGTGCTAAGCGATGGCACCGTGGTGAGCTCGTTAAATAAAATGCTGAAAAACAATGCGGGCTACGACCTAAAGCAGCTGTTTATCGGCAGCGAAGGCACCCTAGGGATTGTGACCCGCGCGGTGCTGCGTTTACAGCCGCACATGCCCAGCGAGCAAACGGCGCTAGTGGCAGTGCCCTCGTTCGATGCCTTGACCCAGCTACTGAAGCTTGCTTCTCGCGAGCTAGCCAATAGCCTCAGCGCCTTTGAGGCTCTGTGGAATAATCACTATACGTTGATGACCACCGAGAGTGGCAAGCATGCGCCCGTGTTAGCGGATGACTCGCCGTTCTACGCCATTATTGAAACCCTGGGGCTTGATGAGGCCCAAGATGCCGAGCACTTTTCCCACGTGCTGCAAAAGGGGCTGGAAGCTGGTTTGATCACCGATGCTGTGTTGGCAAGTTCCCATGCACAGCGCAACGCGATTTGGGCCATCAGGGAAGATATTGAAGTGCTGGTGAACGCGCTGAAGCCGATGTTCTCCTTCGATGTCAGCCTGCCGATTCCCAACATGGACGCGTATGTTGATATGTTAGAGGAGAACCTCAAAACCCAGTGGCCCGAAGCAAGCAAAATAGTGGTGTTTGGCCACCTGGGCGACGGCAATTTACATATTATGATCACGGTTCGTGATGATAGCCCGCATATCCGCCGCCAAGTCGAAGAGCTGGTCTATACACCGTTAAAAGCGTTTGGTGGCTCCATTTCTGCAGAGCATGGTATTGGGCTTGAGAAGAAAGACTACCTGTCGGTTTCCCGTACCAGCGAAGAGATCGCCTTAATGAAGCGCTTGAAAACTGCACTTGACCCCAAGGGCTTATTGAACTCCGGCAAGGTCGTAGCACTGGATTAGGGTTTTCTTCAAAATTATTAAAGGCAGCCAGCGATTAGGGGGCGGGTGTTAACAGCTCCCTAATGAGTGAGCGTAACCAGTGTATGCCTGAATCGTGATCCTTCCTTTCGTCCCAGCAAAGGCACACTTTAAAGGGGGCTACATCGAGTGGCAGGGCGTAGAATTTCAGGGTGTTATTACGACAAATCGCGTTGGCTGCGCTCTCCGTTACCACGCAGAGTAAATTCGTTGAGACTAATATCTCCTGAAGGGGAGTGATATAGGGTGTCTTGGCGACGATTTTGCGCTCCAGCCCCAGCGTTCGCAATTTCTCATTGATCAGTAGGGGGCTGTCTTCGCGGTGGGATAAGGCGATTTGCGGTGCGTTTAAAAAAGCGTCAAGCGTGATCGTGTTGCGCTCCCCGTACAGGGTGGCATCGCCAACACAGCCAATCACATCATCAAACAGATATTCGTGATAAGAGGTGAGAGGCAAGCTTTCCAACTGCACCATGGCGAGGTCGATATCGTGGGCCTGTATCGCGTTCTGGGCATCTTCGGCGCTGGCAATACGCGTAGAGAGCATGTTGAAGCACAAGTCGGGCGCATGGGTTAAACAGTGCTGAATCAGTTTGGGCTGCAACTGTTGGCTTACATAGTCCACCAGGCTAACGCGAAACTCGCGTTTTGACGTGGCGGGCGAAAACTCACTGTTGTTGTAAACCGCCTGATCGAAGTAAAACAGCCCTTTGGCCACAGCGGCATCCATTTGCCGCGCCAGGGGAGTTGGCTGCATGCCATCCAGCGTCTTAATGAATAGCGGGTCGTCCATCAGCTGGCGGAGCTTTTTCAGCGAGTGGCTAACCGCAGGTTGGGTCAGGCAGAGCGTTTCTGCCGTCAGTGTTAAGCTTCTTTTCCAATAAAGCGTGTGAAACACCAATAATAAATTGAGATTTATCTTATTCAGTCTCGTTGCCAACTTTATATTGGTCGTTTCGGTCATCGGCTCGTCTCTTGTTGGCAAAGGCTGTTTACGCCGTGTGTTCACGTCACGCAAACAGCCGTCGGTCATTTCACGAACACCCCATGACGCTTCGAGAAATCGTGTCGGTAGAAAAGACCGCTTACTCTAGCGCCTCCTGAATACGCGACAGGTATTCACCAAACTGCTCGCCGTACTTCTCATAGACCGGCGCTACGGCGGCTTGGAAGGCTTCCATATCTGGAGTTTCGTTGATCTCCATGCCCGCTTCGCGCAGGGCTTCCAACTGTTCGGCTTCCATTTCTGCGTTCACCTGGCGCTCATGCTCGGCGGCTTCCTGGGCAGCCGCTAGCAGCACCTCTTGGGCGTGTTCCGGCAGCTGGTTCCAGGCGGGCATACCCATGACAAAAATCGCCGGGGCGTAGGTATGGCGAGAAAGGGTCATGTAACTCTGGGTTTCATCCAGCTTGAACGAGTGGATAACGTTCACCGGGTTTTCCTGGCCGTCAATAGTGCCCTGTTGCATAGCGGTGAGCGCTTCTGTCCACGCCATGGGGATAGCATTGGCGCCCAGTTCACGGAAAGTATCTGTATAAACCGGGTTTTCCATCACGCGAATACGCAGCCCGTCTAAGTCTTCTGGCGTATTAATCGCCCGCTCGCTGTTGGTCAGGTTGCGGAACCCGCGCTCGGCGTAGGCCAGGCCTTTTAGATTCACCTCAGAAAGCTTGTCCAGCAGCTCCTGGCCAATGGGGCCATCCAGCACGCTGTAGGCGGCTTCCGGTGAGGGGAACAGGAACGGTAGCTCAAACACCGCCATCTCTTCCACAAAGTTAGCCACCGGACCGTTGGTAATCACCCCCATATCCACCGTGCCGATCTGCATGCC
The DNA here is from genome assembly GCA_002966495.1 of Halomonas sp. GFAJ-1. Classification (NCBI taxonomy): domain Bacteria; kingdom Pseudomonadati; phylum Pseudomonadota; class Gammaproteobacteria; order Oceanospirillales; family Halomonadaceae; genus Halomonas; species Halomonas sp. GFAJ-1. The sequence goes on from CP016490.1 coordinate 1,083,785, forward strand.
TTCCAACAACGTGCGCTCGTCACCCAAGGAGGCGTTAGGGTAGATATCAATGGTCACCTTGCCATCGGTGCGCTTTTCCACCAGTTCTTCAAACTTGGTAGCGGCGATATGGAAGCCATCTTGTTCATTAACCACGTGGGCCAAGCGCAGGGTAACGGGGTCCATATCAGCAAAGTCAGCGGCGTTCGCGGCGCTTACCAGCGCCAGTGAAATGCCCAGTGCCAGCGTATTACGTGCAAATGTTTTCATTTTATTATGTTCCCGGTTTCACTAAGGTTCGGAAGTGCTCCCAAAGCATGCACCAGAGAGACGAAAACGGTCAATCAAAGCGCCTGTAAAACCGCTAGGCAGCTGGACACAGCACGCCCACACGGGTACGATACGCACCCAAAGCGCCCGTAGCTCAGTTGGATAGAGTGTCGGCCTCCGAAGCCGAAGGTCGCAGGTTCAATTCCTGCCGGGCGCGCCAAACATATCAAGGGCTTACGTTAACGCGTAGGCCCTTATTTTTTGCCTGTGACCACCCTGTGACCAAATTGTGGCCACACTTTTAAAACTACCTTCTTAACTGGCTTGCTTCTCGATGACCATTGGCCGCTATGGGTCACACGCTTGGTCACGCTATTTTTGGGTAATGCCCACCCATTCTGCTAATTGCTGATTCGCCTTCAGTCGTTGGCGTTGCAATAACGCACTATTGAAAATCATATGACCCACTTTGGTAGTGCAGATCTATGGGCGGAGGGGCTAGTCCCCCTCCGTCCCGATATACATGATGTTGTCACCCGCATCGATGTAGTGCACGCCGCCCGTTGTAGCAGCTCCCGCTGGTGATGCCAGGTAGACAACCGTATTGCCAACATCTCGAATCGTGGCTAACCGACGAAGTGGAGCGCGATTTTCACTGGCATCGGCAAGGGTGTCGAAGTCTTTTAATCCAGAAGCTGCACGGGTACGGATAGGCCCTGGCGATACGGCATGCACGCGAAGGCCTTGAGGGCCTAGTTCGGCTGCCATATATCGTGTCATTGACTCTAAAGCTGCTTTCACCGGCCCCATCAGCGCGTAATTTTGAACAACGCGCTCAGCACCCAGATAAGACATGTTGATCAGCGTACTGCCTTCAGACATAAGCGGCTCCGCCAAACGTGCCATGCGTAAAAACGAGTGGCATGAAATATCCATCGCTAATAAAAAGCCTTGTCGTGAAGCATCAATAAGGCGTCCACGCAGGTCTTCAATGGGGGCGTAAGCAATAGAGTGAACCACCACATCTACGCCGCCGTACCGGTCAGCAATATGCGTAAACAGGCGAGTAAGCTGAGCGTCATCCTGTACGTCACAGGGCATTAGCTCAGCGTTGCCCAGCTCGTCTGCCAATGGAAGGACAAAGCGCTCAGCGCCGGGCATATAGGTGACGATGACCCGTGCGCCTGCCTGGTTAAGTGCTTGCGCACAGCCAAAGGCAATGCTGTCGCGGTTGGCAAGTCCTGATACCAAAGCGACCTTGTTGTGCAGGGAGAAAGGAGAATCGAGCATCATCAGATATAGGCCTTGATCTGCGCTGCATAGCAGCAAACTAAACATTGAATGTAGCGATATGGTGACAGAAGCGCGAGCCAGCAGGAAATGTGTGGTTTAGAGAATGTGGTAACGCTGTTGAACAAAACCTTGCCGTATCGCCGGGTTTTTGTCGCCGAGACCACCAACGGCTGACCTATCTAGCTGATAAGCAAGCCCCTCAGGTCAGTCGGCAGTCGGTCAATCTAGCGCTCGACCATCATTGCCAAGCGATCGCGGTTGAAAGCCAATTAGAGGTTTCTTAAAACGCTGGTGGCCTGAAGTGGGGGAAAAGCGTACACCGAGGTACGATACCGTATGCCTAGTGGTGTGGGTGGACAGGGACTAGCTCCCCTCCGACCCGATCTAAATAGAATCAATATATGGAGTTAACATGCCAACAGTGTTGCAGGTTTATTTTCCCTTTAATGGGCCGTTCGGGGATGAAATGGAAAAAATGATGGCAACCCTTGCACACTCTATCAACGAAGAGCCGGGGTTAATTTGGAAAATTTGGACTGAAGATGAGGAAAGTAACCAAGCAGGAGGCGTGTATCTGTTTCAAACCCGCGAAAATGCCATCGCATATCGTGAAAAGCATACTGCTCGCTTAAAAGATATGGGGGTCAGTGAGATCGAAGCACAAATACTCACCGTTAACCAAGCGCTATCGAGCATCAACAACGGCCCACTCCGCTAAGCAAATCTAGACTATCACTAAACAGCTGAGGAAGCGTGTGTGATGGTGGTGAGACTACTTTTTAAGCTCTTATACAGAGCGAGATCAACACAGGAATGTACATGAATCACTTGCATGCTGAGAATGCTGGTCGCAGCGCCAGCGAAGACATTCACACTGCTCGCGCAGCGCACAAGGATAATGTCGCCCCGCTTCAGCCGCCTGTCGATCAGGCTGAGTATCCCGCTGCCTCTTTGGAGGAAGTTATCCCTCGGGTGGACGATATCCTAGAGGCCGCGAAATTACTGGCTTCAGCGGCAAAGAAGCTGGAGAAAAACCGTCAGGAGGAAGAGGAAGCCGAAAAAAGCGCAAGAGCGCTTCAAAAAGAAGCAAGTGAGGCTTTCGATGCCCGGCTGGCAAAGCGTGAAACACCGGAGGCACGCTCCTTCGAAGACGTGCAGAAGGATTTGCTGAAAGCACTCAAGCGACTCGATAAGGCCGTAGAGAGCGCCAGCGATGAAACAGAAAAGTCACATGACGCTTATAGGGAACTACTCAGTATCATCACTCCATCCTACTGAGTGTTAAACGGCATCGGAGTGAAGCATGCAAAACAGTGTCTCAAGTAACGGTGTGATTAGCCTGCCCCAGGCATTGGCAAACTACAAAAGCATCCTGTCAGCCGCCCAAAGGCTTTCATCGTCAGTTAAAAAGGTGGAGCGTAAGCGCGCAGAAGAGGCCAGGGCCAGGGAGCTGGCGAGTCGCCTTCGCGATGAATCGAAAGCCGCTTACAAGGCCTTAGCGGACGGCGATTTTTCGGGTCAGCTGCGAATCGAAAAGACCATCCAGAGGGATCTTAATAAGGCCAACAATGATGTCGATCGTGCGATTGACGGTGCCCATAAAGAAATAGAAAAATCAGAACAAGCCTACGCGGATCTATTGTCGGTTATCAGGGGAGGGTGATGATTTAATCCGTTAGCAAGCAAGAACTCCGCTAGGCATTGCCGCAGTAGTGAAAGATAAAGGACTCACTGACCGTTTACCACACCTTGTGTAAAGCATCGCCCACATGTGGGCGATGCTGAATTGTTTTCGCTCTCAATCCGGGGATGTCGGTATCGCTGAGATTGATCCAGCCCTTCCAGTACCAGGGTACGTAGCTGGCTGACCAGCGAATGGCAGGCGCGCAGCGGGTTGCGTTGGTCGATTAGGTTGAGGAGGGTCTCTCGGCCTTCAATGCAATGGGCGTCAAGATCACTCTACCCTTTTGCCACGGACTCGCCGCAGAGGTTGCGGGGAGAATGGACTATTCAGTCGCAGGAATGAACGCCTTATGTCAGGCTTTCGCAATAGTTCGGACGAGCGGCGAGCGCTGGTGCCTCCCCGAGCTTCATCGCCTGCGAGCCAGTCTGGCTTAAAAGACAGGCCGCTCCGATATCGTCCTCCGCGCACACGCTAATGCAAAAATTTTGGCGCGGGGACAGGGAAGGATTGAACTGGCCACGTGAGAACCTGATAAGCCGTACCGACGGCATATCTCCTTGTTAGGCAGTTGCGCTTCGGTTTCGATCAAGAAGCCAGTGATCTGTTATTTACTAAAACGCCTCTCTATGCACGATCTTCATACCCATAGGATCGGATAAATGACTATGGGTGTGAAATCGATCAAGATGAAGCCGTGATGGCAGGGTAGTCTAAGCGTGCGGCCGTGATAGGCATGATCAACCAGAATAGCCTGAGACTGATATACAAACGGTGACAACGCGCTTCGAGATTAAGATCAGGCAGTGCGTTTTTATCGTTTGATAGCTGCATGGAGCAATAAATATGCCCTGCTATATATGGCCCCGGCTCAGGTACAGGAAAGGCAGCATTTGGAGACAAGCTTAAGATGCGGCTATTGAGATTTTGTTAACCGGCCGGCCCTCTTGGCCAGTTCTTTCGTTGCGCTTAAGCAAGGGACTATAAATAAGTAGCAGCGTGCTACAGCGTCTCCACCTCAAACGCCACGATCTGCCGCTGAACACTTGAGAACTCCACGCCCACCAAATGAATGGGCTTGCCGCTGGCACGGTGTTTATCAGCGTAACCCTTGGCTTTGATTTGCTCTAGCGCTTTGCCTTCGGGCAGCTGCTCCACCACTTTGAACTCAAAGAGGTAGATGTGGCCGTTAAAATCGACGCTCATATCCACTTTGCCGTGGTGGCTGGCGTCTTCTACTGTCACATTCACACCCAGTGCGGCGAAGTGGCTGTAAAAGACGCTGGCATAATGGCCTTCATATTGGGCGATAGGGTTGTTGCGGTACCAGTCGTGGGGTAAACCGGCATAAAGCGCTTTAAGGTGGTTTTCTAATCCCGCTAGATCATGTTCCAGCAGCACGTCAAACAGTGCTAGTTGATAGATCTGGGCTTCGCTGTGCTGGATGCCCAACACGGGCAGTAGAAATTCGTTTAGGCTACTTTCTACTTCTCGGTTGGGAAAACTGAGCGAGTAAATCCGATAGCCGATCATGGGCTCTTGTACGTCTTTGATGGTGATATAACCCGTCTGGAACAGCAGTGCTTCGGTGGCGATGTCATCCACATCGAAGCGTCCTAATAGCTGCGCTTTGGCTTGAAGCGTGTCGAGTTGCGGCGTAAATACCCCGCGTTTCTTCAACAGGTCAATTAAAAATGTAGGGGTGGCGCTTTCAAACCAGTAAGGGCTGAATGTCCGCTCTTCTAGCAATAACAACACATCAAACGGATTATAAACGCTAGGTACATCTTGCCCGCCCCAGCGGTAGCCGTTGTACCAGCGACGGATTTCGTCACGGTCAAGCCCAGGTAGCTCTGGCGCAAACACCGTATCCACATCGTGGTCGGTATAGCCACAGATAGCGGCATAGTCGGAAGAGAGGGTGATGTCGCGCAGGTTGTTTAGCCCTGAAAACAGGCTGACTTTGCTGAACTTGGACACGCCGGTGAGCAGCACAAAGTGCAGGTGGGGGTCAGCATCTTTCAGCACGCTATACAGGTTTTTTAGCCCCTCACGCAGTTCACGTGCCCTATCGCCATCGAGAATATTGTCCAGGATAGGTTTATCGTACTCGTCGATCAGTACCACGACGCGCTGGCCGTAGTGTGAGTGTGCTTGGCGAATAAGCTGCTCAAACTCGCCGGCAATATCGGTATCGTAGGTGAGCGTTAGCCCCAGGCGCTCGCGCTCGGTGCGCAACTGGTCGCGGATACGCACATCCAGCTCTTGGCGATTCTGCATCACACCGCTGCCAAAGCTTAAGCGCACCACTGGGTGGCGCTGCTGCCAGTCCCACTTATCGTGAATATATAGCCCTTCAAATAGTGTTTCGCGACCCTCAAACAGGCAGCCCAGGGTATCCAATAGCAGGCTTTTGCCAAAACGGCGCGGGCGGGAGAGAAAATAGTACTTATTTTGGTTCGCCAGCTTTTCAATAAACGGCGTTTTATCGACGTAGTAATAGCCGCCTTCTCGAATATCCGAAAAGGTTTGAATACCGATAGGCAACTTACGACGATGGGCAGATGGCATGCTGGCCTCCAAGGCTGAACCGATCAATCACTGGGCAGTTTAGCATGTTGGCTATAAGGGCAGGTTGCGCGTATGCTGCTCCGTTTTTTGCAGCGGCCGCTGCTCGCATTTTGCGCGTTGCCAAATTATTAAAGCGAGCACATATTTCGCGTTGGCCAAAGGTCAAATTTGGTAAAAACCAGGACGCGCAAAAGTCACGGTATGTGCCAAGATTGTGACCATAAAAGCCACATAGTGGCGTTAATTGGTGTGACGGCGAAGAAATAGTTTCCGTTGTCTTTTTGTTTAAGTTTTTGTTTTTAATGATATTTATTTTGCTTATTGCAATAAAGGGAAAGTAAAAGCACGCTACTAAAACCGGCCTCCGAAGCCGAAGGTCGCAGGTTCAATTCCTGCCGGGCGCGCCAAATATATCAAGGGCTTACGTTAACGCGTAGGCCCTTTTGTTTTGTCTGTGTCAAATCTGTGTCATCCATGTGCCACGCCTGCCAATATTGTCTTCAAACCCTGCTACTTAGCCGTTGACCTTTAGCCTTTATCTGACACGGATGTGTCACACACTTATGAGCATTCTGCTCGCCGGTGTGTCGCGCGTGAGTACGACTATCGATATTCTCTACGTCCACTTAGCACAAGATGCTTAAGTCGGCTGAGTATCGTAAGCTAGTACTCATAAGCTCACCCGCCAGATAAGCAGGATGCTGCCATGGATAAGAAGGCCCTCAGCGAACGCGATATTTGCACCAAGTTCATTACGCCAGCCTTGGTGCAGGCGGGGTGGGATATCCAAACACAAATCCGCGAGGAGGTGACCTTTACCGCTGGGCGGATTATCGTGCGCGGGCGGCTGCATACCCGGGGTAAAAAGCGTCGGGCAGATTACCTGCTGAGCTTCCAGAAAAACCAGCCGATTGCGGTGATAGAAGCCAAGGATAACAAGCACAGCCTGGGCGATGGCATGCAGCAGGCACTGGCTTACAGCGATGCGCTGGATGTGCCTTTTGTGTTTTCAAGCAATGGCGACGGCTTCCTGTTCCACGACCGCACCGGGCTGGGTGGGCAAACCGAAACCACTCTAACCCTGGCTGAGTTTCCTTCGCCTGATGAGCTATGGGAGCGCTACTGCCAGTACAAAGGCATTCAGCCCGCTGCCCGCCCGGTGGTTGAGCAGCCCTATTACGATGACGGCAGTGGCCGCACCCCGCGTTATTACCAGAGGGTGGCAATTAACCGCACGGTGGAAGCCGTGGCGCGGGGGCAGAATCGTATTCTACTGGTGATGGCCACCGGTACCGGCAAGACGTTTACCGCTTTTCAGATCATTTGGCGGCTGTGGAAGTCGCGCCAGAAGAAGCGAATCCTGTTCCTGGCGGACCGCAATATCCTGGTCGACCAAACCAAGAACAACGACTTCAAACCCTTTGGTCAGGCGATGACCAAGGTCACTAACCGCACGGTGGATGCCTCCTACGAAATCTACCTCTCGCTCTATCAAGCGGTGACCGGCAGCGAAGAAGAGCAGAACATCTACAAGCAGTTCTCGCCGGACTTCTTCGACCTGATTGTAATTGACGAGTGCCACCGGGGCAGCGCAGCGGAAGACTCCGCCTGGCGCAAGATTCTCGATTACTTCAGCGCGGCAACACATATTGGCCTGACCGCCACGCCCAAAGAAACCAAAGAAGTCTCCAACATCGACTACTTCGGCGCGCCGCTTTACACCTACTCCCTTAAGCAGGGCATTGAGGATGGCTTTCTGGCCCCCTACAAAGTAGTGCGGGTGGATATCGACAAAGACCTGCAAGGCTGGCGGCCCAGCAAAGGCCAGCGGGATAAACTCGGCCAGGAGATTGAAGACCGCATCTACAACCAGAAGGATTTTGATAAACAGCTGGTGCTGGAAAAGCGCACCACCCTGGTAGCCGCCAAAATTACCGAGCTGCTGGAAAGCACCGACCCTTTCCAGAAAACCATCGTCTTCTGTGAGGATATCGATCACGCCGAGCGCATGCGCCAAGCGCTGGTCAACGCCAACCCCAAGCGGGTAGCCGAGAACCGCAAATACATCATGCGCATTACCGGCGACGAGCAGGAAGGTAAGGCCGAACTGGATAACTTCATCAATCCGGAAGAGCGCTACCCGGTGATTGCTACCACCAGCAAGCTGATGACCACCGGCGTGGATGCCCAGACCTGCAAGCTGATTGTGCTCGATCAGCGCATCCAGTCGATGACCGAGTTCAAGCAGATTATTGGCCGGGGCACCCGCATCAACGACGACTACCACAAGCACTGGTTTACCATTCTGGATTTCAAGAAAGCCACCGAGCTGTTTGCCGACCCCGATTTCGATGGCGAGCCGGTGCAGGTCTACCAGCCCTATGCCGATGATGCCCCCATCGTGCCGGAGGATGAACAAGACGGCGCATTAGATGAAGAACAGGCAGACTCACAAGATACAGCAGACACCGCCGCAGAAGGCGTCGAGACCGACTGGGCCGAGTACGAGGTAGACGACAACGCCACCTGGGAATCCGACGATACGGGAGATATGGGCACCCCCGAAGGGCCGGAGCCCCGGCGCAAATATGTGGTGGATGACGTTGAGGTCAGTATTGTTGCCGAACGTGTTCAATACCTGGGGGCGGATGGCAAGTTGATCACCGAAAGCCTGCGTGACTACACCCGAAAACAGGTGAAAGCCCAGTTCGCCTCGCTGGATGCGTTTCTGAGCCGCTGGCAGGATGCCGAGCGCAAGCAGGCGATCCTCGATGAACTGGCCGAGGAAGGCATCTTCTGGGATGCCCTGGTCGCCGAGCTGGGCCAGCAATGGGGGGAAGAGCCCGACCCCTTCGATGTGATCTGCCATATCGCCTTCGACCGCCCGCCGCTAACTCGCCGCGAACGCGCCGAACAGGTAAGAAAGCGCGATATCTTCAACCGCTACGAAGGCCAGGCCCGGCAGGTGCTTGAATCCCTGGTGGATAAATACGCCGATGCCGGTATAACCCCCATCGAAGATAACAGCGTGCTCACCATGGCGCCTTTCAACCAAATCGGCTCTGTACTGGAACTCTTCGATGCGTTCGGCGGCAAGCCTAAGTACGAAAAGGCGTTGCATGAACTAGAAGAGGCCCTTTACCAAACGCCCGCCTGATACCATTGCCTTTTTCCTGGCGGCCTGCCCTTGTGCAGGCCGTGATTAATACGCCAACGGAATACACCTCACCATGTCAATCAGCACCACCATCAAATCGATTCAGGACATCATGCGTAAAGACGTGGGCGTTGACGGCGACGCCCAGCGAATAGGCCAGCTGGTCTGGCTGCTTTTCCTGAAGATCTTCGATGACCGTGAAAAAGAGTGGGAAGCCCTTAACGACTACTACCGCTCGCCTATCCCCGAGCCGCTGCGCTGGAGGAACTGGGCCGCCGACCCGGAAGGCATGACCGGTGACGAACTCAAGGATTTTATCGATAACACCCTCTTCCCCGGCCTGCAGCAGCTACAGCCCCAGGGCGACGATATTCGCGGTGTGGTGATTCGCAATGTATTCGAGGATGCCTATAACTACATGAAGTCTGGCCAGCTGATGCGCCAGGTGATCAACCGCCTGCAGAGCGGCGTCGACTTCAACAAGTCCGCCGAGCGCCACGAGCTGGGCGAACTCTACGAACAGATCCTCAAAGACCTGCAAAGCGCGGGCAACGCCGGTGAGTTCTACACCCCGCGGGCGGTGACCGAATTTATGGTTAACCGCGTTGACCCGAAGCTTGAAGAAAGCGTGATGGACCCGGCCTGCGGCACCGGTGGGTTTTTAACTTGCACCATTGAGCACAAGCGCCGCCATTACGTGAAAACGCCGCAGGATGAACAGACCCTGCAGAACAGCATTCACGGGGTTGAGAAAAAGCCGCTGCCGCACCTGCTGGCCACTACCAACATGATTCTGCATGGCATTGAAGTGCCCAACCAGATCCGCCACGACAACACCCTTGCCCGCCCGCTGCGCGATTGGGGGCCGAAAGAGCGGGTGGATGTGATTGTGGCCAACCCGCCGTTTGGTGGCATGGAAGAAGATGGCATTGAAACCAACTTCCCCAGCGCTTTCCGCACCCGGGAAACCGCTGACCTGTTCATGACGCTGTTTATCCAGCTGCTGAAAAACACCGGCCGCGCCGCTGTGGTGCTTCCGGATGGCTTTCTGTTTGGCGAGGGCATGAAAACCCGCCTGAAAGAAAAGCTGCTGGAGGAGTGCAACCTGCACACCATCGTGCGCCTGCCCAACGGCGTGTTTAACCCCTACACCGGCATCAAGACCAACCTGCTGTTCTTCACCAAGGGCCAGCCGACCGAACATATCTGGTATTACGAACACCCCTACCCGGAAGGCTATAAGAACTACAGCAAAACCCGTCCGATGAAGTTTGCCGAGTTCCAGACAGAAATCGACTGGTGGGGCGATGAAGACGATGGCTTTGCCAGCCGTGAGGAGACCCATCAGGCCTGGAAGGTCTCGATCGATGAGATCAAGGCGCGTAACTACAACCTGGATATCAAGAACCCCTGGCAGGGGGAAACCATCACCCACGACCCGGAGGAACTGATGGCCCAGTATCAACAGCAGCAGGCGGAAATTCAGCAGCTACGCGACCAGCTGAAAACCATCCTGAGTGATGCGCTCACCCGTGATGCAGGGGAGCCGGTATGAGCGCGCATAAACTGATCACCGAGCATCTGGATCTATGGACGCAAGCCGTCACTCAGAAATCCACGGCAGGCCGGGGGAGCAACGGCAAGGTTGAGCTGACTGGTATCAAGAAGCTACGGGAGCTGATTCTGGAACTGGCGGTGCGCGGGAAGCTGGTGGAGCAAGATCCTAATGATGAGCCCGCAACACGACTACTTAGCAAAACCATAGCCTTACGGGAACAACTTGTCAGAGAAGGTAAAATTCGGAGGCAAAAGAAAACCATTTCAGCTGAAGGCATAGAAAAACCATTTGAAATTCCAGCTAGCTGGAGCTGGGCTACTCTCCCAGACGTTGCCAGCTACAATCCCGGAAAAACTCCCTCCACCAAAGACCCTAAATTCTGGGCCGTGGTTGATTCAGGAATACCGTGGGTAAGTATTGCTGACTTGAATCATAACGGTACTATTTGGAGCACCGCAAAAGCGGTCACACAAACAGCAGCCGATGAAGTCTTCAGGTTACAACCTATTGCGCCCGGCACCATTTTGATGAGTTTTAAGCTTACTGTCGGGAAGGTATCTATCACCGAAGTACCGGCTTATCACAACGAAGCTATCATCTCGATTTTCCCCTTTAACGGAGTGAGCCGGGACTACCTTTTCAAAGTCATGCCAATGCTTGCTCTCGGCGGTAACACCAAACGCGCAATTATGGGCAACACGCTCAACGCAACATCTTTGGCTCAGATATTGGTTCCGCTTCCCCCAGAGGAAGAACAACACCGCATCGTCCAGAAAGTCGATGAACTGATGGCCCTCTGTGACCGGCTGGAACAGCAAACCAGCGACCAGCTCGACGCCCACGAAACCCTCGTAGATACACTACTTGGCACTCTGACCCAATCCAACAACGCCACCGAACTGGCCGACAATTGGGCGCGCCTGGCCGAGCACTTCGATACGCTGTTTACCACCGATCAAAGCATCGACAAGCTCAAGCAAACCATTCTGCAACTGGCAGTGATGGGGCAGCTGGTGGAGCAGGATGCGGGGGATGAACCAGTGATAAATCTGCTCAAGCAGCATTACATTACTAGCAAGTCTTGTTCTTTGAATGGGTGGGCTGAGGTTTCGTTGGGTAATCTAGGAACAGTTGTAGGTGGATCTACGCCTACAAAGTCCAAAAGTGAATTTTGGAATGGAAGCATTCCTTGGGTATCACCAAAAGACATGAAGTTCCATCTAATAATAGATTCCCAGATAAGAGTTACCGAGCATGCACTGAGCCAATCAAACTTAAAGCTAGTGCCTGAAAATAGCCTAATTATGGTTGTTCGGGGAATGATTTTGGCTCACTCCTTCCCAGTTGCGATCACTGGATGTGAAATAACAATTAACCAAGATATGAAGGCACTAACACCGCCTGATAAAATCAGCAAATACCTACTTTTATACCTACAGGCATCAAAACATAAGGTAGTAGGTCTTGTTGACCGATCATCTCATGGCACATGCAAGCTAATTTCAGAAAAGCTTTGGTCACTACCTATATTCTTGCCACCACTCGAAGAACAACGCCGAATAGTCCAGAAAGTCGATGAGCTGATGGCCCTCTGCGACCAACTCAAGGAACGCCTAAACCAGGCCAGTAGCACACGCTGCCAGCTGGCGGGAGCGGTGGTGGAAGGGGCACTGGAAGGATGACCGACTACACCAAGCCCTGGCTCAGCCACTTGGAGCAACTGCAGCAGCTAAAAGATCGTGGCCTAACGGTGACAGACGACCAGCGCGCGCTGGCGCATCTCCAACGGATTGGCTATTACCGGTTGAGTGGGTATTGGTTTGCTTTTCGTCAGCGCTCAGGCGTATGCACCCCTTTAAATAAAAATGGTAAGCGGCTGCTCAAAAAAGGCAAAACGGACTACCTAGCGTTAGACACGTTTAAGCACGGCACCACCTTTCAGCAAGCCTTCGACCTTTACGTATTCGATAAGCGGTTACGCCTACTGGCACTGGATGGCCTTGAGCGTATCGAAGTGGCGCTGCGGGTAGACATCGCCCATACGCTGGGGCGGCTAGATCCGTATGCTTATTTGAACCCTGAACTATTGCATGATGCGTTCGCCTATACGATTGACCAGAAAACAGGCGTCACGCCTTTGCATAAATGGCAGGAAAATCATGCGCGCTTAATTAACCGTTCTCGGGAAACGTTTATTGAGCACCATAAAAAGAAGTACGGGTTACCGTTGCCGATATGGATAGCCAGTGAAGTGTGGGACTTCGGTACGCTTTCCCATCTGTTCGGTGGAATGCGTGAACAGGAGCAGGATGCTATTGCAGCGCGCTATGGTATTAGCAATGGGCGCGTATTCGCTTCCTGGCTTCGCAGCTTGAACTATTTACGCAATGTGTGTGCCCATCATAGCCGGTTATGGAACCGCAATATGGCTGACCAGCCGCGCAAGCCTAGCCATGGTGAAGCTAACTTGTTTTTCCAAGGATGGCAGGATGCCCTGAACCGCCCCGGTTATTCCGGAGACCGGTTTGTTTGAGTCAGGCAGCTTCACCCGACTCCTCCAGTTGACGATAATACGTCCTTTCTCGTTCTGCTGGTGGAACGTTTCCGATGGGTTCCAGTAGTCGGCGATTGTTGAACCAGTCAACCCACTCCAGCGTGGCATACTCAACGGCACCCAGCCCTCTCCATGGGCCACGATGATGGATCACCTCCGTTTTGAACAAGCCGATTATGGTCTCGGCCAGCGCATTGTCGTAGGAGTCGCCGGTGGTGCCGACTGAGGCATTGATACCCTCGTCAGCCATACGCTCGGTGTAGCGGATCGAGAGATATTGGCTTCCCCTATCACTATGGTGGATCAACCCTTGTCTGTGTTTTCGTGCCCACAGAGCTTGCTCCAGAGCGTCCAGCACCAGTGCCGTTTTCATCGACGTCGCTACACGCCAACCCACGATACAGCGTGCATAAACATCGATAACGAAAGCAACGTAAACGAAGCCAGACCAGGTAGCGACATACGTAAAATCGGCCACCCAAAGCTGATTAGGACGCATGGCCGTAAAGTCGCGTTTCACTAAATCAGGTGCTCGTTTCTGGCCGGGATCACTGATCGTCGTGAAAGGGCGTTGGCCTCGCACTACGCCGCGAATTCCCAGGCGTCGCATGAGTCGTTCTACGGTGCAGCGAGCAATATTAACGCCCTCACGGCGGAGTTGCCGCCAGACCTTACGAGCACCGTAGACGCAGAAATTTTCTTCCCACACTCGCTGAATCTCAGCGGTAAGAAGCGCATCCTGCCGATATCGATCTGCCCGCCGCTCAGGATCGGTCTCAAGTGCCTTGTGGTGGTAATACGTCGATGGGGCGATTGGCAGCTGGCTACAAATCGACTCGACCCCGAACTGAGCACGATGCTCGTCGATAAATGACACCATCAGTTGGGTTTGCGGTCGAGCTCCGCCTGGGCGAAAAAAGCAGCCGCCTTACGGAGAATTTCATTGGCGCGCTTCAATTCGACGTTTTCACGCTCTAGCTGCTTGAGTCGTTCATTTTCAGGCAGGTTAACCGAGCTATCTTCCTGCATGAGTTCTGAGCGTTTGCACCAGGCTCTTAAGGTCTCTGGTGTACAGCCAAACTTGCTGGCAATGGAGCAGATCGCCGCCCACTTGGACGGGTATTCGCCTTGCTGTTCAAGGACTAATCGAACAGCTCGCTCCCGGACTTCTGGGGAATATCGTTTTGGTGAGTTCATAACTCCATCCTCTCAAGATATGGAGTCTCCGGTAAAGCCGGGGCGGTTCAGCCCACGTTCAAGCGCGCCCTTTCCTGCTGTTCTGTATTGTGCAGTTTCTATTAATGACGATTAACCCAACATCTACTTGGTGGTCTCGTCTAACAGATTTGCTGGACAGTTTTCCAGATCTGAATGAGGCAGGCCTAAATCTACAAGGCATGGGAGTAATAGAAGGTTGGCTGCAGTGGGAATGGCCAGAACAGCAATAAAAAACCCCTAAGCAATGTTACTGCGTAGCAGTCTCACCGATAGGGGCCGTGTTGGAACTGACTATAGCCCCCTTATGGGTTGCTATCAATGGGTTTTATATATCCATGTAGAATAAAAGAAACGTGATAGTCATCGAACAAGGCACCTGAAAACTGGCTGGGGTATCAATCCAGTAACACCCTCTTCGCTAACGACGCTTTGTACGCGGCGTTCCTGTTTAAAGTCATCCAAGGTGCTGAAGAAACAGTGACCTGCGCCATGTCATATCACAACCTAAGCCACAGGGAGTGACTCGTCGCTCCCCCAATCTGCCCAAGAGCCGTCGTACAGCGATAGCTGATGGTAGCCCGCCAGTTCGGCGGCCAGCAGAATAATGCAGGCGGTGATGCCCGAGCCGCAGGAAAACACCAGTTGGGGTTCACTGTTGGAGTGAAGGGGAGGCGCAAGCGTGACAAAGAGTGCCTTCAGTTCGCTAACCGGTTTAAAACGGTGCCCCTCTAGCACCTCGGTAAACGGCAGGTTGTGGGAGTTGGGGATATGACCACTGCGCACCCCAGGGCGTGGTTCAGGCACCTGTGCCAGAAAACGTGAACGTGATCGGGCATCAACAACGGTGACTTGGCTGTCGTCTAGGTGTTGCAGCACGTAGGCTGAGTTTCGCACCCAGCGATGGTCAAGGTTGGCGACGAATTGGCTGGGCGTGGCGGTCGTTTCCGCGATGGTAGAAACAACGTCCCGCTTTTCGGCTAGCCACTGTGGCAGCCCTCCATCCAAAACAAAAACGTGCTGCACGCCCATGGCGCGGAAAATCCACCAAGCCCTGGGTGCCGAATAGATGCCTTGGTTATCGTAGAGTACGACGAGGCTTTCAGCCGTAATGCCTAGCCGTTGAGCTTCCTTAGTGACTTGTTCCTCTGTTGGAAAGGCGTGGGTCTGAGAAGATTCTGTGTCACAAAGCACACCTTCAAGATCGATCTGGCGACTACCCGGTATCCATATTGGGCGATCATAAACGATAGGCTCTTTACCAATCACCGTTGCCATGCTCGCATCGATCAGCACTAACCGTTCGTTGTTTAGGTTGTCTTGCAGCCATTGGGTCGTCACAAGGGGGGATGGCATGGTGTTCTCCGGTTATAGGCTTGCAGTTTGTGTGATTCTAGCGATAAGCAGCTGTGTGCTACAGGGCCTCCACTTCAAACGCCACAATTTGCCGCTGAGCGCTGGAGAATTCCACGCCAATTAAGTGAATCGGCTTGCCGCTGGCATGGTGTTTGTCGGCATAGCCTTTGGCGTTGACCTGCTTTACTGCTTTGCCAACGTGACGCCTGCAATACGGATAGCGTTGTCATTTGTTGTTGCCCGATACATTTCCAGCATCCATGATGTATGAAACTGAGGTTTCAGGACACATAATGCCCCCGACAGCCAAAGAACGTTCTTTTCTGACCCGTGTGCGTAGCGCTCTCCCCACTCTCCATCCTGCCGAACGTCGGCTGGGTGAGTTTGTTTGTGACTTCCCGGGCGAATTAGCCAGCTACGATGCCCAGGAGCTCGCTAAGTTTGCCAACGTCTCTAAAGCGACTGTGTCACGTTTTGTGCGGCGGCTGGGCTACGAAAGCTATGAGGCCGCTCGAAAACATGTACGAGAAGAGCAAAGCACCGGCTCTAGGTTGTTTCTTCCTTCATCTGACAGCCGTATTGAAGAGCAATCGCTCACCAGCAATTTGGAGCTGGGTAAAGCCAATCTAGACCGAACATTCGCCACGATCACCCAGGCAGAAATCGACAGCGTAGCTCAAACGATCCTCAGCGCTCGTAAAACGTGGGTCATCGGCTTTCGCGCCAGCCACCCTTTTGCAGATTACCTGCGTTGGCAATTAACCCAAGTGATCGAACACGTCGTCAGCTTGCCCGGTGGAGGCGAAACATTGGGCGAGCAATTGGTCAATTTCACCCCA
This sequence comes from Halomonas sp. GFAJ-1, assembly GCA_002966495.1. Taxonomy (NCBI): domain Bacteria; kingdom Pseudomonadati; phylum Pseudomonadota; class Gammaproteobacteria; order Oceanospirillales; family Halomonadaceae; genus Halomonas; species Halomonas sp. GFAJ-1. Next base: position 1,100,258 of record CP016490.1, read on the forward strand.
GATGATTGTGTGATTCTATTTGGCCTGCGCCGCCGCGTGGCGCTGACTGAACAACTGCTTGCGCATGCCAAAGAGTGCGGCACTAAGCTGCTTTATATTACCGATGAAGGAGTGGACGCAGAACCTAATGCCACTTGGCACTTCCGTTGTCACACCCTGGCCACTGGGCCATTATTTAATCACACCGCCGTAATGGCGCTGTGCCACTTGCTTGTTATGCGCACGATTGAATTAGCAGGCGAAGCCTCTCGGTCTCGACTGCGCCGCATCGAAACGCTAAATGATCGTTTTGAAGAGCTTTAACGTTACGGAAAAGGTGTTCACAAGCACCTAGATAGCGCATAGCACTCCCTTCTTGCACTCTCTGTGTGCACTTTCGTAACACCTCCACGCACTTTTTTATGCGCAGTACATCAGGTAGTTAATTGATTTTAATGTGAAACTACAGTTTCTTAATTATAGTGGCATGAAATATGGATCTACTTTTGAAGCGTGGCACAACATACAGTCAGTCGTCCAAATTCATGAGTGCCACACCGCTGAGAAACCATAAGACCGCCCAATAGGAAACTCATCATGTTAAAGCGCACCGCACTCATTACCGCCATTTCAACCGCCTTATTACTACCCGTCGCCCATGCAGACACACTTTCTCTGAGAGTGCTAGGACAGCCTGCAGGCTCTGGGTTGATCGCGCAAAATAAAGAGCAACCTTTCTTTGAAGCCCTTGCCGAACATAGCGGCATGGATGTGTCTGTTCAGTATATTCCGGTTGATGTTGCCGGCATCCCCGATACGGATGGCCTGCGCGTACTGAACTCAGGTTTGTTCGACATTGTTTCGCTGCGCGGACCACAGGTGAGCCGAGATGAGCCTTCCATTTTAGGCCTGGATTTGGTCGGCCTTAATACTAGCTTTGAAGCCGGGCGTAATAACGTCGATGCGTTTTACGATTATGTTGACTCCCGCCTACAAGAACGCTTTAACGCCAAACTGTTAGGTGTATGGCCAGCAGGCCCTCAGGTCATTTTCTGCAATAAAGACATCACCGGTCTAGACGATCTGCGGGGGTTACGAGTTCGTGTGGGCGACCAAAGCGCAGCTAATTTTATTGGTGAGCTTGGCGCGACCGGCATCTCTATGCCTTTCGGTGATGTTCAGCAAGCGCTTTCCCGTGGCGTTGTGGACTGTGCGATTACGGGTCCCGCTTCCGCTAACTCCGGTGGCTGGCCTGAAGCAACAAGCACGGTGCTGCCGATTGCACTACAGCTCGCCATCAATGGCTATGCCATCAATATGAACACCTGGAATCGCTTATCTGCTGAGCAGCAGACCCAGCTTGAAGAGGCAATCGCCAAGCTCAGTGACGATGTTTGGCAATACTCTGAAGCGTTGTATGAAGACGCTATGCGCTGCAACGCGGGCGAATCCCCCTGTGAGTTTGGAACCTCATACTCACTTAGCGAAGTGCCTGTATCAGACGCTGATCTAGCGACCGTCACGGCGGCTGTTGAAGAGGTCTCGCTACCTCTCTGGGCTCGCCAGTGCAACGCCGTTGCTGCTGATTGTGAAGCCGCTTGGCGTGACACCGTTGGCGCTCAGTTAGGCTTATAAAGCAATAGGAGAGGAATATGACCACTTACTCTCGAATTCTTGGGATCATTTTTGGCAGCATGATGTTATTGCTGGCGTTACTGATTACCCTCGAAACACTCATCCGTAAGTTCTTCTCTTTGTCACTAGGGGGTGTCGATGAACTCGGTGGCTACGCCATTGCCATTGCGGCACCGCTAGCTTTCTGTGTTGCGATGGTTGAGCAATCGCATATTCGTATTAACTTGTTGCACATGCGCCTCCCCACTGCCACTCAGGCGGTTCTCAATGCACTGGCAGCCCTTTCACTAGGGCTGTTAGCAGCATTTTTACTCTATTTCACCGTGCAGACCGTGCTGGATACCCAGCTGTACCGCTCCATTGCGCAAACGCCTTGGGCGACGCCACTGATCTATCCTCAGTCCGTTTGGCTAATCGCCATGACAGCCTTTAGCGTGGCGGCGGCATTGCTCTCAGTGAAAGCGCTATTACTGCTCTTAAAACGTGACTGGAAAACGCTAAACCGCCAATTCGGCCCAAGCTCAGCAACCGATGAGTTAGAGGCAGAACTGGCCGACCTTGAACAGCGTGAAGGAGGAAAGCTATGAGCATCCCCTTGATTGTAGGCGCATTTTTAGCCATGCTCGCGCTGATGCTGCTAAGCTTGCCAGTTGCTGTTTCCATTCTGTTTGTGGGGGTGCTGGGCGGCTATCTGATGTATGGCATGCCCCTTGTGGACATGATGGGCGGCGTCGTTTGGAGCAGTTTAAATAGCCCCTCCATGCTTGCGATACCCCTGTTTATGCTGCTTGGAGAGTTGTTGCTGCGAGGTGGTATCGCGGACCGCATGTATGCCGCACTGGCCGTTTGGTTTAACAAACTTCCTGGCGGCTTACTGCATACCAACATTGCCACTTGCACACTTTTCTCGGCGACCTCTGGTTCATCCGTGGCGACCGCTGCCACCGTGGGCACCATTGCACTCCCTGCGTTAAATCAGTACCGCTACCCAATACGGCCTTCACTCGGCTCTTTGGCCGCTGGCGGTACGCTCGGCATTCTGATCCCCCCTAGCATTAACCTGCTGGTATATGGGCAATTGGCCAATACCTCTGTTAGTCAGCTGTTTGCAGCAGGCCTGGTTCCAGGCATTACCTTGGCACTTCTATTCTCCATATACCTGTTTATTGCCCACGGCAAGGCAGGCAACTCATCACTGGTAGAAGTTGACGTTTCGCTACAAGAGAAACTCTCACTTTCCAAGCACCTTATTCCGCCGGTGGTCATTTTTGGCGTGGTGATGGGAAGTATCTATGGCGGCCTAGCGACCCCTACAGAGTCAGCCGCCATTGGTGTGGTCATTGCGTTAGGGTTTATCATTGGCGGGGGCAAAATGAGTATCGATCTTCTCATTCACTGCTCTCTCCAAGCAGCTAAAACGTCGGGCATGGTGATCATCGTGCTGATGTGTGCGCTGCTGCTTAATGTCACCATCTCGATGTTGGGCGTTACCCAAGCGCTGACTCAATGGGTTGCATCTTTTGGGCTTAGCGCTGTCGGCCTGTTGCTCGTACTGCTGGTGTTCTACGTGATACTTGGCACCTTTATGGATGCCATGTCGATGCTGGTGCTCACCGTACCCATTACCGTACCGATGGTGATGGCTGTGGGCATTGACCCCATCTGGTTTGGCATTTTTATCGTCTTAATGTGCGAGATTGCCCTTATCACCCCTCCCGTCGGCATGAATCTGTTTGTGGTTCAGGGCGTGCGCAAAGATGGTGGCAGCTTTAATGATGTTATTTGGGGGTCGATGCCCTTTGTTGCCATTATGGCACTGTTTACGCTCGCTATTATGGTATGGCCAAACATTGTTATGTGGCTTCCTGACCTGCTGGCGGGGCGCTAATGACTCCTCACATGCACTCATCGGAAAAAATAGCGCGTATCTTAATTATTAACCCTAATACGAACGCTAATGTCACACACAGTATTCGACAGTTAATCTCCCGTATTACCCCCGCGGGCACCATCACGAAAGTGACCAGCCCAGCTCACGGCCCCTACGCGATTGAGAACGAACAGCATAAAGAGGAGGCGACTCAACACGTACTAACATTGATTGAACAACACAGTGCAGCGAGCTTTGATGGATACATCATGGCCTGCTTTGATGATATTGCTATCCCAGAAGCACGATCAATCACCCAAGCTCCGGTCATCAGTTTGGCAGAAGCGGGCATGCGTTCTGCAGCGGCCAGCGGGGGCCTGTTTACCGTGATCACGACGTTTGAAGAGGCCGTGCCCACCATTGAGAAGCTGAGCGCCGCCTATGGGTTAAATAAACGCTGCCGTGTTGTTGCCACAGGCATCGGTGTTTCTGACACTGCCGCGCAAACTAAGCAAGCCGAAGCCCAGCTACACGAAGCGATTCAAGAGGCAATCCGACGAGAGTCGACCGCTATTGTATTGGGCTCAGGGGCGTTTGCAGGGCGTGCAATGGCACTGCAAAAACGATACGGCATTAAAATCAGCGATGGTTTCACTGAAGCGCTAGATTACACGCTTCACAATCTACAACTCCAAAAGCGAGCCTAATGTTGGGTGCCCGCGCCACTAGCGGGCATACCCCACTTATGTTTTTGCATCATCAGAGCTTGCAGCCGGGGAGGGGCCTTATACGCGCGACCCCCGGGCGTTGTGCGCTCAAATGCAGCAGAGCACGCCAATAGAGTTTTATAGCATCATCCAAACAACTAGCCCTCCCGATATTACCCACACAAACAATACTGAACACACTATCGGGTGCTTAGCTATCCTTAGCAGAGAAGACCAGGGATAGGAGGCCCGAGAAGATGCCATGAAAGCCAAAAAAGTTACTGCCAATAGCACCAAGAAAAAAGACGAGAGCGAGTAGAACAGTATCGCAAAGCGCATCAGCATTCCTACCCAATATCGAGGCTGCGGGGAAGCTACTTCCTATCCGACAACACCCCCCCAATGTTCGCATCTGAACCATGGCGGCTGGTCAAGTGTTAAGGCCTCATATCATCTCGACAGGAACGGTGATTTTCAACCCAGTTGTCCAAATACCTCTGAAGAGTCTGATTATTACGCTCGACTTCCTGAACCAGCAAGGCCAAGCAATCGATTTGCTTACGCATCTCCACGGAGTCGTGGCACTCGTACACCTTCAAATGGGTGCTGGCTGAACCATATAGCCACTTAACCGCTTTTCCTATGTAAGCAGATCAGTAAAGGTTAACGCCGGTGAGGCATAGCAAAGATAGCCAATCCAAAAGGTACGAGTGAGATTGAGATCGCAAGTCGTGATTCGCTTGGTGAGGTGTTGAATCACTATGGTCACAATAGTGCGTGGCTATTCGTTTTATATAACAAAATGAGCTATCGTTATTCCTGCTATCAATTCAACTCTCAGGAAATCATCATGTCCAACGATACTATGCAGCCCGTTATGCCCCAGATTAACCGCCCCGCTCCCGATTTCACGGCGAAAACCACCCACGGCGAAAAGTCGCTGAGCGACTATCGTGGCAAGTGGTTGGTGCTTTTTGCCCACCCCTCCGACTTTACCCCGGTATGCACCACGGAATTTTCGGCATTTGCCAATTATGCTGATCAGTTTAAAGCGGTTAATACAGAACTCCTGGGCTTGTCCATAGACAGTATCCATTCACATATCGCATGGACCCGCAGCATCAAGGAGAACTTTGGTGTTGAGATTACGTTCCCCATCATTGCTGATTTAAGCATGAAGGTGGCCAACGCTTACGGCATGATTCAGCCGGGTGCGAGTGATACGGCCGCCGTTCGCGCCACCTTCGTGATTGACCCTGAAGGCGTGTTGCGCGCCATGTTGTACTACCCAATGACTAACGGTCGTTCGGTTGAGGAGGTGCTGCGCTTAGTCAAATCGCTGCAAACCAGTGATGAGCATGGTGTCGCAACACCGGAAGCTTGGCTGCCGGGTCAGCCGGTGATCGTACCGCCTCCCCATACCTCGCAAGACGCTGAGGCACGGCAATCAGAGGGGTATGAGTACACCGACTGGTACTTCTGCAAAAAGGTGATTTAACGCCTGCGAACAGCGACGGGATGGCTGGCTGCGGTCAGTCATCATGGCTTTTCAGCTCACTACCAGGAGAGTCCTATATGAAAACCTTTGCACATTCTGAACATACGGGGGCGGGTACGCCCGATGTAGCCGGTTTTTTTGATCCGCGCACCTTTAGTGTCCAGTACGTGGTGAGCGACCCTGCAACGAAGCAGTGCGCGATTATTGATCCTGTCTTGGATTTTGATGAGAAATCAGGCGCTACAGCGACTCATCATGCCGATGAGCTGCTTGCGTACATTGCCAAAGAAGGCTTGTCGGTGGCGTGGATTCTCGATACCCACCCCCATGCTGATCACTTCTCTGCTGCGCAGTATTTGAAAGAAAAAACCGGCGCGCCCACCGCGATTGGCGAGCATGTCACTAAGGTGCAGGCACTATGGAAAGAGATTTACCACTGGCCGGATATGCCCACCGATGGACGCCAGTGGGATAGGCTGTTTGCCGAAGGTGATACGTTCACCATTGGCGAGCTGAATGCCCGCGTTATGTACTCCCCAGGCCATACGCTTGCCTCTATCACCTATGTGATTGGCGATGCGGCGTTTGTCCACGACACGCTCTTTCAACCTGATTTCGGCACTGCACGGGCTGACTTCCCCGGTGGCGATGCTACCGTGCTGTGGAACTCTATTCAGCAAATTTTGGCGCTTCCAGAAACAACACGCGTGTTTACCGGGCACGACTACATGCCTGATGGCCGCGAGCCGCAGTGGGAAAGCACGGTGGCGGAACAGCGCGATTGCAACCCCCATTTAGCAAGTGTGAGCGAAGCGGACTACGTTGCCTTGCGCCGCAAGCGCGACAGCGAATTACCCATGCCGAAGTTGATTCTGCACGCACTGCAGGTCAATGCCCGTGGCGGGCGTTTGCCTGAGCCAGAGGCGAACGGTAAGCGTTATTTGAAAATTCCCTTGGATGCCTTAGAAGGCGCTGCTTGGGATTAGCGGTTCAACAAACTCTTTGCCGTACTCGCCAGCCCCACAGTGCCGTGATGGGTCGCGTGCCGGTCACCATCCTTTTTCATGCCCACTGAAGATAGCGTTGGTCAACACAAGGAGAAGTAGCAACATGCAACAGCTGCAAACGAAGGTTGCGATTATTGGCGCAGGCAGCGCTGGGCTTAGTGCATGGCACGCAGCACGCAAGCACACGGACGACGTGGTGTTAATTGAAGAAGGGCCGTATGGCACCACCTGCGCTCGCGTGGGCTGTATGCCCTCTAAGTTACTTATTGCCGCCGCGAATACGGCTCATAGCGCGCGCAACGCCGCCATGTTTGGAGTCGCTGTTAACGAGGTGGCGGTTGACGGACAGGCGGTGATGGCCCGGGTTAAAAGAGAGCGCGACCGCTTCGTGGATAACGTGCTGTCCTCCATGAAGTCGATTCCCGAGTCCCACCGCCTGCAGGGGCACGCGCGGTTTATCGACCCCCATACGCTCGCCATTGGTGACCATACCCAGCTGACGGCCAACGCCATTATCATCGCCACTGGCTCGCGGCCAACGTGGCCGCGCCTGCTGGAAGGGGCGGGAAACCGCTTAATCATCAATGATGATGTGTTTGATTGGGAGACGCTGCCAGGCTCCGTTGCGGTAGTGGGGCCGGGGGTGATTGGTATGGAGCTAGGGCAAGCGCTCAGCCGGTTAGGCGTGCGCACACGTACCTTTGGTGTTGGCGGTGCGGTTGGCCCTTTTCAGTCTGACAAGCTGCGGCAGCTGGCTGACGAGACGTTTAACCGTGAGCTCTATCTAGACCCTGATGCCACTATTGAGCAGGTAGAGCAGCAGGGCGATGGCGTCGCCATTACCTTCTACGAGCGGGAAAGCAGGCAAAAAACCACGGAACTATTTGACTATGTGCTAGCGGCAACGGGGCGTAAGCCTAATGTAGATCAGCTGGGTATCGAGAAAGCAGGCGTGGCGCTAGATGCGCGTGGCGTCCCTCGTTTTAATCGTTTCACCACCCAGTGTTTAGCCCAGGACAATACACCTAGCCATATCTTCATCGCGGGCGATGCCAACCAGTCTGTTCCGCTACTCCATGAAGCGATTACCGAAGGCAAAATTGCTGGACGCAATGCCGCTTGCTTAGACGATGTGCAAATGGGGCAACGTAATGTGGCGCTCGCGGTGGTGTTTACCGAGCCGCAGATGGCTATCGTGGGCGAAAGCCGCGCGGCCCTAGAGGCGCGCTACGGCGGGTGTGACTGTATTGCAGAGGGCGGCGTGTCGTTTGACGACCAAGGCAGGGCGCGGGTGATGGGTGAAAACCACGGCTATTTAGCGCTTTACGCAGAGCACGGCAGCGGGCGCTTTTTAGGGGCTGAAATGTTAGGGCCACGGGCAGAGCATATTGCCCATTTGCTGGCCTGGGCCTTAGAGCAAACGCTAACCGTTAGCCAAATGCTGACCATGCCCTTTTATCATCCCGTGGTGGAAGAGGGGGTAAGGTCGGGGTTGCGTGACTTACAGGCAAGCCTTAAGCAGGGGGCAGGCATCGCTGAGCGCTGTATGGAGTGTGGCCCAGGCGACTGAGAGTTTATATAACCGTTAGCGGGTGATTATGCGCCGAGCAACACCTGCCCTGGCTGCTGAAAAGGGCAGGTGTACACAATAAGACGTGCTTAGTCTTGACTGGCGAAACTATCAAACGCCTCAAGCGCTTGAGCTGCATAGGTAAACGCTGGCCCGCCGCCCATGTACATGCAAACGCCCAGCATCTCCATTACTTCTTCCCGCGTTGCGCCAAGCTCTGCAGCGGCTTTAGAGTGGAACGCAATACAACCATCGCAGCGCACGCTAATACCAATGGCTAGCGCCATCAGCTCTTTGTGCTTGTGTGAAAGTGCTCCTTCTTTATTCGCCCCTTTCGCCATTTGGGTGAATCCCTTGGCAACATCAGGAATATTTTTGCCAATATCCTGCATCAGTGCCGAAAGGTCTTGAGTCGTTTTTTGCCAATCTTTATGCATTGCTGCCTCCTAGCGGCGTTGTCGTCAGTGTTCCGTGCTAAGCACGCATTCTACGTGCGAGCCAAAGCCCGCACGCAAGCTGTATTGCCATTGATGGCCTGTGCTGTGCAGGTCAGTGATAGCCTTCGCCCACTTTGACCTTGCCGCGAAACACCCAGTAGGTCCACGCGGTGTAGGCCAGCACAATAGGAATGACAAATAGGAAGCCAATCAGCAGGAACAGCTGTGATTCCGGTGCCGAGGAGGCATCCCAAATGGTGTAGTTGGGAGGCACAATGACTGGCCATTTGCTGGCGATCAGCCCCAAGTAGGTAAACAGGAAGATGCCCAGCGACATCACAAACGGCAGGCCTTCGTCTTGGCGTTTTACCGCACGGTACACCATGCCTGAGCAGAGTAGGGCCAGCACTGGGAAGATCCAAATCAGCTGGAACGTATCCATCCAGCGGCTATACACCTCAGGGCTTACCAGCGGTGTCCAGATACTGACAATGGCAAACACCGCTAAAACAGCCAGCAGCAGTTTAGGGGTAATGGCGTACGCCCACTGCTGTACATGGCCTTCTGATTTCATAATCAGCCAGGTAGCACCCAGCAGCGCGTAGCCTGCCATTAACCCTAGCCCGGTTAACACGGTGAACGGCGTTAGCCAGTCGAGCGCGCCGCCCACGTAGCGGAAATCCTCAACGGCAAACCCTTGGATATAGGCACCCACCACCGCGCCCTGGGCAAAGGCAGCAACGGCAGAGCCTAAGAAGAACGCGCGGTTCCACCAGCGGCGGTTTTTGTGTGACTTAAAGCGAAACTCAAAGGAAATGCCGCGGAAAATAAGACCGGCCAGCATTAAGAACACGCCGATATATAGGGCGGGCAGAAAGACTGAATAGACCAGCGGAAAGGCGCCTAACAGCCCAGCACCGCCGAGCACCAGCCAGGTTTCATTGCCGTCCCATACGGGGGCAACGGAGTTCATCATCACATCGCGTGAATCTTCGTCGGGGGCAAAGGGGTATAAAATCCCCAGGCCCAAATCGAAGCCGTCCATAATGACGTACATAATCACGCCAAAACCGATGATTACCGCCCAGATTAAGGCTAAGTCGATACTCATGATGCGTTTGCTCCTGCGGTGTTCTCGCCTAAATCATCATCCAGCGGGGTGTGCGCGGCAGAAAACGGACGCTTAGGACGCTCAACCTCACCGTGAACCTCTATCGGGTCATCCAGCATGCCATTGCGCACCACGCGGGTGAGGTAGTACACGCCGACGACAAACACCACGCTATACACGGCGATATACCCAATCAGCGTAAACAGCGCCATCGCGCCGGTGAGCGACGGTGTTAAGCCTTGGGCGTGGGTCATTACCCCGTATACCAGCCACGGCGCGCGGCCTGCTTCCGTCACGATCCACCCAGCAAGCACGGCCACAAAGGGTGTGATAATCATCGCTACCAGCGTTTTAAGGAATAGTGGGCTCTCAAAAATACGCCCTTTGCTCCGCAGTATTAGCCCCAGCAGGGCGACGCCGATCATTAAAAAGCCAATGCCGACCATCACGCGGAAAGACCAAAACACCAGAGCCACCGGAGGCTGCTCTTCAGGGGCTACTTCGGAAAGCCCTGGAATCACGCCATCAGCGCTATGTTTGAGGATGATGCTCGCCATGTTGGGAATACCCAGCTCAAAGCGGTTGGTCTGATTTTCCTGGTCAGGCAGCGCAAAAAGCAGCAGCGGTACGTTAGCGCGGGTTTCCCAGTTACCTTCCATGGCGGCCACTTTAGTGGGCTGGTGCTCTAGGGTGTTGAGCCCGTGGAAGTCGCCGATCAAGGCCTGGGCGGGGGTTAAAAAGAGCAGTAACCAAAGGCACATGGAGAGCGCTTTCTTGTTGGCGTCTACATCACGGTTGCGCAACAGGTACCAGGCGCTAACGCCTGCCACCACAAAGCCACCGGTGAGGAACGACGCCATGCCCATGTGGGCGAAGCGATACCAGAAAGAGGGGTTAAAAATCGCTTCAAGCCAAGAGGTAATATGGAAACGTCCATCAATCAGCTCATAGCCCGCCGGGGTTTGCATCCAGCTGTTGGCAGACAGAATCCAGAACGAGGAGATAAACGTCCCGATAGCCACCATGATGGCAGCAAACAGATGAACGCCTTGGGGCACCTTATTACGGCCAAATAGGAGTACGCCTAAAAACGCCGCTTCAAGGAAGAACGCCGTGACCACTTCGTAACTTAAGATAGGACCAAGGAAGTTGGATGTCGCGTAGGAGAAGTTGCTCCAGTTAGTACCGAACTGGAACGACATCACGATACCTGATACCACGCCCATACCAAACACCACGGCGAACACTTTGGTCCAGAACTGTGCAAGACGGTCCCAGGCCAGGTTAGCGGTTTTATAAAACAGGCCATGCAGGACAGCGATGTAAGAGGCTAGGCCAATGGTAAAAACGGGAAAAATAGCGTGAAAAGAGACTACAAACGCAAACTGCAGGCGGGATAACACCAGCGGATCGAGCTCCATCGTAAACCTCCAAGCGCATGAAGCATGATAAAGAACAGGCGTTATGTTCACGGAGTGAAGCGAGAACAGAGAGCCCTTATATTGCTTGTGGTAATATGCTTATTACCTATTAGATAATACAAGGGCGCGCTGGAAGCGACAAACGAAAAGGTCGTGATCCGCGATGGCGTATTGTCGCATCGCGTGGCGCAAGCTACTTTACTCCCCGCGTAGGCGGATCAAATAGCTAAGCGGGTGCAGGATAAGAAACGCCAGCACAAACGTGGCGATCACTGCGCCGCTTAGGGCTATCCAGTCAAACAGTGTGGCGACATAGCTCAGCGTAGAGTGCGTTAACCAGGGCACCCATAATATAGCCGTTAGCCCCAGGATGAGCGCTAATAGGGTTGTCGGGCGGTGACGGTAGCGAGTGATTTGATAGCCGCGTAAGTAGGCAAGTAGGTGCAGGCCCGTGACAGCGATGCCCCCGATAATCAACAGCCACATAAAAGGGGCCAAGGCGTACATCAATATGGTGAGCATTCCGCTAATGGTCATGTGTCTGTTCTCCTTATGCCTGGCCTTCCAGCACCGCGTAGTAGGCGGGCTGCAGCATGCGGTCTTTCATCACCCACGCTGCCCAAGACTCGTCTGTTGGGTCAATAAACGGGAACGACGGCATAAAGGCGAAGTTATCGGCATAACCAAACTCCACTAGCATGGCCTTTCCAATACCCGTAATCATGGGGCAAGAGGTGTAGCCCGTATGCCGGGCAGGGGGTGTTTTTCCCTGCATCACGGCCAGCAGGTTCTCTTCTACCACCGGTGCTTGGGCTTTTACGCTGGCAGCGGTTTTATTGATGGGCGCGCCAATCACATCGCCAATGCCAAATACCTCGGGGTAGCGGTTGTGCTGCAGGGTGTGAATATCTACGTCTAGCCACTCGCCCCTGAAGGGGCCATCTTGCGCGATCAAATCACTCTGCTTCACAAAGTCGTGGGCGCTCATGGGGGGCACAACGTGGATAAAGTCGTAGTCGGCAATCACGGTGGGCTGGTTATCGCGCCTAAATTCTGCTTCGCGCAGCTCATGGTGGGAGGTGAACTCGCTCTCGGGTCCAACAAAAGCAAATTCAGCCTGCTTGGCGTGAGGGTCGATGGCGGAAAGGCGGTAGTGATGGCGCCGTTTAACGCCTTGATCATCAAAACGTTGTTTAACGAACTCATCGACCCAGGGTTGCGAAAAAAGTCCCGCGCCTGGGGCCATATAGTCCAGTGTGAAGGCATCACGTTGCCCAGAGGCTTCCAGTCGGCTTAGCGTCGTGAAGGTCATCTTCAGCGGCGCACCGGCGCACTTTACGGGGGTGGGGGCAGCGGTAAAAATCCCTTTGCCCTGGCCGCTATTAAGCCATGTTTGAATGGCGTGGTTCGTCCGTGAGGCCCCTTCAATACTGGCATAAACACTGCCAATGCCATGCTGCCCTACCAGTTCAGGCGTCATCCCCTCAATTAAGTGATAATTGAGTTGAATGCCGGTTGCCACAACCAAGAAGTCGTATCCAAGGGTGGTGCCGCTGGCCAACGTAATGCGCTTGCTATCGGCATCAATGTTCGCCGCGTATTCACGCACCCAGTTCACGCCGCGTGGCATAAACTGCGCATTTGGGCGCATGGTTTTGTCGGCGTTCCATACGCCAGAGGCGACCAGTGTCCAACCAGGCTGGTAGTGATGCGTTTCGCGTGGCTCAACGAGGGTAATGCTGCCCCCTTGGAGCCGCCTCGTTAGGCGGTTCGCCATGGCCATGCCCGCTGCACCGCCCCCAAGAATGACGATGCGTGCCTGGGTTGGCAGCGTGTTGGCAGACAGTGCACTGAGTGGCAGCAGGCTACCTACCCCCAGGCTAGAGCCAACTTTTAGCAAGTCTCTGCGCGTCAATAGTGGCGTCTTTTGCATGGGGGCACTCCTTAAGCGAACGCTAAGATATATTTTTTTGTAATATCGTTATTCCATTATGTCTGCTGCGTGCGAAAAAGCCATCATCAATTTGTCCAAAGTGACAAAAAGTCTCACATCAGAAAATTAATGAAGGCTTCGACGGGGTATGCACCGTTAAGCCGGGCGTGGGTTTGCATCGTTATGGGGCTTCCAGCGTTGGCGGGCATGTTCACTCCAGGAAAGCAGCGCCGGAATAATAAACAGCACCAGTAGCGTCGAGCCTCCCAAGCCAAACGCAATGGAGGTTGCCATAGGAATCAGGAATTGCGCCTGCAGCGATGTTTCAAACAGCAGTGGCAGCAGCCCGCCAATGGTGGTGAGCGATGTCAGCAGTACCGCTCGCACTCGCTGTACAACGGCTTCATTAAGCGCGTCATCAATATCCAGGCCTTTTTCTCGCTGCTGGCGGTAGAAGCTGACCAAAATAATGGCGTTATTGACCACAATGCCCGACAGCCCGAAGAGCCCAAATAGCGACAAAATCGTCAGGTTGATCCCCAATGCCCAGTGCCCCAGCAGAGCACCGACCAGCGAAAAGGGGATAATCGCCATGACGATAAGCGGCAGTGTCCAAGACGCAAACACCCAGGTGAGCACGCCATACATCAGCCCCAGGCCGATGAGTAGCCCAGTGCGCATATCCGCCATGGTTTCGCGCTGGTCGGCGGCGCGCCCTTCAAAGCTGGTGGTTAAGAAGTATTCACGCTCTAAACGCGGCAGCAGCTCGGTAGAAAGGCTTTCCAGCACCTGCTCTGCTGAGGTGGCCTGGCTATCGATATCGGCGGTCACCTCCACGGCCAGCTGCCCCTCGGCATGGCGTAACGTTTCAAACCCTTGGCGGTGGGATACTTCCATCACCTGCGAGAGCGGCACCTGACGGCCATCGCTTAACGTCACCGCAAAACTCGACAGGGTGGCTAAGCGTTCGCGCTGGTGCCTGGGCAGCTGTACCCGCACTTCGATTTCATCCGCTCCAGTTTGGTGTATCTGCACTATCTGTCCGTCAAAGGCGGTGCGCAGCTGGCGGCCCAGGTCGTCGGTGGTTAAGCCCAGTGCCTGGCCGTGGGCACTGACGCGATAGATCAGCTGCTCACGCCCCCAAGGCATATCGTTTTCCGTGCTGAGTACGCCGGGTAACCCGGCCATCGCCTCGCCGAGAATGTCGGCGGCCTGGCGTAGGCCTTCGGCGTCTTCACCGGTGAGCCGGATGTTGACATCTTTGCCTGGCGGGCCAGCGGCGCGCTCGGTAATCGTCAGGCTATCCAAACCGGCGGGGGTATGTATCCGTTCGCGCCAGGCGCGGATGAAATCGGTGTTACGTACGTCGCGGCTATCCGGCGAGGTCAGCTCTACCATGATCGAACCCACGCCATCGCCAGTGCGTGCTGGCGCACCGCCCGCCTGGGTGCTGCCGTAATGCGCAACCGCCGTGCGCACTAGGCCGCCGCCCAGGGCGTCATCGGTCTCTTGCAGGGTGGCCTGCAGATGATCGACAAAATCCGCCGCCTTCCCACGATGGGTGCCCGCCACAAAGCTGGCGTTGGCATAGACGATGCTGGACTCCGGTGATGGAAAGAAATTGAAGCCAATGCGCCCCCCGGCTAAAAGCCCCGCAGTGACCAGGGTGATGGCGAGGGCTGCGGTCAGCGTTACGCCACGGTTGCGCAGCGAGCGCTGGGAAAAGCGCCGGAAGCGGCCTTCACGGAACTGGTCAAAACGGTGTTCAAACCCCTGGCGTAGCCGCTCGATACCACGGGCAGGGCGCTTGGGTGTATTGGCGGGCAAAAAGGCATTGCGCAGGTGCGCGGGTAGCACAACAAAGCACTCCAGCAGCGAGGCAATCAGCACGCAGATCATGATAATTGGAATATCGCCCAGAATATTGCCAATGACGCCGCCAACGATTAACAGCGGCATAAAGGCTGCGACCGTGGTGAGCGACGAGGCGACCACCGGCCACAACATGCGGCGTGCGGCACCGGCGGAGGCAAGCTTGGGGTCTTCGCCCATGCGGTGGTGGGCGTCGGCGTCTTCGCCTACCACAATCGCATCATCGACAATCACCCCCAGCGCCATAATAAGCGCAAACAGCGACATCATGTTGATAGAGCCGCCAATTCCCCAGAACACGCCCAGTGATGCGAGAAATGCGGTTGGAATGCCAATCGCTACCCATAGCGCCACGCGTGCAGGCAGAAAGAAGTAGAGCAATATCACCACCAGCAGTAGCCCGGTCAGGCCATTGCCCAGCAATAGCGAAATACGTTCGTCGATGAGTTGCCAAGACTCATCGTAAACATCTACGTTGACGTTGGGCGGGAGCGTGGGGCGCGTTTCAGCCAGCCAGCGCTCTAAGTGCTGCGCCGCTTTTAGGGAGTCCCCGCTCTCTGCGCGCTGTAAAATCAGCTCAACGGCGGGGTAGCCGCGGTAGGTTAGCTCAACCTCTCCCTCTCTGGCTTCCTGGTGAATATGCGCGATGTCGCCCAGGCGCAGCTGCTGGCGGCTGTTGCTCAGCACCGGCATATCCTCAAACGCGAGGGCATCGCGGTGCTGTTCCAGAGAGCGCAGCTCGCGGGTGCTATCCTGCTGGCCTAATAAACCTGCTGGTACATCTTGCGACATGCCCTGCACCCGCGTGGCAATGTCGCTCAGCGAAAGCCCCAGCGCTTGCAGGCGTTCGGCAGGTACTTCGATGCTGATTTGTTGGGCAGGCAGGCCGTTAAGCTCGATACGGTCAATGCCCGCCATCAGCAGCGAGTCTTCAAAGCGGCGGGCTAACTGGCGCAGCTCGTGGGGGGCTAAATCGCCGTGTATCAGCAGTCGTGCGACGGGTTCATAGCGTGCTAGGCGAGAAATTTCGGGGGTTTCTGCATTGCCAGGTAGGTTGGTAAAGCTATCTACCTGCTGGCGAATGTCGTCCAGTGCCAGCACGGGGTCGCTGTTTTCCTCTAGCTCCAGCGTGATATTGGCAATCCCCTGCGCGGAGGTTGAGGTCATGCGCTTGAGGTTATCAATGCTGCGCAGCCGCTGTTCCAGCGGGTTGGTAATGCCCTGCTCGATGTCTTCGGCGGAGGCACCGCTCCACACCACGCGCACATTGACCACATCGAGGGCAAAGGTGGGGAAAAACTGGATATTCATGCGCGCAATCCCCAGCGCGCCGCCCAGTAGCATTACCAGCATCACAAGGTTAGCGGCGACCTTGTGGCGAACAAAGAAGCCGATAAAATCGCCGCGCTGGGTCATGGGGTGTCCCCACCGTCAGGCGGCGTTTGGGTGATCTCCACATGCAGCCCCTGGGCGGCATTGGGCAGGTGGGTCGACATAATCTGGTCGCCGTCTGTCACCGTGTCAGCGCGCACTAACAGCCAGCGCTCCCCTTGCTGCTTGGCAACTTCCCCCAGCCGTTCAACGCGCTGGCGCTCTAGGCGGCTGTCATCATTAATGCGGTAGAGCAGGTCGGCGCCATGCAAGGCGGCGTAGGGCACGGCAAAGGCATCGCTGACGCTTGGGCGGTTTAACTGCACGGCGACCATCGCCCCCGGCCGTAGCCCCTCTGCTGGGTTGTGTAGTGAGAAAATCGCCTCGGTGCCCGCTGGGTCACTTTCCCCCGCAAGACGTTCTAATACAAAGCGCTGGCGGCCATCCACCGAGGTCGCTTCAAGGGAGTGGTCGCTCTGTAAATAGGCGTCAAGCTCTGCGTGATAGCGCTGTGGAACACGGGCGCGCAGCTCTAAGCCATTGCGCGGATAAAGTGATAGCAGCGGTGCGCGTGCGGCCACGTCATCGCCAACAGCGACCTGCACGCGGGACACGCGGCCTGCAAAGGGCGCGTGAATTCGGCCACGGGCGAGGTTGCGTTGGGCGTCAGCCTGCTGCACCTGCGCCCTGGCCAAGCGCGCTTCCAGGCTGGCTAAGCGAGAGGGGTATTCGGCAATAGCACTTTCGCGGGCAGAGACGGTGAGCTGCGCCCGCGCTACTGCGTCGCGTGCTGCATCAACATCTGTTTGAGAGGCCAAGTTGCGCCCTTCCAGCGACCGGTTACGCTCCAGCTGGCGGTTGGCATTGGCGAGAATCTCGCGCTCTTGTTCCAATACCTGGCGGTTATTCTCATGGCGGATACGCTCATTTTCCAGCTGCGCCTGCAGGTCGGCGAGCTCCGCCTCGGCTTGGTGCAGAGGCGATAACAGCTCGTCTTCATCCAACGCCAGCAGCAGCTCGCCCTGCTCTACTGCCTGGCCGTCGCTGACGGGGCGCTCGACAACCTGTGCTTGAAGGGGAGCTACGAAGGTCACCATATTCGGCGCGACCACTTCACCAAACAGCGCCAGCAGGGGGGTATGCTCACCAGGCGAAACGCTGATGGCTTCAACTGGCCAGCGGCGCTCCTGGGCGTCAACCGGGGCGGGCTCCGGGCGTGTGTAACGCAGCGCCATGAAGCTGGCGATGCCAAGAACCAGTATTACCAAGGGAAGCAAGCGCTTTAGCATAAGGATATCTATATATAGAATAAGATCTGCTTATCTTAACGCGCTTGCATCCCAATAATATTGGTTAATAGCACTGTTGCGACAATGCGGCGCACTAAATTAGCAACCATCGAGACGTTTCATGCCTACATCACGTATCGCCATTATAGGTGCTGGGTTAGCGGGGCTGTATGCCGCGTATTTATTGGAAAAACGGGGCATCAGCGATTACGTGATGCTGGAGGCGCGAGAGCGGGTGGGTGGACGTATTGCAACGTTAATACCCAGCGGAGAGGTGCTGATTGAGGGGAGCGCAGGGTCGTTTGATTTAGGGCCTTCTTGGTTTTGGCCTGAGTTTCAACAGGTGCTTGGAGCGCTGGTGGAATCGCTAGGGCTGTCATCGTTTGCCCAGTATGAAACCGGCGATATGATTATGGAGCGCTCCCACCAAATGCCGCCCGTTCGCATGCAGGGCTTTGTCAATCAGCCGCCTTCTATGCGGCTACAGGGTGGCATGCAAGCGCTGATTGATGCATTGCGCCAGCGCATTGGCCCTGAACGTATTTTTACCGGCCAGGCCGTTCAGTCGATGGCACTCACTTACAATGGCCGTGTGGAGATGCTGTGTACTTCTGGGCAGCGTTATAACGCCCAGCATGTGTTGCTGGCTGTGCCGCCGAGATTAGCGGCGCAAACAATGACGTTTTCACCGGCGCTACCGGCGGGGCTGACTCATCAGTGGGCGTGCACTGCTACCTGGATGGCACCCCACGGCAAATACGTCGCCCTGTATCCCACGCCTTTTTGGCGAGATGAGCAGCTTTCGGGAGAGGCGCGCAGTCTGCTGGGCCCGCTGGGTGAAATTCATGATATGTCCCATCCAGGTGGTCACGGCGCGCTGTTTGGCTTTTTTAGCTTACCCGCCAGTGCGCGAGCGCAACTGGGTGATGAGGCACTGCGTCAGCACTGCCGCGTACAGCTGGCTAGACTGTTTGGCCCTCAAGCTGCTAGCCCGAGTATGGATGTGATTAAAGACTGGGCGCAGGAGCCGTTCACCGCTACCTATGCCGATCAGATACCTAGCGAGCATCACGGTACTGCGCCGCCTGCTCGCGCGGCTGAAGGGCCTTGGGGGCCTTGCTTAACGGGTATTGGTAGCGAGTGGGGTAAGCACTATGCCGGCTACCTGGCAGGTGCTATTGAAGCCGCTGAGCGAGGCGTCGCGGATGTGTTAGCAAAATAGGGAGCTTGCTTGTTTGGCGCTCGTTCTTCCCAGTGAAAGGCCAGTACAGCAAAACATACTCATTTACTTAAAAAGCCTCCCGCCAATACCGCAACGATGCTTCTGATACCACGCCATGCTGTGTGCCCAGCTCAATCACGGCCTGCTGAACCGCGCGAGCTAACGTTGGCTGATGGCATAGTGCTAACGACCGAATCATACGGGTAATGCGTAGGTGGTTATGGCCACCGGCTTTCAACCAAATGTGCGTTTGCATCGATAATGTCGGCTGGGCGGTTATATCGTTGCCATCGCGAAGGAGTCCAAAAAAATCCAGCATGACATCAAGGGAGCGTTGCTGATGGCGGCGTAAGGGCTCTTCGCGTTCAAAAGCTGCTTGCACGTCACTCGTCAGCAGGGGCGCAAACGCATTAAAACGACCGGCTTCCGGTATGGGGAATAGCCACTGAATGTAGTCGTGGGTATGTTCTAGCCAGAAAGAGGAGAGTGCCCAGATCTCTTCAAGTAGACGCCCTTTATGATCCTGGCCTTCCCCACGATAAAACGCGATTAAGCGCGCATCATTGTCCATTATGCCCCTCGCTTTAACGGTTCAGCGTGACTATGTAGCGCCATTTCCAGGGTGTGGCGTTCGACATCGTGATCGTGGTGGGCCTCAATGCGTTCCAGCGCGCGAATATAGTAGGCGGGTAACCTGTGCTCACGCGCACCGGCCAGCACATGGTGCTTGTACCATGTATACGGACGAAGCCCGAGGGCGGTGACGTTACCGACATACGCCTGCACCTCAAACTGACGGTCACTGGCAAGATCCGTGACCGTCAGCCAGGTTTCGTTGTAGGCCACGCCAAGCCCCTCGTACCGATCGAGGGTGGGTTTATGATGAGAAGCGACCTCCCAAATAACCCCATATACCGCTGACTGCTCTGACGCAGGCACAATATCGCACTTGCCCGAGCCGTCCCCACTACGCTGATGAAACGCTAACCGATAAGACGGCAGCAGGGCGGTGGTCACAAAGCGTGCTGGAATCCGTGCGGCTAAGCGCTGCGTTGACATATTGGATCCATAAGCAAAGCAGAGCATGGCGTTCTCCTTAACGTGACATGGTTATTAACAGCCCGTGTTTAGTGCGTATCGCCGCTGTGAGAGGTGTCCTGATAATGTGCCAGTACCTGGGCCGCATTCGCTTTTAGGGTCTCTCGCCACGCACGGGGTTCAAGCACTTTGACATTGGTGCTCATGCCCATCAGCCACCACAGGGTTTGCTGGTCATCGGGTACATGGGCGGTCAGGCGATACCACTGGCTGTCCGGCAGGGCGTTAATTGTCCCACCACCACTGGGGGAATCAGCCCCTTAAGATACTCCTCGGCAAGCACGAGCGTTAACGCACTCGGCACGTCCAGTGCCGGTAAGTGGCACTGGAACTCTCGATCAAAATACCAACGGTAAGGTTTTCGGCTGTCGTCGCAGCAAATCGGACATAGTGACGCCACCCCAGGCAGTAATGATGAAAACGCAAGAGTCTAACGTGCCTCACAAAACTTAGCGACTCTCTTGGGCAGCGCATCCGTCTCCCGAGCGAGCAAATGAGCACGGTTGCGCCATAGCGCTACGGTGCTCTGTTCAGGTGCCGTATTGGGCAGGTGCGCCCAGAGTGCGGCAGGATGTATGTCGGCCGTTTTCTCTAAGAAAGTGTTGGGGTGTCCTTTCAGCCATAAATACACCGCCTGTGCGCTGCGCCCCATGGAGACGGGAAACAGCAGAGCATCAAACGGGAGCGTAATACCCAGCTCAAGCAGCAGTGCGTTCACCTCATGATCACAGGCGAGGTGCCAGCAGTGATGGTTAGCGACTAGCGGCGCCATTAAGTGGCCCGCGACACAGTGCCAGAGTAAATGCGCCTGTAAAAAACGGCGTGATTCATCGGAAAGTGAAGTGCTGTAGCGAGGACAGAAGTAGAGATGACGCCCATCGGTACTTGCGGAATCAAATGACGGCGCCACGACCGGCGTTAGGGTAAAAAACTGACTTAAAAAATTCATGACCGGGAGCGTGTTAGCCCAAGCGTCGCGATCCGCTTGCCACTTGGCAAGCTCCATCTTTTGCTGGGAGGTCACTGAAGCGGTTGATGAGCACGTCTGTATATCCATATCCTTATCTTCCCTGAGTTAAGAAGGTAAGATGCTACGACAGTGCTGCGACAACTAACGCCGCATTAAATAAGCGATGATGATTCGCTTTAAGAATTTGAAGCCAGGCGATTAAAGAGAATGTGTGTATCCTCTGCGGTACTTCAGGGAAGGTGCAGTATTGCATTCTGAGCACTAGGGCTAATTTTCAGTAGCTCTTTTCAGCGGCTACCAACCTGAAGAAATAATCTTTTTTGTAATATGCTCAATGGCTAGGTGACACATTATTTTGTAGCTAGACAGTAATAGATTTTAGTTGGTCTGTTTGCATTTGATATGCCCAATGCAAACGTTACCCTCTTGATCTTCAAACACCGGTATTGCGTCAAGTTTATCGAAGGCGCCCGTTAAACAGTTGCCTGTTTTACTATCAAAGGCTGCGCCATGGGCACTGCATAGCAAACGATTTCCATCTGACGAAATGATACTCTCTGACCGGTAATTGAGAGGTAAGTACTGGTGGGGGCAGGCATTGACGTAGCAATAAATAGCACCCTCTATGCGCGTTACAATGACAGGGAAAGATCCACCGTTGCTAATAATTTCCAGGCAGTGTGTTTTACCTTCTTGTATGAGATTAGAAGGACAAACAATAGCCCCCGCTTGGGGGGCATTCGCATAGTTACGCCAAGCGTCGTGCACAGGGTTTCCTTTTTACTGTTTAACAGTACTAGTCAGCAGTGCTTTGCAACACGCCTCGGTTAATTTGATCCTCTTCGATGGATTCAAAAAGTGCTTTAAAATTACCCTCTCCAAACCCATCATCGCCCTTGCGCTGGATAAACTCGAAGAAGATCGGACCAATCACCGTTTTTGAGAATATTTGTAGCAAAATTCTGGTTTCGCCACCGCCCAAGACGCCTTCACCATCAATCAAAATGCCACGGTTACGAAGTTTATCGAGAGGCTCCTGGTGGTATTTTACGCGCTCAAGCGACTTTTCATAGTAGATGCTTGGCGGGCCAGGCATAAATTCGAGTCCCTCAGCCGCAATTAAGTCAGTGCCGGTATAGATATCGTCCGTGGCAATGGCGATATGCTGAATACCTTCGCCGTTATACTCACGTAAGTACTCTTCGATCTGGCTATGATCGTCGGCACTCTCGTTAATAGGGATACGGATTTTACCGTCGGGGGAGGTTAATGCACGGCTTGTAAGGCCGGTTACTTTACCGGTGATATCGAAGTAGCGTATTTCACGGAAGTTAAAGGTGTCGTGATAAAACTTATACCACGTGTCCATGTTGCCGCGAATAACGTTATGAGTGAGGTGGTCAAGATAGTAAAAACCAAAGCCTTTAGGCTTAGGATCTTTCTCAGCTAACCACTCAAACTCATTGGAGTAACAGCTGCCTTTTTCGCCGTACGTATCAATAAAGTAAAGCAGCGAACCGCCAATGCCAATAACGGCTGGTGCGTCGATAGACTTATTGCCAGTGAACTCTTCAGCACCTAAATCAACGGCACGTTTTAGGGCATGCTGAGCATCAACTACGCGCCAGGCCATGGCCGGTGCGCATGGGCCGTGTGCCTCGATAAATGCTGATGCATGTGAGTCAGGCTCACTGTTAAGCAGGTAGTTGATATCACCCTGACGATAAACAGTGATTGATTTGTCACGGTGTTTTGCAACGGGGACGAAGCCCATTTGCCTAAACAGGCTGTCTAATTTTTCGGGCTCAGGGTGGGCAAATTCAACAAATTCAAAACCATCAGTACCTGCTGGGTTTACATCACTTATAGTTACTTTGGGCGCGTCGTGTGGGAAGGGACCCATCGTTGTCTCTCCTTATTGTTTTGTAATTTGACAAGATCAGTATAGGGAAGAGTCGGTGCAATTAGGTTGCAAACTAACCCCGTATGCAGCCAAATAGTGCACAGCTTGTGCGCAATTGGAGTCTTATATGCATGAGGTTTCTCTAGATCGTTACGATCTTGCAATTTTGTCAGAATTGCAGAAAAACTCAGCCCTCACTAATTCAGAATTGGGTGAGCGCGTCAGCCTGTCTCCCTCTCAGTGCTCCCGGCGCAAAGCGCGGTTAGAAACCGAGGGGGTGATTAAGGGGTATTCGGCGAGGCTAGATGCCGCTAGCCTGGGTTTTGGCTTGCGTGCCATCACTAGAGTTAACCTTAAAGCTCACGGTGAAAGCATGGACGATGATTTCGTAGCGTTACTGACGAAGCACGCCATGGTGCGAGAAGCCTACTCTGTATCCGGCGATGCGGACTATGTACTGCACGTAATAGCCAAGGACCTCACCGAATTTTCGGACTTTATTCACCATCATTTATTGCCTCATCCTAATGTCACCCAGGTCCGCTCTGAAATCATACTGCGTAGTATGAAAGAGGCGCAGGGCCTGCCAGTGAGTGGTGGTTAGGCTATGTCCGAAATCGCCGACTTTTCAGGCAACGCCTAATCAGAGGCTCCCTAAGCAACAGAGTTTTTTGTGTCCTGAGGGTTCTATGCGTCTTAAGTTTTACTGTCAGAATCGAATTGGCATTCTTCGCGATATAGTGGCTCAGTTTGCTGATTACCGAATTAATGTCGCGCGGGGCGAAGTGGGCGGTGAGCAGGGCAATACCATCTATTTGCATGTTCCGAACTTACTTAATGCGCAGCTACTGACGCTTAAGCCGGTATTGGAAGCCATCCCCGGCGTGTTTAGTGTTAAGCGCGCTAGCTTGATGCCCAGTGAGCGCCGTCATTTGGAACTGGATGCGCTGTTATCCTCGCTTTCTGACCCCGTCATGTCGATTGATATGCAGGGCCGGATTGTGGCGGCTAACCGTATTGCTGTTCAGGTATTGGGGGTGCGTGTTCAAGAAGTGCCGGGGCTCTCGCTGGATCGTTATCTTGATGAAGTGGATCTTCCCGATTTGATTCGCCGTAACAACTCACGCATCAATGGGCTGCGGATCAAGCTAAAAGGTGACACTTATCTTGCCGATATCGCGCCACTGCACATGGAAGACACGAAGGTGGATTCACTAGCAGGGGCGGTCGTGACGTTACACCGTGCTGACCGTATTGGAGCACGTATTTACCAGGTGCAGCGTCAGGAACTGCGTGGCTTTGAGGCCATTTTTCAGTCGAGTTCGCGATTGGAAGCCGTGATCAACGAGGCGCGTCGTATGGCGCCACTGGATGCACCGCTGTTAATTGTGGGTGAAACGGGGACGGGAAAAGAGCTGGTGGCCAGGGCCTGTCATTTGGCCAGCCCTCGGGGGCAAGCGCCGTTTGTGGTGCTTAACTGTGCTGGGCTTCCTGAGTCAATGGCCGAGACAGAGCTTTTCGGTTACGCACCTGGAGCCTTTGAGGGCGCTCGGCCGGAAGGAAAGCTTGGCCTCCTGGAGCTTAACGAAGGTGGCACGGTCTTTCTTGATGAAGTCGGCGAAATGAGCCCACGGCTGCAGACGAAGCTGTTGCGTTTTCTTCAGGATGGCGGCTTTCGGCGTGTGGGTAGCGAGGAGGAGACCTTCCTTGATGTCAGAGTAATCTGTGCCACTCAACAAAACCTGCCACAACTATGTAGTGAAGGGCTTTTTCGGCTGGATCTTTATCACCGGCTCAATGTGCTTTCGCTACAGGTGCCACCGTTACGTGAATGCCTGGACGGCATCGAGGAGTTGGCGGCCTATGTACTTGATCGTGCAGCGCGTCAGATAGGCTGCCCTTTGCCGGAGCTTTCGCCCACTGCGCTTGAAAAAATCACCCGCTACGACTGGCCGGGTAATGTGCGTCAGCTGGAAAATGTGCTCTTCCAGGCGGTGTCGCTGTGTGAAGAGAAGACCATTGAGCCGGTGCATTTGCGCCTTCCTTACAGCGAAGTGTCTTCTGAGCTGGCGGGGATTCCATTAGAAGGAAGCTTGAGCGACATGCTAGGCGAGGTGGAAAGAAACATCTTAAGTACGCTGTATCAGCAGCACCCCTCCAGCCGCCAGCTGGGCAAGCGGTTGGGCGTTTCGCACACCACCATTGCCAATAAGCTCAAACGTTACGGGATAGGTGCTCAAGACGATACTCAAAACAATAGCCAAGACAACACTTAAGTCATTACTAAGAGATAATTTGGGACGATTTTTATAAAATTTTTCATGGCCGTTAAATTAACTGTAACGATTTATTTACAGGGTGGCAGAGAAATATAACGCTTGGCCCCCGGCTATCGGCATTTTTTATTAAGTGTAACGTATAGTTTACGGTTGCGCCTCGCTTAGGCAGCCAGCGTCTCAATGAATGCGATTTAAGCCCATTCCTGCCCCATGGCTATCCCCATAGACTCTTTATAGATTGCTCTTTATGACGGGTTGACCGCCGTTGGTTGGCTTTTATAAGCAGCTAATCGCTTTTAAGTAGCTGTTCTAGCTGCTCATCAATAAATAGCCTAATAAAACAATACAAATTCATAAGGTTTCCCAATGACAACGACAAATACGCCTCCCAAAACGCTGTGGCTGGGCCGCTGGGGGTTTGTGCTGGCAGCCACGGGTTCTGCAGTGGGCCTGGGTAATATCTGGAAGTTTCCTTACATCACCGGCGAGTTCGGGGGGGGCGCTTTTGTGCTGGTCTATCTGGCCTGCATATTGGCGGTCGGTGTTCCTATCATGATGGCTGAAATCAGCTTCGGCCGCCGTGGAAGGGGCAGCCCGATTGACGCTATCCGTCGTGTGGTACACGAGTCGGGCCGCGGCAGTTTCTGGTCGATCTTCGGCTGGATGGCCATGCTCTGTGGGTTCATGATTCTGTCGTTCTATGTAGTGGTCGCTGGCTGGTCATTCTCCTATCTGTGGAAAATGCTGAGCGGCGGACTGGCGGGTAATAGCGTCGAAGACATGGCGGCTATTTTTTCCGCCAATAACGCTAATCCGTTTTCACTCGGCGCTTGGAGCACGCTGGTTACGGTGCTCACCATGTTTATTGTGGGCAAAGGCGTACAGGCCGGTATTGAAAAGAGCGTGAGCTGGATGATGCCTGGCATGGTGATCATGCTGGGCATACTGATTGGCTACGGTGCGTTTTCCGGCGGCTTTGCAGAGGCATGGTCGTTTCTGTTTTCCTTCAACACGGAAGGGTTAAGCAGCGAAGGCTTGCTCGCAGCGCTAGGGCACGCCTTCTTTACCTTGTCGCTCGCATCTGGTGCGATTCTTACCTACGGCTCTTACTTGCCAGACGGGCACTCCATCGCGCGCACGACGTTTAGCGTGGCTATCGCTGATACCGTAGTTGCACTGATGGCTGGCTTGGCTATTTTTCCGATTATTTTTGCTAACGGAATGAACCCCGGCGAGGGCCCAGGGCTGATTTTCATGAGCCTGCCGCTGGCGTTCCAAGCGATGCCCTTTGGCACATTGTTTGGCATTCTGTTCTTTTTGATGCTGTCGATGGCGGCGCTTACCTCGTCGATTTCGATGATCGAGGCGACGGTAGCCTGGCTCACTGGAAGCAAGGGAATGACGCGTAAACAGGCATCGTGGGGTGTGGGTATTGTGCTGTGGTTAGTGAGCACCTTGGCGATGCTGTCGTTCAATGTTGGTGCTGATTGGTCGCTGGCTGGGCGAAACTTCTTTGGCTGGTTAGATTACTTAACTTCCCGCTGGATGATGCCGCTAGGTGGCCTAGGCATGGCACTGATGGCAGGCTTCCTGCTGCGTAATGAAATATTCAGGGAAGAGCTAGGACTTACCCGCACTCAGCATATGCTGTGGTTGTTTATGGTGCGTTACGTCAGCCCGCTAGGCATTGTGTTAATTTTCATCGATGCGCTGGGCCTTGCCACCCTCCAGGTAGGCACTCAGTGGCCGTGGTTGCTGGCGCTGCTGGCGCTTGTCACCGTGGTGGGAGAATTGGCTAGCCCGCGACTGCGTCACCAAGCCTATTAGCGCACGCGGTACCAGCTGTTTAAACAGCTGCCTGAAAAACGCCCCCATCAAATGCTGATGGGGGCGTTTTGCGTTATTGGCATGGCTTGTTTCGCACAGTCATCTATTTCAAAGCCTACATACAAGCCTATTGAGCAATGTTAAATTAGCAAGCGTTGGGTTTGGCTCGATAGTTTAATTAGGCCGATAGTAAAGTACGACACCAATAACGGATCATAAAATACCAGGAACACGATTGTGTTAAAAAAATTTTGCGTTAACTCTTCGCTACTAACAATACTCACATTTGCGGCTGGGTCCGCCCATGCTGGCGGCTATGTGGGGGCATCTGTCGGTCAATCAGAGTTTCCGGGGGATTATGACCACTCCCTTAGCTTTTCTGTAAAAGGTGGCTATGCAGTGAGTGAGCATTTAGCGTTTGAAGTGGCTTACTTAAATCTCGGTAGTTCCAAAGATAAAAATGAAAACCACCCTACCCCTCCCTGGGAGGCTGAGGTAACGGGTATCAATACATCGTTAGTACTGAGCGCGCCTCTAAATCAACGGATTGATATGTTCGCTAAAGTGGGCGGCTTCTTTTGGCGTGTTGACGTTAGTGAAGACGGTTATGGCAATATTTTCTCTGACAGAGGCACTGATATCAGCTTTGGTGTAGGCGGGGCTTACCACGTCGCTGACGATATTTCCGTATTTGCTGAATACCAGCGTTTTGATGTTGATAGCGGAAAAATAGACAACTTTGCGGCGGGTATACACTTGTTTTTCTAGCCAGCGAGCCTGTGGCTGATCGAGAGGCAAAGCCCCCCCAATCCATGTATAGGGTGGGGGCAGCGACGTCCATCGTCATGCTCCCTTAGGTGTGCTGGGTAATGATCTCAGTATCAACCGATGCGCACTGCATGACCTTGATACGGGTCAATTTGGTTTCAAGTGAGATCGTATGGTGCAGATGATGAGAGCGCTGGAAAGAAGAGCGCTGAGAGCCAAGGTGGGGTGGTGAAAGCTGGCAAGAAGTGACGTGGGAGGGAAAGCGCTGAACAGTGGTGTTTATGGGGGAGGCATCAGCGTATCAATGTGTTCTCGCCGCTCGCTATGCGTCGCGGCGAGAACACTCGTCTACTGGCTTACAACACGGTTGGCGATACTCTCTTCCTCCGCTGCATTAACTAACTGCTCACGAAAGAAGGCAAGCGCTGCTGGCGCGTCCACACCACGGCTCTTTACAGACTCACTCCAGGCATCCTGCAAGTTGCTGGCGACGCCCCGCAGGTGGTCAATGTCTTGTTCCGATGCTTGGGTAAAGGTCGCGCCATTTTCTTCACCAAATTCAACGCCACGCTGGTCGGAAATATCCATCATGTAGCCAAATAGGCGTGAAAGCCGCTCGCCCGATACGCTTTCAATTGCCGCGCGGTCTTCGTCCGACACTTGATCCCAGAACATCGGGTTCATCACAATCGCAAAGCTGCCGCGATAGAAGCCGCCATCTACGGTAAGGGTATGCGGGGCTACTTCGGCAACGCGAAAGCTGCGCAAGCTTTCAAGTGTTAGCATCGCACCGTCAACAACGCCTTGGGAGGCCGCTTCGTAGGTGCCTGTTGGAGGAATGGCGACCCCAGTCACTGACATTGCCTCGGCTAAGCCACTCATCACTCCGCCGCCCACGCGCAGCCGTTTGCCGGCAAGCTCATCAATTGAGCTTATTTGATCACGGGTAAATATTTGCCCTGGGCCATGCACGCCCATCGCCACCACATCAACGCCACGGTGCTCATTAGCTTGCTGTAAATACTCTTGATGGGTATGCCAATAAGCGGCGGAAGCATCTTCTGAGGAGAACTCCTCAAACGTAGGGAATTCAGGCAGCTGCGTTGCTAGAAAGCGGCCCGCCATATGCGCATGAAAAATCCAACTGGCGTCCGCAATGCCATCCGCAACGATCTCCATTTGTGCGGGAGGTGGCCCCATATCATGCACCACCTCTACCGTGACCCGGTCATCAGTGGCTTCCTCAATCCACGCCTTCCAGGTCGGCCAAACAATGGTATTGACGCCATGGTTAGGCCCGCCCCAGGTACTGACGGTGATCGTTGTTTGTGCAAGTGCCGACATACTAAATGCCATGCTTGAAATAGCGATGGCACCTACGAGTAAGCGAGCAGGTTTATTCATTTTTAAAGCTCCAGAGCCGGCGCTATTAGGCCTTGTACGAAAACCTAGCGCCTGTGTTGTTATTGGTAATGCCTAACCCCGGGCAAGTGGCGTCTTCTCGGGGCTGCGTAAATCACACCGGTTACCATGCCTCTGGATAGTTTCAATAGCAACTAATTTGAGAGCGGTTGGTATTGTACTTAAGTCTTGGGTTTTAAGTTTTACAGAACTCGGGTGCTTAAAGATCTACAAGTTTGGCGGCCGTGGTCAGTGGAGTCAGCGAATCGGGATAGCGGTCTCTTCTTTGATATTACGTAGCACGAAATTGGAGCTGACCTGGGAGATACCATTTAGGGTGAAGAGCTTCTCATTCAGAAAACGGTCGTAAGCCGCCATATCTTCAATAACTACTCGCAGTACGAAATCGGCGTTGCCGGTGGTGGCGTAGCACTGCAGCACTTCTGGGTACTGCAGAATGCGATTTTCAAACTCAACGGTATTGTCAATGTGATGGCGAACCAGCGTCACCATGACCAATGCTGATAGTGGCTGGCCCACTAAGCTGGGCTCCACCAGCGCAGCAAAACGGCGGATAACGCCACTCTCTTCCAAGGCCTTTACGCGACGCCAGCAGGCGGCGGGGGAAAGCCCGATCTGTTCGGCAAGCTCATTGTTGGTAATGCGCCCCTGTTGCTGAAGCAGGGTAAGAATGCGCTGATCATGTCTGTCTAAGGTGATTTCTTTCGTCACTTCTCTCATGGCGTCATTTCATTTATTTGTGGTTTGTTGAATATCATTGCGTCTAAAGAAAAAAAATGAAAGGAATGATTAATAACCAGACTTTTGAAGAGTGAATTAGCAAGCACCTTTAGTGCGCTCTTGGCTAGACTCAAGCGTATTACAACTATAACTCTTCAACCGTACTGGTGATCTCTCATGACAATCCACTCAATCGCTGAGCAGGCTGGTTCTACTAACCCGTCTCTCGATATCACACTTGATGACTACGAACTGGCTGACCGCTATAGCCGCGGAGAAGGCCGTGTCTTTCTAACCGGCACCCAGGCGTTGGTGCGCATTGCTTTGCGCCAGGCCGAGCTTGATCGCCGCGATGGCCGCCACACGGCAGGTCTCATCAGCGGCTATCGTGGCTCTCCCTTGGGCGGTGTAGACCAAGAGATTTGGCGAGCGAAAGCCGCTATGGCATCGCACAAAATTGATTTTGTCCCCGCGATCAATGAAGACCTGGCTGCCACCATGATGCTGGGCTGCCAGCAGGTAGAGACAGACCCTGAACGGCAGGTCGATGGCGTCTTTGGTATGTGGTATGGCAAAGGGCCAGGCGTTGATCGCGCGGGTGACGCGTTAAAGCACGGTAATGCCTATGGCAGCTCACCGACTGGCGGTGTGCTGGTGGTCGCGGGTGATGACCATGGGTGTGTGTCGTCCTCAATGCCACACCAGTCGGATGTTGCCTTTATGGCGTGGTTTATGCCGGTGGTGAGCCCTGCTTCATTGGCAGAATATGAACGCTTTGGGCTGTGGGGTTATGCACTTTCACGTTTCTCGGGTTGCTGGGTGGGTTTCAAAGCGGTTTCTGAAACCGTCGAGAGTGGCGCGTCGGTGGACGTGCCCCCGTTACCGGAATATGTAACGCCTGAATTCGATGTGCCGGAAGGCGGTCTACATTATCGCTGGCCCGACTTGCCGGGGCCGCAGCTTGAGACCCGCCTTGAGCACAAGCTGGCTGCCGTTCAGGCGTTTGCCACGGCCAACCCGATTGATCAGTATTTATTTCGCCAAGAACAGGCGACGTTTGGGCTGGTGACCACCGGCAAGGGACACCTGGATTTACTTGAGGCGCTGCGTTTATTGGGGCTGGATGAAGCGAAGCTGCGTGAATTGGGTGTGGAAATATACAAAGTTGGGATGGTATGGCCGCTCCATCGACCCGGCATTCTTGAGTTTATTCATGGCAAGCGCGAGGTGCTGGTCATTGAAGAGAAACGCGGCATTATTGAAAGCCAGCTAAAAGAGTACATGTCAGAACCCGACCATCCAGGCGAAGTGATCATTACCGGCAAGCAGGATGAAACTGGCAAACCGCTGATTCCCTTTGTTGGAGAGCTTGGCCCGCGCCTCTTGGCAGGCTTTGTCGCAGAGCGTTTAGCGCGCTTTTTCAAGATTGATTTTAGCGACAAGCTGGCAACCGTTGATGCGTGCCAAGCAGGTGTTAAAGAGCTTGGCGGTGTACGTCGCATGCCGTATTTCTGCTCCGGTTGCCCACACAACAGCTCGACGAAAGTGCCGGAAGGCAGTAAAGCCCTGGCGGGGATCGGCTGCCACTTTATGGCCTCGTGGATGGACCGCAGCACCGAATCATTAATTCAGATGGGTGGCGAAGGCGTTAACTGGGTAGGCAAGAGTCGCTTTACCGGCAATGGTCATATTTTCCAGAACTTAGGCGAAGGCACCTGGTTTCACTCCGGCTCAATGGCGGTGCGCCAGGCAGTGGCTGCCAACGTCAATATTACCTACAAAATTCTATTCAACGACGCGGTGGCCATGACGGGCGGCCAGCCGGTGGATGGGCAAATTAATGTTCCGATGATTGCCCGACAATCGCTGGATGAAGGCGTTCGCCGGGTCATGGTGGTCAGTGACGAACCGGAGAAGTACCGGGGGCATGAAAAGGAATTCCCTGAAGGGGTGACTTTCCACGGCCGCGAAGAGATGGATACGCTACAACGTGAACTGCGCGAGATCCCCGGCTGCACCGTGTTGATATATGACCAGGCATGCGCAGCTGAAAAGCGCCGTCGGCGCAAGCGCGGGTTGATGGAAGACCCAGCCCGCCGCGTGTTTATCAACCACCATGTCTGTGAGGGCTGTGGAGACTGCTCGGTACAGTCGAACTGTTTATCGGTGGTGCCTCGCGAGACCGAGTTAGGACGCAAGCGCAAAATCGACCAGTCGTCCTGCAACAAGGATATGTCCTGTGTCAGCGGCTTTTGCCCTAGCTTTGTCACTGTTGAAGGTGGCGAACTGCGTAAAGGTCAAGGTGTGACGGCCGACAACGCCTTTTGGAAACGGGTGTCGCATTTGCCAAGCCCTGCTATTGCCCCTTTGGCGGCCCCTTATGATCTGCTGGTGGGGGGCGTTGGCGGCACAGGCGTAGTGACCGTTGGCCAGCTGATCACCATGGCTGCTCACCTGGAAGGCAAGGGCTCCAGTGTGCTCGACTTCATGGGGTTTGCGCAAAAAGGCGGGGCGGTACTTAGCTATGTCCGCTTGGCATCTCAGCCCAGCGAGCTTAATCAGGTACGTATCGAAGCGGGTCAGGCCGATGCAATGATCGCTTGCGATATGGTGGTGGCCAGTTCGCAGAAAGCGCTGAATGTGCTGCAGCCGACCACGCGTATTGTGGCCAATCTGGCCGAGCTCGCCACGGCGGACTATGTCCTTTATCGCGATGCGGATATGCAGCCCGGCAAGCGCCTTAACATGCTGCGTGATGCAGTGGGAGATGCACGCTTCGCGTCGCTGGACGCCAATCGCCTAGCGGAACAGCTGCTAGGGGATACCGTATTTTCCAATATGATGATGCTGGGGTTTGCATGGCAACAGGGGCTAGTGCCACTTTCTGAACCTGCACTGCAGCGTGCCTTGGAGCTTAACGGCGTCGCCGTAGAAAAGAACCGTCAGGCCTTTGCCTGGGGCCGCTTGGCAGCGGTGGAGCCCGACTACCTTCAGCAGCACTTGGATACGATGCCACTGTCCGCGAATGCTACGCTGGACGACGTGGTCGCGCGTAATAGCCGTCATCTGGAGCGTTATCAGAACCGTGCTTTGGCTGAGCGTTACGTCGCCCAGGTGACGAAAGTGCGTGACGCAGAGGCCGCGTTAAACGGTGGCGACTCATTGAGTGAAGCCGTCGCGCATCAGCTTTATCGCTTGATGGCGTATAAAGATGAGTACGAAGTAGCGCGGCTCTACACCCAGAGCGATTTCCTGGAGGAGGTCAACGCAACATTTGCAGGGGATTATAAGCTAAGGTTCCACTTGGCACCGCCGCTTCTGAGTGGCCGAAAAGATGCGCAGGGGCGTCCTGTGAAGCGCCGCTTCGGCCCCTGGGTACTGAAGGCAATGGGCGCGCTGGCAAAGATGCGCGGTTTGCGTAACACGGCGCTGGACCCGTTTCGCTTCAGCGCTGACCGGAAGCTGGACCGCGCCCTATTGGCGGACTACGAGCAGCTGATTGATGAGCTGGTGGCTCGTCTTGACGGGGCAAATCACGCTACGGCCCTGGCGCTTGCTAAGCTGCCGGAAGAGATTCGTGGTTTCGGGCCGGTTCGTGAGGCCGCCGCTGAGAAAGCCAACGAGCGCCGCGAGACGTTGCTGAAGGAGCTACGTGAAGGTCGCTCGAAGACCATCGCTGTCGAAGCTGCTTGACTGAGTACGATCTGAATAACCCGCGACGGGGGCGCTGTAAACCCTTCCCTGGGCGCTACTTTCGCCATCCATGGCGAAAGACCCCCGCTACGGGTTATTGCTGATCGTGTTAGAAAGCGTTTTTACAAAGCTTTCATCAGGCCACGCAATGCAATGCGTGGCCTTTTGCTAGGTAGCGATACAGTGATTCAGCTACGCCTCTTTTCGGCGGCGTACCAGCAGCCAGTGGCTTAGCAAGGTGAGCAGCCCCATCAGCCCTATCGTCAAGGCCATGGTGCGGGAGCTGCCGTCGTGGAATTGCCCAACTAATCCACCTACCACAGCGGCAATCGTCATTTGCAGGAAACCAAATAAAGAAGATGCCGCACCGGCACACTGTGGGTTGGGCGCGAGCGCCCCGGCCATTGTTTGCGGCATCAGAATGCCGACGCCCAGCATGAATACCATCTGCGGCCCCACGACTGCCCAGGGGAGATGAATGCCCACCACGGCCAAGCCCGCCATGATTCCTCCGCCTATCGCGCAGACCACGCTGCCCAGGGTGATAAGGCGATCACGCCCCAGGCGGTGGCTATATCGGCCGCTGGCCAGCGTTCCAATAAAAAAGCCCACGACAATCAGCGTGAACAGCACGCCATAAAGGGTAGGGGCGACACCCATATACTCGATGAGTACAAAGGAGGAGCCCGAAAGGTAAGCGAACAGCCCGGAAAAAGCGGCCGCATTCACCAAGGTGTAGCCAATAAAGGCGCGCTGGCTTAGTAGTAGGCGAAAGTTAGCGAGTATCGCCCTTGGGTGAACCGACTGCCGCCGCTCCTTCGCTAGCGGTTCGGGCAGCATCAGTATCAGCACCGCCAGCATCACCGCCGCATAAAGTGCCAGCACCACGAACACTGATTCCCAGCCAAAGAACAGCAGCAATACCGCACCCCCAACAGGAGCCAGGGCAGGGGCGAGCGCCATGGTGCTCGCCATATAGGCGAGGATGCGGCCTGCTTCGATAGGCCCGTGGATGTCGCGCACTGCGGCCCTTGCTAGCACCGGGCCAGCAGCACCGCCGAAGGCCTGCAAGAAGCGTCCAGCCAGCAGCCATTCGACGGTTGGTGCCCAGGCGCAGAGTAGGCTTGCCGCGAGAAACAGCGAGAGGCCTGCGATCATCACTGGGCGGCGGCCAAAGCGGTCAGAGATTGGGCCGCATAATAGTTGAGCCAGGGCGAATCCAGCCATATAGAGGCTAAGGGTTAGCTGGATTTGGTCTGGGCCGGTATTCAGCGCTTGTGCCATGGCGGGCATGGCGGGTAAGTACATATCCGTCGCTAGCGGGCCGAGCGCCGTTAGTGCGGCCAGGGCCACGATAGTGGCGGTAGAGGGCAGCTTTAGCACCCCGTAGCTCCTTATGGTTAGACACGCGACGGGCGCCTTCCCAGCGGAGAGGCGCCCGCTCATTGCTGACCTGCCTAGCTTAGCTTTTCTCTTAGCTTAAGCTCAGTTAGCGTCAGGCTGTGCCTCCGGTGCGGCGTTTGCAAAGGCTGGCAGCGCACGACAATTGGCAGCGATGCGCTGGATCGTCGGGTAGGCTGATAAATCGCACTCGAAGCGTTCTGCGTTATACACCTGGGGTATCAGGCAGATATCCGCAAGCGTTGGGGTGTCGCCATGGCAAAAATCGCCGGTATTGGCGCCACCTGCAAGCGCTGCTTCCAGAGCGGTAAATCCCTCGGTAACCCAGTGGCGGTACCAGGTAAGCTTGGCGTTGTCGTCCGCTCCCAGCTCACCCACCAGGTACTTGAGTACCCGCAGGTTGTTGAGCGGGTGAGTGTCGCAAGCGACTAACTGCGCAAGGCTACGCACCCGCGCGCGCGCTAAGGCGTCAGCCGGCAGCAGCGCGGGAGCTGGGTACACCTCGTCAAGGTACTCGCAGATCGCCAGTGACTGGTTGAGCACTACACCGTCATCTAGCCCCAAGCTTGGCACCATCCCCTGCGGGTTGCGCGCCAATTGCTCGTCACCCCGTTGCTCGCCTTTCACCAGATTGACGGGGGTCTGGTCGTAGGCTAGACCCTTGAGGTTTAAGGCGATGCGCACCCGATACGCAGCCGACGAGCGGAAGTAGCCGTAAAGCGTCGTCATGTCGCTTTCCTTATATTGCCGTGCTTTATTTGGGCTGATACTTCACGACTTGTTGATCAATCGTGCCAAAGATGTTGTGGCCATCGCGGTCGAACATTTCGATACGAACTCGGTCGCCAAAGCGCATAAAGGGCGTTTTCACCTGGCCGTGGAGTATCTGCTCGACCATGCGCACTTCGGCCAAGCAACTATAGCCTACACCACCATCAGCCACTGGCTTTCCAGGGCCGCCGTCGGGGTCTGGGTTAGAAATAGTGCCCGAGCCAATCACAGCACCCGCGCCGAGATATCGAGTCTTAGCCGCATGGGCAACCAGCTGTGGGAAGCTGAAAATCATATCGGGACCCGCTTCTGGCTCGCCAAACTTCTCGCCATTAAGGTGCACGGTCAGCGGTAGGTGTACCTTGCCATCCTGCCAGGCATCGCCCAGCTCATCGGGGGTCACCGCGATAGGCGAAAAAGAAGAGGCGGGCTTGGCTTGGAAAAAGCCGAAGCCTTTAGCGAGTTCGCCTGGAATGAGGCCGCGCAGGCTCACATCGTTAACCAGCATTACGAGCTTAATGTGCTTGGCGGCTTCCTCTGGGGTCACGGCCATGGGTACGTCATCGGTGATAACGGCGATCTCGCCCTCAAAGTCGATGCCATGCTCTTCACTCACCGCTTCAATATCGTCAGTGGGGGCTAGGAAGTAGTCGCTACCGCCCTGGTACATCAGCGGGTCGGTCCAAAAGGTTTCAGGCATCTCGGCATTACGTGCCTGGCGTACCAGCTTGACATGGTTCAGGTAGGCGGAGCCGTCGGCCCACTGGTAGGCACGCGGTAACGGGGAGTGCAGGGCACTCTGGTCAAGTTCAAAAGCGCCGTCAGCATCACCGCTGTTCAGCTGTGCATAGCGCGCTTCAAGCGGCGGGCTAACCGCTTCCCAGTTTTCAATGGCGGCTTGCAGCGTGGGAGCAATATCGTCAGCGCTCACTGCACGAGTGAGGTCGCGGGAGACAATGATGAGCGCCCCATCGCGCCCCTTTTTAAGTGTTGCAAGTTTCATAATGATTCAATCCTTGTCATCAGGGTGGGGCGCGCAGCCCCACTCGTTATAATAGTGTTAGGGCTGGTTTGGATCGAAGTGCGAACGCAGCGTTGACCAGACATCAACATAATCACGTTGGCGGAAGTCCGCATCCAGCGCCGCAGGGGTCGGATGGAAGAAGTAGCGGCTTTCAAACATGAAGGCCAGTGTGTCCCCCAGGAACTGGGGCTTCAGCTCGGCGTTGGAGGCTTTTTCAAAGGTTTCAGCATCCGGGCCGTGGGGCGACATAGAGTTATGTAGGCTGGCGCCGCCTGGGGTGAAGCCTTCCGCTTTGGCGTCATACTCACCGTGGATAAGCCCCATAAACTCGCTCATCAGGTTACGGTGGAACCAGGGTGGCCTGAAGGTGTTCTCGGCAACCATCCAGCGCGGTGGAAAAATGACAAAATCAAGATTGGCCATTCCCGGCGTATCAGAGGGTGACGTCAAGACGGTAAAGATTGATGGGTCTGGGTGGTCGAAGCTTACCGTATTGATGGTGTTAAAGTTAGCCAGATTATATTTATAGGGCGCGCAGTTGCCGTGCCACGCCACCACGTCTAACGGTGAATGGTTGAGCTTTGTCTCCCAGAAGCGACCAGAGAACTTAGCCACTAAGCGGTAGTCGCCTTCAAGGTCTTCATAGGCTGCCACGGGGCTTTGGAAGTCACGTGGGTTGGCTAAACCGTTAGCTCCGATGGGGCCGAGGCCGGGTAGCTCTAAAGGACTGCCGTAGTTTTCGCAAATATATCCCCGCGCAGCGTCAACCCCCTGTGCCCTACGCACTTGGAACTTCACGCCGCGTGGGATAACGGCAATCTCTCCGTTATCAATCTCGATGTCACCAAATTCAGTGCGTAAACGAATAGCGCCCAGTTGGGGAACGAAGAGCAACTCACCATCTGCGTTGTAGAAAAACCGCTCGGTCATGTCTTTATTGAATGTATAAACATGCACGCCCACGCCAGCTTGGGTTCCCGCATCTCCGTTGACCGCAATGGTAAACAAGCCATCGATAAAATCAGTCGGTGCATCTGGAATAGCAACGGGATCCCAGCGCATCTGGTTGGGGTCCGCCGCAGGTTTGTCTAACGGAGCCGTATGGATGTTTTTGTTTTCTAGCGGCTGATACGCGCTCTGAACAACGGACGGGCGAATGCGGTAGAGCCAGCTGCGAAAGTTTTGATGACGCGGCGCAGTGAACGCGGAACCGGTTAACTGTTCCGCGTATAGGCCGTAAGCGCAGCGTTGGGGTGAGTTTTGCCCAATCGGCAGGGCGCCCGGCAGCGCTTCGCTTGAAAAGTGATTATGAAAGCCGTTTTGATAGCTCAACTGTTCAGTCATTGTTAGGTCCTGCTTTATTTGAACGTTAGTTTGATAAACGTATATTTTGTTAAAGCTAAATTGTTATAAACCTATGGCGCGGCTATTGATCGACGTCACAGGCTGCATGGGCCATCGCCTCTTTGAGCACCGCTTGATCGCCGACGTGGTTGGCAAGTAACAGGATCAGGCGGGCATTGATGCGTTCGCTTTCGGCGTCGCTGCGGTCACGATGCAGCGCTGTAAGTGCCGCATAAAAGGCATCCGGGTCAGTGAAATTGGGGTTCAGTTCAAGCATTGGCATGGCGGCGTTCCTGAGAGGGCGTGTCAGCATCACTTGCAAGA
The DNA here is from genome assembly GCA_002966495.1 of Halomonas sp. GFAJ-1. Lineage (NCBI taxonomy): Bacteria > Pseudomonadati > Pseudomonadota > Gammaproteobacteria > Oceanospirillales > Halomonadaceae > Halomonas > Halomonas sp. GFAJ-1. The sequence continues at coordinate 1,138,724 of CP016490.1, forward strand.
TGAACGCCTAGCGCACGGTCTAAAGCATCTTCAACCTTGTGAGCTGTAACGGCGTGCCAGCGAGCAGCAACGTGTTGGTCAGGGCGGATAAGGTATCCGGCACCTGCCTTCAAGCCGTATCGCTCTGTCACTAGACCTTCGGTATCGTCGATGAGGGTGGTGCGCGGCAGAGCGCTAAGCGCATTTGACGCGGAACTAGCGACCACCAGTCTTAAATCAGGGCGGCGTTCTAACAGCTCACCCAGCTCTTTTGACAAGGCGTCAGCGTGCCCGTCATCCATACGGCCATCGAGTAGCAACACAAAGCCATTGCCAAACTGGTTGAGCAGCCACGCGCTCTCTTTGCCTAACCGAATGGGGGCGTCTTTGACGGGACTGCCAGGGCGTAACTCGCTTGGGCCACCGTCAACATCGGGGGTATTAAGCGGTGAGTGGTCATAGCGACACGGCATGGAAAGGCGGCCGCTGTTGACCAGACTACGTGCGAAGGCATGTTTCTCAGCCAGCTCTAACGTCACATCGCGGAACACTTTGCTGATATGGCTCTTCGGGGTAATAAAGTCAGTGGCCCGGGTAGAGTTAAGGATGTTTTCTGCCGCGCCGTGCTGGCGCTCAGCGTTATACGTGGACAAAAGCAACGCAGGCGCTTGCTGCTTGAGAACCCGAACAAGCTTCCATACCAAGTTATCCACACCTTGTAGGGCACCATTAGCCCCTCTGGCGCCAAAGGGAGATACCTGATGCGCCGCGTCGCCCATAAATATCACGCTGTGATGAATAAAGTTATCCATCTTGCGGCAGCGGAAGGTGTAGACACTGGCCCACTCAAGCTCGAACTCCACGTCTTGGCCAAGCATTGCCTGCACGCGTGGGCGAATGTTCTCCTCTTTCTTCTCTTCTTCCGGGTCAGCGTCCCAGCCTAGCTGGAAGTCGATACGCCAAACATTGTCCGGTTCCTTGTGCAGCAGCACTGACTGGTTAGGATGGAAGGGCGGGTCAAACCAGAACCAGCGCTCTGTTGGGAAGTCGGCCTTCATCACCACATCCGCAATCAGGAAGCGGTCCTGAAATACCTGGCCTTTGCACTCTAGGCCCAGCATGTCGCGGATTCGGCTGTTAGCGCCATCCGAAACAAGAAGATAGTCACAGGTCAGCTGATAGTCACCCTCCTGAGTCGAGACCGTGATGGCGGTGCTGTCGGGCTGAGCGTCAACATCAATGACCTTATGCTTCCAGCGAAGGTCAATGTGCTCAGCAAAGTCGTGAGCACGGTTGACCAGGAACTCTTCAAAGTAATACTGCTGCAAGTTAATAAAGGCCGGAATACGGTGGCCGTCTTCGGGCAGCAGGTTGAAGTCGTAGACTTCGCGGTCTTGGAAAAAGACGCGGCCGTGCTGCCAAGTAACGCCTTTTTCAAGCATCGGCTCGACACAGCCCAGGCGGTCGACAATTTCCAGCGAACGTTTAGCAAAGCACAGTGCCCGTGACCCGACGCTAACGGTGTTGTTATCGTCCAGGACAATCGAATTAATGCCTTGCTGAGCCAAGTCGATAGCGGCAGCGAGGCCGCTGGGCCCGGCACCGACAATCACTACCGGGTAATGGCGAACGTCTGGAGCATCGAGCTCAGGCGGGCGTCGGTAAGGATAGACAGGATTTTTATAGGTTGTTGGCATCTATTACTCCCCTACAGCGTCGGGTGCGTTGCCCCCGACAGCTGGGCATGATCAGTGGGTGTCACTGGTGAGGCACTTACTGATTTTCAACGGCGTCCTGCAGCGAGTGCCACATAGCGGTATCACGCTCTGCCGTCCAGATGCGGGGATCTGGGTATTCGCCGCCTGCTTCGTCGTAGCAGCGAGTGATGTCGAAAGGGACACAGTGATCGAAAATGACCCAGTGGCCATACTTCGGCTTAAGTAGCGCGTAGGTCTCGGCGTAGCACTCAGAGAGTGATTTGCCCGCTGCCTTACCGGCTTTGACGCTTCCGTACATGTCATTCAAGAAGTCGCGGGTGCCTTGAATAGCTTCCTGGCACTGTTCGGCAGTTTGCAGTGCATCGCCGCGACCGGGCACCAGCTTTTGAGGCTGCATGGCCTGCAGGCGGTCAAGCGTGGCAGGCCAGTCTTCGTGGTAAGCATCGCCGGTGTAGGGGGTCGCGCCATACTCAACCAGGTCGCCGGCAAATATCACTTTTTCTTTCGGTAACCAAACGATGGTGTCGCCCTTGGTGTGTCCGCGGCCCAAGTGGATGATCTGTACCTCGCGCTCACCCATGAAGACGGTCAGTTTTTCCTGGAAGACAGTGGTTGGCCAGGTTAAACCAGGGACAGAATCGACCCCTTTGAACAAGCGCGGGAAGCGGCCGACTTCTGATTCATAGTCTTGCTGGCCACGCTCTACAATCAGGTCATAGGTGTTCTGGCTTGCGTATATGTTCTCAGCATCGTACGCCGAAGCACCGAGAACACGCACCGCATGGTAGTGGCTCATGACCACATGCTTAATCGGCAGGTCAGTTACCTCGCGAATACGGCGGATAACGTCCTGGGCCATGATGGGCGTGGCCTGGGTGTCGATGACCATTACGCTGTCATCGCCAATCACAATACCGGTATTGGGATCACCTTCGGCCGTGTAGGCGTAAAGCCCTTCTGCCAGCTTGGTGAAACTGATCTGTTTCTCTTCGGTATCGGCATGGGATGCGAATTTCTTGCTCATGGTATCTCCGGTGCTATCAGGGTGATTCAGATCGTTGTACGACAGGAGAATAGTTTCTTATGAAACTAAATGTCCAGTATGCTGTGTGCCGGATGGGTCTTTTTTTGCAAGGTATTAACAATAAATCTGAAAAAATCAGCTGTTTAATGCAAAATAAGACTTAGGTCTAATGATTAAAATCTGTAAATTGGTTGCATAAGATACCATATGGGGGCAGTGTTCACGGCTGTGATGAGCTTCATAGAGGCTCACTAGCTTTAACGAGGAGTGATGTCAGTCACGCGTTTGATGCGCCTGCTGCTATATCGAGACATGGAGTTTATGCCGCCACGAGAAGTGCTGACGAGGCACAATATCAGTGTGATAGGCGCGTTGCTGGTGCCCATATTCCCAGCTATCGTGCTGTTTTTTTGCCATCATCCGGCGGCACTAGGAGAAATACAATGACGATGGATAAAGCAGACGGCGAGGCCTCTTTGGACTCTTCAGCCAGGGCAGAGCTAGACCTTAATCAGTTTCTACCCTATCAGCTGAATCGCCTCGCTGACCGCATCAGCCAGGCGTTAGAGAAGCTTTATGCTGAGTCCTATGAGCTCAACATCGCCCAGTGGCGCGTACTTGCATGGCTTAGCCACTGCGACGATTTAACCGCGAAGAAGGTATGTGCCTATACCAACATGGACAAGGCGCGCGTGTCTCGCGCTATTCAGTCGCTGGAAGAACGCGGATTAATCAGCCGGACGCCCTCGCAGCAGGACCAGCGGTTACATGACTTACAGCTAACGGAAACTGGGCAAGCGCTACTCAATAAGTTAGTGCCCGAAGCCCAAGCGTGGGAAGCCAATCTGGTGTCAACCCTAAGCGTTGGTGAGTATCGTGACCTGCTTAATACCATGCGCAAGCTTGAACGGCAGTTGGAGAGAATTGGCTAAAGGCCAGAGAGAGGCAAAACGAGACACGTTGGCGAATGCTAAGCGGCATGCTCTCAATGGGGCGTCGTTAGTGGCTCAGTAGGTAATATTTGTGTAACAAAAAGCTGAGAGAAAAATAATCCCCTATAGTCATTGGTAGCGACTCAAGGGAGTGGTTGCTTTTCATATAAATCATTGTAATTTAATAAAAAAATACTTATTAATACTTAAGTATTAGCATCTATTAGTCGATGGGTCGTTGCACGACCCACGTATCTGCAGGCATCGTGATAAATAACGTGATTCATATATTTTTATTAATATGATAATAAAGTATCACGTTGAGCGCTTCCGCTTCGTGACGACTAGAGGAAAGAAAAGTGAATAAAACAACAAACTTAATGGTCGGCGCCATTGCCGCCGCAACGCTGAGCACCTCCGCCTTTGCACAAACAACCATCACCGTGAGTACCTGGGCTGGCCCGAATCACGGCATCAACACCATGGTATGGCCAACGTGGAAAGCGTGGATTGAAGAAGCAACGGAAGGTCGCGTAACCGTAGACGTGATACATGATATGGGGCCCCCGGCTTCTCAGATGGAAATGGTGGCCGATGGTATCGCCGATGCGACCTGGGTTTTCCACGGCTATAACACTGGTCGCTTTCAGCTAACCAAGCTTCCGGAATTTCCCACTTTCCAGGACTTCTCATCGGAACATGCCTCCAGTGCCTACTGGCGTACCCACCAGGAGTATCTGGCAGCGGCAGGTGAACACCGTGGCGTTGATGTTGTGGCCGCCGGTGTCCACGGGCCCGGCTGGATCTTTAGCAGTGAGCAGTACGAAACCTTAGAAGACCTTAAAGGCAAGCGCATTCGCGTAGGCGGTGGCGTAATGGGAGACCTCTCTAACGCCCTGGGACTGACCGGTGTTGCCTTGCCGCCTACCGGGGTTTACGAAGCTGGCTCTCAGGGTGTTATTGACGGTGCGATGCTGGTTCCTGAAGGGCTGCGCAGTTTCCGTGTTGCGGAGATCTTCCCCTACACCCTCAAAGTTGATGGTGGTTTCTATCGCGGCAGTTTCACCATTGTTGTCAATCCGATGATCTGGGATGAAATGTCGCCTGAAGATCGTGAAGCCGTTGAATCTGTTTCTGGTGAGCGCTTATCTCGCCTGTTCGGCTACATGATGGACGTATCCGATGTGCGGGGCGTCGACTTTGCAGAAGAGCTTGGCCACACCTTTACCGAACTCGGTAGCGATGACCTCAACACACTGCAAAGTATGAGTGACAGCATGATTGCTGAGTGGGCTGAGTCTGTCTCAGAAAACCGTAACGTCGATGCGATGGCCGCTATCGAATTCTATCGCGAGCAGCTTATTGCTGCAGCGGAAGAAGAGAGCGTAAGTGGCCTAGTACCTGATGACTTAGCACCTTAAGACTTAGCCCCTGATAACTCAAAGTAAGTACTTACTGGCGCTAGACGGAGAGCGACCATGCAAACCCAAATGGCACGTGCTACGCGCGTTAGCCGGGTTCTGCAGATGATGCTAGAGGGGGTGGCCGGCGCTACCCTCTTTGGCATGATGCTGTTGACCACTGCTGACGTAGGCGGCCGCTACTTTTTTAACTCCCCCATCCTTGGCACCGTTGAATTAACCCAACTGATGTTGGCAGCGCTGGTATTTCTGTCGCTGCCGGTCGTTTGTTGGCGTCAAGAGCATGTCGCTGTTGATCTGCTTGATGCGGTTTTCCCAGCCAAGCTTGTCTGGATACGTGAAGTGATTGTTAACCTAATCGTGACGGCCGCCCTGTGGGTGATGGCGCAGCGCGTGTGGGCACTGGCAGAGCGCGCTTTCTCATGGGGAGACGTGACCGAGTTTTTGCGCATTCCACGCGGCTATCTGATCGGGTTGATCGCTATCATGCTCGCGCTTTCAGCGCTACTCACTCTCATGCGAGCCGGTTTCTATTTGCTCGAAGGGCTCAAGGTAATCGAAAAAGGTGGCCCATTGAGCAAAGGAGAGTCTCATGACTGAAGCGCTGTACGGTTTCGCAGTACTGTTGGTATTAGTCTTTCTACGCGTGCCCCTGGCGTTTGCGATGGGTATCGTCGGTTTTGCCGGGTTCTATTTTCTCACCGGTAACTGGAATGCGGCTGAGGCAATGGCGGCGCGCCGTGTGGTCGATACGGCTATGGACTATGGTCTGTCGGTCATACCCTTGTTCATTCTAATGGGCAACTTTGTTTCCCATGCGGGATTATCCGATGCCTTGTTTCGAGCATCTAATGGCTTTCTAGGTCACCGCAAGGGTGGTCAGGCGATGGCGACGATTGTTGCCTGTGGCGGTTTTAGTGCGATATGTGGATCGAGCTTGGCGACGTGCGCGACCATGGGCCGAGTTGCCATGCCGCAAATGCGCAAATATGGCTATAAGGATTCGCTTGCCGCTGCCTCCATTGCTGCGGGTGGCACCTTGGGTATCTTGATACCACCGAGCGTTATGTTGGTGATTTATGGAATTCTGACCGAAACCAGTATTCGTGAGCTGTTCGCGGCTGGCTTTATTCCCGGCATTCTTGGCATTTTTCTTTATATAGGTGCCATCAAGTGGGTTCTCTGGCGTGACCCCAGTGCAGGTCCTGCAGCAGAGAGAGTGCCATGGGCAGAGCGGATTCAAGCACTAAAAAGCGTAGGCAGTACGCTAGCGCTGTTTGTGCTGGTGATTGGCGGTATTTACCTAGGCGTGTTTACGCCCACAGAAGCAGCCGGTATTGGTGCGATGGGTGCATTTTTGATTGCACTGACGCGGCGTGCGCTGACACCACAAGTGTTGATGAATGTGTTGATGGACACCGTGCGTACTACGGCGATGCTATTTGCCGTGGTTTTAACGGCGCTGATCTTCGCTAACTTTATCAACCGTGCGGGGCTGCCTGGAGACTTGCTGGCGCTGGTTAATGGCCTCAATGTGGCACCTTTTGTGGTCATTCTGGTGATTATCGCTATCTACGTGATACTGGGCTGTGTGTTTGAAAGCATGTCGATGATGCTGCTAACCGTGCCGGTATTTTTCCCCGTCGTTGCGGGGCTAGGTTACGACTTGGTGTGGTTTGGCATACTTGTCGTTATTGTCATCGAGATCAGTTTGATAACGCCCCCTGTTGGTATGAACGTGTTCGTATTGCGGGCTGTATTGCCGGATGTATCAACGGGCACTATCTTCCGTGGCGTCACCCCTTTCTGGGTCGCAGGTACCATCCGCGCACTACTCGTGCTTATCTTCCCAGCGATTGTGCTGTTCCTGCCGCAGCTGCTGTATTAACGCTGTGCGATTAATGCGGTTCTATTAACGTCCGTGCTAAAGAAACGGATGACAGGGTAAGTGCCCTGTCATCCGTTTTTGTCTTGCTTTTTGTCTAGCTGTATCGGCTGAGACGTTACTGGCGTTTCGCGACCAGCGTTAGAATGTCGTAGCTGGCGACCAGCTCATCATGTTGATTGGTCACGGCCACGTCCCACATCACCACGCCTTGTGGGTGCCCGTCGGGAGAGGCCCGGCCCTGATCAATTTTGCGTTTACAGGTTAGGCGGGCGCGGATGGTATCGCCGACCAGCACAGGTGTAATAAAGCGCAGAGTATCCAGGCCGTAGTTAGCCAGTACGGGGCCTTCGCCTGGGTAGACGAACAGACCCGCAGCCGCCGACAGTACAAAGTAACCATGGGCAATACGTTGGCCGAACTGGGTCTCTTTCGCGGCAATGTCGTCGAAGTGCATGTAGAAATGGTCGCCGGAAAGGCAGCCAAAATTGACGATGTCAGCTTCGGTAACGGTGCGGCGGTGGGTGAGCAGTGACTCACCCACCTGCAGGTCGTCGAAATGGCGGCGGAACGGGTGGATATCGTTCTCGATCACCTTGGCGCCACGCACATACTCCCCTGTGACTGCCGCCAGCATGGTCGGAGAGCCTTGGATAGCGGTGCGCTGCAGGTAGTGGTGAACTGCACGAATACCGCCGAGTTCCTCGCCACCGCCTGCGCGGCCAGGCCCACCATGCTTGAGCATCGGTAGCGGAGAGCCGTGACCCGTAGACTCCTTTGATGCCTGAGCATCTAGAATGTGCAGGCGGCCGTGCTGGGCGGCCAGCACGGGGATCATTTCGGCAGCAATGGCGGGGTCTTTTGTGGTCAGCGTAGTTACCAGGCTGCCTTTGCCCTTGGCGGCGATGGCCAGCGCTTCGTCGATACCGCTGTAAGGCATTAGCGTCGCAACAGGGCCAAAGGCTTCAATGTCGTGAGCGCCGCCATCGTTCAGTGGGTTGCGGTTGATCAGGAGCTGGGGGGTGATGAAAGCACCGTTTTCCACGCCCTGGCCGACAGGCTTGAAGCTGCCATCTCTGCCAAAAACGCACTCGCTGGTTTCCAGCAGCTGCTCGATAGCTTCGTTTACGTCGCGTAGCTGGTCGCCGGACGAGAGCGCGCCCATGCGCACACCTTCTTCATTGGGGTCGCCGACCACGATTCTGGAAAGTCGCTCTTTAATCATGTCCGCCAATGTATCCAGATGCTCGGCGGGCACTAACACTCGACGAATCGCGGTACATTTCTGGCCTGCCTTGGCGGTCATTTCCTTGACCACTTCTTTGGCAAAGATCTCGAACTCTTCATCTTCCGGGCTTACATCAGGGGCCATGATGGCGCTATTGAGTGAATCCGCTTCAGCGTTGAAGGGAATGCTCTTTGCCATAATGTTAGGGTGGCCTTTCAGCATTAGGGCGGTATTCGCTGAGCCGGTAAAGGTCACAAAGTCTTGTTCTTCTAGGTGATCTAGTAGGTCGCCCGCCCCGCCAATCACCAGTTGCAGCGCACCTTCCGGCAGTAGGCCAGAGTCGATGATGACGCGCACCGCAGCTTCGGTCAGGTAGCTGGTCGCAGTGGCCGGTTTGAAGATACACGGCATGCCTGCCAGAAAGGCGGGCGCGAACTTCTCTAACATGCCCCAGATGGGGAAGTTGAAGGCATTAATATGCACCGAGACACCGCGGCGGGGCACCAGAATGTGGGTGCCGTTGAAGTGGTTCTCTTTACCTAGCTGGGTCACTGGGCCTTCGTGGGCCACATTGCCGGAGGGCAGTTCCTTACGCCCCGTGGAGGCGTAGGTAAACAGGGTGCCGAAACCACCGTCAATGTCGATCCAAGAGTCAGCCTTGGTGCAGCCGGTGTGGTGGGAGATGGCATAGAGCTCACGCTTACGCTCTTGGATATAGGCGGCCAGCGCCTTAAGAATGGCAGCCCGCTGCTGGAAATCCAGCGCCAACATATTTTTTACGCCGGTGTGGCGGGCATACGCCACCGCCTCGCGGAAATCGATTGCTTCTTGGTGAGTGTGCGCAACGGTCTCGCCGTTGATGGCGCTGATTAGTGCTTTGGACTCGGTTTTGCCAAACCACTGACCGGCAATGTAACTCTGTAAAACTGGCATTGCGTGTTCTCCCGTACAACATAGACAAAGCCGGCGCGGTCGCCGGCTTGGAAGTAGGTGGACTAGGGCTTACACCTCGTCAAAATCGAGGACCACCTTGTCGCTGATCGGATAGCACTGGCAGGACAGTACGTAGCCAGCATCTATTTCGTAATCTTCCAGAGCGTAATTAGCGTCCATTTCCACCTCCCCTTCGATGACTTTGGACTTGCAGGTGGAGCACACGCCAGCCTTGCACGAGAACGGTAGGTCGGCGCCGTGCTCGTTACCTGCATCGAGAATATTCTGGGTATTGCGGGGCAGCTTATATTCGATGGTGCGGCCGTCGATGATCACTTTGATGTGCGAAGTTTCTGCTTCAAGCTGAGCGGCGCTGGTTGCCTGGCGGCGCTTGGCGCCTGCGGTCGGTAGCCCCGTCGTGAAAAGCTCAAAGTGCACCTTGTCCTTCGGTAGTCCGTGGTCGGTCAAGACATCACGCACAATCTCGGTCATCTCTTGCGGACCACAGATAAATGCAGCGTCGAGATTGGGTACGTCTACCCAGCGATCAAACAGGGCATTGCACTTATCGACATCGATACGGCCGTTATACAGCTCGATTTCATGTTGTTCGCGGCTGAACACGTAAATGATGTTGAGGCGTTCTAGGTAACGATCCTTGAGATCCTGTAGTCGCTCGCGAAACAGCGTGCCCGTGGTAGAACGGTTGCCATAGATGACGGTAAAACGACTTTTTGGCTCGCTTTCCAGGGTGGTGGAAACAATCGACATGATGGGGGTGACGCCGCTGCCAGCGGTCACCGCCAGATAATGGCCTTCACGGCTGGGATCAAGCGGCACGAAGAACTTGCCTTGGGGCGGCATCACGTCAAGGCGATCACCAGGCTTTAATTGTTGGTTGGCAAAGCTGGAAAAGCTGCCGCCTGGCACTAGCTTGACGGCGACTCTCATCTCATGTTCGTGGACGCCGGTGCAGATTGAATAAGAGCGTCGGACATCTTCGCCGTTGATGTCGTGGCGCAGTGTCAGGTACTGCCCCTGGGTGAAACGAAAGGCGTCCAGCAGGTCGTCGGGAATGTCGAAAGCAATGGAAACAGCATCATGGGTTTCCTTGCGTACATCCTTGACGGTCAGGGCGTGAAATCGGCTCATGGGAAATGGTCTCGTCGTTTTACAGACACTTGAAATAATCGAAAGGCTCCAGGCAATCGCGGCAGCGGTAGAGCGCCTTGCAAGCTGTAGAGCCGAATTCGCTGACGCGTTCGGTCGCGTTGCTGCCACATAAAGGGCAGGGCACTACCGGATCAGACTGGCCTGTCAGGCTACGTTTGCTAGCACTTCCTACCGGCGGTGCGATGCCGTAGGCGCGCAATTTTTCGCGCCCTTCGTCGGTCAGCCAGTCGGTGGTCCAGGCGGGGGATAGGCGGCGCTGAATCAGCGGGTCTGAGTAGCCAGCGGCCACCAGTGCTTCATGGATATGCTGTTCAATAACTTCCGTTGCTGGGCAACCGGAGTAAGTTGGCGTTACGTTGACCGCCAACCGACCGTCCACCCAATCGATATCGCGCACAATTCCCAGCTCAACCACGCTGACCACAGGCACTTCCGGGTCTGGCACTTCCTGTAAAACGGCCAGTACAGCGTCGACATCGCCTTTTTCGCCCGCTCGTGGCAGCCCGCTGCGGTCGCTGCCGATCAGGTCTCTGGAGGGCCAGTCATCGATAGGCCCGTCACTGACAGGCCCATTACCGATAGGAGCAGGCGTTGGGTTACCAGACGGTCGCATCAGGATACGTCCTCGGCAGGTATTGCATTTCCGCCAACAAAAAGCCCAAGTGCTCGGTGTGATGCCCAACTTTGCCGCCGGTATACATCCAAGCGTCGTAGGAAGGGCGTTCCAGCGTGGCTTCCTCAAGCACCTCTTCCACCGTCGCTTTCCAGCGAGCGGCAATGGTTTCCGGATCAGGCGCGATACCGGCCTCTATCATGGCCTGGTCAATTTCGTCGGTTTGCAATAGCTCGCCGGTAAACTGCCAGAGGTTATTGAGGGCGCGCTGCATACGGGTGTGGCTCTCTTCGGTGCCATCGCCCAGGCGAATAACCCATTCGGAGGAGCGGCGTAGGTGGTACGTTGCTTCCTTGAGTGACTTGGCGGCCACTTCAGCAATGCGCGGGTCGCTGGATTCGGCTAGGCCGTCAAGTAGGTGAACATGCCATGCATCGAACAGGAACTGGCGTCCCATGATGTCGGCGAAGTCACCGTTGGGCTGTTCGGCGATCAGCAGGTTGCGAAAGTCGTGTGCGTCGCGGCGAAAAGCCAGGTGATCGGCATCAATTTTATGCTGGCTGCCACCGCCTTCAGCGGCTATCAGCTCAGCCGCATAGCCTAGCCAGTTGCGCGCCTGTCCGAACAGATCAAGACCCACATTCATCAACGCCATTTCTTCTTCCAGCGCGGGGGCCTTGCCACACAGCTGCGCGTGGCGCTGACCCAGTACTAAAGCGCTGTCGCCAAGGCGTAGCAGGTAATCGGTCAACGGTGTTTGTGTTTTTTGAGCTATGTTTTTTTGAACTGAGTTTTTCAGAGCTAGGTTCTGCATCACTGCCTCCCTCACATGTGGCCGACTTCTTTCGGCAGTTTGTAGAAGGATGCGTGGCGATAGACCTTGTCATTAGACGGGTCGAACAGCGGCTCTTTCTCGTCGGGAGAAGATGCGGTGATTTCGCTGGCCGGAACCACCCAGATGCTTACCCCTTCATTACGGCGGGTATAAAGCTCGCGGGCATTTTCAATTGCCATGCAGCGATCGGCGGCGTGTACGCTACCGACGTGCTTGTGGTTAAGACCATGCTTGCTGCGTATAAAAACTTCGAAGAGGGGCCAGTCAGCCATGAGAGAAGCCTCAGTGGTCAGAGGAGCCTCGGCTCGCGAGACTCCCTATTGTTGTAAGGATCACGTGTTTTAAGAGCAGGTTTTAAAATCAGGCCGCTCGTCGTTGACGTTTGGCGGCATAGGCCACGGCGGCTTCACGTACCCAGGCACCGTTATCGATGGCGCTGCGACGTGCCTCGACACGCTCGCGGTTGCAGGGGCCGTTGCCTTTCACTACGTCAAAAAACTCCTGCCAGTCGATTTCACCGAACTCATAGTGACCGGTCTCTTCGTTATATTTGAGATCCGGATCAGGGGCGGTGCAGCCCAGCAGCTCTAGCTGCGGTACGGTTTGGTCGAGGAAGCGCTGACGCAACTCATCGTTGCTGTGGCGTTTGATCTTCCAGGCCATCGATTGAGCGCTGTTGGGTGAGTTCTCATCGGATGGCCCGAACATCATTAGCGATGGCCACCAGAAACGGTTGATGGAGTCCTGCACCATGGCTTTCTGGTCGTCAGTGCCCTCCTGCATCATGGTCAACAGAATTTGATAACCCTGGCGCTGATGGAAGCTCTCTTCCTTGCACACGCGAATCATGGCGCGCGCGTAGGGGCCGTAAGAGGTGCGCTGTAGCGGTACCTGATTGACGATGGCAGCGCCGTCGACCAGCCAGCCGATCGTGCCCATGTCAGCCCAGTTGAGCGTGGGGTAGTTGAAGATGCTGGAGTACTTGGCGCGGCCATCGTGAAGCTTGTCGATCTCTTCGTCGCGGTCGGCACCTAGCGTTTCCATGGCGCTATAAAGGTACAGGCCGTGACCCGCCTCGTCCTGAATCTTGGCCATTAGCTGCAGTTTGCGCTTAAGGGTCGGTGCACGTGTCAGCCAGTTACCTTCCGGCAGCATACCGACGATCTCGGAGTGCGCGTGTTGAGAAATCTGACGGATCAACGTCTTACGGTAGGCATCCGGCATCCAATTCTTGGGTTCTATTTTAATTTCATCATTGATGCGCTCCTGGAACTGGCGTTCTTCAGGGCTCATCTCATCAAGCGTTTTAAGTTTGTTAGAACCGGTTTCAACGAGCTGCGCGTACATAGAGACCTCCGCGGCGTCGGACTATCAGGGAGTGTGGCTTATCTTGTTTAAAGTATAGTGACACAAAATATTTTATCAACAAGTATTTTTATGTATCGCTTTAAGACTTTGTGATTACGAATAAAGGAAAGATGTCTGTTTTATATAGTAAAAATGACCAAGGATAAGTGATTCTGAATGTGATATTTTTTCTGACGTTTACTGACTATTTGGGTGTAAAAAAGCCCCTGTAGGGGAGTTCCTAAAGGGGCTGTGTTGGCGCGGCGTTGCTTATCAGAGGCCGCTAAGCGTTAAGGAGCTGAATCAGCGAAGGTCCTTGACGCGTCTGGCCTTGCCCAGCGAACGCATAACGCTCTCTACCGGACACACTTCAACCTGGGTGCTAATACCGATATACGTCTTGATGGCATGCTGAAGCTGTTTCGCGGCGTCTTCACAAGCTACGGGGTCGCGGGCGATGTCATGATGATTCGCTTCTACACGAACAAGCACCATGTCCATATTGCCTTGGCGGCTGACTTCGATCTCGTAGTGGGGAGAAAGTGACGCGATCTTAAGTAGCTGCTCTTCGATCTGGGTGGGGAACACATTAACCCCGCGAATGATCAGCATGTCGTCGCTGCGGCCAGTGATCTTGTCGATGCGCCGCATAGGGCGCGCAGTGCCTGGCAGTAGGCGGGTCAGGTCGCGGGTGCGGTAACGAATCACCGGCAGGCCTTCTTTGGTTAGGGTGGTGAATACCAGCTCGCCGTACTCACCGTCTGGCAGGACGTCACCGCTGACTGGGTCGATGATTTCGGGATAGAAGTGATCTTCCCAGATGGTGGGGCCATCTTTGGTTTCGAGGCACTCCATGCCCACGCCCGGCCCCATTACCTCGGAGAGCCCGTAAATATCGAGGGCATCGATGCCCAGACGCTGCTCTAGGGCAGTGCGCATGCTGTCGGTCCAGGGTTCGGCACCGAAAATGCCGGTGCGCAGCGGCAGTGTATGTGGATCGATGCCTTGGCGCTCCATCTCGTCAGCAATGTTGAGCATGTACGAGGGCGTGACCATGATGATGTCCGGCTGGAAATCACGGATCAGCTGAACCTGTTTCTCCGTCTGGCCCCCCGACATGGGTATGACTGCGCAGCCCAGGCGCTCGGCACCGTAATGCGCGCCCAGCCCGCCGGTGAACAGGCCGTAGCCATACGCCACATGCACTTTGTCGCTGCGGCTGCCGCCAGCGGCGCGGATTGAGCGCGCCACCACATCGGACCACACATCAATATCTTTCTGGGTGTAGCCCACCACCGTGGGCTGCCCAGTAGTGCCGCTGGACGCGTGAATGCGCACGATCTCGCTCATTGGCGTGGCCAACATGCCAAACGGGTAGTTGTCGCGCAGATCGGCCTTGGTGGTGAACGGTAGTTTGGCGAGATCCGCTAGCGTCTGGATATCGTCGGGATGCACTCCTGCTCTGTCGAAAGACTGGCGATAGAACGGCACATTGTCGTAAGCGTGCTTCAGGCTCCACTTCAGGCGCTTGACCTGAGTGGCGCGCAGCTCGTCGATGCTGGCGGTTTCCAAGGGGTCGAGAGTCGCAGTGTCGATACGCGTAGCGGGCTGATTCATCAGGAGTCTCCGGTCAAGCAAGTTGTTATTGGGTCAACGTTTCATGAGCCATGGGCTGGGTAGTGATCCATGAAGTCGTGGCCTATGAAATCGTCTTATAAGCGCTCGATGATTAGAGCAATGCCCTGTCCGACACCAATACACATGGTGCATAGCGCAAAGCGTCCTTGCCGACGTTCGAGTTCATGCAAGGCAGTGGTCACAAGCCGAGCGCCGCTCATGCCCAGCGGGTGGCCGAGTGCAATAGCGCCCCCATTGGGATTGACGTGTTCGGCATCATCGCTCAGGCCCAGGTCGCGCATGACTGCCAACGCTTGAGCAGCAAAGGCTTCATTGAGTTCGATCACGTCCATCTGTTCGAGGGTAAGCCCGGTCTGGGCAAGTACCTTACGGGTGGCGGGAGAGGGGCCGAACCCCATGATGCGCGGCTCCACCCCAGCGGTGGCCATGCCTACCACGCGGGCGCGGGCTTTTAAGCCAAAACGCTCTGCTTGCTCGGGGGATGCCAGCAGCAGCGCACAGGCGCCATCGTTAACCCCAGAGGCATTACCCGCTGTCACACTGCCGCCTTCGCGGAAGGGAGTGGGTAGCTTGGCGAGCTGCTCGGCGGTCGTGGCGGCGCGCGGGTGCTCGTCGGTATCCACCACTAACGGGTCTTGTTTGCGGCGGGGGATTTCGACCGGAACGATCTCTTCAGCAAGGCGGCCAGCCTCCATAGCGGCGGCGGTACGCTGCTGGCTGCGCAGTGCAAAAGCGTCCTGGTCTTCTCGGGAAATGCCAAACTGCTCAGCCACGTTTTCAGCGGTTTCGGGCATGGAGTCCACGCCGAACTGAGCTTTCATTGCACGATTGATAAAGCGCCAGCCAATGGTCGTATCGAAAATATCGGCTTGGCGTGAGAAAGCTTGCTCCGCCTTGCCCATCACGAAGGGCGCCCGGGACATCGACTCCACCCCGCCAGCAATCATTAGCCCCGCTTCGCCGGTCTTGATGGTGCGGGCGGCATTGCCGATGGCGTCCATGCCAGAGCCGCAAAGGCGGTTGATGGTGGAGCCAGGCACCTCGACCGGAAGCCCGGCCAGCAGCGCGGACATGCGCGCCACGTTGCGGTTATCTTCCCCTGCTTGGTTGGCGCAGCCGTAAAAGATATCGTCAATCAGCGACCAGTCGACGTTCGGGTTGCGTTCCATCAGGGTGCGCATGGGTATGGCCCCCAGGTCATCGGCACGCATGCTCGAAAGTGCGCCGCCGTAGCGTCCTATTGGGGTACGAATGGCATCAATGATCAGCGCGTCTTTCATTGGTTATCTCCAGCGGCAGTATTTTCTGCGTCAGTGTCTTCCAAGCGGCGTACGCTGCCGCGAATTTTGTAGGAACGCCCGCGGAACAGGGCAACGGTATCGCCGTGCTGATTGCGCAGCGTGATGTCATAAATGCCGGTGCGTCCGCGTCGGCTGCGCTCTTCGGCAGTGGCGGTCAGTTCATCGCCTAGTTGGCCAGGGCCGAGGTAGTCGATGCTGCAGCCTGAGGCCACCGTGGCCTCATCGTAACTATTGCAGGCAAACGCAAAGGCGGAATCAGCCAGGGCAAACAGAAACCCGCCATGGCAGTTGCCGTGACCCTGCACCATATCCTGGCGTACGGTCATGGTCAGTTCTGCAAAGCCAGGGGCTACGCGGATAATCCGCATGCCCAGCCCTTGGCTGGCATGGTCACGGGCAAACATTGCCTCGGCACAGGCTTCCGCCAGCTGTTGTGGGGTCAGTTGGGCATCACTCATGGAAGCTTCCCCCGCCCAAGGCGTTGCGACGCAGCAGGAACGAGCTGCGATAGCGCTCTTCGCCGTAGCTCTGCTGCAGGTGTGTAAGGGTGCGGTGAACGAAGGGCAGGCCCAGTGAGTCTGCCCAGGCCAGAGGGCCTTGTGGGTAGTTAACGCCCGCCTGCATCGCTAGGTCGCCATCCTTAGCGCTGCACACGCCTTGCAGCACGGCATCGGCAGCTTCATTAGCGAGCATGGTCACGGTACGTAGCACTACCAGCCCCGGCGTGTCGGTTAGCCAGGCTACGTCCATACCCAGGCGCTGGAAGAAAGCGGTGGCCAGTTGGAGGGCCTCGGGTGATGTTGTGTGGCTAGCAGCAAGCGCAATGGCGCTGGCGCTGCGGTAGTCCAGGCATAAGTCGAACAGTACCAGAGTATCGAGCCCTTCATTGGCCGCACGTTCGGCGGCGCAGCGTCCGTCGCTAAGCGCCAGTACCAGATCGCCTAGGTATAGGCGAGGGGAGCCATCTTGCTGTAGCGATTCGCGATACACCACGTTGAGACCAGCTTCTTGAGCGCGTTCCAGCAGTGGCGCGAGAGTGCTGTTGGCACCCTGTACGACAAGTGCTGGTAGCTCCGTATTTGCTGGTTCGGCAAACGTAGGCTGCGGCTTCGCAGCGCCTTCAGCGTAGTCGAAGAAACCTTGACCGGACTTACGCCCCAGGCGTCCGGCTTCAACCAACGCTTGCTGTACTAAGGAAGGCTCGAAACGGGTGTCGCCGTAGTAAGCGTCAAACACCGAGCGGGTCACCGCGTAGTTCACGTCATGACCGATCAGGTCCATCAGTTCGAAAGGCCCCATGCGGAACCCGCCGGCTTGACGCAGCAAGGCATCGATAGTGGCGGCATCGCTGGCACCTTCCTGCAGCAGGCGTAGCCCTTCGGCATAAAATGGCCGCGCCACGCGGTTAACAATAAACCCAGGGGTAGAGCTTGCGTGTACCGCCACCTTGCCCCAGGCGCTAGCGGTATCGAAAAGGGTGTTCGCAACATCTGCGGTGGTCGCCAGACCTGACACCACTTCTACTAGCTTCATCACTGGGGCGGGGTTAAAGAAGTGAAGCCCCGCCATGCGTTCAGGGCGTTCAAGGTTCGCTGCAATGGAGGTGATCGATAGTGACGAGGTATTACTGGCGAGCAATGTATCCGGCGAGCATAGCGCTTCGAGCTGGGCGAACACCTGCCGTTTAACCTCAAGGTTTTCAACAATGGCTTCAATAATTAGGCGGCTGTCGGCCAGGGCGTCGATTGTGTCGGCGGGCTGTAGGCGAGCCATGATGTTATCCACATCGGCTTGGCTCACCTTGCCCTTGGCAACGCGCTTTTCCAGCTGGCGGCGAATGTTGTTGATACCTGCTTTGGCGGCACCCGGCTGATTGTCGTGCAAGATTACCGAGTGGCCAGCCTGGGCGGCTACCTGAGCGATACCGGCACCCATGGCGCCTGCGCCGATCACGCCAATAACGGCGGACGTGGGTAGGGCTGCCATATCACTCTCCCTTGAAGGTGGGGCGACGTTTTTCCATAAAGGCGCTGACACCTTCGCGGTAGTCGTCGGAGCGCCCGGCAAGGCGTTGCAGATCGCGCTCCAGATCGAGCTGTTCGTTGAAGCTGTTATCGCTGCTGGCATGCAGGGCGCGTTTGATAAGCGCCAAGCCGCGCGTCGGCTGTGTGGCCAAGTGGCGAGCCATGTTCATGGCTTCTTCCTGAAGCGCCTCATCGTCGACGCAGCGCCAAATCATGCCCCACTGTTCGGCAGTCTCGGCGGGCAGCTTGTCACCAAGCATCGCCAGGCCCTTGGCACGCGCCATGCCCACTAAGTGAGGCAGGGTCCAGGTGCCGCCGGAGTCGGGAATCAAGCCGATTTTACAGAAAGCCTGAATAAAGCTCGCCGAGCGTGCGGCCAATACGATGTCGCAGGCCAGGGCGATGTTGGCACCGGCACCTGCGGCCACGCCGTTCACCGCACAAATGGTCGGGAACGGCATATCTTTAAGAGCGCGCAGCATGGGGTTGTAGCGTTTCTCAAGTGACTCGCCGAGATCGGGGGCTTGCTCACCGGGGGCAACGCTGCGGTCGGAAAGATCTTGGCCAGCGCAGAAGCCGCGTCCGTTGCCGGTCAGCAACAAAGCGCGAACGCTTGGGTCCTGGCACACGTCCTTAAGCGCCTTGCGCATCTCGGCATGCATCTCAGTATTGAAGCTGTTCAAGCTGTCGGGGCGGTTTAGCGTAATGCAGGCAACGCCGTCTTCCACGGTGTAAAGCAGGGGCGCTTGGCTCATGGGGTATATCCTTGTGTCAGTGCCCTTGAAAAGTGGCAGGTCGTTTTTCTTGGAAGGCGCGAATGCCCTCTTCGCGGTCGGCGGTACCCGCCAGTAAGGTGAATGCATGGCGTTCAAAGCGCAGGCCGGTGGCTAGGTCGGTATCCATCGCCTTGTGCAGCGATTCCCGCGCTAAACGCACCGCCAGCGGTGCCTTGGCGGCGATGCGTGTTGCAATGGCCATGGCGTGTTCAAGGGTGAGTTCGGGTTGGGTAATCTCGCTAATCAGGCCAGCTTCGAGGGCACGGCGAGCAGAAATTGGCTCGCCGGTCAGCACCATTTGGGTAGCCAGAGATTTGCCTACCGCTCTAAGCAATCGTTGGGTGCCGCCAGCGCCGGGCATGATGCCCAGGTTGATTTCCGGCTGGCCAAACAGGGCGTTTTCACCGGCAATGATGATGTCGGCATGCATGGCCAGTTCGCAGCCACCGCCCAAGGCATAGCCATTGACGGCGGCAATGATCGGTTTGCGAAAGCGCGTAATGGTGGCCCAGTGGTGCTGGCGAGGATCTTCCAGCATGCCCACCAGATCGCGTTCGGCCATTTCGTTAATATCCGCACCGGCGGCGAACGCTTTCGCACTGCCGGTAATCACCACGGCGCGAACGTTGTCGTCACTATCAGCCTTGCTCAAGGTGTCGGCGAGCTCGCCGAGAAGCTGCGTATTAAGCGCATTCAGTGCGTCTGGGCGATTCAGCGTGATGCATAAAACGCCTTCCTGGGGTGGGGTTGTTTTTAGAGTAGTGGGCATTTTTACCTCAGTTCGGCCTGTGGCGCACAGGATGAATATCTGCCGAGTATAGGTTTATTTTGATACGCATCAATATTGTTTATATGTTTTTAGTGTGTCGCTTAACGTTATTTTTGATCATTTGTTTTTTATTAACAATGGCTTTAGTGCATTTTGGCGAACGAAATATGGTTGTTAGACCATGGTATGAAGCCTGGGTGCGTGGCTAAAAAAGCGACTTTTAACCCCTATATTTCGAGTTTTTAGATATCAGTTCACCCGTTCTTTAGTAAGTGGTGACAAGGAAAGCGTTTGATGTTTTGTTACGGGAAAGATAGTCTTAAAAAATATAGCGTATCAAAAAAATAAGTGAGTGCAGGAGCGCCCCATGACGCAATCAGCGCAGCAGATGTTCGACCTTCATCGTGAGATTCTTGACCAAGCTGTCGACGCCATTTCCAGCCGTAATTTCTGGACGCCCTATCCAGAAAGCATGCGGAAATACCCTGAGGATGCCGTTAAAGCGGCGCCGTCGACGTTCGAGTCACTACTCAATCAGCCATTTGCACTTAATGGTGTTGGCAGCACCCAGCAAGTGGGTGGCGAAGTGTCACCTTATGGCTTTGAACTCGGCATTACGTATGACCAGCCAAACCTCGACGAGCTGGTAGCGGCCATGCAAGTAGCAATGCGCGACTGGCGGGATGCCGGGGCGCAAGCGCGTGTTGGGGTGTGTCTGGAAGTCCTGTCACGCCTTAATGTCATGAGCCCAGAGATCGCCCAGGCGGTGATGCATACTAGCGGCCAGGGGCCGTTGATGGCGTTTCAAGCGGGTGGGCCGCATGCCCAGGATCGCGGCCTTGAAGCCGTGGCCTATGCTTGGCAGGCAATGGCTCAGATTCCCGCTACCGCGAAATGGGTCAAGGCCCAGGGCAAGCATGATCCCATTGTCATGGATAAGCGTTTTCACATCGTTCCGCGCGGTATCTCGTTGGTAGTGGCCTGTTCCACGTTTCCCACCTGGAATACGTATCCTGGCTTGTTTGCCAGTCTGGCGACGGGCAATCCGGTCATCCTTAAGCCACACCCTGGCGCTATTTTGCCTGTGGCAATGACTGCACGTGTTGTTCAGCAAGTATTGGAGGAAGCAGGCTTTGATCCTTGTCTGGTTAGCCTGGTACCCGACACTGTCGATGCGCCGCTTACCAAGACGCTGGCGCTTGACCCTGCGGTCAAACTAATCGATTTCACCGGCTCCAACGCGTTCGGAGACTGGCTAATACAGAACGCCACCCAAGCTCAGGTGTTTGCCGAGAAAGCCGGCATCAACACGGTTATTATCGACAGTGTGGATAACCTTAAAGCGGTCACGGCGAACCTGGCCTTCTCGCTGAGCCTCTATTCTGGGCAGATGTGCACGACCCCTCAGGCCATTTATGTACCGAAAAGCGGGATCGAAACAGCGGATGGCCATTTAAGCTTTGATGACGTGGCGGCCGCGCTTGCGAAAGCTGTCCAGGCGTTTCTGAGTGACAATGACCGCGCCTGCACGGTGTTAGGTGCCCTGCAGTCAGTAGACACGCGAGCACGAATTGATGAATGTCGTGGGCT
This sequence comes from Halomonas sp. GFAJ-1, assembly GCA_002966495.1. Lineage (NCBI taxonomy): Bacteria > Pseudomonadati > Pseudomonadota > Gammaproteobacteria > Oceanospirillales > Halomonadaceae > Halomonas > Halomonas sp. GFAJ-1. The sequence continues at coordinate 1,159,910 of CP016490.1, forward strand.
GGGCGATATAGCGCTGGATAGCGAGTTACGCAAACACGCCCAATTCCCTGACGCCCGCATCCACACGCCGCTTATCCTCAAGGTAGATGCAGCGCAGAAAGCTGCCTACAGTGAGGAGCGCTTCGGCCCGATAAGCTTTGTCATCGCGACTGAGAACACCGCGCATAGCATTGAGCTGGCGCGGGAGGTGATTCGGGAAAAGGGCGCGATAACACTCGGTGCCTACACCACCGATGAGGCCGTGGCCGCACAGTTCGAGCAGCTGGCGATGGATGTGGCCGTTCCGCTGTCTCTGAACCTGGATGGGGGGATATTCGTCAACCAGTCGGCTGCTTTTAGTGACTTTCACGCCACGGGCGGTAATCCGGCAGCCAATGCTTCCTTATGTAACCAAGCCTTTGTCGCCAGCCGTTTCGTGGTGGTGCAAAGCCGTCGCCACAGCCCATCAAACTAACGGAGAACGTTATGCCTTACTATCGACTTGAAGGGGTGACGCCGGTGGTGCACCCGACGGCTTATGTTCACCCAACCGCAGTATTGATCGGGGATGTGATTGTTGGCCCCGGCTGTTATGTAGGTCCCGGCGCGGTGATGCGTGGCGATTTCGGCCGCCTGGTGCTGGAAGAGGGCGCGAACCTTCAGGATACCTGCGTGATGCACGGCTTTCCAGGTTGCGTCACTAAGGTCGAGAAGGATGGCCATATCGGCCATGGCGCGGTATTGCATGGCTGCGTGATTGGGCGTGATGCCATGGTCGGTATGAACGCCGTGGTGATGGACGGCGCTAACATTGCTGAGCGGTCTATCGTTGCCGCGGCGGCATTCGTCAAGGCAGGCTTCGAGTGTGAGCCGCAGTCGCTGGTGATGGGGGCGCCTGCAAAGGTTAAGCGGGCGCTGAGTGATGAGGAGTTTGCCTGGAAGCAGCAGGGTACCCAAGAGTATCAGCGCTTAGTAACCCGTTGCCGTGACAGCTTGGAGTCCTGTGAGCCGCTGGCAGAGCTCGATGCTGATCGGCCAACCTTACTGGCCGGTGATACACAACCTAAGCAGCAGACGCTGGATAAGTCGCCACAACCATGAACTATTCCAGCCCGCCGAAGCGCTGGTAGAAGCTGGGGCCGGGGGCTGGTAATGGGCCCTCGGCGGTTTCCAGATGTCGGTCTAGCCAGCGTTCTGCGCGTTCGTAGAGCAAGCGATAGAGGTTGCGGCAGAGCTGATGGGCGTAGCGACCTTCCCATGCCGTGGGGAGTAGTTCGTCAGGCAGGAGGGGGTCACGTAATTGAACCTTGCGATACTCGTGAATCAGCAAGGTGCGAGCAATGAAGCACTCTTCCTGCCCTAAATGGTTCTCTGCGCTGAGCGCATTCCAGAGTGGGCGAAACTTAACGAGAAAACGCTGGTAAAGTTCGGCGAGTTCATCGAGGTTCCAGCTATCTCTGACCTGCAGGCGCAGTGGCTTGCTGGTCATGGGCTCCATGGTCTGGGTTTGCATCACGATCGTGTCGTCTACCGCATCCAACTCTTGCAAAGTTACCATGGTCTCTGCGCATGACAGCGTAGGGTGAGCCAGCACGCCCTGAGCAAAACTACCAAAGCCGAGCCATTCAAGCTCATCACGAATTTGTTGGCGTCGGTCTGGGGGAAGCTGTGTCAGCAGCACCAATGTCCACTGGCCCGACCAGGGCGGCTGGGCGCCGTGATAGACGCGCTTGAAAGCTTGTTCAAAACGCCGCCGCCCTGGGCCACTCAATCGGTAATAGCTGCGACGGCCCACCTTCTCGCCCCGCAGCCAAGTTTCAGTGGTCAGCCTGTAAACAGAGGTGCGCACCAACCGCTCATTGATCCCGATGGACTCCACCAGTTTCGACAGACTGCCCAACCACACAGTACCGCCCCGCGGAACGATAGAGTCACCATAGACGGTAATAATCAGTGAACCAGCGCGAATTGGCCGACGCTTCTGGAAGCCATCAATAAGCGTAGCGACGCAGTCTTTAGCTGACGACATGGTGGATGTTGATTCCCTTTAAAATAAAGTGGCCGCAAAACGACATAAAATCTAAATAATATAAGCGATTATCGTATCACGTTTTTTTAGAGTTTGGCCTGAGTCGTTGCTTGCGCCCCTTGGTTGTTCGCGGGGGCTTGCTCCTCCTCCGTGCGACACATCACTATTCGGTCTCGGCCATCGCGTTTGCCGACGTATAGCATTTGATCTGCCTGATTGATCAGCGACTCAAGAGAGATTTCTTCGTTGTGCGCTACCGCGACACCGGTGGTTTTTTTTAACGACACGCAACGTGACCCATCTCGCATACGTGTCGTGTTCTTGAGAGAGTCACAAGCGCTATCTACTCATCTGGCCTTAGCGCCTCCCGCTTGGGTGGGCTGCCAACGCGTACTTCGCTGAGATCCTCATGAGCTAGGCCGCGGAACAATGAAAACATCATGGCAAACACCAGAATAAACATCGGTAGACCAACCACGGTAATCACTTCCTGCAATGCACTAAGCCCGGCATCGCCGGCAAGAACGATAAGCATAGCCGCCAGCATGCCTTCAGAAACGCCCCAGAATACTCGTTGGTGCCAGGGGCCAGGATCCGCGCTGCCTGTACACAGCATATCGACGACCAGAGAGGCGGAGTCTGATGACGTGGCAAAAAAGATGGCAACGATAACCACCGCTAAGCCCTGGATTAAGGTAGCAGCGGGGAAGTTCTCGAAAAATGCGAACATAGCGAGCGGGATACTTTCGCCCACGGCAGCGGATAATGCACCGGCCTGATCTCCCATAGCTGCCCTAGCCTCGGCGCCTATTCCATCGATCTCCATTGCCGACCAGCCAAAGATCGCAAACCAAACCAGCGTAAAGATGGAGGGGGCGAATAACACGCCCAGGACAAACTCTCGGATGGTTCGCCCGCGGGAGATACGCGCCACAAAAATCCCGATGAAGGGTGACCAAGTGACTGTCCAGGCCCAATAAAACACTGTCCAGCTGCCTTGCCACCCCCAGCCGCTGCCGTCGTTGCTGGTATAGCTTGCTAACGTATCATTCCAAAACGCCATGGGTAGCAGGTTGGTGATGTAAAGGCCAAAGGTCTCGACGATGGCACGCAACAGGAAAACGGTTGATCCGGTGAACAGCACAAACACCAATAGGCCGACGGCCATCCCGATATTGATATTGGAAAGCCGTTTAACGCCTGCATCCAGCCCCGCGACGATCGACCCCACGGCAACGGCTGTTAGTACCGTGATGATAATTACCTTTGTCATCACGGCGTCCGGAACACCAAACAGTTCCGTTAGCCCCGCATTGATTTGCTGGGTGCCCAGGCCAATAGAAACCGCCACACCAAAGAGAGTACCGAGAATGGCAAAGATATCGAGGGTTTTGCCGACAGGGCCGTAAATGCGTTCGCCGATCAGTGGATAGAATACTGAGCTAAAACGCATGGGGAGGTTGTAACGATAAATAAAGTACGCAAAAGCCAGCCCCGGCATAGCGAAGATCGCCCAGGTATGTAGGCCCAGATGATAGATCGAAAAGCTCATAGCGTCGTCGGCGGCTGCCACAGAGAAGGGCTCGACACCCGGTCTTGGGGGGGTTGTAAAGTGAGAAATAGGCTCGGCCACGCCCCAGAACATCAATACCGTGCCGATACCGCCAGCGAATAGCATGGTAAACCAGGAGATATTGCTATAGGCCGGCTTGGCATCGTTCCCTCCCAGCCGGATTGCCCCGAAACGGCTGAGCGCGACCCATAACAGGAACGCCACCCAACTCGTCACCCCTAAAATAAAGAACCAGCCAAGGTTAGTAACGATCCACTGGCGCCCCGCGCCAAAGGCTGCCCCTATAGGTTCAGGTGCAATGAGAAGCGCCACTAAAAAAAGGATCATGATCCCCGCAGACGTGAAAAAAATGGTGGGATCAGTCTTGAGGCCCAGCTTTCTCGCAAGAGCTTCCATCATTTTTTCTCCGTTGTCTTTTCAATAACGTAGGAGCTATTTGCCTATCACGCCAAGTTGTTAGCAAACTTTAATGGTTATCCAGCACACCTCCTCTGTTAAGTAAGCCCCCACAAATCAAGAAAGTCCCCAGAAATATGCTATGTGACGGATTGAGGAAATGCCGACTTCCAGCATGTACTTGTCTTCTTCCCCAAGCCCCTTCTCGCCACTGGCCATGATAGGCGTGCCGTGACCCATACCTCCGATGATGTACTCTTCGATGCCCTCCTGCCCCGCCTCGTTGCACCAGACCAGCCGAGGGAAGCCGACGACGTCTTCGACCCGTGTCGGTGGGCCTTCAACCTGGTGAATAGCCTGCCACTGCCGGACGATGGCGTCGGCATTAGCGTTGTCGACAGTTGAATCACTGCCGCCATGCCAAACCGAAATCGTTGGCCAGGGGCCTTCGAAGGTCGAGGCGCCGCGCACAAGGGAGTTGAGCCTACTGTCTGACGGACCACCAACCCCTTTCATGCGCACCATCGCTTCCATCAGGTTGTCCGCGCTTCGGTAGGGTAACCCGGCGATGATCGCGCCTCCCGCAAACACCTCTGGGTAGGTTGCCAGCATGACAGATGCCATGGCGCCTCCTGAGGACATCCCCGTGATAAATACGCGCAGCGGGTCGATGGCGTGATCCTCAACGACCTGCTCAATCATATGAAAGATAGAGAGTGGTTCGCCGCTGCCACGGCGGGTGTCGCCAGACTTGAACCAGTTGAAGCTACTAAGGGGGTTATTGGTTTTTCTTTGTCCGGGATACAGGAGCGCTATCCCGCATTCGTCGGCGAGTTCTGACCAGCCTGAACCGCGGTCATAGCCCTCTGCCGACTGAGTGCTGCCGTGTAGCACGACAACGAGCGGTCCGTTCTTGGAAAAGTTCTTGGGGATATAGATATCCGCGTGCAACGACCCGGGGTTATTGCCGAATTCATTCAAGTTGGTTAGACGGCTGTAGCTAACTGAAGATGACGCCATATGGTCTCCTTTGCCATGCAAAACCTTAGGATGCGCCTTAATGCACGCACGTACTGTGCGCTTGCGAACGTAATGGGGGTCTTTCAGAAGTTATTTTTAGTGGGTGTATGAGTAGTTAAATCTGCTAAATTTGCCTGTGCAATAGCTGTGCACAGTCATGGCCGGACGTTATGAAGTCTCTTATAATGGTTGGGCACAGATTGAAGCCCTTCTTTTTCACTTTCGCCTGAAGTTACCTGAAGAGGGCCTAATGGAGTTTGATTGGTGGGCGATTGCGCAAACATAGTCGCTTTATGGTGGCTTAGAAAGAATATGGCAGTGATGAATAGCGCAGCAAAATCCAAGTAATAGCCCTATTACCCTATATAAACCCTAGGTTAGTGCCGTCCCCCATGCGTTTCATTTGTGATTTTTACAGCTATTTAGCTATTTGCGTCGTTGATTAGCGCGCTTTAGGGCCGTCACTTTTTCAGGACGTTTCATGGATTTCCACTGACGTATCTCTTCAACGCTACGGCCACAGCTGGTGCATAGCCCGCCCTTGAGCTGACAGGTGGACAAACAGGGGCTTTCGATTTTCTTAGCCATCAATGCCTCGTCGTTGTGAGACGTAGCCGGCGTTTCCAATCACCGTTATGTGTGCGAAGGCACGCTTGCTCGCTGTCAAAATCGACGTGCTGAGCAATGTCGTCGATGACGATGTCCGACTCGTATAACACCGTAGCCGTTAGTTCCAGCATTAGCTGCTTGGCATTGCTATTGAGCGCTTTTGAAAGGTTTGCACTGGTGTCGAAGACCCAGGTTACTACTAAACTTTGAGGGAAATGTTGGTAGTCGACGCGATGGGTCAGCCATTCAAATCCGGGCAGTTGATACTTCGCTTTTTCACAGGCGTGTGTCAGGGTTGCAACAAGTTTTCGTTCTATCTTGCCGTGTTCTTTGGCAGTCATAACCGTTTCTCCATGTTAAGCACGGCTCGAGGAGATATCGGCAGTACGTCGATGTTCATCCCGGGTGGCTAACGCTGTCTTATGTATTGCCAACCTTGGTTGGCAATTGTTGATAATAGAAACAAGGCAGCGGCTAAGGTGACAATCGTTGGCCCGGTCGGGGTGTCAAAAAAATAAGCGGCCTTGAGGCCCGATGTTACCGACAGCGTTGCGATAGCGGCCGCCACCAGGGCCATTATTTCCGGCGTGCGGCAAAAAGGTCTGGCGGTAGCCGCTGGGATGATTAACAACGCAGCAATTAGCAGTGCGCCCACTACCTTGAGTGCCACGGCGACCACCACCGCGAGAGAGAGTGTAAGTGCCAACTGCTCTCTGCGTGGCTGAATGCCGCTAGCATGTGCCAATTCATCGCTGAGCGTGGCGGTTAATAGGGCTGACCAACGCCAAAATAGCAACCCTAGCACCAGTAAGGTGCCGCCCCCGATGATCCATAAATCATCTTTGCCCACGGCCAGTATATCGCCGAACAAATACGCATTGAGGTCCACGCGGATGCCTGAGATAAACGAAACGGCGACTAATCCAACTGCTAGGGCTGAGTGTGCCATCACGCCTAGCAGGGTATCCATCGCATAGCCGCGTCCGCTGAGCATCGTTACGCTGGCTGCCATGGTAAGGGAAACGATTAAAACGCCTGCAAAAATGGATAGATTAAACATTAATGCCATTGCAACGCCCAGAATAGCAGCGTGCGCTGTGGCATCGCCGAAATACGCCATGCGCCGCCACACCACAAAGCAGCCGAGCGGAGCTGCCGCAAGCCCCACAAACACACCGGCGAGCGCCGCGCGCCACATGAAATCATCCAGCATGAGCCGCTTCCTTATGTTGGTAGACGGCTAACGTCTGGGCTGTCTGGTCACCGAATAAGGCTTGATAGTCCGGGGAGGAGGCAACACGCTCGGGTTTGCCTTCACAACAAATGCGGCGGTTCAAACAGAGCACATGATCAGCGGTGCGCATGACCACATGCAAGTCATGGCTCACCATCAATACGGCACAACGATAAGTCTGGCGCACTTCTTCAATTTTTTTGTAGAAGTCAGCAGTGCCCCGATGATCCAAGCCTTGCGTTGCCTCGTCGAGTATCAAGATGTCGGGTTTTGAGATCAGTGCTCGGGCCAGTAGCACCCGTTGAAATTGCCCTCCAGATAACTGGCTCATAGCGGCTTTGCCCAGTGTTTCAACCCCAGCATTAGCTAATGCTTGCTGCACATCGATCCGTTGATGGTGGTGTGGGAGATTCATAAAACGAGACACAGTCATGGGCAACGTCGGATCCAGGTGGAGCCGTTGAGGTACATAGCCTATACGTCGTTTAGCATCGATGGAAACGCTGCCTGCCGTCGGCTTAATAGCGCCGATTAATGTTTTCACCAGTGTCGATTTGCCAGACCCATTAGGGCCAATAAGCGTCACGATTTCTTCACGGTGCAGCGCCAAATTGATGTCTTCAAGAATTTGCTGACCACCTATCTGGACGCTTAGCTGATTAGCGCGCAAGAGGGGAGTGCTAAGTTTCATCGATGGAGACATCGGGTTGGAACTCTCGCTTGATCGCAAATTGTTATGTTATAACATAATATAAAGTGCAAGGCATAGCATCTCCAGCGGCGATGTAAATGATCAGAAAAGCAGTAATTTTTTACTTAATTAATTGATAATTAGGAGATAATAGATGAAATATGGTTTGGTACTTTGCTCGTTGCCACTCTTAACAACTGTTTCCCTGGCCGCTTTAGCGGAGGCTCCAAGAGTGGCGGTGGATATACCCCCCGTGCATTCACTGGTGACTAAAGTAATGGGAGACCGTGGCACCGCTGAACTTTTTATCCAGCCCGGCGCATCACCGCACGGTTACTCGCTGCGGCCTTCAGAAGCCGCCGTGTTGGACGAGGCTGATTTAGTGGTGTGGGTGAGCAATGATTTAACCCCTTGGCTGTCGACGCCGATTACCAACTTAGCGGATGACGCCAAGCACCTAGAATTAATGCGTGTGCCTGGGATTAATCGGTTTGAATATCGTGAAGGTGCCACGTTTGATGTGGCTGACCACGACCACGACCACGACCACGACCACGACCACGACCACGACCACGACCACGACCATGCTCATGATGGTGAAGATCCCCATGGCTGGCTAGACCCTGCTAATGCACGTGTTTGGCTGGATGCCATCGCGCAGCAGCTGGGAGAACTGGACCCTGATAATGCAGATTACTACCTTGCAAATGCAGACCAAAGTAAACAGGAACTCGATACACTTGCACACGATATAAAACAACGCCTAGCGGACAGTGGAGATACGCGTTTCATTGTCTTTCATGACGCTTATCAGTACTTTGAAAATGCCTTTGATGTGAGAGCGGCCGTTGCTATTTCGATCGGCGATGCCTCCTCACCCAGCCCGGCACGCATTGAGGCGCTGCAGAAACTCGTCAGCCAACAGGGCATTCACTGTGTATTCAGTGAACCGCAATTCAATCCGCAAATCGTTAATAATATTTTTGGCGATACCGATGCCTATATTGGCGTAATGGACCCTATAGGCGCTGGTTTGACGACCGGTGCTGGGCTCTACGATGCATTGCTTAGCCAGATGGCGGATGAAATCCAGGTATGCACAGACGCCATGTAAAGGCCTTCGCTTACCCGTTGAAAATAGTGTGCTGACTGGCACAAGTAAGGGCGCGTCTACCAGTATCAAAAGCTAAAATGCCCCTGATAAAGATAGACGCGCCCAACGTGCAGCGTATTACGTAAGCGAATTGCTAAACGTAGAAGTCCAAGTCCTCTTGGGCTTTGAGCAGATCCCGCATGACGATGGGATCGTCGCCAAAAAAGAAGACTAAGCCCCAATGTGTGCCGAAGGCTGAGCGGTCAGGCACCGTCTCCTCGGTTGGTGCGACCAGTTCGTGCGACTCGAAATAGGGGTGATCTACACACTCTGGGGGCATTACCAGTTGGCTGACGACGCGACGGCGTGGGTACACACCAAAGCAACCGGCGTAGCCTTTCGCATCCACCACTTCTTTGGGGAAGAAGGCAGCGACTTCTTCTTTGGTACTTTTCGGGTCGAATACCAGCATGGATGCCTGGTAAGCGTTGAAACCATAGGCTTTCTCAATCAGTTCGAAGGCTTTGAAACCGGGTGGGCGGTAGGCGACCTCGCCAAAGTACATCTCACCGTCAGCGGTCACGAAGTACTCGGGGTGAATCAGGCCAAACTGAATGTCGAACGTTTTGATCAGTAGCTCGATCTGCTTGGTAATTGCGTTACGCCAGCTTTCGAGTTCCGCAGTAGCAGGTACGAATACTGAATAGCCCAGCGTTACGTATTCCGAAATGTTCAGGAACTGGATTTTGCCATCGTGTATCCAGGCTTCAACGGCAAATTCCCAGCCGCTTAGATGACTTTCCATCAACAGCGGATACTCTTCGTCCGGAATGTTGTCGATTTCTTCCAGCGTGCGGATCATTCGGTGGCCAAGGCAACCAGCTTTATCGAAGGCTTTGACGTGAATCGGGTCGTCTGGATCACCGTCTAGCTTGAGCAGAGTCTGGTTGACGCGCTTCATAAAACGGACGATATCTTCTTTCTCGTGCGCTTCTTCAAAGATCCCAACGCGGATGCCGCCAAGCTGAGCACGGCGTTTCATCAACGCCTTATCGCGGAACAGAATAGACTGCCCGTACATGCGAGGACTATCCATAAGGACAGAGTTGATCGCGCCAGACCATTCCACGGTTTCTTCAAATAGCGGGATGGCAACGTCAACGCCTTCGGCTTTCAGCCGCTCGGCGATCTCCATGGAACGATCATTCAGTCGCACAAAATTCCAGGAAATATAGGGAATATTGTTAGCGGTACAGAAATCTTCGGCCCACTCTGGGGCTACAACGACATAGCGGCGGTCAAATTTTTGCGCCGCTTTAATCGCATTCACGCTCCAGCCAAGCAGGGCAATATAGCCTTTGTTGGGGTCTTTAGGGGTTTCGGTGCCTTTCACCGAGTCCATTTCAGGGTCGCGCCACGCCGCGACGGCTTCGGGTAATTGCTTTTCTGATGTTATCGACATTCGGTGTTCTCCTATGCTGGTTAACCCAGACTGACTGCACCAACATTGGGCGCATCAGGTGAACTAAGCCGCAGTCAGTATTGTTTCGAAAAAGAGACTTAGAGATGAGCGAGAAAGCCAGTGCTGGGCAGGATGTAATCAGGCATTTCTCAGTACCAACCTCGTTATAGTACTAACATAGACGAGCGCGTTACAGTTGGCAATTAAACGGTAAAGCCCTGTGGAAAGTTGGCACGGTTGTTGCGTCGAAAAATCGGCCTATGTTTTACAGCTAATACAGCTAATACATTGTTTATTTAATTTAATAAAAATGTTTTATCTATGGCGATAAACTGACTGGCCTCATGCGTTAGTGTGGCAGCGGTAAACTGAGGAACGCCATACACCTCGACTCTCTTACCATATTTGGTACGAATTTTGTTGACTAAAAGGTCAAAGTCACCGTCGCCTGATACCAGCACAATAACATCGGCCTGTTCGGCGTATTCCATGGCGTCTAGCGCAATGCCTACATCCCAATCCCCTTTGGCGGAACCGTCTGAGCGCTGTATAAAAGGCTTCAGTTTTACATTAAAGCCGATCGCTCTGAGTATGTTTTGAAACTCCCGCTGTTTTTGATCACCTCTATCAATGGCATAGCAAAAAGCGTTTACAACGCTTCTATTAGCGGTGGCCTTGGCCCAAAACATGTTGTAATCAAAGTTTTTGCCGTACGCTTCTCGGACGGTGTAATAAACATTTTGAATATCAACAAATATAGCAACTTTTATCATCAGCTAGCCTTTTTTAAAGATATTAAGGTAATTATACATTAGGGCTAAACGTTCGCCTGGATAATGATTAGTCTACTCCTTTACCTGTTAATCTCCCTACTACAAGATTCTGCTATGAAAACCTAGCAAGTCCGTGCTTTTTTTGAAAAAAATTGTTGACCAACGAGGTTTGTCGATTAAATGCAAATTTCCGCATATTCATATTTGTACAACTAATGGTAGATTTTGTACTAGTTTTTGGTTTTTAATGCTTTTATATGTTTACCTATGCTAACCCTCGTCGTTCAAGCTAAAAGGCGCCAACAACTATGACTTCCACTAATTCCCCCGCTGGGCTACAGGAATCGGCATCGTCTGCTCTCTTCCCCCGCTCTGTGATGCTTGCGGGTAAAGACCCTGAAGCCACACGCCGAGAGATTGAAGCCTGTTTTACCGCGACGTTTGACCGCTACGAGTCGCTTTTTAGCACGCTGGTGAATGAGGAGGCGTACGTTCGTAAGTCCATCCCGCTTAGGCACCCGCTAATTTTCTATATTGGGCATACCGCGACGTTTTTCATCAACAAGCTGGTGCTGGCGAAACTTCTGCCGGCGCGCATCGACCCGAATATGGAGTCTATTTTCGCGGTTGGCGTCGATGAGATGAGCTGGGACGACCTGAATGATGATCACTATGAGTGGCCGTCGGTCAGTGAGGTGATGGCGTATCGCGCCAAGGTTCGTGCGGCGGTACTCACCTTGATCCGCGAGTTACCGCTGTCGCTACCCGTCGATTGGCAAAGCCCGTTCTGGCCCATCGTCATGGGTATTGAGCACGAGCGGATTCATTTGGAAACTTCGTCGGTGTTGATTCGCCAGCAGCTGCTTGAGCTAGTGACACCGCAACCTGAGTGGGCACCTATCCGTACGACCGGTGAGCCGCCGGAAAATAGCCTAATCACGGTACCGAAAGGGGAGGTGACGTTAGGTAAATCCTTCGATGATCCTTTCTACGGCTGGGACAACGAGTACGGCCATCACCACAGCGACGTTGAAGAGTTCAAGGCGAGCCAGTTTCTGGTCAGCAACAGTGAGTTTCTTGAGTTTGTTGAGGCCGGTGGCTACCTCACCGACACGTTCTGGTCGGAAGAGGGGTTGGGCTGGCGAAACTTTGCCAAGGCAACGCATCCGACGTTTTGGGTGTGGAAAAACGAGTGGTTTTTGCGCTTGATGACCGAAGAGGTCGAAATGCCTTGGGACTGGCCGGTGGAGGTCAACTTCCACGAGGCCAAAGCGTTCTGTAACTGGAAAAGCGCGCAGACCGGCCAGTCGGTACGTATGCCAACAGAAGATGAATGGCATCGCCTGGTGGAGGCGGCGGGTGTTTCTGAGCTTGCAAGCGATATGCCTGCCAACGCCAACCTGCATTTAGATCACGGCGCGTCTTCATGCCCAGTGACCCGCTTCCAGCACGGCCAATGGTTTGATGTGGTGGGCAACGTTTGGCAGTGGGTGGAAACGCCCACCTATCCGTTCCCAGGCTTTGACGTGCATCCGCTGTACGATGATTTCACCACGCCGACGTTCGATAACCAGCATAACCTGATCAAGGGCGGCTCCTGGATCTCCTGTGGTAACGAAACGCGGCTCAGCGCCCGCTATGCGTTTCGCCGTCACTTCTTCCAGCATGCGGGCTTCCGCTATGTGGTGTCGGATGCTGAAGTCAAAATGCCCAGCGCCTATTACGAAAGCGATGCCCGCATGGCTGAGTACGCGGAATTCCATTACGGCGATGAGTGGTTTGGCGTTGCCAACTTCCCGCAGGCATTAGCCAACCGGGCACTGGCGAGCGTAGCGGGCAAGCAGAAAAAGCGTGCCCTGGATCTGGGCTGTGCCAGCGGGCGTTCCAGCTTTGAGCTGGCCCGTGAGTTTGAGCATGTTGACGGGGTGGATTTTTCGGCCAACTTTATTCGCCAAGGCGTGGAAATGGCTGAGCAGAAAGTGCTGCGCTATACCCGGGTTGAAGAGGGCGAGCTGGTTAGCTATCAGGAGCGCACCTTGGCGAGCCTGGGGCTGGAAGAGGCGGCGAGCCGGGTTAGCTTCCACCAGGGCGATGCCTGCAACCTCAAACCGCAGTTTAGCCATTACGACTTAGTGCTGGCGGCCAACCTGATCGACCGGCTTTATAAGCCGGCGCAGTTTTTGCGAACCATTCACGAGCGCATCAACGCGGGCGGTATTTTGATGATCGCCTCGCCCTATACCTGGCTGGAAGAGTACACGCCGAAGGAGGAGTGGATTGGTGGCTTCAAGCGAGACGGGGAGAATGTCACTACCCTGGATGGCTTAAAGGCGCTGTTGGAACCTCACTTCCAGATGATCAGCGAGCCTGAAAAGGTGCCCTTTGTGATCCGCGAGACCATGCATAAATATCAGCACAGCCTCTCGGAAGTCACCTTGTGGGAGCGGCGCTCCTAAAGCACCTGATGGGCTTCTAGCCCACCAGACCCGCAATAGCCCGGTTAATCGACGCGTGTTCGGTTAACCGGGCAAACAAGCCTTCGTCCGCCTCGCCGTTAATCAACCCCAGCAACACCCCTAACACCGCCCCCCGGTGAACGTTGTCACCGCCTACTTCGGCGTTGACCTGTAAGGCTTTTAACGGGTTTTTGTGATGTTTGCAGGCCAAGTAGAGCACGGCAGGCCAGGCGTCGGTGATGTAACAGGCGGTGGATAACACACTGCCTACCACCTCACGTTCGGTGTATTGGCTTTCCACCAGCTTTGTCAGCTCAAGCTTTGATAGTCCTCGGGTTGCCTTGAGCAGAGTGTCTTCTACCGCATCGACATCGCCTCTAAACAACAGGCTGTCGATCAGTTCTACATAGGCGTCACACACGTCCGCTAGAAAAGCGTCCGGGTGGGTCAGGGCCAGGTGCTGGCGGCACAGCTTGCGGGTGTCTGCCAGTGACGTACCCTTCAGGCGTTCGCTAATCGCCAGCGGCGCAATGGTCACCAAGCCACCAATCGAAGGCGTATCGTGGGTCACGGCGCCACACTGCTTGGGAGGCAGCCCCTTTTCCAGATTGGCGAAAAAACCACGATGGTAGGATTCGGCGTAGGTGTCCGGGTGGGCGGGGGGCTCCGCCGTCATGAGCTGGATATAAGCCTTCAAGAAGGCGTCGCTATCATAATGTTGATCTGGCCCTGCCAGGGTGCGCATTAGGGTTAGCGCGCAGTGGGCGTTGAGCGTGTTATCACCGGGCTGCATGCCCTGGTGGTAGTGCACATTGGGTCGATTCCAGTAGGCCTGCTTGCTTTTCAAAATAACATCGCCGACAACCTCTGGCTGTTGGTTGCCTGCACGCTTGCGGCCGCCGCCGCTGGTGGAGTGCATCGACATAATCGATGACGGGTGAAACGCAGGCGGCGCCTCAAACGTGTTGATCCCCTCAGGAAACGCGCGGTCGATGTCGTGCACGTTGTAGAACCAGTGCACGGGCATGGCCAGTGCATCGCCGATAAACAGGTTTTTAAGCGCGGCGGTCGCTCTTGCGTGCGCGGTGTGGGTCATAGTCGTCATCTCTACTCTTGGAAATCGTTTGCGGTGAACGTCACGTTGAGCGGGGAGTCTTCCGTTGGCCAGCGTCCTGCCTGAACGGTCTCACCGTTTTGTTCTTGGACTACATAGCTTTGCTGGCCGTGGTGACGAAGCGAGGCGGCAAGCTGGCGGATGGCCTCGGCATCGTTGCCGCTTAGCAAGCCGATTTGTGTGCCTGGCGCCATCCAAAAGCGGGCTTCTCCTGCGCTTGCTAATGGCTGTGACAGCGCGGGCAGTGAGTTACGCTGATACCAGTCATTCACTGCTTCTGTAATACCCATCACTAACAGCGGTGGCTGCGTCTCATCCTGCAGGTTAACCGGCGTGGTAAGCGCTTCGGCGTCTCGCCCCAGCACCTGTCGTGCCAAGGGGAAAAGAGCGTCATCCAGAGCGAGCACCCGTGTCGTTGGGTCAAGCATCAGCTGGCGCAGAATGGCCGGCGTTGGGCCAGGGTGGCGCAGTAGGTCGGCGCCTGGATCTACCTCAAGCGATAGGGGGCGAGATGCCAGGTGTAGTTCGAAGGTTTGCTGTGCGTCTTGCATCGGTTGGCGCATGTTAACGGGCCCCTCTTCGGTGGTGACCAGCAACGGCACCTCCAGCGGCCAAGGCGCGTGTTGGCCGCGCTGGATCAGCGTGCCGCTGATCCGGTAGCCGTCTTCGTGGGCTTGGGTTTTTATGGACGCTACGTGCAGCGTGGGGCGGCCTGGCTGGTAGATCCACGGCATGATAAAGGCGTCTTGTGATTCGCCAGAGGCCATGCTGAAAGCATCAATGAGCGCCTGCCAGTCAGCGGTACGGTGCATCCACTGATCGGCAAAATGACGGAGACCGAGGTCAAACGCCTCGTCACCAATGCGCTGGCGCAGCATGTGGAAGAGCATCGCGCCGTGCTGGTAGCCGATCAGGCGACCTGCGGGGTCGGGGCCTCCGCGAAAATCCAATAAGGCGGTTTCCTGGCGGCTGGGGAGGGCGGCTAGGTCGGCCAGCCAGAGGCGGCGTATGTCGTCATCGTCACCACGCTGCTCCGCCAAGGCGTAATCGGCAAGGTACGTGGTCAGCGCCTCGGCCCAGTTGCCGCTCGGGTAGTCGACATTGACCCCCGCTCCCCACCAAGCGTGCATTAATTCGTGAGGCAACGAAGTGTGAGGAATAAAGGGCAAGGGGATAACGCGCTCGCCCAGCAGCGTAAAACCAGGAAAGGCGAGACCTATAGGCGCGGGAGACGCGGCGATGGAAAAGCTTGTATAGGGCAGCGGCCCCAGGCGTGCTTGAAAGAGCGCCAACTGTTCGGCGGCGTGTTGCAAATACGTCTCGCCAAAGGCGGCATCCAGCGCCTCAGGAAAGAGCGTGCGCAGCTGCACGCCTTCACTCTCATGCTGGCGAAGCCGCCAGGGGCCGGACGCAATCTCTACCTCACGGGTGTTCGGGTGATAGAAGCGTGCCACATAGGGGGCGCTGTCGGCGTGCTGTTCCTCTACCAGCGAGCCGGTGGCAACGGCGAGCTGCCCGTCTGGCACGCTAACGGTTAACCATAGGGGCATGGCGTAGTCGTTAAGGTGTGGGTACCAGTCCGCGCGGGTGGGTAGCAAACTGCCTTCGGCTGATACTTGGTGACGGCTGCCGCTATCGGCCTGTGGCAGCGTACCCTCCCAGCGAAGCGTCACAGGCGTAGTGCTGTCTGCCGCACCGGCATCCAGCGGTAGATGCCAGCGCCCATCTGCCTCTTGGGTCACCGCCAGCTCGTTATCGCCATGCGTTGCCGAGGTGATCGTTAGGCCTTCTAGCAAGCGAAAACGGCGTTCTGTTGCGAGAGGTTGGCTTAGCTCGCCTTGCAGCGAGCGCGTGGAAGGGTCGAACTGGATGATCAGGGTGCGGTCAGCAGGGTGCTCTGACGGCGACCCCCAGGCAAAACCCGTTGCCAACAGCCATAACAAAGTGCTCACGCTTACTCGACGCAGTAAGCCGCAGTGATGAACAGACAACATCAGGCACCCCAAGGCAGAAGTTGAATGGATACATTACCGCGAGCATCAAGGTATATAAAGGATGTATAAGAAATGTTCGGAATGGCGGGTGCTATGCACGCATGCGAAACTGCCCATGACAAACGCCATAGAGGCCAAATAACAGTCGATACTCAAAGGGAGCAACGCAATGAGGTCACGCCAAAAATACATAGGCTTTGCGGCAATCGCGCTGCTAATAGCAGCGCTTGTGAGCGGGTGCCGCGGGCAAGAGCCCGTGGAAGTGCCACTGACTATCCTGGTGAATAACCCTGCTGCCTTCGACGACAAACACATCGTTACCCAGGGCGTAGTGCGGCACTTTGATGATCCCCTTCATTACTGGATTGAGGACGAAGACCTTAATCGCGTTGAGGTCTTTCCACATGAGCAAATAGCGCCGCATTTAGGTGGCGCTGTGACGGTAGAAGGCCAGTTTCACTTCTCACCAAAGGAAGGGCGGCGGCTAATCCTTACGCGAGTAGACGTTGATGACTGCCTCACGTGCTAATAACCCCGAGTAAAATCATTACGCCTGGAATCCAGCCAGTAAAGATGGCGCAAAAGATGGTATAGGTCGCGACAGGACGTTGAATGGGCTTCGCCAGTGCCAGCAGATAAAAGAAGCTGAGCCATAAAAGCGACCATGCAAACCAGTTCACCGTATTCCACAGTTTGAAACTGGTTGCGAAGCTGGAGATGGAGTGCACGCCAATCACTGCGGCGGTAATGCTGACAAAAAGGCAGAACCAGCCTAGCCCTCTGCCGTCAGATTTTAGCCACTGGTTGGCACCTACCCACAGATACGTGATTGAAAATAAGAGCGTAAAAGCCCCTGCGCTAACCTCAATCGTGTTGCTGGGGTCTTTGAAGATTAAGTGCGTGGCGATAATAAAGCTGAGCAACCCAACCAGTACGTTGATGATGGATACTTCGTGGTTACTGATTTTTCCCAGGAGCCAGATACCATTTATAAACAAAACAGCGCCCACATATAGCAATGTAAGACCCAGGATCATGCTGACTTGCTCCAGATGTTTAGTTTTAATGAAGCCACGTGATCGCTCACGTGACTTTTTCTTTAGTGGTGTTGTGCTTTT
Organism: Halomonas sp. GFAJ-1; assembly: GCA_002966495.1. NCBI lineage: Bacteria > Pseudomonadati > Pseudomonadota > Gammaproteobacteria > Oceanospirillales > Halomonadaceae > Halomonas > Halomonas sp. GFAJ-1. The sequence continues at coordinate 1,177,451 of CP016490.1, forward strand.
GGCACGTCGTTAATAAATAGCGTTAGTGGGCGTGGCTAGCGTGCGATGTTAGCAGCGGTAACTCTTCATTGAGCTTAAACCGAGCGACAATAGACGTTAGGCGCTCAGCTTCGTGCTGAAGCTCAATGGCGGCCGAACTGGCTTGTTCGACCATCGCTGCATTTTGCTGATTGGTTTGATCCATATCGTTAGCGGCGACATTAACTTCTCTAATTCCCGCGCGTTGCTCTTCGGTGGCGACCGATATCTCATCCATTAACGTGGTGACTTGAGTGACGGAAGCCATAATTTTGGCCATGGTTTCGCCTGCTTTATCCGCTTGTTGCGTGCCGGCTTCTACCATATCCACCGATGTTTCAATCAGTTTACGAATATCCGTTGAGGCGCTCGCACTGCGGGTCGCTAGCTGACGTACTTCGCTGGCGACGACGGCAAAACCGCGACCATGCTCCCCGGCGCGAGCCGCCTCAACGGACGCATTGAGCGCCAGAATATTGGTCTGGAAAGCAATCGAGTCAATCAGCTTGATGATGTCGGTGATTTTCTGCGAGCTTTCGCGGATGTTGTGCATGTGGCTGATGACCTCATTGACCACGCTGCCGCCTTGTTCTGCGCTATGGGCGGCATCACGAGCCACTTGTCGTGCTTGGGTGGTGTTTTCGCTATTGCGCTCCATCGTCGAGGTCATCTCTTCGATGCTGGAAGCGGTTTCGGTTAACGACGCAGACTGCCGTTCAGTGCGTGCGGCAAGGTCTTGGTTACTTTTGGCGATTTCCTGGGCACTGGTAAAGACTTCGCTACTGCTTTCCCGAACGGTCGTCACGGTACCGAGCAAGCTTTGCTGCATGTGACGTAGAGCAGCGAAAAGAACGCCGATCTCATTACGACCGCGCGTTTCCACGTCTCTGGAAAGGTCGCCTTCCGCCATGCTTTGAAAATGGTCGGTAATACGGTGCATCGGTCGTATCAGATTAGCGCCTACACCCCAGTAAACCACCACGGTAACCATCAGCGCGATGATGAAGACGGTGATGATAGTCATAGTGGAAAGACTGATAACCGAGTCAAAATTCGCCAGCCGTTCGTTACCTTCTTCTTCTACCCGATGAAAAAAGCCGATGGCATCTTGATAGAAAGCGCTATAAGCCTGGTAAGCGGCATCACGCTGTTCGCGGTAAGCCGTCGCATCGCCTTGCTGCAGTGCAGTGACTTGCCGTAAAAGGTGCTCTTCCAGCAGCGCATCGAAGCTTACGGCGATAGGCGCAATGACCGTCTCGTGGGCAGGGTTGGCGGGGAGCTTAAGGAAGTTTGAAAACACTTCTTGGGCCGTATTGAGCGAGCTACGCAGCTCAGCAGCGCGCTGTTGCCTCTCTTCAGCGCCCAGTGCTGTTTGCGGCTCAACTAACTCTTCATAGAGGCGTGCCATGCCCAGGCGTGCGCTTTGTAGCGTAGAGTTAGTTCGGTTGAGGCTAGACTGCTGGTTAACATTGACATTAGTGAGCTGCTCAAGGCTTTGTTGGCTGTGGTTGACGGCATAAAGCCCTGTGCCGCTAAGCACAAGCAGCATAAGCAAGAAAGAGAGTAGCACCAGCGTCCAGCTCATTCTTAACGTCATATTATCTAGTAAACGCATCGGTATTCCTAAGTTGAGCCGTAGGAGGATGACCATAAACGCAAAATAGAACTGCCGACGAGTGCAGCAGTTCTATTGCATAAGTTTTGTTGCGCACTTATGGGCGATTACAGGCAGTGATTAAGTCGTCATAACCTTTTGTTACCCAGGATTTGTGTCACGTTACTTAATCGGCGCTGCTGTTATTTGGGGAGAGCTTTTGGCTCAGTTTGGTGCTTTCCGCTTTAGCCGCTTCTGCTTCTGCTTCTGCATCCGCTTTGGCAATGGCTTCTCGCTCCTTGGCTTCGTCTGAAAGAGACTTCTTGGGCAGTACGATATTGAGTGTGAAGGCCGTGATGGCTGCTACCACAATAGGGGCGCCGCCAATCAGGTCTCTTACTACTTCCGGGAACTGCTCAATAGCGGCGGGAACAGCAGAGATCCCTAGGCTTAGTGCCAGAGAGAGGCCCACGATGGTCATGTTGCGCGCGGACATTTCATCTTTGACCAGTAGCTGAATGCCGGTCATGGTGATCATGCCGAAGACGGTAATCGTTGCACCACCCAGCACAGGGAAGGGAATGGTGGTGATGATAGCGCCAAACTTCGGGCTAAGGCCGGCCACAATCATGAAGATGCCGGTGAGTGCCAAAACGTAACGGCTAATCACCTTGGTCATCGCAACAATACCCACGTTTTGGCTAAACGTAGAGGTGGGTAACGCGCCAAAGAAAGCGCTGACGGTGGTGGTTAGACCATTACCCAATAAGCCGCCGGTTAACTCTTTGGTTTTAAGCTCGCGGTTCATGCCCGCGACAGACGTTGCTGACAGGTCGCCGATGGTTTGGACGGAGTTAATGATGCAGATGACAACCATGGAGGCGATAGCAGCGGTGTGAAACTCTATCTCGAAAGGCATCACTTTGGGTACCGCGCCCCAGGAAGCGTTCCTAACATTCTCAAAGCTGACCATGCCCATAGAGAGCGAGAGTAAATAGCCCACCACGATACCCACGATGATGGCAGAAAGCTTCACCACGCCTTTACCGAACTGAGCAGCAATCAATACGGTAAGTAACGTGACTATCGCTACGAACCAGTTGGAAAGGTCGCCAAAATTGGGAGCGTTCACGTTACCGCTGCCCGCCATGTAGCGGATGGCAATATCGTAAAGCGAAAGGCCGATAACTAATACCACGGTTCCAGCAACAACGGGCGGAAAGAGGTGGCGAATGTACTGGATGAAATAACCCACTACGACCATGGTCATGCCGCCAATCAGCTGCGCGCCAAGAATCCCTTCAATACCGTACTGAGCGCCTACGGCGACTAACGTTGGTACGTAGGCAAACCCCACGCCGAAAATTGCTGGCAAGCGGGCACCAAATTTCCACACACCGAAAAGGTGAAAAACGGTACAGACCCCAGAAGCCAGTACGGCAATCTGAATAAGTAGCAGCCGTTCATCTATGCTTGCACCCACGACACCCGCAACAATGATAGGAGGCGTGATTACACCGGCAACCATCGCCAGAAGATGCTGAAGCGATAGGGGAAGGGCCTTCAGAAATGGCGGTTTTCCATAGAAATCAAAGAGCGAGGTGTTGCGCTTGGGCGGTTGATGCTGCTGTCCGGAAGAGGATGAGGCTTCATTCATAGCGGCTTCTCCTTTGTTTTTGTATTCAATAGTGATGAGCTACTGTGCTTATTATTGGACAGTACTGTACACAAAAAACTATTCATCAATAAACACTTTTTGATAAATATATGCGTGCTTTTTGCTAGCCAAATGATGTCGACAATAATTCTCAGGGGTCATTAATTTTAGCGCTGGATCGGCCCGGGCGGCTCAAAGGGACGCGATTTACGCAGATCACCATCGACCGATTTAACTGTTGAGAAATAGTTGCGCGCCGCCGGATGAGGTGCAGAAGCGCTATAACGACCCGATTTGGTAGGGAAAAATAAAATGTATACAAAAAATCTTTGAAATGTTGCGATTTATTATATAAAAATGTTGTCAGTATGTTCTGGGGTACTAAGCTTCTTTTATCCCCACTCTGCTTTAGACACTCTGCCGCCCACAGCGGCTTCGTTAGACAGCCTCAGGAGAAACTGATGGGACGCCTTACGACACACGTACTAGATACCGCTCAGGGACAGCCTGGAGAAGGTATCAAAATCGAGGTTTACCGTTTAGGAGGCGGGCTTCGCCAGCTTCTTAAGACCGTTGAGACGAATGATGATGGCCGTTGTGATTCGCCGATACTGGAAGGCAGTGAGCTGGTTACAGGTGAGTATGAGCTGGTGTTTCATGCTGGCGACTATTTAAAGCGTCAGGGAATAGAGCTGCAAGCACCCAGCTTTCTCGACGTTATCCCGCTGCGTTTCGGGGTGAACGACCCGTCGCAGCACTATCATGTGCCGCTACTGCTTTCACCCTATGCTTACTCGACTTACCGCGGCAGCTGAACACCGTTCGTTTAGAAAATCCCCTAACAATGCTTATATAGCCGCCCTAAAACAATCATACGAGGCGAGGAAACCCCGATGCAGGCCTACCTAGTTGAATTTGCAAACTTTATGCTGCGCTGGCTGCACGTCATCGCTGCAATCGCCTGGATAGGCGAGTCTATCTACTTTGTAATGCTGGATAACGGTCTGAGGAAGCCCAAGGCTGCCGAAGATCGTGAGAAAGGCGTGTTTGGTGAGATGTGGGCCGTACATGGTGGTGGCTTCTACCATAACCAAAAGTACGCCACGGCGCCGGCCAAACTGCCGGATGACTTGCACTGGTCGTTCTGGAAAGCTTACACCACCTGGCTCTCCGGCTTTGCCCTGTTCATTATCTTGTATATGGCGAACCCAAGCTTCTACCTGGTCAACCCCAACGCTAACTGGGAGTGGGCCGCCAATTTGGCTGGCTGGGAAGCAAACCTACTGGCACTAGCATTTTTGTTAGGGGGCTGGGTAGTTTATAACGAGATGTGTAAGCGCATCAGCCCGAACATGGAGCGTGATGGTCTGTTAAGTGTCGGTGTGGCGGTCATGATGGTCGTGGTCGCCTACTTGAGTACCCAGATGTTCTCAGGCCGCGCGGCTTTCCTGCTGACCGGTGCGGTCATGGCCACCGCGATGTCGGCGAACGTCTTCTTTTGGATCATCCCTGGCCAGCGCCGCATGGTAAAAGCGATGAAGGCTGGCGAAGCACCGAACCCACTTGACGGTAAGCGCGGTAAGCAGCGTTCCGTTCATAATACGTACTTTACCCTGCCCGTGGTGCTGCTGATGATCAGCAACCACTACTCGTTTGCTTACACCCATGAGTATGCTTGGGTGCTGATGGTGCTGTTTATCTTTGCGGGTGCGTTGATTCGTCAATACTTCGTCCTCATGCATCAGGGTAAGATACAGCCTGCTTATCCGGCGGTAGGTGTTGCACTGATTGCCGTTGCCTTTTGGGTGGCGATGCCGTCTCAAACAGCCTCTTCTAGCGCGCAACAAATAGAGGGTGATGGTCCAGATATCACCGAGGTAACGGCGCTGATTAACCAGCACTGTGTAGCCTGCCATGCGCAGTCACCCACGCAGCCTGGCTTCTCAGCCCCACCTGCCGGAGTAATGTATGACAGTGTGGAGCAAATCCTGCTGCAGAAAGAGCGCACGCAGCAAGTGGTGCAGAGTGGCTACATGCCGCTGGGCAACATGACCAATATGACGGACGAAGAGCGGGCGGTGATTCAAGCCTGGTCGGAGTAGTCATCTGATGTAATGTGTTGCTGTAGCGACGCCCACAGCCTGCCGTATGGCGGACTGTGGGCTTTTTTATGGGCTGTTTTTACGAGCTGCTTTTACGATTATGCTTCGTGCGATGAAAGTCATTCCTGAATACGTATACAATAGTGGTTAGATTAGGCATACAAGGTGTATCTATCGTGGAGCAAGAAGTGAGTTTCAGTGGCATAAAGAAGCCGAATTCCAAACGCTTAGGTAAAAACGGAGATGGCGCCGAGCGCCACGAGGTTATCTATCAGGCGATTAGCGATGCGATTATCAAGCAGCAGCTCCACCCGGGCGCCAGGTTGCGCGAAGACGCTTTAACGGAAGTGTTTAATGTCAGCCGAACGGGGATACGCAAAATTTTGCAGCGTTTGGCGATGGAGCAGCTGGTGACGATTACTCCGAGACGCGGGGCTAGCGTGACGCGGCCCACGGCCGCAGAAGCGCGCGATGTATTTGCAGCCCGCAAGATGGTGGAGTGCGGTTTGATGCCTGAGACAGCGCTGCATATTACGCCACAAGATGTACTTGAACTGCGCGACATGGCCAAGCGAGAGCATAAAGCACTGAGAGCCGGTGAGCAGAGTACCGCGATCAAACTGTCAGCCGCCTTTCATGAGCGCTTGGCGCAACTGTCGGGTAATGCCACCTTGGCCGCCTTCGTTAGCCAGCTCTGTTCGCGCTCCTCCTTAATTCTTGCGGTGTACGGAAGTAAAGGGCACCTGGGCTGTGAATCGCATGACCATGATGACCTGATTGACTATTTAGCCGCAGGCGAGGGTGAAAAAGCCAAAGCGTTTATGCTGCATCATTTGAATGAAATCGAGTCATCGCTCTCTTTTCTAGAGGAGGAGGCGTTTGCCCCCGACCTACACCAAATATTTGGCATAACGTCTTAATAAAATGAGCGTAGCAGTGGTGAATAATAGCGGCGGTGAAGGAGGTTCAGCTAAGCACTTGCGCTAAATATGAGTACAGTTTATCTTGTTGTTGTATACAAAAATATTGGTAATGTTCGGGTTTCTTACCGGCATGCTGTCTTCAACAAGGGACTTACATCATGTATTCGCCTGATTACCCTCGTGATCTGGTCGGCTACGGCCGCAATCCTCCTCATGCTAACTGGCCCGGCAAGGCGAAAATTGCCGTTCAATTTGTGCTGAATTATGAAGAGGGTGGAGAGAATTCAGTACTGCACGGTGATGCTGGCTCCGAGCAGTTCCTTTCTGAAATACTGGGCGCTCCTGCCTTCCCAGATCGTCACCTTAGCATGGAGTCGATCTATGAGTACGGTTCGCGCAGCGGTGTGTGGCGCATCTTGCGTGAGTTTGAACGTCGCAATCTGCCCCTGACGGTTTTCGGTGTAGCCATGGCGCTGGAGCGTCACCCCGAGGTTGCCCATGCGTTCAAAGAGCTGGGCCACGAGATCGCCTGCCATGGCTACCGCTGGATTAACTATCAAGAAGTGCCAGAAGCGGTAGAGCGCGAGCATATGCAGCGCGCTATTGAAGTGTTCCAGAACCTTTACGGTGAAAAACCGCTGGGTTGGTATACCGGCCGTGATAGCCCCAATACGCGTCGCTTAGTACTCGATCAAGGCGGCTTCCTGTATGACAGCGACTATTACGGTGATGATCTACCTTTCTGGACGCGGGAGCAGGATAGTCAGGGTGATACCCACACTCATTTAGTGGTGCCTTATACGTTGGACTCCAACGATATGCGCTTCGCCTCTCCACAAGGTTTTAATACCGCAGACCACTTCTTTACGTATCTGCGTGACGCCTTTGATGTCTTATATGCCGAAGGTGATGACGCGCCAAAAATGCTCTCTATTGGCCTGCACTGCCGTTTGATTGGCCGCCCCGGGCGTTTTCGCGCGTTGCAGCGTTTTCTTGACCACATTGAAGCCCATGACCGTGTCTGGGTGACTCGGCGCGTGGATATTGCGCGCCATTGGGCCGAGCACCATCCTGCCCGTTTTGCAGCTCGTTCTGAAGAGAGCAGGTGAGCCATGAGGGTCAAGGACGAGCAGCAGCGGCTGATTCCCGCGCTTGAGCGGGGGCTGATGATTTTGATGGAGTTAAACCGTCATCATCGTGAGATGAGTTTTGGCGAAATCGTTAAGCGCGTCGGTTTTCCCCAGTCAACCACCTACCGAACGGTACAAACGCTAGAGCACATGGGCTTTTTGCGCCATCACCCGGTCACGGGGCTGTACTCATTAGGCGTCAACGTGCTGCGTTTAGGCTTTGAGTACGTGGCGTCGCTGGATGTCGTTCAAGTGGGGCAGCCGGTGATAGAGGCGCTGTGCGAAGTCACCGGTTGCTCAAGTCATATCGCGATTCGCGATGGCCGCGACGCTGTCTATGTCGCGCGGGTGGGGGCAACAAACGCTACCGTCCGCCGCGTGAGTGTTGGCACGCGTTTACCTCTACACCGTACAGGGTTGGGGCGGATGTTATTGGCCGAACTCTCCTATGAAGAGTTTGAGACGCTTTATCCCTCCGGTGAGTTGCTAGACAACAAGCCAGGCACGCCAGCGAATCGTGATGCGTTGTGGGAGCTAGTGCAAGAAGACCGCCGCCGAGGCTATGTCATCGCTGACTCTTATTTTCATTTTGGTATCTCTTCGATTGTCTATCCGCTCTATAACCAAGACGGGGCGATGGAGGGCGTTGTCAGCATTATGGTGCCGGTGCACGAGATTCCCGAAGATGCCCACGGTCAGCTGCAGGAGCGGGTGGCTGAGGCCGCAGCGAATATTTCAAGCATGCTAGGCCACGGTTAAGCCGACTGAGTGGATGCCATAGCAATATATTAATGACAAAAGGAAAGACAATGACCAAGCGCAACTACTACGCTCCGCAAGGGGGGCATCCGGCACAAACACAATTGCTGTCGGACCGCGCCGTATTTACTGAAGCCTACGCAGTGATACCCAAAGGGGTCATGCGCGACATCGTGACCAGCAACCTCCCTTTTTGGGATAAAACGCGCCTGTGGGTGTTGTCACGGCCACTGTCGGGGTTTGCCGAAACGTTCTCCCAATACATTATGGAAGTCTCCCCCGGTGGCGGCAGTGAAAAGCCAGAGCCCGACCCCGCAGCGGAGGGCGTGCTGTTCATCGTTGAAGGGGAGTTAACGCTTACCTTGAAAGGCGAGAAGCACGTGATGCAGCCCGGTGGTTATGCCTTTTTACCCCCGGGTACCCGCTGGGAAGCGCATAACACGTCTGACGCGCCGGTGCGCTTTCACTGGGTGCGCAAAGCCTACGAGCAGGTTGAAGGCATCGAGGTGCCAGCGCCTTTCGTCACCAATGAGAACGATATCGAGCCAACGGCGATGCCGGGCACTGATGAAAAGTGGGTCACCACGCGCTTTGTCGACCCCGCAGACATTCGCCATGACATGCACGTCAATATCGTGACCTTCCAGCCCGGCGCAGTGATTCCCTTCGATGAAACACACGTCATGGAGCATGGGCTTTACGTGCTAGAAGGGAAGGCGGTCTATCACCTGAACCAGAACTGGGTAGAGGTTGAGGCCGGCGACTTTATGTGGCTGCGTGCCTTCTGCCCCCAGGCGTGCTACGCCGGTGGCCCAGGGCCGTTCCGCTATTTACTTTATAAAGACGTTAATCGCCACATGAAATTAGGCGGCGTTGGCCCGCGCTAAGGCGTTAAATAACAGTGCGGTTGATACACACTTAGGAGCCAGCAATGCTGGAATTAAAAGCACAGCCTTTAACACCCGAAGCCTTTGCGCCCTTTGGTGACGTGATTGATACGCGTACGGCGGATTACTTTCCTATCAATGCCGGGCGCACGCGGCGTTATCACGACCTAGCGCGGGTAGAAACCTTGGGTGAAGACGCCCGAGCGCTGATCAATATCTTTGTGAGTCAGCCGGTTGAGATACCCCTGGCGCTAGACTTTCTCGAATGCCACCCGCTCGGCAGCCAAGCCTTTATGCCGCTGTATGAAGAGCGCTTTATCGTGGTGGTGGCGCCCAAGGGCGAAAAGATTGATAGCCAAGATGTTCGCGCGTTTGTGACCGATGGCCATCAAGGCGTTAACTACCACGCCGGTACGTGGCATGCGATTCAATCGGTACTCGAGCGAGAAGGGCGCTTTCTGGTGGTAGACCGCGGCGGGGAAGGGAACAACTGCCTGGAATATCCGCTGGCCATCAAGGTAGAGATCGAATAAGCCCTTGATTTCTTAAACCGCGTTTGTAAACCGCGTATGTAGCGGCACTTATCAATGCAAATTGTATACGGACTGGTAGCGACGCTGCCGGTCCTTTCGGCGTGCCTGACGGTCCCGGCTGGCCGATTTCCTCTTCTTTATTTCTATTTCCCTACTAACGAACCCCTCTAAATTTTTGATTTAGTGTCGGTTTAATCCGGAGTCGATAATTATATGGAAATATTTTCCATGAATTATTGACAGTGATTCGTTGGGCGCATACTTTGGATACAAGAATAAATACTAAAATGAATACAAAAAAATGTTTACAAAAACAGTATTCAATTGTTGAGGAGAAGTTGTAATGGCTAAAATGACAGCTGCAGAAGCCGCCATTCATGTCCTGAAAAAAGAAGGCGTTGATGTCGCCTTTGGTGTTCCGGGCGCCGCGATCAATCCCTTTTACGCAGCAATGCGTAAAGTAGGTGGCGTTGACCACGTGCTGGCTCGGCACGTAGAAGGCGCGTCGCACATGGCTGAAGGGTATACCCGCACCATCGCAGGCAATATTGGGGTATGTATCGGTACGTCAGGTCCTGCGGGCACCGACATGATTACCGGTCTCTATTCCGCCAGCGCCGACTCCATCCCTATTTTATGCATCACGGGTCAAGCACCCCGTGCCAAGATGCATAAAGAAGATTTCCAGGCCGTCGACATTCAGGCAATTGCCGGTCCCGTGACCAAATGGGCCGTGACGGTGATGGAACCTGCCCAAGTGCCGCGGGCGTTCCAGAAAGCCTTCCAGCTGATGCGTTCCAGCCGCCCGGGCCCGGTGCTTATTGATCTGCCGATTGACGTTCAGATGAGTGAAATCGAGTTCGATCCGGACACCTACGAATCGCTTCCGGCCTACAAGCCGTCAGCGTCGCGTGCCCAGATTGAAAAAGCGCTGACGATGCTCAACGAAGCCGAAAAACCGCTGTTGGTAGCGGGTGGCGGCATCATCAATGCGGATGCCTCCGAGCAGCTGGTGGCGTTTGCTGAGCTGACTGGCGTGCCGGTTATTCCGACGCTGATGGGCTGGGGCACGATTCCCGATGACCATCCGTTGATGGCGGGTATGGTGGGCCTACAGACCTCTCATCGCTATGGCAACGCCACCATGCTCGCCTCTGATTTCGTGATGGGTATTGGTAACCGCTGGGCTAACCGCCACACTGGCAATGTTGAAACGTATACCAAAGACAGAAAGTTTGTACACGTTGATGTTGAGCCGACCCAGATAGGGCGTATCTTTGGGCCTGATTACGGCATTGTTTCTGATGCCAAGCTGGCGCTTGAGCTGTTCCTGGAAGTCGCTCGCGAAATGAAGGCTGCCGGTAAGCTTAAGAACCGCAGCGCTTGGGCCGAAGAGTGCCAGGAGCGTAAGCGTACGCTGCTGCGTAAAACCCACTTCGATAACGTGCCGGTGAAGCCCCAGCGTGTTTACGAAGAGATGAACAAAGTATTCGGCAAAAACGCACGCTACATCAGCACGATCGGGTTGTCGCAAATTGCCGGTGCTCAGTTCCTGCACGTCTACAAGCCGCGCCACTGGATCAACTGCGGTCAGGCCGGCCCGTTAGGCTGGACAGTACCCGCCGCGCTAGGGGTTTGCCGCGCAGACCCTACGGCTGAAGTGGTGGGTCTTTCTGGTGATTATGACTTCCAGTTCATGATCGAAGAGCTGGCGGTAGGCGCACAGTTTAATCTGCCCTATATCCATGTGCTGGTGAATAACTCCTACCTTGGCTTGATTCGCCAAGCCCAGCGCGGTTTTGACATGGATTACTGCGTTCAGCTGTCGTTTAAGAATATCAACTACACCGATGAAGAAGCGGCACTCGCTGAGTACGGCGTCGACCATGTGTCGGTTGTTGAAGGGCTGGGCTGTAAAGCACTGCGTGTGTTCAAGCCTGAGGATATTGCCCCCACGCTTGAGAAAGCCCGTGAGCTGATGCGTGAACACCGCGTGCCAGTAGTTGTAGAGATCATCCTTGAGCGTGTGACCAACATCTCAATGGGTACCGATCTTGATGGGGTTAATGAGTTTGAAGAGCTGGCTGAAAACGTTGCCGATGCACCGAGCTCTATTGCTAGCTTGACCTAAAGGATGCCCTGGCCGCGACGTAGTCAACGCCAGGGTTTATCGCCCCTCCCGTTCGCTAGTCCTGCATAACAAGTAAGGAGACCTGCATGTCCAAGTTTGCTGCAAATCTCAGCATGTTGTTCACCGAAGTGGATTTCCTCGATCGTTTTAAAGCCGCTGCCGACGCTGGCTTCAAAGGTGTCGAATACCTTTTTCCCTATGATTACCCGGCAGCGGACATCAAACAGCGCCTGGGCGCCAATGGCCTGAGCCAAGTGCTGTTCAACCTACCTGCCGGTGACTGGGGTGCCGGGGAGCGGGGTATTGCCTGCCACCCAAACCGCGTTGAGGAGTTTCGCGCCGGTGTAGATAAGGCCATTGAGTACGCGAAGGTGCTGGGTAACACCCAAGTCAACTGTTTGGTGGGTATTAAGCCGGACGGCGTCAGTGACGACGAAGCCCACAAAACGGTAGTTGAGAACCTGCGCTTTGCGGCTGAAAAGCTTAAAGCGGCGGGCATCCTGCTGATCGCAGAGCCGATTAACACCCGCGATATTCCGGGGTTTTTCCTCAATCGCACAGAGCAGGCCCTGGCCCTGTTTGATGAAGTGGGCAGCGACAACCTGAAACTGCAATACGACATCTACCACATGCAAATCATGGAAGGGGATCTAGCCCCCACCATCGAAAAGCATCTGGCGCGTATTGCCCACGTGCAGTTGGCGGATAACCCAGGGCGTCATGAGCCGGGTACCGGCGAAATCAATTATCCCTTCCTTTTTGCGCACCTTGAGCGCCTGGGTTACGACGGCTGGATTGGCTGCGAATACAAGCCCAAAGCGGGAACGACGCAAGGGCTGGGCTGGTTGGATAGTGCACGTTAAGGCCAACCGCATCTATAGGTTCCAAGCGGGCTAACGGCAAACGGGTGAGTACTGCCGCGTGTGTGCTGAACCCACGTTTGGTGAATTAATTGGAAGGAGCAACATCATGAGCAAGATCGGTTTTATTGGTTTAGGCATTATGGGTCGCCCGATGGCTGGCCACCTGCTTGACGCGGGCCTCTCCTTGGTGACCGTGAAGCGCGGTACGCTGGATGCAGGCCTTGCGGAAAAAGGCATGCAAGAAGTAGCCAGCCCCAAAGAGGTTGCCCAGGCTGCTGATGTGATTATCACCATGGTGCCAGACACCTCTGACGTTGAAACCGTGCTGTTCGGTGAAGGCGGCGTTATTGAAGGTCTCAAGCCGGGCACGTTGGTGATCGACATGAGCTCCATCGCGCCGATGCAAACTCAGGCGTTTGCCAAGCGTATTACCGACGCGGGCGGTGAGTATGTAGATGCCCCGGTATCTGGTGGTGAAGGTGGGGCTATCAATGCTGCACTCACTATTATGGTCGGCGCGACTGATGAAGGCTTTAAGCGTGCGACACCGCTGCTTGAAGTGGTTGGCAAGACGATTACCCACATTGGCGGTCACGGTGCAGGTCAGACCTGTAAAGTCGCCAACCAGATCGTGGTGGCACTGACCATCGAAGCCGTTGCTGAAGGGCTGCTATTTGCCTCTAAAGCCGGTGCTGATGTGGTTAAAGTGCGTGAATCGCTGCTGGGCGGCCTTGCTCAGTCGAAGATTCTTGATGTCCATGGCGAGCGCATGATCAAGCGTACCTTTGATCCGGGCTTCCGTATTCGCCTGCATCAGAAAGACCTTAACCTCGCACTGGAAGGCGCTCGTAGCCTGAACCTTTCTCTGCCAGGTACCGCCAATGCGCAGCAGCTATTCCAAGCGTGCGCTGCTAACGGCGGCGCGGACTGGGATCACGCGGGCATTCTACGTGCGCTGGAAAAATTGGCAGATCACGAGGTGGGCGAGTAACTCTTAATCGGCATTAGTGAGTAACGGTGGGCTTTGGTTCATGGCCCACCGCTGTAATTGCATGTGAGACATTGGTTTTTATCCGGTGGCAGTTCCCCCTTTTTGCCATTTCGCTGCCACCGGCTTTTTCCCCTTATTTTTCTTCTTTGCCCTGGCTCTTGCCTGAGGAGTCTGCCGATGAATGCCCCTTTTCGCTTAGCCCCTTTTACCAGTGAAGAAGACTCACGCCAGTGGCTGATGCGTTTAGCCGAAAAGGCGATCGCTGCGGTTCATCCCGACAGCCTGCTACCCGACCAACTACCTGAAAAGCCTGCTGGCCGCACCGTTGTTGTGGGTGCTGGTAAGGCCGCCGCAGCGATGGCGCGTGCGTTGGAGCTGGCATGGGCGTCGCAGTCCTCTGGTGAGTCAACTGACTTGGAAGGCTTGGTGGTTACCCGCTATCAGCACGGTGCCGCTTGCCAACACATTGAAGTACTGGAAGCGTCTCACCCCATGCCCGATGCACTGGGTGAGCAGGCCGCAAAACGTATGTTGGAAGCGGTCAAAGACCTGGGTGAAGATGACCTGGTCATTGCGTTAATTTCCGGTGGTGGTTCTGCGCTTATGTCGCTGCCTGCTGAGGGGATTAGCCTGAAAGATAAGCAAGCCCTGAACAAAACGCTGCTGCGCTGCGGTGCGACGATTCGTGAAATTAATACGGTGCGTCGTCATCTATCCGCGATTAAAGGCGGCCGTTTAGCGGCCTGTGCACACCCCGCTCGCGTAGTGACGTACCTGATTTCCGATGTGCCGGGCGATGAAGCGTCGTTAATTGCCTCTGGCCCTACGCTGCCTGATAACTCTACGCCACGTGATGCGCTAACAATTCTTGAGCGCCACCAGATCGACGTGCCCGCTAACGTGCGCGAGCACCTGCTGGCTGACCACGACGCGCCACAACCCGATAGCCCTGAGTTTGCCCGCGACCAACACATCATCCTCGCCCGCGCCTATGATGCGCTTGATGCTGCCCGGCGCAGCGCGGAAGTGGGCGCCGGAGAAGACGGCATAGATGTTCGTGTATTGGGCGATGATTTAGAGGGCGAGGCGCGCGATTTAGGCACCGCTCAAGCGCGCATGGCGTTCAAGCTGCAAGATGAAATTACCCGCCCCTTGTTGGTGCTCTCCGGTGGCGAGACCAGCGTTACCGTAAAAGGCGACGGACGTGGTGGGCGTAACGTCGAGTATCTACTGGGGCTGTTCGATAGCCTCAAAGGCGCAGAGGGCATTTACGCTCTGGCCATCGACACCGATGGCATTGACGGGTCGGAGGATAACGCCGGTGCGTTAATCGGCCCTGAGTGCTGGAAACGCGCCGAGTCTTTACAGCTGTCAGCGCGGGACTACCTGGCTCGCAATGATGCCTACAGCTTTTTCGATGCGCTTGACGACCTGATCGTGACTGGGCCAACCCGCACGAACGTCAATGATTTTCGAGCCATTCTTATTCTCCCGAGGCAGCCATGAAACCTACCGCGTATACCCCCATTCGCCGCACAAAAATTGTGGCTACGTTAGGCCCCGCTAGCGACCGTCAAGGCGTATTGGAAGCGATGTTGCGGGCAGGCGTGGATGTTGTTCGGCTCAATTTCTCTCATGGGTCGGCGGATGACCATCGTCGTCGCCTAAGTGAAGTACGTGAGATTGCCCAGCGCTTAGGCAAAAGCGTCGCTGCGCTTGCCGATTTGCAAGGCCCCAAAATTCGTATCGCGCGCTTCAAAGATGGTGCCGTGATACTTGAAGAAGGACAAACCTTCGTACTCGACATGCTACTGGATGGCGAGGCAGGGGATGCCACCCGGGTTGGCTGTGACTATAAGACGCTGGCGGATGATGTCAGTGTCGGTGATCGCCTGCTGCTAGACGATGGCCGTCTGGTGCTTGAGGTTAGCGCCATTCGGGGTAAAGAAGTCCACACCCGCGTGATTGTCGGCGGCAAGCTCTCCAACAATAAAGGCATTAACAAGCAAGGCGGCGGATTATCGGCAGCTGCCCTCACCGACAAGGATAAAGAAGATCTCAAGACCGCCATTGAGATTGGCGTGGACTATTTAGCAGTCTCTTTCCCACGCAGTGCCGCAGATATGCAGGAAGCGCGTGAGCTGCTGGGCGAGGCAGGCAAGGAAATTGGCCTGATCGCCAAGGTCGAGCGTGCTGAAGCGGTGGCTGATGATGCCACTTTAGACGGTATTATCAGCGCGTCTGAAGCTGTGATGGTGGCCCGGGGCGACCTAGGGGTAGAGATTGGCGATGCACAGCTGATTGGCGTACAAAAACGCTTAATCAAGCGCGCACGCAGCCTTAACCGTGCCGTGATTACCGCTACCCAGATGATGGAGACGATGATCAGTTCACCGCTGCCCACTAGGGCCGAGGTGTTTGATGTGGCGAATGCGGTGCTGGACGGCACCGACGCGGTGATGCTCTCGGCTGAAACGGCCGCGGGTGACTTCCCTGTCGAAACCATTGAAGCCATGAACCGAGTATGTTTGGGAGCCGAGCGCGAGCGTAGTGCTCAAGAGTCAGGTCATCGCATTCACCAGGGGTTCTCAAAAATCGACGAAACCGTGGCGCTCTCTGCCATGTATGCCGCCAACCATCTGGAAGGCGTGGCTGCCATTGCCTGTATGACGTCGAGTGGTTTCACGGCACTGATTGCCTCGCGCATCCACTCTGGGCTGCCCATCGTAGGCCTGGCGCATAGCGAGATTGCCCAGCGGCGTATGGCGCTATACCGTGGCGTTGTCTCGCTAGCGTTTGATACCAGCGAGATGAAGGCGGAAGAGCTTAACGACCGGGCGCTGGAGGTACTGGTGGCCCACGGCATAGCGGCCCCGGATGACCACGTTATTCTTACCCGTGGTGACCACATGAATGCCCATGGCGGCACAAATACCCTGAAGATTTTGGATGTAAAAGCTAAGCACCAGCGCGGCTAAGAAACGCGTTTTTAGGAAGCTAAAACAGTGTGCTGGTATAGTGGCCGAGGTAACAATGCGAACGTTGAATGAGGATCACCTGGAGATAGGCAACATGAGCCTCGGCTGGCACAAACAACCTTTGAACACTTCCAAACGAGGTGGGTATAACGATCAAACGATCGTTGAGCATATCCGTAACGCGGTACTGATGCAGCGCCTGCCGCCGAATACTAAATTGCCAGAAATCACCCTGGGCGAAGTGTTCGGCGTCAGCCGCTCGGTCGTGCGCAAGGCGCTCACACGGCTGGCGGCAGAGCACGTCATCAATCAACGCCCTAATCAAGTGGCGCGTGTGCGTGCGCCCACTGTTGAAGAGACGCGGGAGACGTTTTCAGCGCGTCGGTTAATTGAGGGTGAGATAGTGGCCCTGCTGGCTGGGAAGCTTGGCACCGACACTTTGGCGACACTGAACGCGCAAGTGGAGGATGAACAGCAGGCCTATGCCAGACAAGACGAGCCAGCGCGCATTGAACATTCGCTAACCATTCACCATCTGCTGGCTGAGCACGCTTCCAATCGCATTCTCGGCACTATGCTCACCGACCTGATTTTACGCACGTCTATTGTGATCGCTTTATACAAGCGGCCAACGTTGGCTTCGTGCTACTTAGAAGGCGACCATGCAACGCTAATGGTGCATTTGGCTAAGGGTGATGCTGAAGGGGCCAGGCAGTGCGTGCATGACCACTTGCACAGTTTAGAAGCCCTGTTGGACCTCTCCCCACGAGGAGCAGAGACCGACTTAAAGGCTATTTTGGGTGGCAAATTAGTGCAGGCTTAACCCCTACCTTGTCGCCACTTTATTAGCGACCTATGATTAACGACTCTCCAGGTTTGACGTTAGGCTTATTGACGCCATGCGTTAATAACGCACTGTATTTAATGAAATAACAACAAGTAAGGCACGTAATGCTCAACATTGTTAACGTATCAGCACTGGAAGTATTGGATTCTCGCGGTAACCCCACTGTCATGGCGCAAGTCAGCTTGGAAAACGGCATCGTCGGCGAGGCCTTTGCGCCTAGCGGCGCGTCGACCGGTTCAGGTGAGGCTTTGGAGTTGCGCGACGGCGACAAGGCACGCTACCTGGGAAAGGGGGTGCTCAAAGCCGTCGAGGCGATTAACGGCCCGATTCGTGACTGCCTGCTAGGCGCAGATGCAGGCGATCAGCGCAGCCTTGATAACGCCATGGTGGCGCTGGATGGTACGACGAATAAAGCGAAGCTGGGCGCTAACGCGATCCTGGCGGTCTCACTGGCCGCGGCTAAAGCGGCCGCGCAAGCGAAGCAAATGCCGCTGTATGCGCATATCGCTGAGCTCTATGGTCAGCCCGGGCAGTTCCTGATGCCTGTGCCGATGATGAATATCTTGAATGGCGGCGAACATGCCGACAACAATGTGGATATTCAGGAGTTCATGGTGCAGCCAGTAGGTGCGACAAGTTTCCGTGAAGGGCTGCGTATGGGGGCGGAAATCTTCCATACTTTGAAGCACGTGCTTTCTACTCGCGGTTTCTCCACTTCGGTGGGCGACGAAGGTGGCTTTGCCCCTAATCTTGCATCCAACGCCGAGGCCCTGGCAGTCATCAAGCAAGCGGTAGAAGACGCTGGCTACACCCTGGGGCGCGATGTGACCCTGGCGCTGGACTGCGCTTCTAGCGAATTCTACAAAGATGGCCAGTACGTGTTGGCTGGGGAAGGAGCGTCGTACGATGCCGCTGGTTTCATCGACTATCTTGCTCGCCTATGCGATGACTACCCCATCGTTTCGATTGAGGATGGGATGCACGAGTCTGACTGGCCGGCTTGGAAAGCACTGACGGATAAGCTGGGCGATCGTGTTCAATTAGTCGGCGATGATCTGTTCGTGACGAACACCAAGCTGCTCAAACACGGTATTGATGAGCAAATTGGCAATTCGATCTTGATCAAGTTCAACCAGATCGGCTCGCTGAGTGAAACGCTGGATGCTATTCGCATGGCGCAGGAGGCTGGTTTTACCGCCGTGATTTCACACCGCTCCGGGGAAACCGAAGACACCACTATTGCTGACCTGGCCGTAGGCACCTGTGCCGGGCAAATTAAAACCGGCTCGCTTTGCCGTTCCGACCGAGTGGCTAAGTACAACCGCTTGCTGGTGATTGAAGCTGAGCTTGAAGGGCAGGTTACGTACCCTGGAATAAAAGCGATCAAACGCCAGTAACGTGACGTTGAGTTGTTTAAACCCTTACGTTTGAATACTAATGTTAAAACACTAACGGCGCCTATAGGCGCCGTTAGTGTTTTTGTGCGTTATGAACGCTGTTACAGCATCTGTTACAACAACTGTTACAGCAGCTGTTATAACAACAACCGCCGAATGTCGGTTAACACATCCGCTAGGAAGGCGGTAAAGCGCGCCGCATCCGCACCGTTAATGGCCCGGTGATCGTAGGAGAGCGACAGCGGCATCATTAAACGCGGCTGGAAGGTGCTGCCATCCCAGACCGGTTTCATCTGCGCTTTCGACACGCCTAAGATGGCTACTTCCGGCGCATTAACAATCGGTGTAAATGCCGTGCCACCAATCGAGCCTAGGCTCGAAATAGTGAAGCAGCCACCGGTCATATCGTCACGCTTGAGCTTCTTGGTTTGCGCCTTCTTGCCTAGCTCCGCCATCTTCTTAGCAATCTCAACCAAGGATTTTTTATCGGCGTTGCGTACTACGGGCACCATCAGGCCGTCCGGCGTATCCACCGCGATGCCGATATGCACGTAGTTTTTCCACACCAGGGTTTCACCGTCACCCTTCAAGCTGACGTTAAACTGGGGGAACTTACGCAGTGCAAAAGCACAGGCTTTGACCATAAACGGCAGCGGCGTTAGCTTGGCACCTTCGGCTTCTACTTCCGCCTTCATGGCTTTGCGGAAGGCTTCAAGCTCTGTAATGTCGGCTTCATCAAACTGGGTGACGTGGGGCACATTGAGCCAGCTGCGGTGCAGGTTGGTAGCGCCCGCTTTCAGCAAGCGACCCATCGGCTTCTCTTCCACGTCGCCAAACTGGCTGAAGTCGACCTCTGGAACGGCGGGAATGCCCGCGCCGCCGGTGGCTGCTGGAGCTGCTGCCGACGCGTTGCCTTGGTTAGCAATCGCTTGCTTCACGTAGGCCTGCACGTCCTCTTTGAGTACGCGCCCTCTTGGGCCAGTAGGTGTAACAAAACCAAGGTCAACGCTTAGCTCGCGGGCCAGCATACGCACCGCAGGGCCAGCATGAATCAGCTTGCCATCGCGAGGCTTGTGAGACGCCATTTGCGCTTCAGGGCTGGGCGTTCCAGCGGGTGACGCTGCTCGGGTTTCTGTCACAGGCGGCGTTGCGCGCGGTGCCGTGGCCGCTTCTTCCGCAGGCTCGCTGGCCGCAGCAGGTGTGTCTGCTTGGGCGGGCGCGTTGTCGTCGGCATCGTCTTCACCGGCAATTTCCATTTGGCCGATGACGTCGCCTTCAGATACCGTGTCGCCCTCTTTGACGGTGAAGGTCACGATCTTGCCGCTGTAAGGACTCGGCACGTCCATAGAGGCTTTGTCGGACTCTAGCGTAATCAGCGTGTCTTCGGCTTCGACCGCATCGCCTTCGCCCACGGCGACTTCGATGATCTCGACGCTGTCCGAGCCGCCCAAGTCCGGTACTTTAATATCCACTGTCTGCTTGCCGCCGCTGGCTTTCTTGGCTGCGGGTGCAGGCGCTGGTGCTTGCGGTGTCTCGTTAGAGGCTTCTTTCGGCGCCTCTTCTTTCGCTGGCGTGTCTTCTTCACCGGCGTCGCCGCTGCTGCTTTCGGCTTCCAGCTCAACGATGTCGTCGCCTTCGGAGACGGTATCGCCTTCTTTGACCAGCACTTTAAGCACCTTGCCGCCTTTCGGGGCCGGTACATCCATACTGGCTTTGTCGGATTCCAGAGTGATCAGGGTGTCTTCCGCTTCAATGACGTCGCCTTCTGACACCGCAATCTCGATGATTTCGACATCGGTATCCCCACCGATATCGGGAACTTTGATGATTTCGCTACTCAAGGTCGCGCTCCTTCCAAATCGGTCGAGCCGACGGGCGTCTGCCCGCCGGGCTGCGGTTTAGCTGGTCAGTGGGTTGGGCTTTTTGGCATCGATGCCGTACTTCTTCAGCGCCTTGCCGACGTGCTTGCGGTCTAGCTCGCCCCGATCGGCCAGCGCCTTCAGTGCGGCCACGGTGACGAAGTAGCGGTCAACTTCGAAGAAGTAACGCAGCTTCTCGCGGGTATCCGAACGACCAAAGCCATCGGTTCCCAGTACGGTGTAGTCGTTGGGTACCCAAGCGCGCACTTGATCCGCATACAGCTTCATGTAGTCGGTGGAGGCAATCACCGGGCTATCGCGGCCTTCCAGGCACTTCGTGACGTGGGGCTTGGCGGCCTCGTCATCGGGGTTCAAGAAGGCTTCGCGCTCCAGCAGCAGCGCTTCGCGGCGCAGCTCGTTAAAGCTGGTGACGCTCCAAATGTCCGCACCAATGCCCCAGTCGTTGGCCAGAAGCTCCGCGGCGGCTTCGACTTCGCGCAGGATGGTGCCGGAGCCCATCAGCTGCACGCGGCCTTTTTTGCCCTGGGTTTCTTTGAGCAGGTACATGCCTTTGACGATGTCGTCCGCGGGGACGCTCTCTAGGGCAGGCTGCTCGTAGTTTTCGTTCATCACCGTCAGGTAGTAGAAGCAGTTCTCTTTATCGGTGAACATGCGCTTCAGACCGTCTTGAACGATAACCGCCACTTCATGAGCATAGGTCGGGTCGTAGCTGCGGCAGTTGGGGATGGTGGACGCCTGAATCAGGCTGTGGCCATCCTGGTGCTGCAGGCCTTCGCCGTTGAGCGTGGTACGCCCGGCGGTGCCGCCGACCATAAAGCCGCGGGCTTGTAGATCACCGGCGGCCCAGGCCAAATCACCAATGCGCTGGAAGCCGAACATCGAGTAGTAGATGTAGAACGGCAGCAGGGTGACGTTGTTGTTGCTGTAGGAGGTTGCGGCGGCAATCCATGCGGACATCGCACCAGCTTCACTAATCCCTTCTTCGAGAACCTGACCTTTCTGGTCCTCGCGGTAGTACATGATCTGGCCTTTATCGACCGGCTCGTACTTTTGCCCTTCCGAGGTGTAGATCCCGAGCTGACGGAACATGCCTTCCATACCGAAGGTACGCGCTTCGTCCGGGATAATCGGCACCACGTGCTTGCCTAGCTGCTTGTCCTTCACCAGGCCATTCAGAATACGCACGAAGGCCATGGTGGTGGAGATTTCACGGCCCTTGGAGCCGACCATTTGCGAGGCAAACGTTTTATCTTCAAGGGCCGGTATTTCCAGCGCGTCAAAATCACTACGGCGGCTTGGCAGGTAGCCATTCAAGCGCTCACGCTGCAGGTGCATGTACTTAAGCTCGGGGGAGTCCTCTTCCGGCTTGTAGTAGGGCACGTCTTTAAGCTGTTCATCGGTGAGCGGAATGCCAAAGCGATCGCGGAATTTACGCAGCGCCTCGTACTCCATACTTTTAACCTGGTGCGCTTCGTTGGCTGCTTCGCCATCGCCGCTGCCCATACCGTAGCCTTTAACGGTGTGCGCCAGAATGACCGTGGGTTTGCCGTTGGTCTGGTTAACCGCTTCATGGTAGGCCGCGTAGACCTTGAACGGGTCGTGGCCACCACGGTTGAGCTTCCAGATATCCTCATCGGAGAGGTCTTTGACCATTTCTTCGGTTTCGGGGTACTTGCCGAAGAAGTGTTCACGGGTGTAGGAGCCGCCGTTGGCCTTGTAGTTCTGGTACTCGCCGTCGACCGCTTCGTCCATGCGTTTTTGCAGGACGCCCTTTTTGTCCTTCTCGAACAGCGGGTCCCAGTGACGGCCCCAGACCACCTTGATCACGTTCCAACCGGCGCCGCGGAACACGCCTTCGAACTCGTCCATCACGCGGGAGTTACCGCGGACCGGGCCGTCCAGGCGCTGCAGGTTACAGTTGATCACGAAGATCAGGTTGTCGAGGTTCTCACGGCCGGCCAGGGAAATCGCGCCTAGAGATTCCGGCTCGTCGCACTCGCCGTCGCCCATGAAGCACCAGATCTTGCGGTCGTGCATGTCTTTCAGCTCACGGTGATGCAGGTACTTCATCACGTGGGCTTGGTAGATCGCCTGAATGGGGCCAAGGCCCATGGAGACGGTGGGGAACTGCCAGTAGTCCGGCATTAGCCACGGGTGCGGGTACGAGGAGAGGCCATCGCCGTCAACTTCGCGGCGGAACTTGTCCATCTGCTCTTCCGACAGGCGCCCTTCCAGGTAGGAGCGCGCATAGATGCCCGGCGCCACGTGCCCCTGGATGTAAATCAGGTCGCCCGCAAAGTCATCCTTAGCGGCGCGGAAAAAGTGGTTAAAGCCAACGTCATAAAGCGTTGCTGATGACATGAAGCTGGCAATGTGGCCACCCAGACCCGGGTTAGCGCGGTTGTTACGAATCACCTGGGCGATGGCGTTGTAGCGAATCAAAGAGCGGATACGACGCTCCATGAACAAATCGCCAGGCATGGGCGCTTCGCGGTGAACCGGAATCGTGTTGCGGTGCGGGGTCGTCACCGAGAAGGGTACCTTCATCCCATCCCGGCGCAGGCGATCCGCCAGGCGGGTCATCAGGTAACGGGCACGATCTTCGCCCTCACGATCCAGTACCGATTCCAGGGAGTCCAGCCACTCCGTGGTTTCGACTGTATCGAGATCTTCTCTTGTCTCCAGACTCATAGAGGTCTCTCCGAATGACGATAAAGGGTAAGCCTCACAGCCTGAAGGGTGGTCTCCGTTCAGGCTGTGGGAAAAGCAGTCATGCTAAGCGTGCGAGTAGTAAGTATTTGAAAAATTGAGTGTATGAAAACTTACTCTGCCATCTCAGCACGCACGTGCAGGCGAAAGCGCGCTATTTGAATGATTTGGTCAATGGCGGTTTGACGTTCAGTCGCTGCGTCGTTTTCAAGACGCGTTTCGAACGCAGCGAGAATGGCGTGGCGATCAAGCCCTTTAACGGCAATGACGAAGGGAAAGCCAAACTTATCTTGGTAAGCCTGATTCATCCGTTGGAAGCGCTCAAACTCTTCAGCCGAACACTGGTCTAGCCCGGCACCTGCTTGCTCACGGGTGGAGTCCTGAGTTAACTCGCCGGCCAAGGCGGCTTTTCCTGCGAGGTCAGGGTGAGCGCGGATAACGGCAATTTGTTCATCGATAGCTGCGTTGCGAAGCACTGCTCCCATGGTGTCTGCCAATACGTCGGCATCATCATGCTGGGTGGTAAGGCCCTGTTTCCAGGCAGTTTCTGCTACCCATGGCGAGTGTTCAAAGATATCACCGTAGTGGGCAAGAAAGGCTTCTAAACCGAGGCTGCTAGGACGGGCGGCGTTTAAAGTGTGCGGCATCGTATGCTCCAGTTGTATGTTTTTGTCTTTCTTATTGTATACAAGAAATATAGCTAAATGTACTCTAAGTAATGCCGTTATCGCAAAAAAAAACGGTTGTTCACGCCAGCAGAAGCATTCGCGGCGTTGAAAAATGCGTCTAAAAACAAAATCAAACAAACGAGGTTTTCGCATGTTGAAGAGAAACCGTGCAGTGGCTAAGTATGTATCAGTGGTCACGCTTCTTGGCGGTATGTCGGCAGGTGCCCATGCGGCGACATGGAGCGATACGTTTGTGGGGTATCGCTATGGAACACAGTTTACGGAGCCTAATAACCCCGAGAATGTGGAGAAGCATATTCTCCAGTTCACCCATGTAAGTGGTTATTCACTAGGCCAAAACTTTTTCAATTTAGATGTTCTTCAATCCAGCAGTGACGACCCTGCCAATAACAGTGATTCAGGGGCAACAGAAGCGTACCTGGCCTACCGTCATCAACTTCATGCTGGGGAGGTATTTGATGAACCGCTCGCGTTCGGGCCAGTGAGGGATATGGCGCTGACCTCTGGGTTTGACCTAAACACCAAAAACACCGGCTTTGCGCCGCGTAAGCGCCAACTGCTGGTTGGGCCAACGTTTAAGTTTGACGTACCGCGTGGCTTTGTCGACCTAAGCCTGTTCTATAGCCGTGAGTGGAACCATTGCGGCCTACCGCCCTGTGGGCTACCGGAAAACCAAAACAGCATCTCCTTTGATCCTTATTACCAAATCAATTTGGCTTGGGGGCTACCGTTTGAAGCCGCTGCGTTACCGCTAAAATTTCAAGGCTTCTATAGCTACAACGGTGCGAAAGGTGACGACTACTTTGGTGACTCGACCAAACCTGAGCAGTTAATGCGCACCTCACTAATGCTGGATGTAGGGCAGGTTGCATGGGGGGCGGAAAACTCTCTATGGGCAGGTGTTGGCTATGAGTATTGGCGTAATAAATGTGGCAACCACGACAAGCCCGGTGTAGATACTGATGCCATGACGTTTAATCTAGAGTGGCATTTCTGATTATTCAGCAAAACGCTGAACGTTAGGGGTATCACATCGCTGGGGGCCTAGGCCCCCAGCGTTACGTTTAAACGATCAACACGCCTGCATTATATGGTCTACAAAACGCCTTACCTTTGCTAGTTCTCCTAGGTGTTCTGGGTACACCAGGTAATAAGCGCTCTCACTGAGCCTTTTATGCGGCCAAGCAAGCGTTAGCCGTTCGGCGGTGAGCTCTTCATCGACTATAAAGCGGGGCACTAATGCAACGCCGCCGCCCGCCATGGAGGTTCGCACCAGCATGGTAAACGTCTCAAAGCGTGTACCGTGATAGCTGCGATCCGTAGTAATTTTTTGGCCTGCAAACCAGTGATGCCAAGCATCCGGGCGGGTGGAGAGGTGGAGTAACGGTAGTTGTGCTAAGTCATCCACCGTGTGAACGGGGTGTTGAGCCAACAGCGCAGGGGCGGCAACCGCCACCATTTCTTCATCGAATAATTTATGGCAGGCAAGGCTAGGCCAACTGCCATGACCGTAAAAAAAGGCGATGTCGATATTTTGCTGCTCAAGATCAAAGTCTTTTACCCGGTCATGAAACTCCAAGCTAATGCCGGGGTTAGTGGCTAAAAAAGCGGGCAATTTATCGGCTAACCAGCGGCTGCCAAAACTTGGCAGCGTCGCAATTTTCAGCACCTCACTATTCCCGCTAAAGGTCATAATGGTGTGGGCCGACATCTCAATTTGAGTGAGCACTTTGCGAACATCGCTAAGAAAGATGGCGCCTTCAGGCGTCAGCAGCAAGCTTCGCCTTACGCGACGAAAAAGCTTGTGCTGCAGCAGTGTTTCAAGATGAGCGACCTGCTTGCTTACCGCGCTTTGTGTGAGGCTCAGTTCATCGGCTGCACGAGTGAAACTCATATGCCGTGCCGCGGCTTCAAAGCACTGCATTGCCGCCGTTGAGGGAAGGTTACGAGATGCCAAACAAAATGCTCCTGCTGATTTATGCACTGTCTTGATGTTTCACCACCCCGGCGAGGAGTGGAGCAGTAACGAGCAGTGCTTATATCTCAAATGTTGAGTATACATTCCTGTTAGGCATGCATTCGGCTATTTTTTTCGTTTGTGATCCGTCACGTGTACTTGTTTTGATAAGTGTATTAAACGGACATTGAGAGCCATAACATGACCCAAACAGACCTTCTTTCAACCAATGATGTTCGCGACCGTTTCTCTAAAGCTATGTCGGCCATGTATCAAGCCGAAGTGCCGCAGTACGGTACGCTTCTTGAACTTGTCGAGCGGGTTAACCAAGAAACCCTTAGCCAACAGCCTGAGCTGCAACGCCGCCTGGAAGCGCAGGGTGAGTTGGCTCGTTTGAGCGTAGAACGCCATGGGGCCATTCGCGTGGGAACCGCCGAGGAGCTTTCCATGCTGCGCCGCCTGTTTGCCGTGATGGGCATGTATCCGGTGGGCTATTACGATCTTTCTGAAGCGGGGGTGCCGGTTCATTCAACCGCTTTCCGGCCTATCGAAGATGACGCTTTGGCGCGGAATCCTTTCCGTGTTTTTACCTCGCTACTGCGTTTAGAGCTTATCGAAAGCGAAGCACTGCGCCAGCGCGCAGCAGCCATTTTGGCGAAGCGGGATATTTTTACCCCTACGGTGCGCGAGCTAATTGAGCGCCATGAAAGCCAGGGCGGGTTAACCAGTGAAGAGGCGGATCAGTTCGTTAAGGAAGCGCTTGAAACTTTCCGTTGGCACCAAGATGCCACGGTAGATCTAGACACGTACCAAGCACTACACGATGAGCACCGCCTGATTGCCGATGTGGTGTGCTTTAAGGGGCCGCATATTAATCATCTCACGCCGCGCACCTTAGACATTGATGAAGTTCAGCGCCGTATGCCGGAAATGGGTATGAATCCTAAAGCGGTGATTGAGGGGCCTCCGCGTCGTGAGAGCTCAATTCTGCTCCGCCAAACTAGTTTTAAAGCGCTTGAGGAGTCTATCCGCTTTGCTGGCGATACGCAGGGGACTCACACAGCACGCTTTGGTGAAATTGAGCAGCGTGGTATGGCGCTAACACCGAAGGGTCGTGCCCTTTATGACCGTCTACTTAATGAAGGACGAAAACAAACCGCAGGCCTGGGTAACGACGACCACCAGGCGGTAATGAATAAGGTGTTTGCTGAATTTCCTGATAATGACGAGGCGATTCGGCACCAGCAGCTGGCCTATTTTCACTATCACCTGACCGATACTGGCCGAGCCTTTAACGGCAGCGTTGAGAAAAATATGGATGCGCTGGTAGAACAAGGTTTGGTGGAAGCACAGCCCATCACCTATGAGGACTTTCTACCGGTGAGCGCCGCCGGCATTTTCCAGTCTAACTTGGGCGGTGCACAAAATGACGCCTACGCAGCCAACGCTAACCGCGAAGCCTTTGAAGAAGCATTGGGCGCCCAGGTGACCGATGAATTGGCACTCTATGCTGAACGTGAAAATATGTCTAAAGAGAACGTATTGGCACGTTTAAAAGCTAATACGTAGTTTGTGATTAACGTACAGCATAAGGATGTGCTGTATTTATTGTTTTAATTCATGGGTTAATGCCTGGAAATTAATATAATTATCTAGCGTATAAAAACATTTATGTATTTGCTGTTGACGCGAGTGATATAGAAGCGCAGACTGCCTGTAGTTGGTTAGCAAGTCGAACGTTGTCAGCAGTATCGAAGCATTTTAGCGTTGAGCCTGGTGAAAGTTTCTTGTTCTACCCTCTGTAACTCGGGTATTTCCCCGGCATTAATTTCGCTAAATCGAGGATTTCGATCATGGCAACTGGTACCGTAAAGTGGTTTAACGACACTAAAGGCTTCGGCTTTATTTCTCCTGAAGTTAGCGGCGACGATCTGTTCGCACACTTCTCCGAAATTCAAGCAGACGGCTTTAAATCCCTGCAAGACGGTCAAAAGGTCTCTTTTGACGTCACCCAGGGCCAAAAAGGCCTTCAAGCTTCTAATATCAAGGTTATGGAATAAACCCCATATCACGATATTAGCTACCGACTAGATCGGTAAGCTTAAAACCCCGCCAAGTGCGGGGTTTTTGCGTTATTGCCTTTTGGTTAGACTTTCAATCTCGGTTATTAAGTGTGTTTTTATTATTTAATAAACCAATGGCTTTAAATAGTGATAGGCGCTGTAAGAGAGGCATTTCGCTCTACCTACCTGTTATCTAATTCATTCATCAGCTTAGATATGTTTTTGGCGGAGCTGCCCGTGTCGTCAGCAAGTTTTCGTACGTTATCAGCTACTACAGCAAACCCTTTACCAGCCTCGCCAGCACGCGCAGCCTCTATGCCGGCGTTGATGCTCAATAAGCGCAGCATTTTTAACGTATGTACAATTTGTTCGGTTTCTGAGGCGATTCCACGGCTAATTGTCGCAAGCCGTTCCTCGTTTTGACGCCGTGCCTGGATATCGGTGACCACACCTTCCAAATAGATAACGGTGCCGTTTTCATCTGTAACTGCGCCGCCATACTCACTTACCCAGCGCAGGCTGCCGTCTTTATTTTTTAATCGGTAGTCGGCTTGCCAGTTTTGCTTGGCATCAATGGCTTTTTCGATAGCCTGGTCAAGCGCCGCAGCGTCATCAGGATAAATCAGCTCTACATAGGATTGGTGGCGATTGTTTAGCAAATCCTCAACCGTATACCCAGTCAGGTCTTTTACCCGGCCCGTCAGATTCAGCATCGTGTAGTGTTCGTCGTTTCGACAGCGATATAAGAAGCCGTTCATACGCGTAGCGATACTTTCATATACATTGTCGTGCTCAGACATTCGACGGTGACCTTTTCTCTTGTGTGGGGCGTAACTATTGCACTGTGCCGCCGTTGGGGGTTGTAGTCCAGCGTAGTGTGAAGCTGTCTAGATTTTAACCGATTGATCAAATGGGTTAACCGACTCGTTGTGGGCTTGAACTATTAATGCTTAGGTACTTCTTTTTAGCAGTTTGAAGGGGGAATAATTTAGCGAATTTCCTGCATTGCTTGTGAAGGGTGTCATTGAGAAAATGGCGCTAGCACACGGCCGTTGAGGACCCAGTATGAAGACTATGTCTAATATGGGGTTTGCTCTTTTTGGGGCAGCCCTGGTCGCGATTAGCTATGGGCTTGCGCGCTTTGCGTTTGGTTTGTTTGTGCCTTCCATTAGCGCTGAACTGAACCTGACCGCGTACTTGGTGGGCATTATTGGGGCACTGCCGTTCATTAGTTTTGTGCTGGCCACGCTGGTTGCCCCACTGGCTGCAGACCGGTTTGGTGCGCGTAACTTGGCGGTACTTTCTGGTGGCATTGGGGTGGCAGGGCTTGTTGTCATAAGCCAGTCAACCAGTGCGTTGTCGCTCGGTGTGGGTGTGTTCATCTGCGGCATCTGCACGGGGTTGATGATGCCCGCACTGACCGCTGCTATGCAGGCGTTGGTGAGTCGAACGATGCATGGCCGTGTCAGCTCAATCATGAATGCAGGCACCAGTGTTGGCATTATCGTCGCAGTGCCTACCGTCGTCTTCCTGGCGGATGCCTGGCGTTTTACCTACTCAAGCTTTGCCGTGTTAGCGGGCTTTGGGGTTGTTGCCGCATGGTACTTTATTCCCTCGGTCTCTCGAATTGTGCCAGCGAATGCTGCACCACCACCGCCGATTACGCGACTGCAGTGGTCGCGCCTTATCCGGCTTTCACTATTTGCCTTTGCTATGGGCTTTGTGGCGGCACCATACTGGCTTTTTGCCCCCGATTTGGTCGTTACTCTTGGCGCTTTGCCGCCAAACCAAACGGGTTGGCTCTGGTTTGCCGTGGGGCTTGCTGGGCTTGGGGGTGCCGTCGTGAGTGATTTGGCTGACCGCAATAACCCACCTATTACGCAAGCATTAATGCTGATGATGCTCTCTTCAAGCTTAGTGTTGCTGGCGGCTAGCCCAAGTTATTTAGCGTTGGCGATGTTTTCGGCCATGGTGTTTGGCCTTGCTTATATGAGCTTAACCGGGCTTTATCTGATGACGGGCATTCGGCTATTGCCGGGGCGGCTTGCCATGGGGCCGGTGTTGCCTTTTATGGCCTGTGCGCTGGGGCAAGCGGCAGGTTCCCCTGTGGTCGGCTTACTGGTAGATGGCTTTGGTTACGCTTATGCGTTCTCAGTATTCGCGGTAGTGGGTATCGTGATAGCGATTATATCGCCCGCTTACCCAGGCCATATTGATTACTGGGCGGACTTGGTAGAAGAAGCTGCGGAAGAAGAATCACCCCACGAGCAAGAGGAGCAGCCGGTTGCTGAAGAGACGGGCCTCCAGGCTGCGTACGATCAACAACTGCTGGATGAAAATGGCGAACCCCTTGAGGAACCCGTTGACCAAGAGGCCAGCGCGTCCTAAGGCGCTTCTGATTCACGTTGTGCGGTCGAAGGAACTATTGAAGCCAAATCGGCAGCTCTGGTGACGTCAGGGTTTTATCGCCGTTTTCCGCCATGGCTTGCCTTCACAGGTCGCATAATTTGCACAGTCGGCTAAGCAGCCACGGCAGGGCAGCCGCAGGGGCGTGGGTGAAGGAGGCGTTGGTTTTATGGGGGCTGTCATAATTTTGGCCTTTATAGCGGGCGGGTTTAAAGGGGGTTGCACGGTCACAAGTTGGTGCGATTGTTTACCTTGATAGAAGCACTTTCATTCACTTTAGCACCCCTTGGTCTCGTAACCCAGCAGTGACAAAAGCGCGCTCCAGCGCAATCGTCGGCTGCATGCCACCCTGTTGCCTGCTATGGTCAAAAGCCGCTTCTTATTACCGAGCCTTTGCCCTTATGAGCCAGTACCCCAACCGCCGTGTGTTGCTTCGGTTATTAGGACTCCTGCGCCCTTATCGCTTGCGTCTTGCCTTGGCAGGCATGGCGTTACTGTTCGCCTCGGGCAGCGTACTGTTGTTAGGCAATGGGCTGCGCTTGGTGATTGACAATGGCTTTATGGCAGCAGACTCACGCGCACTGGCCAAAACGCTGGGGCTAATGTTAGGCGTGGTGGCGCTATTGGCGATGGCATCAGCGCTGCGCTACTACCAAGTGACCTGGATTGGGGAGCGCTTGGCCGCAGATCTTCGCCAGCGTGTTTTTGATCATTTGCTTAGCCTGGAGCCGAGCTTTTTCGAGAGTGCCAGTGATGGCCGTGCAGCGGGGGAAATTGCGTCGCGGCTTACCGCTGACACCAGCGTGTTGCAAAGCTTGTTTGGTTCATCCATTTCGCTGGCGTTGCGTAATCTGGTCATGCTGGTGGGTGCGGTGGCGCTCATGCTGATGACCCAGCCGTGGCTTTCGGCAATGGTGCTTGTGGGTATTCCCGCCACGCTACTGCCTATTGTGTGGTATGGCCGCCGCGTGCGACGGCTTTCGCGCACTAGCCAAGACCGCGTGGCGGAGCTTGGTCGCTATGCTGAAGAGGCACTCAGTGGCCTCCAAACACTCCAGGCGTTTAACCATGAAGCCGTTGATAAAGTTCGCTATGGTCAGCGTGTTGAGCAGGCATTTAGTAGCGCGGTGGCACGCACTCAACAGCGCGCCTGGCTCACCGGCGTTGCAATGTTGGTGGTGTTCAGCGGCGTTGGCTTAATGCTTTGGCAGGGTGGGCAGGCGGTATTGGCCGGAACAATGAGTGCTGGTGAGCTATCGGCCTTTATATTTTACGCGCTGCTGGCGGCGGGGGCGGTAGCTACCTTGGCTGAGGTGGCGGGTGATGTGGAGCGCGCTGCGGGGGCGGCAGAGCGGCTGCTGGAACTGCTGGACACCCAGCCCACCATACGGTCCCCAGCCAACGCAGTGGCACTGCCACCCCCCACGCGCGGTGAGATCGCCTTAGAAAATATTCACTTCACGTACCCCGGGCGGGAAACACCGGCCCTTAGCGGCTTTGACCTGGACATTCAGGCCGGAGAGCGCGTGGCCGTTGTCGGGCCCTCCGGCGCGGGAAAAAGTACTCTGCTGGGGCTACTGCTTCGCTTTTACGACCCTGACCAGGGGCGCGTCACGTTGGATGGCGTTGATATTCGTAGGTTAGATACTGCCATCTTGCGCAGCGCCTTGGGGTTAGTGGCTCAAGAACCCGTGCTGTTTAGTGGCTCGGTGGCGGAGAACCTCCGCTACGGTTGCCCTGAGGCAAGTGATGAAAGGCTACGTGCGGCGGTGGAGGATGCCAGCGCCATCGACTTCATCAACGCGCTTCCCCAAGGGTTTAATACGCCCCTTGGCCCGGGCGGCGTGCAGCTTTCCGGCGGCCAGCGCCAGCGGCTCGCGATTGCCCGCGCGCTGCTTAAAAACCCGGCCGTGCTGCTGCTTGATGAAGCGACCAGTGCGTTGGATGCGGAGAGCGAGCGCCTTGTCCAGCAGGCGCTAGATCGATTAATGCAGGGGCGCACCAGTATTGTGATTGCCCACCGGCTAGCCACGGTGATTAACGCGGATCGCCTGCTGGTACTGAAAGAGGGGCGGCTTGTAGCATCAGGCACCCATGCAGAGCTGATCAATACGAGCCCGCTGTATCGTCATTTGGCGGCGCTGCAGTTTGGCGCAGAAACGCCGCCAGGAACCGAGTCGGTTTCATCCCCTGCGTAGCAGATGGCCTGGGGCGAACGCCCTTTTGTTGCTGGTTATCAGCGGGATGCCCCACTAGCACGATGGGCGTTTTACCGGCGCTTTTTGGCAGTGTACATCGCGCTATCTGAATGCCTGAGCAGCGTGTCCGCATCGTCCCCATCGGCGGGGTAGCACGCCACACCGATACTGCAAGATGGCATGCTGATCTCACCGAATTCTGCGCCCAGCGGCTCGGCCAAGACGGTGAGAATCTGCTCTATCTTGTGTGTCACGGCTTCCATCGAGGGGATATCCGTCAGCAGTACCGTGAATTCATCGCCGCCCATCCGCGCGACGCTATCCGTTTCACGTAGGCAACTTTCTAGTCGTTGCGCCACCGCACAGAGCACCCCATCCCCTATGGCATGTCCATAGGTATCGTTTATCGTTTTGAAGTCATTCACATCCAGGAAAAGTACCGCGAGGCTATTCTGGTGACGCCGGGCTGTGCTCAAGCCGGAGACTAATCGATCATAAAAGAGCGATCGATTGATTAGCTTCGTTAATGGGTCGTGATGCGCGAGAAAACGTAATTCATCTTCAGCTTGTACGAGGGCCGTGACGTCCCGGGCTACGCCGATACGCACTTCCTTGTCTTCATACCAGCGAGCAGACCATAAAATGTGCACCGTACTGCCATCCTTGCGGAGGTAGCGGTTGCGGAAATCAACGTGAGGCTGGCCGCTCATGACGCGCACAATGGACGCTTTGGTGAGCGCGAGATCCTCAGGGTGCATGTAACGGGTGATTAAGGTGCTGACCAGCTCATCCGCACGGTAGCCAAGCAGCGACTCGCAAGCGTCACTCACAAAGAGAATCTGATTGTCTCCGTCAACCACGAAGACCGTGTCCAGCATCAAGTGAACTAGCTTGGGGTAGAGTGCTTGCAGGTCAACGGGCATAGGCTAATCCGGTGAACATTGTTCGATGGCGGCTAGTCGTAAAGTAGCGCTAAGCATCTTGAGAAAACTGATCATAACCCATGGTTCAAACCCTAATACGTTGACCAGACAACGTAAGACTATTGGCGGGTTCAGCTCACTAGCTCCATCATGAACTTAGAACGGTATGAAAGTCGTCATAGAGCACAAATACATGAAAACCGTATCAGTTGAGAAGCACGCTTGAAATAGCCACATAACAGCAGGGCTTAGAACAGGGTTAATAGCCGCCCTAGCGTTTCCATGCCATGTTCGCTGCGTGTGTTCCACGGGTGGCCATAGCTTAATCGTACGCAGTGCCGGAACTGCTGTGTTGCTGAAAAAATCGGGCCGGGCGCTAAGCTAACGCCATGATCGAGCGCCATGTTAAATAAGCGCAGTGAATCTACTGTCTCAGGAAGCTCTACCCACAAAAAGTAGCCGCCATCAGGGCGAGTGATACGCGTTTGGGTGGGGAAGTAACGATCTGCGGCTGCCAGCATGCTGCCTTGTTGGGCTTCTAAAGCGTGGCGAAGCTTACGTAAATGGCGATCATAACCGCCGTGCTGCAAATAATCGGCAATGGCTGCCTGGGCGGGCACGGAAGGCGAGATGGTTGTCATTAGCTTCAGCCGAGCAACGGCCTTGGCGTAGCGGCCACCGGCTACCCAGCCAACGCGGTAGCCGGGTGCCAAGCACTTCGAGAACGAGTTGCAGTGAATAACCAGCCCCTCATCATCATAGGCTTTTACTGGGGTAGGGGGCTTGCTTCCAAAATAAAGCTCGGCATACACATCATCCTCTAACATGGGGACTTGGTGCTGTTTTAACAGCTGGCAAAGGGTCTGTTTTCGCTCATTACTTAGGCTGGCACCGAGCGGGTTTTGTAGATGGCTCATAAACCAACAGGCTTTGATAGGTAGCGACGCCATTCGCTCTGCTAACACCTCAAGGTCGATGCCCTCCCGCGGATGAACCGGAATTTCCACCGCACGCAATTTCAGCCGCTCTAGGACTTGCAGGCTGGCATAAAAAGCCGGGGACTCAACCGCTACTAAATCGCCTGGTTGGGTTACGCACTGTAGAGCTAGATTGAGCGCTTCCATTGCACCGTTGGTAATAACCAACTCCTCCATAGGCAGAGTAATACCGCCCAGCATGTAGCGCAGCGCAATTTGTCGACAGAGGTCGATATGCCCCGTTGTCATATTGGCCACCACCTGCTGGGGCGAAAGAGCACGTAGCCCCCGGGACATACTAGTGCTCAATCGAGAGAGCGGAAACAGCTCAGGGCTGGGGAATGCGGACCCAAAAGGCACTGTTTGGTCGTCTTGCAGCGAATCGAGTACTGAGAATACTAGCTCACTTACTTTTACGTCCGCTGGGGCGGTGGGCTGCAACGTCACACGTGGTTCGCCCAGCAGGCGCCGAGCATGCTCACGAACAAAATAGCCTGAGCGTGCCCGCGCGGTGATGAGGCCGCGGTTTTCAAGTAAGTAGTAAGCCTGAAACACCGTGGATGGACTAATGCCATGATGGAGGCTGGCCTGACGAACGGAAGGAATGCGCTCCCCAGGGCCCAGGACACCCTGGCGAATTAGCGCGGCTATCTCATCGGCAAATTGTTCGTAGCGTTTCATGGGATAAACCGTCTGTTTAGCACAGTGTTAGGTAGCACGGCGTAACGCTTTGCGGTAGGGAAGTACCACTGTGACGCAGTTGAAAAATTTAAAACAGGCTCAACTCAGGCAATAAAAAGCATATCAGATGGAGGTTTATAGGCGGGAATGCCTCAACTGATCCGCAATATTTCTCTAAAACTGCGCCTGTTTGTCATCCGGCTTAGTGGAGATAGTAGTGGCTAATCATCGGTGACGCCCCTCGACCGTCTAGACCTCCACTCCTTTTTTTCTGGATATCGGTATGACGCAACGCATTCCACTGCACAACCTAACCGCTGAGGCAGCGGTTGAGCATCACTCACCTTCGTCTGATGCTTCCCGTCACTACGCTTCTAGCAACCCTCCTTCCCCTAATAAGTCCCCCACGCTTGGGCATATTTATGTACGAGAAATAGGTGGTTTTTTTCAGCGCATCCGGCGCCGCTCAAATTGGTTGTTAATGGCCCTCTATTTTGGTTTGCCATGGTTTAATTGGGGGGATAGGCCGCTGGTATGGTTTGACCTGTCTGCCCAAGAGTTCCATCTGTTTGCGGCGACGTTTTACCCACAGGACTTTATCTTGCTGACCTGGATATTAGTGCTGTGCGCGTTCGGCCTGTTTTTGATCACCGTGGTGGCTGGGCGTGTGTGGTGTGGCTATAGCTGCCCGCAAAGCGTTTGGACGTTTCTATTCATCTGGTTTGAGCACCGCTTGGAGGGGCCGCGGCATCGTCGCAAACGCCGGGATAAAGCGCCGCGGCGTTTGGTGACGCTATGGCGCAAGAGCCTTAAACATACGGCTTGGCTGCTCATTGCCTTGGCAACGGGGATTGCTTTCGTCGGTTACTTTACGCCGATTAGAGAATTGGTAGTGGATGTTGTCAGCCTGACGGCGCACCCCTGGGCGCTATTTTGGGTCGGCTTCTTCACGGTTTTTACGTACCTTAACGCGGGCTGGCTGCGCCATCAGGTATGCCTGCATATGTGCCCTTATGCGCGTTTTCAGTCGGCAATGTTTGATGCCAATACACTGATCGTTTCTTATGATGCCGTCCGCGGTGAGCCGCGCCGCAAACACCCCCAGACGGGCACAGAGACATCCCGCGCTGGCGACTGCATCGACTGTGAGCTGTGTGTTCAGGTCTGTCCGACAGGTATCGATATTCGTGATGGCCTGCAGTACGAATGTATTAGCTGTGCCGCGTGTATCGATGCGTGCGACAGTGTGATGACGCGCATTGACAAACCGCTTGGGCTTATCCGATATACCACAGAACGTGCGCTGGAGGGTCAACTGACACGCTTCTGGCGCCCTCAGCTGCTTGTGTATGCCGTAGCGCTGCTCTCCATGGTGGTGCTGCTCGTCGACTTTTTGAATACCCGTGTACCCATTGATGTTGACGTAGTTCGGGACCGTCAAACGCTGTTTGAAAGCACGGCGGAGGGGCGCATTATCAATTACTACAATTTGACATTGCGTAATCAAGATAGCCAGACACATCGCTATGCGTTATCAGTATCGGGGTTGCCGGGGCTGCGCTTGCAGGGGATGGACACCATAGAGGTAGGCGCTAACGAGACACGCAGCTTAAGGGTCGCCTTAACGGCAGATGCAGCTGACCTGACACAGCCTAGCCACCCTGTCGAGTTGCGCTTCATCGCGCTAGGTGACCCTTCGATAATAAGTGCTAACGAAACCCGATTTTTAGGGCCTATGGTGAAGTAGTCGCTGGCGATTAAGCATCCATCTAAGCATCTAACGACTTACACTACTGTGACAACGGCGCCTATCAAAAGGCGCCGTTGTCACTCTATTACTCTCTCGAAATGTTCACCCTTTGAGAGAATCGCGATACCACTAATACACTAAGCTACGTTTAGCTACTTAGGTTAGATATCTTTTTTAGGCAGTACCAATTGGTTACGCCATAAAAATAGCAACCTAGCTAATTATCAGGGACTATATGGAACTATAGAGAGTTTACTATGAATCATCGTGACATTGT
The DNA here is from genome assembly GCA_002966495.1 of Halomonas sp. GFAJ-1. Classification (NCBI taxonomy): domain Bacteria; kingdom Pseudomonadati; phylum Pseudomonadota; class Gammaproteobacteria; order Oceanospirillales; family Halomonadaceae; genus Halomonas; species Halomonas sp. GFAJ-1. Next base: position 1,214,771 of record CP016490.1, read on the forward strand.
CCAAGGTCGATCATGTACACATCCAACCAATTTTCGCTCGATACGTTCCCAGTGGGATGCATGATTACCGACAGTAAGCGACGCATTCTTTACTGCAACCGCTATCTTGAGGAGTATCACGGCTATTCAACCGATGAGCTGTTGGGCGCCGATTTGTTTACCTTGCTGAGTAAAGCGTCACAGATTATGTATGACACTTATTTAGTGCCTATTTTGGTGCGAGAAAAAAAGTGCCATGAAATCCGGCTGTGTATGGTGAGCCACTGCAACACTGCTTTGCCGATAGTGGTTAGTATTTTGTGCGATGATAGCGCTAACGGAAAATTTTTCTGGAGTATTAGCAGTGCCCGCCGCTCTGATCGATTATTTGAAGAGCTGACGGAAACCAAGCAGCTGCTTGAGCAGAAGGTGTCTTTACTGCGTAGGATCTCTGATACGGATCAGTTGACGGGCCTGCCTAACCGTACTGCTATGGCGAAGCATCTTGATCAGAAAATTATCGAACAAAAAAAAGATGATATGGCATTTGCGCTTGCGTTTGTGGACCTTGATGGCTTCAAAGAGGTCAATGACCGCTATGGGCATCATGCGGGTGACAAGGTTATTCAGCTCGTCGCCACGCGTTTAGCCAGTAATCTAAGAAGTGATGACGTAATCGCCCGCTTTGGCGGTGATGAGTTCGTTATTTTTTTAAATGGTCGCTTTAGTGCGCGCTTAGTAGAGGAGTCGCTTTCGCGGCTGATTAACAAGCTTGCTGAGCCCTTTGAGATAGACTCCGTATTGTTAACGCTTTCAGCCAGTATCGGCGTTACGTTATACCCGCAGTCGAAAGAGGTTGAGCCGGATCACTTGATTCGACAAGCTGACCAAGCGATGTATCAAGCTAAGCTGTCAGGCAAGAATCAAATCTGCTTATTTAATGTGGACAATGAACACGTTCAACAAAGTAAACAGTCAGAACTAGCTGCTATTAAAGCGGCCATGGAGGCTAACGAGTTCGAGCTTTACTACCAACCTAAGATCAACATGCTGACCGGGAGAGTGCTGGGGGTTGAAGCTCTCATACGCTGGAACCACCCCAGTGAAGGGTTAAAGGCACCGGTAACTTTTTTGCCCGTGCTCACTAACACTTCTACGGGCATAGCGTTAGGGCGCTGGGTTATTACCAGTGCACTTCGCCAGCTGCAAACCTGGCTCCAACAGGGCCTAGATGTACACGTCAGCGTTAATATCGACGGGTATCATTTGCAGAACTCCCACTTTCTTCATGATTTAAGCAACATACTTGCGGATTTTCCAAGCCTACCTAAGCATCGGCTTGAGCTTGAAGTGCTTGAAACAAGCACTATCGAAGACGTGGGGCATGTCTACTCCGTGCTGAATGCTTGCAGAGTGATGGGAATCCGAATCTCGCTAGATGATTTTGGCACAGGCTATTCTTCTTTAAGCCATCTCAGAGACCTCTCGGTTGATACGCTCAAAATTGACCGTAGCTTTGTGCAGAACATGCTGACCAGTACCGGTGACCGAGCCATCCTAAAAGGAGTGATTGGTTTTGCGCGAGCATTCGAGTGTGATGTGGTTGCCGAAGGTGTTGAGACGCTAGCACATGGCCAACAGCTTATTGAGTTTGGTTGTGAGTGTGGGCAGGGGTATTTTATTGCTCACCCTATGCCTGCTCAAGACTTGCCAGGCTGGATGGATAAGTGGCATCAGCAAGGATTCAAAAAGAAATTTAACCGTGATGTTATTTGACGTAAGGGAGTGATGTTAGCGTGTTATCGAAAGAGCAAGTGATGCTTCGCAATAATGTAACGATTATAGGGACTGGCGAGAAAACACTAATGCTAGCCCATGGTTTTGGCTGTGATCAAAATATGTGGAAATATATCGCTCCCCAGTTAAAAGAGCGCTACACGCTAGTGTTATTTGACTATGTAGGGTCAGGTCATTCGCAAGCATCCGCTTTTAGTGAATCACGCTATAGTACGCTGGAAGGCTATGCCCTCGATGTAAACGAGATATGTGAAGCGCTAGACCTTAACGACGTGCATTTCGTA